>NZ_CP081987.1:3140000-3326466 GCF_023038235.1 Shinella oryzae | reverse complement strand
ACATGGTGCCCCGAACCATCCCGGTCCCCAAACTCCGGCACAGCCCCTTCTCCCAAACACAAGTCGCTTCGGACCGACCGGACATTCATGTCTGATCCGACCGTCCCGATCGGTGCCCCGCCGCCGTTCCCTCGTAGAACCGCAACAGACACCATACCACCATCGACGCGCTTTCGCGCGCCGACAACCGGCACAACCTGAGGTCACAAAAGCCATTGCCAGCGTGCCGATGGCACCTGGGGCAAGCTTTGCCGGTTGGGTGATTTTACGAAGCGTCGACCGCTCCGTCACAGAGGACAAAAACAACCATCGCCACCGATGAAGACGGCCTTGCCGATGCTTGTTTTCAGGCTTGTCCCGCGCCCCCTGTGGAAAGCATTTAGGCAGGATAAGGGGGCAAGATCAATGGCGAATTTTACGCAAAATTAAGGGCCGGCCGTTGACTCGGATGGGGGTTTTTGACTCGGAATCGGGGCCTCTCAAGAGAATCCGTTAGGAATCAATGGCTTTGTTTTCGCCTGGCTTTCGCAGGGCTCGAAAAACGAAAAAAATAAAAATTCGCTTGACTCAAATTGCTGTCAAACTTCCGCTACGAAAGGCCGGCCCGAGCCGGACAACCTCCTACAAGTAATTGAATTTAAACAATTTTCGTCGTCACTCTTTTGACACGATCGAGCCCTGCGCGTTAACCATAGCGGCGCCGAAAAAGCAAAGAAAAAGCCCGGCCGATGGCCGGGCTTTGACTAAAAATGCATAGCTCTTCGGGCTGAGTGATCAGGCCGACATCGTCTTCACGCGGTTTGCGAGCCGCGAGACCTTGCGCGAAGCCGTGTTGGCGTGAAGCACGCCCTTGGTGGCGGCGCGCATCAGTTCCGGCTGGGCTGCCTTGAGGGCAGCAGCGGCAACCGTCTGGTCGCCGGAAGCGATGGCTTCCTCGACCTTGCGGATGAAGTTACGGACGCGCGAGCGGCGCGACTTGTTGACTGCGGTGCGCGCGGCGATCTTGCGGGTCGCCTTCTTAGCCGAGGTTGTATTGGCCATGTATGCCTCTCTTCAGAAATCTGACACAAACTCCACCCTCGCTGTGCCGGGTCACTGCGACCTGTCATCCAAGCAATTCGGGAGCAATATCGGAAAACCTCAGAATTCGGCTTTCCAAACTGTGGGCGGCGTATAGCTGGAAACCGCGGTGCCGTCAACGCGGATTCTGCAAGAAAGGCCGCACGGATGCTCAGCGGTTCGCGAAGGTCGGCTTGCGCTTCTCGATGAAGGCCGCCATGCCCTCCTTCTGGTCCTCGGTGGCAAACAGCGCATGGAACAGCCGCCGCTCGGCGCGCATGCCCTCCGACAGCACCGTTTCCTGCGCGCGGCTGACCGCCTCCTTCGCCATCATGACCGCCGGCAGCGAGAAGCCTGCGATCTTCTCGGCTGCCGCCAGCGCCTCCTCCAGAAGCCTTTCCGGCGCAACCACGCGGGCGACGAGACCGCACCGCTCGGCCTCCGCCGCATCCATCATGCGGCCCGTGAGAACGAGGTCCATGGCCTTCGCCTTGCCGACGGCGCGCGTCAGTCTCTGCGTGCCGCCCATGCCGGGAATGATGCCGAGGGTGATTTCCGGCTGGCCGAATTTCGCGGTTTCCGAGGCGATGATGAAATCGCACATCATGGCGAGCTCGCAGCCGCCGCCAAGCGCAAAGCCGCTGACGGCCGCGATCATCGGCTTGCGGCAGGCCGCGACCGCGTCCCAGCCGGCGGCGAGGTCTTCCGTCACGGCCGCGGCAAAGCCGTAGGGCTGCATCTCCTTGATGTCGGCGCCGGCCGCGAAGGCCTTTTCCGAGCCGGTGATGACGATGGCGCCGATACCGGCATCCGCCTCGAACCCGGCGAGCACGCCCTGCAGCTCCTCCAGCAGTTGGCGGTTCAGCGCGTTCAGCGCCTGCGGCCGGTTAAGCGTGACGAGACCGACGCGTCCGCGCGTCTCCACCAGCAGGGTTTCATAGGCCATTTCCTGTCTCCTCGTTTGCGGCGCGCGACACCGGTCCGGCATCGGCTTTATTTCTGGCAGACCGCGCAATGGAAGGTCGAGCGGCCGCTCTGGACGATTCGCCCGATAGTGCCCGTGCAGCCCGGTGTCCGGCAAGGCTCGCCCTCGCGGTCATAGGCGGAGAAGGTGTGCTGGAAGTAGCCGAGCGAACCGTCGGTGCGGATGTGATCGCGCAGGGTGGAGCCGCCGGCCTCGATGGCGTCTGCTATGACCTGGCGGATCGCCTCGGTCAGCGCGACCAGTTCCTTCTTCGGCTTGCCCGCCGCCGTCACCAGCGTTCCCGCCAGCCGTTCGGGCGAAAGATGCGCGCGCCAGAGCGCCTCGCACACATAGATATTGCCGAGGCCGGCAATGTTCTTCTGGTCGAGCAGCGCCGCCTTCAGCGGCGTCTGCCGGCCGCGGAACTTCGCCGCGATATAATCGGCGTCCAGGCTGTTGCCCGTCGGCTCGGCACCGAGATCGCGGAAGAAGGCATGGGCGGCGATATCCTCGCGCCGGGCAAGATCCATGAAGCCGAAGCGGCGGGGATCGTTGTAGATGACCCGGCGCTCGCCGTCCCCCGTCTCCAGGTGAAGCACGACATGGTCGTGGCGCGGGTCCTTGCTGCGCGGCATGTGAAAATCGCCCGGCGTCTCTTCCAATGCGGGGCCTTCCACGCGAAACGAGCCGGACATGCCCAGATGCGCGATCACCACATCGCCGCCCTCGAGATCGACCAGCAGGTATTTGGCGCGCCGGCCGAGCGACAGGATCTTTTGGCCTTCGAGCGCCTCGGAGAAGGCGGGTGGAAAGGGAAAGCGCAAATCCGGACGGCGCAGTTCGGCTCTTTTTATCCGCGCACCTTCCATCACGGGCGCGAGGCCGCGCTTGACGGTTTCCACTTCCGGCAGTTCCGGCATGTCCATCTCCTTGAACGGGATTTAACCTTGGGCGCATTTGCCGCGCTCCGGCATTTCCCTCTCGGCAATCTATGTCCTATATACCCCGCGAAGCGTTCAGATAGCGCGGCAACAGCCAATTCGCTATGGTCCTTGCGGCAATTCGGCTGCGACAGACCGGCCCATGGAGACGACGATGACGGAACAGCGCACATCCGCGGACGGCGGCATGGAAACCTCCTACGGCTTTCGCGAGGTTCGCGAGGGCGAGAAGCAGGCGCTCGTCAACGACGTGTTCCACAAGGTCGCCAAGCGCTACGACATCATGAACGACGTCATGTCCGCCGGCCTCCACCGGGCCTGGAAGGATGCAATGATCGCAAGCCTCAACCCGCGCAGGGACCCGTCCTACAGGACGCTCGACGTGGCGGGCGGTACGGGCGACATCGCCTTCCGCATCATCGAGGCTTCCGACCGGCTGGCGCATTCCACCGTGCTCGACATCAACGGCTCAATGCTGGCGGTGGGCGCGGACCGGGCCGCGAAGAAGGGGCTTTCGGCGAATCTCGATTTCGTCGAGGCCAATGCCGAGGAACTGCCGTTCGAAGCCGGGAGCTTCGACGCCTATACGATCGCCTTCGGCATCCGCAACGTGCCGCGCATCGACGTGGCGCTTTCGGAAGCCTACCGGGTGCTGAAGCGCGGCGGCCGCCTGCTCGTCCTGGAATTCTCCGAGGTGGAGATGCCGCTGCTCGACAGGTTCTACGATGCCTGGTCGTTCAATGCGATCCCGCAGTTCGGCAAGATGATCACCGGCGATGCCGAGCCCTACCAGTATCTCGTGGAATCCATCCGCAAGTTCCCCAACCAGGAAGACTTCGCCGCGATGATCCGCGCCGCCGGGTTCTCCCGCGTCACCTATACCAATTATACCGGCGGCATCGCCGCGCTGCATTCGGGCTGGAAGCTCTGATCATGATCCGTTTTTCGTCTTCACGCAGCCTGGCCGCATGAGCGTCGTCAGTGCCTATCTTCGCCTCGCCCGCGTGGGCTGGGTTCTCGTGCGCGAGGGTGTCGTCTCGGCCCTGCCGACCGAGGGCATGCCGCCGCTGGCGCGCACCGCGCACGCCTTCGCCGGCCTTCTGGCGCGCCGCAGGGCCGCGCACGAAGACCGCGGCGACCGGCTGTCGCGGGCCATCGAGCGCCTGGGCCCCTCCTATGTGAAGATGGGCCAGTTTCTCGCGACACGGCCCGACGTGGTCGGCGCCGAGATCGCCGTGGAGCTGTCCACCCTTCAGGACCGCATGGCGACGTTCCCGCGCGAGGCGGCGGTCGCGACGGTGGAAGGGTCGCTCGGCCGACGGCTCGACGACCTCTATGTCACGTTTGGCGATCCTGTCGCCGCGGCCTCCATCGCGCAGGTCCATCCGGCGACGGTGCGCGACGCCAGCGGCGAGCGCAAGGTCGCCGTGAAGGTCATCCGACCCGGCGTGCGCCAGCGTTTCACCCACGACCTCGAAGCCATGTATGCCGCCGCCCGGCTGCAGGAAACGATCCTGCCCAACACGCGCCGCCTGAAACCCGTCGAGGTGACGCAAACGCTGGAACAGACGACGAAGGTCGAGATGGACCTTCGCCTGGAAGCCGCAGCCCTTTCCGAGCTCGGCGAGAACACGGGCGACGATCCCGGCTTCCGCGTGCCCAAGGTCGACTGGGAGCGCACGGGGCGCGATGTCGTCACCATGGAATGGATCGACGGCATCAAGATGTCGGATGTCGAAGGCCTGCGCGCGGCCGGCCACGATCTGGACCAGCTCGCCGACACGCTCATCCAGTCCTTCCTGCGCCACACGCTGCGCGACGGCTTCTTCCATGCCGACATGCACCAGGGCAACCTGTTCGTCGATCCGCAGGGCGTCATCGTCGCGGTCGACATGGGCATCGTCGGCCGGCTCGGCAAGAAGGAACGCCGCTTCCTCGCGGAAATCCTCTACGGCTTCATCACGCGCGACTACCAGCGCGTCGCCGACGTCCATTTCGAGGCCGGCTACGTGCCTTCGCACCACGATACCGCGAGCTTCGCCCAGGCGATCCGCGCCATCGGCGAACCGATCCACGGCCAGCCGGCCGAGACCATCTCCATGGCCAAGCTACTCACCCTGCTTTTCGAGGTCACGGAACTCTTCGACATGGAGACCCGGACCGAGCTCGTCATGCTGCAGAAGACGATGGTGGTGGTGGAAGGCGTGTCGCGCACGCTCAACCCGCGCTTCAACATGTGGAAGGCCTCGGAAGGCGTCGTGGGCGACTGGATCCGCGACAATCTCGGCCCCAAGCGCCTGCTCGTCGACCTGCGCGACGGCGCGCACGCCGCCCTGCGGCTGGCGGAAGCCGCCCCGGAGATTGCCGCCAAGGCCGAGAAGTTCTCGCACGACCTGACGGTCATGGCAGAGCGTGGCCTGCGCTTCGACGCGGACACGGCGGAAGCCATCGGTCGCTCGGAAGCGCGCCACAGCCGTTCGGGCCGCGTCGCGCTCTGGCTGATCGCCGCGACGCTCGTCTACATCGCCTGGAAGCTCACCTGAGCCGCTTGACCGGCGCCGGCCCGGCGCTAGTCTCCCTGCCATGACCGCAGAGCCACCCGGCGTCAACGAACCTCTATCCTTTATCGAGCGCACGCGACGGCAGCTGCGCGGGCTCTATTTCGGCCGGGACCGGGAGGCGATCCACTTCCAGATCGGCATGCTTCTGCTCGATGTCGCGATCCTCGCCTTCTTCATTGCCGGGCCCTATCTGCGAAAGGGCTCGGCCTATGTGATCGTCGACTATCTCATCGCCGCCGTCATCGCCTTCGAACTGTGTGCCCGCGCCCTGATCGCGCCGAACCTGCGCTACTGGCTCATGCGGCCGATGACCTGGGTGGATATCGTCATTCTCGGCACGCTGCTCTTTCCCAACCAGCTGCACAACTTCGCCTTCCTGCGCGTGCTGCGCATCTGGACGATCAGCCAGAGCAAGCTCGTCACGCTGACGCTGCGGCGCACCGGGCATGGCGACAAGGAAGACCTCATCCAGGCCTGCGTGAACTTCCTCGTCTTCCTCTTCCTCGTGACCGGCTTCGTCTATTCCAACTTCTTCTACGGCGCGGAGGGGTTTGCCGGCTTCGTCGATGCGCTCTATTTCTCGGTCGCGACCGTCACCACCACCGGGTTCGGCGATATCGTGCTGCCCGGCACGCTCGGCAAGCTCACCGCCATCGTGACGATGATCGTCGGCATCTCGCTTTTCGTGCGCCTCGCCCAGGCCATCGTACGACCCTACAAGGTGACCTTCCCCTGCCCGCAATGCGGCCTGTCGCGCCACGATGCCGATGCCGTGCATTGCAAGGCCTGCGGCCATGTCCTCAACATTCCCGACGAGGGCAGTTGAGGCGTTCGGGCGAAGAGCGCGCTTGGAAATGCGGTTTCGACGCGATAGGACATCACGACCGCCCTTCGGGGCCGCTTGCGCCTCACGAGCCCGGGACATGCCATGCCGCTTGCAGGAAAACGCATCCTCCTCGTCATTTCCGGCGGGATCGCCGCCTACAAGAGCCTCGATCTCATCCGCCGCCTGCGCGAACGCGGCGCAGAGGTGCGGCCCGTCATGACGTCGGGCGCCCAGCATTTCGTCACGCCGCTTGCCGTCGGCGCCCTGTCGTCCGGCCATGTCTATACGGACCTGTTCTCCCGCGAGGACGAGCAGGATGTCGGCCATATCCGCCTGGCGCGCGACTGCGACCTCATCGTCGTCGCGCCCGCCACGGCCGACCTGATGGCCAAGATGGCGAACGGCCTGGCCGACGACCTCGCCTCCACCGTGCTTCTCGCCACCGACCGCCCCGTGCTGCTTGCGCCGGCCATGAACCCGAAAATGTGGTCCCATGCCGCGACGCGCCGCAATGTCGAGACGCTGCGCCGCGACGGCCTCGCCTTCATCGGCCCCAATGCCGGCGAAATGGCCGAAAGCGGCGAGGCGGGCGCCGGCCGCATGGCCGAGCCGCTGGAGATCGTCGCGGCGGTGGAGCGCCTGCTGGATGGCGGGAGAAAGCCGCTTGCCGGCCGCAAGGCCGTGGTCACATCGGGTCCGACGCATGAGCCGATCGATCCCGTGCGCTATATCGCCAACCGCTCCTCGGGCCGGCAGGGCCATGCCATCGCCGCCGCCCTGGCGCGGCTTGGCGCCGAGGTGACGCTCGTCTCCGGGCCTGTCACGATCCCCGACCCGCCGGGCGTGACCGTGATCCGCGTCGAGCAGGCGTCGGAGATGCTGGCGGCGGTGCTCGGCGCGCTGCCGGCGGATATCGCCGTCATGGTGGCCGCCGTCGCCGACTGGCGCGTGGCGACGGCCAATGCGGAAAAGATCAAGAAGCAGCCCGGCGAAGGACCGCCGCCGCTGATGCTGTCGGAAAACCCGGATATCCTGAAGACCATCGGCCATCATGCGAAGCGCCCGACTGTCGTCGTCGGCTTTGCGGCCGAGACGCAGGATGTCGAAAACAACGGCCGGGTGAAGCTCGAAAAAAAGGGCGCCGATCTCATCGTCGCCAACGATGTCTCGCCGGAAACCGGCATCATGGGCGGCACGACGAACAGCGTGAAGCTCATTACCGCCGACGGCATCACGGCATGGCCGGAGCTTTCCAAGGACGATGTCGCCGATCGTCTCGCCGGCTGGATTGCCGAACGGCTTATTTGACGAGGGCGAGCTTGGCTTCCATCGATCCTGCCGGGCGGCCGGCAGGCGAGAAGATGCGCATGTCGACGCCGTTTTCGCCGAGCACCACGGCGCTGCCATCGGGGATTTCCACCCAGGCCTCTGTGTCGTCGTTCAGGGGCTCGGACACGAGGCAATAGCCACCGGCATCGCCCATCGGCGCGGCGTAGAGCGTCGGTGCCGCATAGTCCGTCGCGTAGCGCACGGCATAAAGCTGGTTGCCATCGGAAAACGCGGCCGTGAACCGCACAAGCACCTTGTGCTCCAGATGGGCGGCAAGGCGCTCGACGAAGGCGATGGTTTCGGCCATGGCGCCGAGCGGATCCCGGGCAAGGCCGAATTGCAGCGCCAGCAGGAAGAGCAGTTCCGAATCCGTGGAGCCCGTGCGCGCGCTGTAGAGATCATTGTCCAGCATGGTCTCGAGCGGCCGGCGCAGATGCTCGAAATCGGCGATCTGTCCGTTGTGCATGAAGGACCAGATGCCGTGCACGAAGGGATGGCAATTGTCGCGCCGCGTGCCGCCACCCGTCGCGGCGCGGACATGGGCGAGGAAGAGCGGCGAGCGGACCTGCCGCGCGATGCTGCGCAGGTTGCAGTCGGACCAGGCCGGCAGGATATCGCGGTAGCGGCCGGGCTCCGGGCGGTCGCCGTACCAGGCGATGCCGAAGCCGTCACCGTTGGTGGCCGTCTTGGCGCGCGTGGCGCAGTGGGACTGTTCGATCAGCGAATGGGCGGGCGAGGACACGAGTTCCTCGAGAAAGAGCGGCTCTCCGCGATAGGCTGCCCAACGGCACATGACATTTCCTGCTTGATTGGACCGGTGCGAACCGGTGACGGATCCGACGCATTAACCATGGCACTGCCCGGATTTTCAACGCAAATGGGTAAAAATGCGTTAACGAAAGTAAACGGACGGAAACCATGCGTGTCATTCCCGCACGGGCGAGCCGCACGGCTGCACGCCGCGAAAGTCGCTTGTGTGAACACTGCGTTTCATGTCGGGCAGATTTCGTGAACAATCGCGCCGGCGTATAGAAGGGGCAAGCAACCCAGTCGAAAGGACTTCTCCCATGTCCATACGCCCCGTCAAACACGAAAGCATCGCCCGCCCCGCCATGGAAGGCGCCGGCGTGAAACTGCACCGCGTCTTCGGCTTCGGCGATCCGTCGCTGACCGACCCGTTCCTGATGATGGACGACTTCCGCAACAACGATCCCGACGACTATATCCGCGGCTTCCCGTGGCATCCCCACCGCGGCATCGAGACCATCACCTATGTGCTGGCCGGCAGCGTCGAGCACGGCGACAGCCTCGGCAACCACGGCGTCATGGGCGCCGGCGACGTGCAGTGGATGACGGCCGGCAGCGGCATCCTGCACCAGGAAATGCCGCGCGGCGACTTCGCCGGCAAGATGCATGGCTTCCAGCTGTGGGCCAACCTGCCCTCGTCGCTCAAGATGACGGCGCCGCGCTACCAGGACATCAAGTCCGCTGATATTCCCGTCGCCGTCGACGACGACGGCACCGTGGCGCGCGTCATCGCCGGCAGCTTCTGGGGCAAGACCGGCCCGGTCGACGGCATCGCCGCCGAGCCCGTCTATCTCGACATCTCGGTGCCGCCGGGCAAGACGAAGCGCCTGCCGGTCGATACCTACCGCTCTGCCTTCGCCTATATCTTCGCCGGCTCCGGCACGTTCCGCGACGCCTCGAAGCCCTTCGGCGTGAAGGTGGAAAAGGAGTTCCAGGGCGAGGAGCTGAACATCCGCGACCTCTCCGGCAACCGCACGCTCGTGGTCTTCGATACCGGCGACGAGGTGACAGTGCAGGCCGGCGAGCAGGGCATCCGCTTCCTGCTGGTTTCGGGCAAACCCATCGAGGAGCCCGTCGCCTGGCACGGCCCCATCGTGATGAACACCCAGGCCGAGTTGCAGCAGGCCATGCGCGAGCTGCGCAACGGCACCTTCATCAAGCCGGCGCATTGACGTCGCGCGACAGGCGCCTATCCTTCCGCCTTTACCCGAGGCGGAAGGACGAGAGATGCGGATCGACGGACAATGCCATTGCGGCTTCGTGACCTACGAGGCCGAGATCGATCCCGATGGTCTGCTCATCTGCCACTGCACGGATTGCCAGCGGCTGACCGGCTCGCCCTATCGCGTCACCGTGCGCGTGCCGCGGGCCGATCTCACCCTCACCGGCGAGACGCCGAAGGTCTATACCAAGATCGCCGAAAGCGGCCGCGAGCGATTTCTGCACTTCTGCCCGGAATGCGGAACGCCGCTGTTTTCCTCCGGCACGGGCGAGGCGGCCGCCTTTTGGGGCATCCGTTGGGGCAGCATCAACCAGCGCGCCGCCCTCAAGCCCAAGCGCCAGATCTGGTGCTCTTCGGCCACCGACTGGTTCGGCGAGACCAAAGCCCTTCCCGGCACGCCGCGGGAGTAGGGCGTGGCAAGCGGCCGTTTCCAGGTCCTGCGCACGGCCATCGACGGCGTCGAGGCCGTCATCGCCGACAGCAGCCACGCCTTCGCCCGCCACAGCCACGACACCTACGGCATCGGCCTGGTCGAACGCGGCGCGCAGACATCGGCGAGCGGGCGCGGCCGCGTGGAGGCGCAGGCCGGCAACACGATCACCGTCAACCCCGGCGAGGTGCATGACGGCGCGCCGCTTGGCGGCGCGTCCCGCGCCTGGCGCATGCTCTATATGCGGCTGGATATCGTCGCGGCCGCGGCACAGGACATTTTCGAAGGGGACACCCGCGAGGAATTTTATGCGCCCGTGCTGGACGACAGCCGCGTCGGCCGGCTTGTCGCGGCCGCTCTGACGGCGCTGGTCGATACCAAGGCCGCAGCAATCTGCCGCGATGAGCGGCTTCTCCTGCTGCTGGCGGCGGTGCTGCGCGAACGGGCGCCGCGCCGCGAGGGCATTGCGGCTGCCGGCATCGCCCGCGCACGCGAGCGGATCGACGCCGACCCGGTCTCGCCCGTCACGCTCGATGCGCTGGCCGCCGATTGCGGCCTTGGCCGTTTCCGGCTGGTGCGGGATTTCGCCCGCGCGACGGGGCTGACACCCCACGCCTATCTCATCCAGCGCCGAACGGATCTCGCCCGCCGCCTCATCGCCGCCGGCAATCCGCTTGCCGATGCCGCGGCCGGCGCCGGCTTCGCCGACCAGAGCCACATGACCCGCAACTTCACGCGGCGTTACGGCTACACGCCGGGCGCCTATCTGGCCGCCCTCACCTGACCTGCAATTTCGTTCAAGACCGCGATGACCGTCCGGTGTTTCCTGCCGCCTCTTCAAGCGCATGGAAACCCGACATGACCACCGAATTCCTCATCACCTCGCTCATCGTCATCCTGCTTCCGGGCACCGGCGTCATCTACACCGTGGCGCGCGGGGTCAGCGGCGGCTTTCGCGCCGGCCTGCTTGCGGCCTTCGGCTGCACGCTGGGCATCATCCCGCATATGCTGGCCAGCATCGCCGGGCTCGCCGCCATCCTGCATGCCAGCGCGCTTGCCTTCGAACTCCTGCGCATCATCGGCGTCATCTACCTGCTCTTCATCGCCTGGAGCATGCTGCGCGAAAGCGTTGCGCTCGATACGGCACCGGACCAGCCGGTCGAGGCGGCCGCGCGCATCGTGCGCAAGGGCGCCTTCACCAATGTCTTCAACCCCAAGCTCTCGCTGTTCTTCCTCGCCTTCCTGCCGCAGTTCGTGCCCGATGGCGCGCCGGACCTGACGGCGCGGATGCTCTTGCTCGGCGGCGTGTTCATGCTGCTGACCTTCCTGGTCTTCGCCGTCTATGCCGCGCTCGCGGCCAGCCTGCGACGGCAGGTGCTGGG
Source organism: Shinella oryzae (assembly GCF_023038235.1). NCBI lineage: Bacteria > Pseudomonadati > Pseudomonadota > Alphaproteobacteria > Hyphomicrobiales > Rhizobiaceae > Shinella > Shinella oryzae. Next base: position 3,314,945 of record NZ_CP081987.1, on the reverse strand, counting down.
CCGACCGGCGGTCATGACCTGGATGCAGCGCAGCTTCGCCGCGGCCCTGGGGCTCATGGGCCTGCGGCTGGCGCTTTCGGATCGCTGACCGTCACGCCCAGAGCGCGTGGAAATGATGCAGCGGACCGTGCCCCGCGCCGACTGCCAGCGCACCGGATCCGCGCACGGCACCGGCGACGAAGCTCTTGGCCGCGGCCACGGCCTCAGGCAGCGAATGCCCCTTGCCCAGTTCCGCCGCCACCGCGCTCGACAGCGTGCAGCCGGTGCCGTGGGTGTTGCGCGTGAGCACGCGCACGCCCTCGAACCAGCGCAGCGCGCCCGGCATGGCGAGCACATCCGGGCTCTCGTTGCCCGGCAGATGCCCGCCCTTCAGCAGAACCGCCTTCGGCCCGAGCGCCAGCAGGCGCTTCGCCTGGTTTTCCATCGCAGCCCGGTCGGTCGCCTCGGCTTCGCCGAGCAGGGCGGCCGCCTCCGGCAGGTTGGGCGTGAGCAGCGTGGACAGCGGCAGCAGCCGGCGCGTCAGGGCCTCCACGGCGTCTGCGGCCAGAAGAGAGGCCCCGCCCTTGGCGATCATGACGGGATCGAGCACGACGGGGACGGAGCGATGCGGCGACAGGGCGTTCGCCACCGCCTCGGCGATCTCGCCCGAGGCGATCATGCCGATCTTGACGGCGCCCACCCGCACATCGGCAAAGACATCGGCGATCTGCGCGGCGACGAAGGCCGGCGGCACGAGATGCACGCCCGAAACGCCCTGCGTGTTCTGCGCCGTCAGCGCGGTCAGCACGGCCATGCCATAGGTGCCACGGGCGGCGAAGGTCTTGAGGTCGGCCTGGATGCCGGCGCCGCCCGAGGGGTCGGAGCCTGCGATCGAGAGGATGTTTGCGATTGTGTCTGCCATCTCGCCTCCTTGCGGACGGAGGCGGGCGCGGGACAACGGCGAATGCAGTGCCAGCGACTCCCTCCGCCGGCATGATCCGGTTCAGGTTCAAAGGGTGCTTCTCAGCCCGCCTGCGCGGACGCCCCTGTCTGGCAATGCTTTTCGCAAATGGAGAGGCGCCTGTCACCTTGAAAGTGACAGGCCGCCGTCACGCCTTGGTGACGTGGTACTCCTTGATGGCGACCATCTTGATCGCGGGGTAACGCTCCGCCTCGTAGCGCAGCGAAAAGCTGTCCTGCGCAAGGAAGACCGGATCGCCATCGAGGTCGCGGGCGATATCGCCGCGGCGCTGAGTGACGAACTTGTCGAGTTCGGCCGCATTGTCGGAGGAAATCCAGCGGCAGACGGAAAAGCGCGACATTTCGAAGGAGACCGGCAGGCCGTATTCCTGCTGCAGGCGCTCCTTGAGAACGTCGAGCTGCAGCGCGCCGACGACACCGACGATGGCCGGCGTGCCGTCTTCCGGCGAGAAGAGCTGCACGACGCCCTCTTCCGCCATCTGCTGCAACGCTTCCTTCAGCTTCTTGGCCTTCATCGCGTCTTCCAGCCGCACGCGGCGCAGGATTTCCGGCGCGAAGTTCGGCACGCCCTCGAACACCAGCGCCTCGCCTTCCGTCAGCGTATCGCCGATGCGCAGCGTGCCGTGGTTGGGAATGCCAACCACGTCGCCGGCATAGGCCGTATCGGCCAGCTGGCGCTGCGAGGCGAAGAAGAACTGCGGTGCCGAGAGGCCGATCTGCTTGCCGGTGCGGGCAAGGCGCACCTTCATGCCGCGCTCCAGCATGCCGGAGCACACGCGCGCGAAGGCGATGCGGTCGCGGTGGTTCGGGTCCATGTTGGCCTGGATCTTGAAGACGAAGGCCGTCATCTTGTCTTCGGCGGCGTGGACCTTGCGCACATCTGCCACCTGGTCGCGCGGCGGCGGCGCGAAGGCGCCGAGCGCGTTGATGAGATCGCGCACCCCGAAATTGCGCAGCGCCGAACCGAAGAAGACCGGCGTCATATGGCCTTCGAGGAAGGCTTCGCGATCGAACGGCCGGCAGGCCTCGCGCGCCAGTTCCATCTCGTCGATGAAGGCTTGGCGCTCGTTTTCCGGCAGGTGTTTGGCGACTTCGGCGGCATCGTCCATCCTGGTCGGCTGGACCTGCGTGTCCGAGCCGCGGAAGGTGCGATCGGCCAGATGATAGGAGCCGCAGAAGGTCTTGGAGCGGCCGACCGGCCATGTCACCGGCGCGGTATCCAGCGCCAGCTTCTCTTCCACCTCGTCGAGGATCTCGAAGGGATCGCGGCTCTCGCGGTCCATCTTGTTGACGAAGGTGATGATCGGGATATCGCGCAGGCGGCAGACCTCGAACAGCTTCAGCGTCCGCGGCTCGATACCCTTTGCGGCGTCGATGACCATGACGGCCGCATCCACCGCCGTCAGCGTGCGGTAGGTGTCGTCGGCGAAGTCTTCGTGGCCGGGCGTATCGAGAATGTTGAAGACGTTGCCGTCATATTCGAAGGTCATGACCGAGGTCACGACCGAGATGCCGCGCTCGCGCTCGATCTTCATCCAGTCCGAACGGGTCTGGATGCGGTCCTTCTTCGCCTTCACCTCGCCGGCGAGCTGGATGGCGCCGCCGAACAGCAGCAGCTTTTCGGTGAGGGTGGTTTTACCGGCGTCCGGGTGCGCGATGATCGCGAAGGTGCGGCGGCGGGAGACCGCCTCGGCAAGGGTTTCGGCCATGTTCAAGCAATATCCTGTGAGTTGGCGCGGTCTTTACAGGCTCCGCCGCGAAGATGCAATTGACGGCCCGCGCCTGCGGCCGGCTTATGGGTGTCATGAACGCGCACGCTCCCGCCAAGCCCACGCTCTCCCTCGTTCGCCTGCCGAACGGTGCGGATATCGAGCTCCCCGCCTACGAAACGACGGGCGCCGCCGGCATGGACCTGCGCGCGGCGGTGGATGCCGACGCGGCCCTCACGCTTGCGCCGGGAAAACGCGCGCTCGTGCCGACCGGCTTCATCTTTGAAATCCCGCATGGCTACGAGGCCCAGATCCGGCCGCGCTCCGGCCTCGCCTTCAAGCACGGCGTCACCTGCCTCAACACGCCCGGCACCATCGACAGCGATTATCGCGGCGAGGTGAAGGTGCTGCTCGTCAATCTCGGCGAGGAAGCCTTCACCATCGAACGCGGCATGCGCGTCGCCCAGATGGTCATCGCGCCCGTGACGCAGGTGGCCGTGCGCGAGGCCGTGGAGGCGAGCGAAACCGCGCGCGGCGCCGGCGGCTTCGGCTCCACCGGCGTGCGGTGATGTCATCCGACAAGGCGGGCCTCATCTTCCGCGCACATTACTTCGACGACCGCGCGGCCTGGCAGGGCCTCTGCGATCTGCTCCGGGACATATTCGAGATCGATGTCTCCGGTCTTGACCGGTTGGGCGGACCGGACCCGACCAGCGCGCCCTTCGGCTTCTTTGACGCCGACGGCACCTGCATCGCCAATATCACCGCTTTCGCCATGCCGCTCGTCATCGACGGCGTCTTTGTGCGGGCGGCGGGCCTGCAATCCGGCGCGGTCCGGCCGAGCCATCGCGGCCGCGGGCTCTATCGCGCCGTCATGGAGGCGGCGCTCGATCATTGCAACGCCGAAGGTTTCGAGGCCGTCGTGCTCCTGACGGACACGCCGGCGCTCTACGAGAAACACGGCTTCCGCCCGCTCCCGCAGCACCGCTTCGCCGGCGTGCCTCCCACGGGCGGGCGGGCGTTCGCGACCCGCCGGCTTCACCTCGCGAACGAGGCGGACCTGACGCTGCTCAGCCGGCTGCTCGATGGCCGGGCACCGGTTTCCGACCGCTTCGCGCCGCTCCGGCAGAAGGAAATGTTCCTGTTCAACGCATCGCTGATGCCGGATCTGAAGCTCGACCTCCTGGAAGAGGCGGGCGCGGTCGTCGCCTGGCAGGCGGATGGCGAAGGCAATGTCGATATCCTCGACATCGTCGGCACGCGCATGCCCGCCCTCGCGGATATCCTGGCAAGCCTCGATGTCACGCCACAGCGCGTGACCGTGCATTTCGCGCCCGATCACCTGGCGTGGGATGGCGAAGCGATTGCCGATGACGGCGAAATGGTCCTCATGCTGCGCGGCCCGGACGATCTTCAGCCCGCCCTGCCCTTCGCCCTGCCGCCGATGGCGGCGTTCTGATCAGCGGCGCGCTTCCGTCGCCATGCGCAGGGCGAGCCCGGCCAGCACCGTGCCCATCAGCCAGCGCTGCACGAGCCCCCAGCGCGGGCGCGCTGAAAGAAGGGCCGCGACGGAGCCGGCCGAAACGGCGATCAGCGCGTTGACGCTGACGCTGATGACCACCTGCACCCCGCCCAGCACCAGCGATTGCAGGAGAACGTTCCCCTTTGCCGGATCGATGAACTGCGGCAAAAGCGAAAGATAGAGTATCGCGATCTTCGGGTTCAGGAGATTGGTCAGAAACCCCATGAAGAAGAGCCTGCGGTTGCTGTCGCGCGGCAGCGCCTTCACCTCGAAGGCCGAGCGGCCGCCCGGGCGCAGCGCCTGCCAGGCAAGCCAGGCGAGATAGAGCGCGCCGGCAAGCCGCAACGCATCATAGGCAAAGGGCACCGCCATCAGGAAGGCGGTGATGCCGAGCGCAGCCGACAAGACATAGAAGACGAAGCCCAAAGCGACACCGCCGAGCGAGACGAGACCGGCCGCCGGGCCCTGGCAGATCGAGCGGGAGACGAGATAGATCATGTTCGGCCCCGGCGTCAGCACCATGCCGAGCGCGATGAGAGCGAAGGCGGCAAGGCTTGTCGGGTCGGGCACGGACGTTTCTCCCTGATGCGCCCCTAAAGCCTACGCCGCGGCTGCGGCCATCGCAAGGAGGGCCTTGTCCCGGTGACAAGTGAGCCATCGCCTGCGTGGCATATGGTTTGCGAAACTGCAGGCTCCACGGCACCATCTGCTCCTTGGCAGGGAGACTGGAAGCACCGGGCTTTCAGGCTTACACCCAAGCGAGGTTAGCGCGGGCCAAGGTGATGGATTCAGCGCGCACTCGACCCATTGCCGGAAAACCACGTCGGGCTTAAGAGGAACCGATCAAGGAGCCCTCCATGTCGCTTGCCGTCCTTCTCGCCTATTCCGGCGCGCTCTTCATCGCCGCCATCATTCCCGGCCCCGGCATCACGGCCATCGTGGCCCGCGCGCTCGGCTCCGGTTTCCGGCCGACCTTCTTCATGGGGCTCGGGCTCATCCTCGGCGACATGGTCTATCTGACGGCCGTCATCCTCGGCCTCGCCTTCATCGCGCAGACCTTCACCACGGCCTTCATGGTCATCAAGATCGCCGGTGCGCTCTATCTCGGCTATATCGCCTGGAAGCTGTGGACCACCGGGCTCCTGCCGCAGGATATCGAGGCCCGCCGCACCACGAGCATCGGCGCGGCCTTCCTTTCCGGCCTGCTCGTGACGCTCGGCAATCCCAAGACGATGCTGTTCTACGTGGCGCTCGTGCCGACGCTCGTCGACCTCAACGCCGTCGGCCTTGCGGACTACGGCCTGCTGCTGGCCGCGACCTTCATCGTGCTCCTCGCAGTGCTCATTCCCTATATTGCGCTCGCCTCGCGCGCCCGGCTGCTTCTCAGGCAGCCCAAGGCCCTGCAAAGGCTGAACCGCGTCGCCGCGAGCGTTCTTGCCGGGACGGCCGCCTATATCGCGACGAGGGCGGCCTGACGGGAGCGGGCTTTCGCCGCGGAACGACCCGATTATTCCACAACCGGCGCTTTTGCCGCGAAATCCGGACTCGTCTAAAGGCCCATTCCCTCCTACATTCCCGTCAACGAGAACCAGGAGGTACCCGATGAGCGACACCCGCAAACCCGGCCGCGGCCGCGTCTATGCATCCATCACCGAGACGATCGGCGACACACCCCTTGTGCGGCTCGACAAGTTCGCCAAGGCAAATGGCGTCGTCGCCCATCTTCTCGGCAAGCTCGAATTCTTCAACCCGATCGCCTCGGTGAAGGACCGTATCGGCGTGGCGATGATCGAAGCGCTGGAAGCGCAGGGCAAGATCACGCCCGGCCAGTCGACGCTGGTCGAGCCGACATCGGGCAATACCGGCATCGCGCTGGCCTTCGCGGCGGCCGCCAAGGGCTATCGGCTCATCCTCACCATGCCCGAGACCATGTCGATCGAGCGCCGCAAGATGCTCGCCCTGCTCGGCGCCGAGCTCGTGCTGACCGAGGGGCCCAAGGGCATGAAGGGCGCGATCGCCATGGCCGAGGAACTGGCGAGCACCATTCCCGGCGCCGTCATCCCGCAACAGTTCGAGAACCCGGCCAACCCGGAAATCCACCGCAAGACGACGGCCGAGGAAATCTGGAACGACACCGACGGCGCCGTCGACATCCTCGTGTCCGGCATCGGCACCGGCGGCACGATCACCGGTGTCGGCCAGGTGCTGAAAGCCAAAAAGCCCGGCTTCAAGGTCGTCGCCGTCGAGCCGGCCGACAGCCCGGTGCTGTCAGGCGGCAATCCCGGCCCGCACAAGATCCAGGGCATCGGCGCGGGCTTTGCCCCCGCGATCCTCGACAAGTCGGTCTACGACGAGGTCGTGACCGTGAGCAATGACGAGGCCTTCCAGAATGCGCGCCTAGTGGCGCGCCTCGAAGGCGTTCCGGTCGGCATCTCCTCGGGTGCGGCCCTTACGGCCGCCGCCAAGGTGGGCAGCCGCCCGGAAAATGCCGGCAAGACGATCGTCGTCATCATCCCGTCCTTCGCGGAACGTTATCTTTCGACCGCGCTCTTCGAAGGCCTCGCCTGACAGAGGATGGGCCCGCCGCGCCAGAACCGCGGCGGGCCTTCCGCAACGAGCAAGCTCCGACATGCTCCACCATCTTTCCCTCGGCGTTCACAGCCTGGACCGGGCCGTCGTGTTCTACGACGCCGCGATGGCGGCGCTCGGCTATGCACGCGTCTGGTCCGACATCCGGCCGGGCGAGCCCGGACAGGCTGTGGGTTACGGTTTCGCGGGCGGCGGCGACAAGCGCACCATCAAGGAACTTGGCGTCGCTGCGCATCCTCCCGGGCCGGGCTTCCACATCGCCTTCGCCGCGTCGAACCGCGCGGCCGTGGACCGTCTCCACGCGGCCGCACTGGCGGCCGGCGGCACCGACAACGGCGCACCGGGGCTTCGGGCGCAATATGGCCCGGACACTTATGCCGCCTTCGTCATCGACCCGGACGGGCACCGGATCGAGGCCGTCTTCAAGGGGCAGCCGTGACGACACGGCACGCCGCATGACCCGCTCGATACCGCGCGCCATCCTCCCGTTCACGCCGCCAGTCGCGGGCCCGGCGCTAGAGCATTTCCGGTGAACTCCGGTTCACCGGAAATGCTCTAGATTCCTGTTTTTACCGCATTGTCCGACGCCGAAGCGACTTCGCTTCGGCTGGAATTGCTCTAGGCCGCAACCATCCGCTCCCCCACGATGCGATAGGAAATGGCTTCCGCCAGATGGATCCGTCCGACGATCGGGGTTTCGTCGAGATCGGCCAGCGTGCGCGCGACCTTGAGAACACGATGATAGCCCCGCGCGGAAAACCGCATCTTCTCCGCCGCGTCGCGCAACAGTTGGAGGCCCGCCGGATCGGGCTCGGCCATGCGTTCGACGAGGGCGGTGGAGGCGCGGGCGTTGCTGGTCACCCGGGGCATGCCCAGACGGGCGAACCGGTCGACCTGCAGGGCGCGCGCGGCCGCGACGCGCCGGGCGACCGCTTCGCTCGGCTCGGTGGCCACGGGGCGGATGAGATCGCTTGCCGAAACCGCGGGCACGTCGATGCGGATATCGATGCGGTCCATGAACGGGCCGGAGACGCGGGCTTGGTACTCGCTCATGCAGCGCGGCCCGCGCGCGCAGCTGCGTCCCGGCTCGCCCGCCATGCCGCAGCGGCAGGGATTCATCGCCGCGACGAGCTGGAAGGCTGCGGGATAGCTGACGCGGTGGTTGGCCCGCGCGATGATGCATTCGCCCGTCTCGAGCGGCTGGCGCAAGGCATCGAGCGCCTGCGGCGAGAATTCCGGCAGCTCGTCAAGGAACAGCACGCCGTTATGCGCGAGCGACACCTCGCCGGGCCTTGCCCGCGATCCGCCGCCCACAAGGGCCGCCATGGTGGCGGAATGATGCGGTGTGCGGAACGGGCGCCGATCCGAAAGGCGCCCTCCGGAAAGCTGGCCGGCGATGGAATGGATCATCGAGACGTCGAGCAGTTCCGCCGGCGAGAGCGGCGGCAGGATGGCGGCCAGGCGCGCGGCAAGCATGGACTTGCCCGAGCCGGGCGGCCCGACCATCAGCAGATTGTGGTTGCCTGCCGCCGCCACTTCCAGCGCGCGCTTGGCGCTTTCCTGCCCGCGGATATCGGCAAGATCGGGCAGGCCGGCGGCCGCGGCGCGAATGGCCGGCGCCGGGCGCGACAGGACCTGGCTGCCCTTGAAATGATTGGCAAGCGCGATCAGGCTGCGGGGCGCCAGGATATCGAGACCGCCGCCGGCCCAGGCGGCTTCCGCGCCGTTTTCCGCCGGGCAGATCAGCCCCTTGCCCAGCGCATTGGCCGCCATGGCCGCCGGAAGCGCGCCGGCAACCGGCGCGATCGTGCCGTCGAGATTGAGTTCGCCGATGACGAGATAATCCTCCAGCGCATCGCCCGGCACCGCCCCCAGCGCCGTCATCAGACCAAGCGCAATGGCGAGGTCGTAGTGGCTGCCCTCCTTGGGCAGGTCGGCCGGGGCGAGGTTGATCGTGACCCGCTTGGGCGGCAGCGAGAGGCCGGAGGCGTGCAGAGCGGCCTGCACCCGCTCGCGGCTTTCGGCGACCGCCTTGTCGGCGAGGCCGACGATCTGCATGCCCACCTTGCCGGGCGCGACCATCACCTGCACATCGACAGGCACGCCCTCGATGCCCTGAAACGCTATTGTCCCGACACGCGCCACCATGACTGCCCCCGCTCGCTCCAGCCGAAAACGGACCATCAACCCGCCCCAGGGTTGCAACTGCAAATCTGGCATGGAATGCGGAATGAAACAAGAACAATTATAGAACTTGAGCGAGAATTATCCGCGCGCCGGTTGCGGGCGGTTGTATCGGCGGAACAAAGGCGGTGCGGCGGCGAACCGCGGGCCCCGCCGCCGGCGTCAGCGCTTGCTTTCGATGGCGTCCCACAGCAGGGCCGCTATGTCCGCGCCGCCGAACTTCTTCACCTCGCGCAACCCCGTCGGCGAGGTGACATTGATCTCCGTCATGTAGTCGCCGATGACGTCGATACCCACGAGCAGGAAGCCGCGCTCGCGCAGCGCAGGCCCGATGCGGGCGCAGATTTCCCTTTCGCGCGCCGTCAGTTCCGTCGGCTCCGGGCGGCCGCCGGCATGCATGTTGGAGCGCGCATCATGCTCGGCCGGCACGCGGTTGATCGCACCCACCGGTTCGCCATCGACAAGGATGATGCGCTTGTCGCCCTTGCGGACATCGGGCAGGTATTGCTGGGCGATGAAGGGCTCGCGGAACATCTGGCCGAACATTTCGAGCAGCGACGACAGGTTGCGGTCATCCTTGGTCGAATGGAAGACACCGGCGCCGCCATTGCCATAGAGCGGCTTGAGGATCATGTCGCCCATCTCGTCGCGGAAGCGGCGGATCTCGGCGGGATCGCGGGTGATGAGGGTCTTCGGCATCAGGTCGGCGAATTCGGTGACGAAGATCTTCTCCGGCGAATTGCGCACCCAGGCCGGGTCGTTGACGACGAGCGTCTTCGGATGGATCCGCTCGAGCAGATGCGTGGAGGTGATGTAGGACATGTCGAAGGGCGGATCCTGGCGCAGAAGAACCACGTCCATGGTCGAGAGATCGACGCGCTCGGCCTCGCCAAGCGTATAGTGGTCGCCCTTGATGTCGCGCAGCTCCATCGGCTCGACGCTCGCATAGACCTTGCCGTCACGCAGGCTCAGCCGGTCGGGCGTGTAGTGGAAGAGCCTGTAGCCGCGGGCCTGCGCCTCGAGGCTCATGGCGAAGGTGGAATCGCCGGCGATGCTGATGGTCGACACATGGTCCATCTGGACCGCGACGTTCTTGATCTTAGCCATGAAAGGTCCCCTCAGGAATGCCGCACACATTTAGGACGCCGCGGGCGCGAAGACAACGCCGGCCGGAGGCGAAATCCGCGGTGGTGTCGCCTGGATAAACTTCCCGTCTCTTTCTGTTCAGAACGCATCCACGAAATGCCTTGGAAGCCGCCATGGCCGCACCGCGACGATGTCGTAGCGCAGGGAAAGACGGTGGGCGTCGGGCTGGCGGGACAGCCAGATCTCGCTCGCAGCGCGGATGCGACGCTGGGCCGTGCCGGTCACCGCGAAGACGGCGCTGTCGACATCGCGGCGCGCCTTCACCTCCACGCAGACCACCAGATCGCCGCGCCGGGCGATGATGTCGATCTCGCCGGCCTTGGTGCGGTAGCGGATGGCCCGGATGCGATAGCCCTTGGCGAGAAGATAGAGCGCGGCGAGATATTCCGAGACGTGCCCGCGGCGGAAGGCCTTGAGCCGGGTCGGATCCGCCGGCCTATCGCGCATCGCCGTCCTTCAGGTCGAGAAGGCGCTGGTAGAGATCGCGCCGCGGCAGGCCGGTCTGGCGGGCCGCCTCGGTCGCCGCCTTGCCGGCCGGCATGTCCCGGACGAGCTGCGCAAGCAGGCGGTCGACGTCTTCCGCCCCGGGTGCGGCCGCCTCGCCCGGCGGGCCGATGACCAGCACGATTTCGCCCTTAACCGCGCCGGCCTCGGCATAATGCGCGGCAAGCTCGCCCAGCGTGCCGCGGCGGAATTCCTCGAAGGTCTTGGTCAGTTCGCGGCAGACGCAGGCCGGCCGGCTTTCACCCAGCACATCGGCCGCGGACACCAGCGTGGCGGCGATGCGATGGGGCGATTCGAAGAAGAGAAGCGTGGCGGGAACGCCGGCAAGCTCGGCCAGCCGGTCGCGCCGGGCCTTGTCCTTCGATGGCAGGAACCCTGCGAAGAAGAAGGCATCGTTCGGAAGACCCGCACCGACAAGGGCGGCCAGCGGCGCCGAAGCGCCGGGAATGGGCACGACACGGTGACCAGCCTCGATGGCGAGCAATGCGAGGCGATAGCCGGGGTCGGAGACGAGCGGCGTGCCGGCATCCGACACCAGCGCGACGGATTTGCCCGCATCGAGCGCCGCGATCAGGCGCGGGCCCACCTCGTCGGCATTGTATTCATGATAGGCGTAGGGCCGGTTGACGATGCCGTAGCGGTCGAGCAGCACGCGGGTGACGCGCGTGTCCTCGCAGGCCAGCACATCGGCGCCGGCCAGCGTTTCGAGCGCGCGAAGCGTGATGTCGGAGAGGTTGCCGATGGGGGTCGCCACGAGATAGAGCGCCGGCTCCAGCGGCCGGGCGGGCACCACGGCATTGTGCAGGCGGAACGTCCTGCCGCCTTCGCCCATCCCGCTTGCCACGCTTTCGTCCCGCATCGATCCCACGCCTTTCCGGCCGCGTGAACGGCCGTGCATTCCACCCCTTATGGTCGAGCACCGGCACGCTCGCAAGAGACGACGGTTGACTATCGCGTGTCGCGCACCGTTAGCACTTGCAATCCGTCGCGAAATTCTGCCATTTTGCCCGTCCCATCTTTCCGGCCTGGCCGGAATTTCAAGGCAATGCCGCGCCGGTTTCCGGCGTGCCAGCGGTCGAAAGCGGTACAGTTCATGCGCATTACTCTCGAGCGGTCCAATCTCCTGAAGTCGTTGAACCACGTTCATCGCGTGGTCGAGCGGCGCAACACGATCCCGATCCTCTCGAACGTTCTGCTGCGCTGCGACGGCGCCAGCCTCGACATGAAGGCGACGGACCTCGACCTCGAGATCACCGAGGCGACGCCCGCGCAGGTCGACCAGGCCGGCGCCACGACCGTTCCGGCCCACCTGCTCTACGATATCGTGCGCAAGCTTTCCGACGGTTCGGAAGTGGCACTCGCCACCAATGCCGACGGCTCGTCCATGTCGGTCACGTCGGGCCGCTCGAAATTCTCGCTGCAGTGCCTGCCGCAGTCCGATTTCCCCGATCTCACCGCCGGCAGCTTCTCGCACACGTTCCGCCTCAAGGCGACGGACCTCAAGATGCTGATCGATCGCACGCAGTTTGCGATCTCGACGGAGGAAACCCGCTATTACCTCAACGGCATCTTCATCCACACCATCGAGAGCGGCGGCCAGCTGAAGCTGCGCGCCGTCGCCACCGACGGCCACCGCCTCGCGCGCGCCGACGTGGAAGCGCCCTCGGGCTCCGAGGGCATGCCCGGCATCATCATCCCGCGCAAAACGGTCGGCGAGTTGCAGAAGCTCGTGGACAATCCCGAGCTCGTGGTCACCGTCGAGGTGTCGGATGCGAAGATCCGCTTCACCATCGGCTCGATCGTGCTGACCTCCAAGCTGATCGACGGCACGTTCCCGGATTACCAGCGCGTGATCCCGACCAACAACGACAAGGAACTGAAGATCGACTGCCAGTCCTTCGCGCAGGCCGTCGACCGCGTCTCCACCATCTCGTCGGAACGCGGCCGCGCCGTGAAGCTGGCGTTGGCCGAAGGGCAGCTGACGCTGACCGTCAACAACCCGGATTCGGGAAGTGCCACGGAAGAACTGCCCGTCGGCTACGACAACGATCCGCTCGAAATCGGCTTCAACGCGAAGTACCTGCTCGACATCACCGCGCAGCTTTCGGGCTCGGAAGCCGTGTTCATGCTGGCCGATCCGGGCTCGCCGACGCTCGTGCGTGATCTCGCCGGCGACGACGCGCTATACGTTCTGATGCCGATGCGCGTCTAGGGCCGATCGCGCGGCATCGGGAAACCGTTCAGGAACCCGCTGGCCGCCGGCGGGTTCTTTTTTACCCGATCGCTGACCGGAAACGCCTGACAGCGACGCAATCAGACTTGTTTTTGACGCAAACCGCGTCGCATATTCGCCGGGCCGTTGAGTCGAGGGGGAACAACCCGCCAGCGGCTTGCGGATGAACCATGAAGGGGAACGACATGACGCTTCGCATGAAGGTGAAGGAACGCTTCGGCAAGAAATTCGACGACGAGATCCGTTTCTTCAAGGGTTGGGTGAGCAACACCAAAGCGGTCGGCGCGATCATCCCGACCTCTTCCGTCACCGCCCGGCGGATGGCGAGCGTCGTCAACCCCGCCTCCGGCCTTCCGGTCCTCGAGCTCGGCCCGGGCACGGGCGTCATCACCAAGGCGATCCTCGGCGCGGGCATCGCCCCGGACAAGCTGGTTTCCGTGGAATTCTCGACGGATTTCTACAACCACCTCGTCGAACGCTTCCACGGCGTCAACTTCATCAACGGCGACGCCTTCGATCTCGACAAGACGCTCGGCGATCTCAAGGATATGACCTTCGACAGCGTGGTTTCCGCCGTGCCTCTGCTCAATTTCCCCATGCACCGCCGCGTGGAACTGATCGAGGACCTCCTGTCGCGCATCCCGGTCGGCCGGCCCGTCGTGCAGATTTCCTACGGTCCGCTCTCGCCCGTCGTCGCCATGCCGGATCGCTACCAGATCAGCCATCTCGACTTCGTCGTGCGCAACATCCCGCCGGCGCAGCTCTGGACCTACCGCCGCACCCATTGAGGTGTTGCGGTGTTCGCCGTCTACATCACCCATCCGCAGGTTGCCATCGACCCGGCCGTGCCGGTGCCGGACTGGGGCCTTTCCGAAAAGGGGATAGAGAGGGCGCGGCTTGCGGCTTCCTCCGGCTGGGCGGCGCAGATCGGCCGCTTTGCCGCGAGCACCGAGCGCAAGGCCATCGAGACGGCCGAAATCCTCTCCACCAGGCGCGTCGCGATCGAGACGGACCACGCCATGGGCGAGAACGACCGTTCCGCCACCGGCTACCTGCCACCCGACGCCTTCGAGGACGCCGCAAACTGGTTCTTTGCGCATCCTGAGGAGAGCTTCAAAGGCTGGGAGCGGGCGGTGGATGCGCAGGCGCGTATCGTTATGGCCGTCGAGCGGGCGCTGGCCGGGCACGATCCCTCCGTCCCCATCGCCTTCGTCGGCCATGGCGGGGTCGGCACGCTGCTCAAATGCCACCTCCAGGGCAGGCCGATCGCGCGCGACCGGGACCAGCCCGCCGGCGGCGGCAATCTTTTCGCTTTCCGGCTTGCGGACCGCACCGTCACATGCGACTGGACGGCAATGGAATCTTGGAAAGGGTTTTGACCATGTCCGCGCGCGACCGCCTGATCGTTGGCCTCGATGTACCGACCATCGCGGAGGCGGAACGGGTGGTCAGGACATTGGGCGACACCGCCCTCTTCTACAAGATCGGCTACCAGCTGGTATTCGCCGGCGGCCTGGAATTCGCCCGCGATCTTGCCAAGGACGGCAAGAAGGTCTTCCTCGACATGAAACTGCTCGACATCGACAACACCGTGGCCAAGGGCGTCGAGAACATCGTGAAGATGGGCATGTCGATGCTGACTCTGCATGCCTATCCGAAGGCGATGGCCGCCGCGGTCGCCGCGGCAAAGGGCTCCGATCTCTGCCTGCTCGGCGTCACCGTGCTCACCTCCATGGATGCCAAGGACGTCATCGACGCCGGCTATGAATACGATCCGCACACGCTGGTGCTGCGCCGCGCCGAACAGGCCCGCGTCGCCGGCATGGGCGGTGTGGTCTGTTCCGCCGAGGAAGCGCGCGCCGTGCGCAAGATCGTCGGCGCGGACATGGCCATCGTGACGCCCGGCATCCGCCCGGCCGGTGCCGAGCCCGGCGACCAGAAGCGCGTGATGACGCCCGCCGATGCCTTGAAGGCCGGCTCCAGCCATCTCGTCGTCGCCCGCCCCATCGTCAAGGCCACCGATCCGCTCGCCGCTGTCAAGGCGATCCTCGCCGAGATGGACGGTGCGCTGACGGCATAACCACAGGGAGAGAACCATGGCGAAGGGTTACTGGATTGCACGGGTCGATGTGCGCGATGCCGAGCGCTACAAGGATTATGTCGCCGCCGCCAAGCCGGCCTTCGAGAAATACGGTGCCAATTTCCTCGCCCGCGGCGGCGCTTTCGAGCCGCTGGAAGGCCAGGTGCGCGCCCGCAACGTGGTGATCGAGTTCCCCTCGCTCCAGGCCGCCGTCGACTGCTACAATTCGCCGGAATACCAGATCGCCGCCGCCATCCGGCAGGAAGTGGCCGACGCCGAGATGGTCGTCGTCGAGGGCATCTGAGCATCCGGCGGGCCGACGCCTGAAAAACCGGCGCGCGAGACGCTTCGCCGCGCTTCACCTTGCCGATGCTTTGGGATATGTAGGCCTCACCTACCGATCCTATTTCTCAGGAGCAGCCTCATGACCTTGTCCAACCTTCCGCCGCTCGTCACCGTCTTCGGCGGCTCGGGCTTCGTCGGGCGTCATGTGGTGCGTGCGCTGGCGCGCCGCGGCTACCGCATCCGCGTCGCCGTGCGCCGTCCCGATCTCGCCGGTTTTCTTCAGCCGATGGGTGGCGTCGGGCAGATTTCCTTCGTCCAGGCGAACCTGCGCTACCGGCTGTCGGTCGACCGCGCGGTGGCGGGCTCGGACCACGTCATCAACTGCGTCGGCCTGCTTCTCGAAAGCGGCCGCAACACCTTCGACGCGGTGCAGGATTTCGGCGCGCGCGCCGTCGCCGAGGCCACCCGCGCGGCCGGTGCGACGCTGACCCACATCTCCGCCATCGGTGCGGATGAAAAATCCGCCTCCACCTATTCCCGCACCAAGGCGCGCGGCGAGGCCGCCGTGCTGCGCGCGGTTCCGGATGCCGTCATCCTGCGCCCGTCCATCGTCTTCGGTCCCGAGGACGGCTTCTTCAACAAGTTCGCCACCATGGCGCGCTTCTCACCCGTCCTGCCGTTGATCGGCGGCGGCCACACGAAGCTCCAGCCGGTCTATGTCGCCGATGTCGCCGAGGCCGTCGCGCGCTCCGTCGACGGCACGATCGCACGCGGCCGCATCTATGAACTCGGCGGCCCGGAGGTCCTGACCTTCCGCCAGTGTCTCGAGACCATGCTGCGCGTGACGGACCGCAAGAACCCCTTCGTCTCGCTTCCCTTCGGCGTCGCGTCGCTGATCGGCTCCATCGCCTCGCTGGTGCCCTTCGTGAAGCCGCCGCTCACCTCCGATCAGGTGACGCTGCTGCGCGCCGACAACATCGTCTCGCAGGCCGCCATCAGCGAGGGGCGCACGCTGGAAGCCATCGGCATCGAGCCGGCGCTGGTGGAAGCCATCCTGCCGAGCTACCTCGTCCGCTATCGCCAGCAGGGCCAGTTCACGCGCCTCGACCGCACCGCCTGAGCGCGGATTTCCCACAGGAAAACGGCCGCCGTGCGAGGTCTCGCGCGGCGGCCGTTTCGTTTCTCGCAGGGGGCTTTGCGGCCGCTGTTGCACTTATGCAGCGGTTAAAAAAAGCGTTGCGGCATTTACGCGGGATTCAGCATGTCGCGATATTGCTTGTGTCAGGGTCAGAGAATAAACACCGCCCCCGTCGCGTCCTGCAGGAAAGCAGCGTGCGGCGTATTTCAGCACCTCGAGAGGCTTTCGGCGCAAATGGGCAAGGCAATTGCAATCTTCTTCGGATTTTCGGCTCTGATCATCGTGGCCGGATCCTTTGCCGCGCCCACGACGGTTTCCGCCGGCAAGCACGGCTGCACGCCGGCCTACGGCGTCGATCCCTGCACGACCTCGTCGGTCAAGTAAGCTTCGGCCCGCCTGAAGCGACCGGCCGAAGCCGGTCTTTCAACCCCAGATCAGAAGGGCAATCAGGCCCAGCGTTCCCACGATGATCCGCCAGATGGCGAAGATCGTGAAGCCGCGGCGCGACACGAAGTCGAGCAGCGAGCGCACCACGAAAAGGCCCGCGATGAAGGCCGCGATAAAGCCGACGCCGATGATCAGGATGTCGTCGGAGGACAGCGCGTCGCGGTTCTTGTAGAGGTCGAGCGTGAAGGCGCCCAGCATGGTCGGCATCGCCAGGAAGAACGAGAACTCCGCCGCCGAACGCTTGTCCGTGCCCATCAAAAGCGCGCCGGCAATGGTGGCGCCCGAGCGCGAGGTGCCGGGGATCATGGCAAGGCACTGGCAAAGGCCGATCTTGAAGGCGAGCGACGGCGGGTACTTCATCGCATCCGTATAACGGGGCTGAAGCGGCATGCGGTCGATGACGTAGAGGATGACGCCGCCGATGATCAGCACGATGCAGATCAGCATGGGCGTTTCGAACAGCACCGTCTTGATGAAATCGTGCGCGAGCATGCCGATGACGACGGCCGGCAGGAAGGCCACGAGGACGCTGATGACGAAGCGCCGCGCCTCCGGGCTCGACGGCAGCGCGACGGCGACCTTCCAGAGCTTTGCCGCATAGACGGACAGGATCGCCAGGATCGCGCCGAGCTGGATGAGCACGGCGAAGGTGTTGCCCGGCGACTTGAAGCCGAGGAAATGCCCGGCGAGCAGGATATGGGCGGTCGAAGACACCGGGATGAATTCGGTCAGGCCCTCGATAAGGCCGAGGATGAGGGCGCTGACGATGGACTGGTCTGCCATGAAACTTCCTTGAGTCTTTGGGAGGAAAGGCGAGAAGCGAAAGCGGGCTTGCAGCACGAGGCCCGATTCGCTTGTGTTTGTACCACCAAATTTCTATAGGTTCGTCAAATCAGCCGTGGCCAAATCAGTTCCGCATGAGTCGGCGGGCCCGGCGCATTCCTTTCCGCACGATGAGTAAAAGCCGCGTTCATGCCAACACTCTATCATCACCCGATGTCTGCCGCCTCCCGCTTCGTCCGCCTCATCCTTGCGGAATACGGGTTCCAGACGGAGCTCGCCGAGGAGCAGCCCTGGGAGAACCGGCGCGACTTCCTCGCGCTCAACCCGGCCGGCACGCTTCCCGTCTATGTCGATGACAGCATGCGCGCGCTCTGTGGCGCTAGCATCATCTCGGAATATCTCGACGAGACCCATGGCGTCCTGAAGCGCGACCGCCGCCTGCTGGCGGAAGACCCGTTCCAGCGCGCGGAGATCCGCCGCCTGACCGAATGGTTCCTGCAGAAGATGGAGCAGGACGTCACGCGTCCCCTGGTGCGCGAGCGCATCTTCAAGCTCCAGATGACATCGGACCAGGGCGGCGGGCCGCCCGACAGCAAGATCCTGCGCAACTCGCGCGCCAATATCCGCCAGCACATGAAGTACCTGTCCTGGCTGGCCGGCTCGCGCACTTATCTGGCCGGCGACCGCCTCTCCTATGCCGATCTCGCCGCCGCGGCCTGTCTTTCGGTTCTCGACTATATGGGCGAGATCAACTGGACCGAGGCGCCGCAGGCCAAGGACTGGTATCAGCGGCTGAAATCGCGCCCCTCCTTCCGGCCGCTGCTGGCCGAGCGCGTGCGCGGGGTCACGCCGGTCTCGCATTACGCGGACCTGGATTTCTGAGGACCTGATCATGTCGGGCGACGAGAAGATCCGGCGCCGCCTGACCGATTTCATCAAGGCGGAAACGGCCGACAAGGGGTTCGACCTCTGTCGTATCACCGCACCGGATTCCATTCCGCAAGCGCCTGCCCGGCTCGCCGATTTCCTCGCCGCCGACTACCACGGCACCATGGACTGGATGGCGGAGACGCAGGCCCGCCGCGCCGATCCGCGCGTCCTGTGGAGCGACGTGCGCTCCATCGTGCTGTTCGGCATGAACTACGGCCCGGCGCATGATCCGCGCGACGTGCTCGCCCTGCCGGACCGGGCGGCGATCTCGGTCTATGCGCAAAACCGCGACTATCACGACATCATCAAGGGCAAGCTGAAGGAAGTGGCGACCCGCTTTGCCGCGCGCGGCGGAGAGGACGTCAAGGTCTTCGTCGATACAGCACCCGTCATGGAAAAGCCGCTCGCCGCGGCCGCGGGGCTCGGCTGGCAGGGCAAGCACACGAACCTCGTCAGCCGCACGCATGGCTCCTGGCTCTTCCTCGGCAGCCTGTTCACCACCGCCGACCTCCTGCGCGACGAACCGGAGCGCGATCATTGCGGCTCCTGTCGCGCCTGTCTCGACGCCTGCCCGACGGATGCCTTTCCTGCGCCCTACAAGCTCGATGCGCGGCGCTGCATCTCCTATCTCACCATCGAGCACAAGGGCGCGATTGCACCCGACATGCGCGAGAAGATCGGCAACCGCATCTATGGCTGCGACGATTGCCTCGCCGCCTGCCCGTGGAACAAGTTTGCGGCGGCGGCCTCGGAAATGAAGCTCGTCGCGCGCGAGGAGCTGAAGGCGCCCGCCATCGCCGATCTGCTTGCGCTCGACGATCCGGCGTTCCGCAGCCATTTCTCCGGTTCGCCAGTCAAGCGCATCGGGCGAGACCGCTTCGTGCGCAACACGCTGATTGCCGCCGGCAATTCGCGCGACCGCGGCCTGATCGCCGCGTGCCTCCGTCTCGCCGACGATGCGGCGCCCATGGTGCGCGGCATGGCCGCATGGGCGCTGTCGCGGCTGATGGATGCTGGCGAATTCGCAAGATTTGCGGCAGGAAGGGTCGAAGACGCGGACGAGGACGTGCGCGCGGAATATGAGAGAGCAAAGGCAGACGCGCGTTGAAGCACCTCCTGATCCTCGGCGCCGGGTTTTCCGGCAAGGCCATCGCCGAAACCTTCCGGGCGGCGGGCTATACGGTTTCCGGCACCACCCGCTCCGAGGAGAAGGCGGAAAGCCTCCGTGCGCTGGGTATCGAACCCGTCCTCTACGACGGCAACGACCTGTCCGATGCGCTCGTCGCCGCCATGGCGCGCGCCACGCATGTCGTGCAGTCCATCGCGCCGGGCCGGGATGGCGACCCGTTGTTTCGTGCCGGAAGCCCCGCGCTTTCCGCATTGATGCCGAAGCTGGCATGGGCGGGCTATCTCTCCACCGTCGGCGTCTACGGCGATCACAAGGGCGCCTGGGTGGACGAGGACACGCCCTTGAACCCGGTCTCCACCCGTTCCATCGAGCGTGTCGAGGCCGAGAACCACTGGCTCGCCTTCGGGCAGGCTTCCGGCCTCCCGGTCGCGGTGCTGCGCCTGTCGGGCATTTACGGGCCGGGCCGCAACGCGCTGCGCAACATCGAGGACGGCACCGCCCGCCGCCTCATAAAGAAGGACCAGGTGTTCAACCGCATCCGCGTCGAGGATATCGGCGGGTCGGCCCTCTTCCTTGCAGACCGGAGCCTTGGCGGCATCTGGAACATCACCGATGACGAACCGGGCCCGCCGCAGGACGTCGTTGCCGAGGCCGCCCGCCTGATGGGCTATCCCGTGCCGCCGGACATTTCTTTCGAAACGGCGGAACTTTCTCCCATGGCGCGGTCTTTCTATGGCGAGAACAAGCGCGTTTCGAATGCGAAACTGCGCGCCGCGGGCTTCGGTTTTCAATATCCGAATTACCGCATTTCGCTTGCCGAACTCCATTCCTCCGGCCGCTGGCGCGGCTGAGGGCCGGAGGCGGCGAGCCTGTCCTTTTGCGATTTCATGCAACCTGAAATTTATCTGCCACATTATTGCCGCCGAATTCCTGTGCGATTCCGGCGGATATTGAAAGTTTTTTCCGAAAAATTGCTCTAATGCCGGAAGACCATTCCGCTTTTCAAGTCGAAACAGTTTATCGACTGATTCCAAAGAACTTTTCCAAAGCCATTAACGAAGGTTAAAGATCCATCGCGGGCGATGGACTGTATATCCGGCGGGCTTGCGCCAGCAAGTGTGGCCGGTTGAGGCACGTTTTTGCCATTTTTGCTTCCTCATAGGGCGCCGGTCACAGCGAAAGCCTACAACCTGCCCTGAAGGTCCACCGATATATGACGTCCAAGCTCTCCAGCATCGCCATTGCCGCGCTCGTCGCCGCTTCCTCTTCCTTCGTGTCGTTCTCCGATGCGCAGGCCGCCGGTTGTGGCCGCGCCTCCTGGTATGCGCTGCACTCGCGCACCGCCTCGGGAGAGCGCATGAACCCCAACCTCATGACCGCCGCCCATCGCAGCCTGCGCTTCGGCACCAAGGTCAAGGTGACCAACGCCAACAACGGCAAGAGCGTCGTCGTTCGCATCAACGATCGCGGCCCGTTCATCCGCGGCCGGGTTCTCGATCTCTCCAAGGCGGCCGCTTCCAACATCGGCATGATCCGCTCCGGCCATGCCAAGATCTGTTACGAGGTCATCGGCTGATCCCGAATTCTACCGGCTCCGGCTTGCTCTTGCTGCATTCCGCCGCTACCACGACGCAAAACGGAGTAAACGGATGCGATTGGGTGGGCGGCTCTCGGGAGCCATCGAGGTTTTGACGGATATCGAGACGCGGCGACGCCCCGTCGCCGATGCGCTCAAGGACTGGGGCCTCTCCCATCGGTTCGCCGGCTCCGGCGACCGCGCCGCCATCGGCAATATCGTCTACGACGCGCTGCGCATGAAACTGTCGCACGCCTATCTGATGGACGATGACAGCCCGAACGCGCTGGGCCACGCTGTCCTGCTGCGCCAGTGGGGCCTCACGCCCGAAACCCTTGCGGCGGAATTCGACGGCGACCGCTTCGCGCCGGAACCGCTCGGCGCGGAAAAGCTCGCCGCCTTCTTTGCCCGCAATCTCGACGCTGCCGCGCCCCACGTTCAGGGCGATATCCCCGAATGGATCCAGCCCGCCTTCGAGACGAATTTTGCCGCCGACTGGCTGGATGAGGCCAAGGCGCTCGCTGGCCGGCCGACGCTCGACCTTCGCGCCAACACGCTCAAGGCCGACCGCGAGAAGGTTCTGAAGGCGCTGGAGCGCAACGGCGCCGTCGCCTCCGCCATCGCCCGCCAGGGCATCCGCATTCCTGCCGGCGAGGGCGCCTCGCGCCTGCCGAACGTCACCGCCGACCTCGCCTTCCAGAAGGGCTGGTTCGAGGTGCAGGACGAGGGCTCGCAGATCGTCGCCGATCTCGTCGTGCCGCGCGAAGGCGAGCAGGTGCTCGATTTCTGCGCCGGCGGTGGCGGCAAGACGCTTGCCATGGCCGCGGCCATGCACAACAAGGGCCAGGTCCATGCCTATGACACGGACCGCAAGCGCCTTGCCCCCATCATCGAGCGGCTGAAGCGTGCCGGCACCCGCAATGTCCAGGTCCACGAGGACCTTTCCAGCCTCGCGCCCCTGAAGGACCGTTTTGACCGCGTGCTGGTCGATGCGCCGTGCACGGGCACGGGCACCTGGCGGCGCCGCCCCGATACCAAGTGGCGTCTCACCGAAAAGAACCTGGAGGAGCGCCTTGCACAGCAGCGGGAAGCGCTTGCCAATGCGAGCGTCTTCGTGCGCCCCGGCGGTTTCCTGTTCTACGTCACCTGTTCCATCCTGCCGCAGGAGAACGAGGCGCAGGTCCACGCCTTTTGCGAGGACCATCCCGGCTTCGAAATCCTGCCGGCCACCGAGACCTGGAGCACGCTTTTCGGCAAGGACAAGCCGCAGCCCCGCTCGCGCGACGGCAAGACGGTGACGCTGACCCCGGCGACCACCGACACGGACGGTTTCTTCTTCTGCGCCATGGCGCGCAAGCCCTGAAGATTGCGTTGTGTCAAAAGCGCGGAACAGCTTGAAACCGTTCTAAACTATACACTTTGACACTAGTTTTTATTTGGTCCATGACATCAAGGCCTGAACAGACCCGGCCCCGGTTTTGAGGGCCGTCCGGACTGCGGCCATCGGCTGCTGCCCGGCGTCGGGGGACACGCCAAACAGGACACCAGGAGACGTCATGACCACTTCCTTCCTTCGCGCGGCCGTCTTTGCACTCGCCACCGCGACATCCGGCCTTGCCATCGGCACGGCGCATGCGGCTGCCGATCCGGCCGCCATCGTCAAGCATTATGCCGAGATCGCGCACGCGAAGTTCTCGGACTCGCTCGATGCCGCCAAGGCGCTCGATGCCGCCGTCGACGCGCTGATCGCCAAGCCGAGCGACGAAACGCTGAAGGCCGCGCGCGCGGCATGGCTCAAGGCCCGCGTGCCCTACCAGCAGACGGAAGCCTACCGCTTCGGCAACCCGCTCGTCGACGAATGGGAAGGCAAGGTCAACGCCTGGCCGCTCGATGAAGGCCTGATCGACTATGTCGACGCGAGCTATGGCACCGAGAGCGACACCAACGCGCTTTTCGTCGGCAATGTCATTGCCAATCCGAAGCTCGAAATCGCCGGCAAGACCATCGACGCCACGACCATTACGCCCGAAGTCCTGCAGGAACTGCACGAGGCCGGCGAAGTCGAGGCGAATGTGGCGACCGGCTACCACGCCATCGAGTTCCTGCTGTGGGGCCAGGACCTGAACGGCACCGGCCCCGGTGCGGGCAACCGCCAGGCCAGCGACTATGACACGGCCAATTGCACCAACGGCAATTGCGACCGCCGCGCCGCCTACCTGAAGGCCGCCGCCTCGCTGCTCGTCACCGATCTCGAGGAAATGGTCGCCGCCTGGGCGCCGGAGGGCGACGCCACCAAGAACGTGACCGCCGACCCGAAGGCCGGCATCACCGCCATGCTGACCGGCATGGGCTCGCTCTCCTATGGCGAGCTTGCCGGCGAGCGCATGAAGCTCGGCCTCCTGCTGCACGATCCGGAAGAAGAACACGATTGCTTCTCCGACAACACGCACAACTCGCATTACTATGACGTCGTCGGCATCCAGACCGTCTATACGGGCGAATATACCCGCCCTGACGGCACCAAGATGACCGGCCCGTCGCTGCACGAGCTCGTCGCCGAAAAGGACGCGGCACTCGACAAG
The DNA here is from genome assembly GCF_023038235.1 of Shinella oryzae. NCBI lineage: Bacteria > Pseudomonadati > Pseudomonadota > Alphaproteobacteria > Hyphomicrobiales > Rhizobiaceae > Shinella > Shinella oryzae. Next base: position 3,291,148 of record NZ_CP081987.1, on the reverse strand, counting down.
GAGATGACCGAGAAGCTCGACGCCAGCCATGCAGCCTTCAAGGCGCTGGTGGACCGCGCGGAAGGCGGCGAGGCCTATGACCAGATGATCGGCGAGGGCAATGCCGAGGGCAACAAGGTCGTGCAGACCGCCATCGACACGCTGGTCGACCAGACCAAGACGATCGAGCGCGTCGTTGCGTCGCTCGATCTCGGCAAGATCGAGCTTGAAGGCTCCGACAGCCTGGATAATCCTAACGCTGTCTTCAAATAAGAAAGAAGGCGGGCCGCCGTTCCCGGGAACGGTGGCCCGATTTCACGCATGACGAAACGCCCTGCCCGCCGTCTGCTCGCGGTTTTCGCCGCGGTCGCCGTGTCGGCGGGCGTTTTTGCGCTGGGGGCGGCGCATTCCTCCGGGCGCGCCCGTGACGATCTCTCCGCAAAGGACGAAAAGCGCGTCGAGGCGGCGACTGCACTCACCACCGATTTTTCCAAGGCGGAGCAGTACGAGGCGATGTCCGGCGGGGCCGCGACGTCGCTCGCCCGCACGGACATCAACAGCTTCTCGCATTTTTCCGAAAACATCACCTTCGAGGAACGGGAGAGCTTCAAGCTCGGCAACGCTCTCTTCCAGAAGCTCTGGGTCTCCTCGCCCTCCTCAACGCAGGCCTCCGACGGGCTCGGCCCGCTCTACAATGCGCGCTCCTGCCAGACCTGTCACATCCGCGACGGCCGCGGCCATCCGCCGGAAGGCGCGGCCGATGCCACCTCCATGTTCCTGCGGCTTGCCCGTCCCGCGCGCGCGCAAGACGAAAAGGCGGCCCTCGCCAGTTTCGGCCAGATGAGCCTGCCTGATCCCATCTACGGGCGCCAGCTGCAGGATCAGGCCGTGCCCGGCCTCAAGGCCGAGGGGCGCATGGCCGTCACCTATACCGAAGAACCGGTGACGCTTGCCGGCGGCGCAGTGGCTATGCTGCGGCGGCCCCATTATTCCGTCACCGATCTCGCCTATGGCGATCTCGACCCGGCCACGACGCTCTCGCCGCGTGTCACCCAGCCGATGCTCGGCCTCGGGCTGATCCAGGCGATCCACGAGGCCGATATCCGCGCGCTTGCCGACCCTGACGACGCGAACGGCGACGGCATCCGCGGCCGCGCGGCCATCGCCATCGATCCCGCGACCGGCAAGCGGGCGCTCGGCCGTTTCGGCTGGAAGGCGCAGTCCGCCACGGTGCGCCGGCAGAGCGCGGAAGCCTTCGCCTTCGATATCGGCATCTCGACGCCGGACGTGCCCTTGCACCAGGGCGATTGCACGCCCGCGCAGGCCGCCTGCCTGGAGCGGCCAAACGGCGTGCAGCCGCGCCTCGGCGACGTGGAAGCGCCGCCGCCGGTCATGGACCTCGTTACCTTCTATGCCGAAAACCTCGCCGTGCCCGCCCGGCGCAAGGCGAGTTTCCCCGAAACGCTGGCCGGCAAGCGCGTTTTCTACGAGACAGGCTGCGTGTCCTGCCACCACCCGAAATTCGTGACGCGGCGCGATGCCGACAACAAGGCCCATGCCTTTCAGTTGATCTGGCCCTATTCCGATTTCCTGCTGCACGACATGGGCGACGGCCTTGCCGACGGGCAGGCTGTCGGCCTTGCCACCGGCCGCGACTGGCGCACGCCGCCGCTCTGGGGCATCGGCCTTACAAAAACCGTCAACGGTCATACGTTCTTCCTGCATGACGGGCGCGCCCGCAACCTCACCGAGGCCATCCTCTGGCACGGCGGGGAGGCACAGACGGCGCGCGACCGCTTCGCCGCGCTGGAAAAACAGGACCGCGACGCCCTTCTTAAATTCCTGGAGAGCCTCTGATGACCCGGCGCCTGTCCCTTGCCCGCTTCCTGCCCATGCTTGCGGGCGGTCTTCTTTTGTCGGCCACGCTTCCGGCGCTGGCGCAGGAGGGCACCGCGCCCGTGCCGCCTGACCTCACCGACGAGAATGTCGTCGGCGTGATGACCAAGGCTGTGGACGAGGTCATCCGGCCTGGCTATCGTGCCTTCCACACCGCCTCGGGCGCGCTCGCCAAGGCGACCGACGCCTTCTGCGCGGCCCCGTCCGCCGAAACGCGGCAGGCGGTCGATACGGCGTTTCGCCAAGCCGTCGTCGACTGGGGCCGCATCGAGATCGTGCGCATCGGCCCCGTGCTCGACGACAACCGCTTCGAACGCATCCTCTTCTACCCCGACCGCAAGAGCACAGGCCTAAAGCAGGTGCAGGCGCTTCTTCAAAAGCAGGATCCGGCGGATGCCGATGCCGCCACGATGGGCGCCAGAAGCGTCGCCATCCAGGGTTTTGGCGCGCTGGAATTCGCGCTCTACGGCACGGGCGCCGACGCGCTGATGACCGGGCCGGACGGCTTCCGCTGCCGCTACGCCGCCGCCGTCGCCAGCCATATCGAGAAGACGGCGGGGCAGTTCGTCGCCGCCTGGGATGCACCCGACGGCGTGCAGCAGCACTGGAAACATCCCGGCCCGCAGAACCCGGTCTTCCGCACCGGCCGCGAGGCCATGACCGCGCTCCTCGGCATCCTCGTGCATGGTGCGGAGGCGGTGCGCGACCAGCGCATCGAGACCTTCTACCGGCACGGCGGCATCGCACGCCCGAAATCGGCGCTGTTCTGGCGCTCCGGCAACACCTGGGTGTCGATCGGCGCCAATATCGAAGGGCTGCGCGCGCTGTTCGACACGTCGGGCATGGCCGGCCTTATCGATCCCGGCTTCGTTTCCATCGGCGGCAATATCGATTTCGTGCTGAAAGCGCTGGCGCGCGTCACGCCGACCATCGATCCGGATATCGAAAAGGCCGTATCGACGCCCGAAGAGCAGCAGAAGATCGCTTTCCTGCTCGTCAATTCCCGTGACCTCATCGAGCGGTTGAACGGCGAATACGGCACGGCCATGGGGCTGGGCGCCGGCTTTTCCTTCGCGGACGGCGACTGATGCGCGCGGCGGGCCGGTCCAGTGCGACCATCGAGCGCCGCGCCTTCCTGCGCATGGCGGGCGTGGCCTTCGTCGCCGCGCTCGCGCCGCGCCCGTCCTTCGCCCTGTCGCGCACCGATGCGGTCTTCGCCTCCGGCTACCGCGACCGCGACGGCACGTTCGGCATCGCCGTGCTTACCGAGGACGGCACCGTCATCGACCGCACGCCGCTTCCCGCCCGCAGCCACGGTATGGCCTTTTCGCCCGCAACCGGCCATCTCGTCGCCTTCGCACGGCGGCCCGGCACCTTCGCGCTGGTGATCGACCGCACGGGCAGGGCCGAGCCCGTTACCATCGCGGCCGCTGAGGACCGGCATTTCTTCGGTCACGGCTGCTTTTCGCCGGACGGGCGGCTGCTCTATGCCAGCGAGAACGATTTCGACAACCGCCGCGGCGTCATCGGCCTTTACGACGCCCGCGACGGCTATCGCCGCATCGGCGAATATCAGACCTACGGCATCGGCACCCATGATCTCTCGGTCAGCGACGACGGCAAGCTGTTGATCGCGGCCAATGGCGGCATCGAGACCCACCCGGATTTCGGCCGCACCAAGCTCAATCTCGACCATATGGAGCCCTCGCTCGCCCTGATCGACGCGGCGAGCGGCGCGCTCATTGAACGCCATGCCCTGCCGGAAAAGCTGCGCCAGCTTTCGACCCGCCACATCGGTCTCGACGACAAGGGCCGCATCTGGTTCGCCTGCCAATACGAGGGGCCACGCAACGACCTGCCGCCGCTCGTCGGCCATTTCGGCAAGGGCGAGGACGTGACATTCCTCTCGCTGCCGGCGGAAACGACGATCGGGCTTGCCAACTATGTCGGCGCCATCGCCGTCAACCGGAGCGAGGGCCTCGTCGGCCTCACCTCGCCGAACGGCGGGCGCTTCGTCGTGCTGGAGGCCGACAGCGGCCGGGTCATCCGGGACGAGGCCGTCGCGGATGCGGCCGGCATCGCCGCCGCGCCGCACGGTTTTGCCGTCTCCTCCTATGACGGCGACTTCGCCGGACGGCGCGAGCCCGTGGCCTGGGACCAGCACATCGCGAAACTCTCGGCCATCAGCTGAAGCCATATGGACGATGCGCCGGAGCGCGCTACTTTGCGCAGCATGAGCAACAAGACCCTGACCTATCTCGTCTTCATCGTCGTCGTTCTCGGCGGCGGCCTCTTCATCGGCGCCAACAACGTGCCGGGCGAATGGTATCAATCCCTTGCCAAGCCGTCGTTCAACCCGCCGAACTGGGTCTTCGCGCCGGTCTGGAGCATCCTCTATGTCATCATCGGCGCGGTCGGCGCGCGGACATGGCTTTCCTTCCGCCGCACGATGGCGATGCGGCTGTGGTTTGCCCAGCTCATCCTCAACTTCGCCTGGTCGCCGCTGTTCTTCGGCCTGCGCGATCCCTCCTCCGCGCTCATCGTCATCCTCGGCCTCTTGGTCGCGGTCATCGGCTTCATGGCTGCCTCCTGGCGGCAGGATCGCACGGCATCCCTGCTGTTTACGCCCTACCTTGCCTGGGTCGCCTTCGCGATGGCACTCAACACCGCCATAGTCGTGCTGAACTGACACGCGTTCCATCATGACGCTTGCAGTGCAGCATCGGCCATGCAACCTTCCGCCTGTCTCGCTTTCGGCCGGCGCGCCGGCAACCGTGTGAGTATCATGACAGGCTTTCCACCGTCGGGTTTCGCCGACCGCATCGCCAGGAGTTTCGAGCGTCAGGCCGCCATGCGCCTGATCGGCGCTGAGCTCACCCGCGTTTCCCACGGCACGGTGGAAATCGAGCTTCCCTTCGACGAGAAACTGACGCAGCAGCACGGCTTCCTGCATGCCGGCATCATTTCCGCCGCGCTCGATGCGGCCTGCGGCTACGCTGCCTATTCCGTCATCGATCCCGATGCCTCGATCCTCACCATCGAATTCAAGGTCAACCTGATGTCGCCGGGGCGCGGCGAGCGCTTCCTGTTCCGCGGCGAGGTCACCAAGCCGGGCTCCAACATCATCGTCGCCGACGGGCGCGGCTATGCCGTGTCCGATGGCCCGGCCAAGCTGATCGCGTCCATGACGGGCACGATGATGGTGGTACGCGGACGCGAGGACGTTGCAGGATGAGCTTCACCATCAAGTCCGTCGGCAACCATCGTGTCCTCTATGTCATGGCCGTGAATGCCGAATACGGCCCGCATCTGAAATCGCGCATCACGCCGCTCCTGACCGGCGTCGGCCCCGTCGAGGCCGCCGTGCAGCTGACCTTGGCGCTCAGCCATCTCGCGGCGGAAGCGCGCCTGCCGGATTTCGTCATCTCGCTCGGTTCGGCCGGCTCCGCCACGCTGAAGCAGACGGGCATCTACCAGGCGACCTCGGTGTCCTATCGCGACATGGACGCCTCGGCCATCGGCTTCACCAAGGGCGCCACGCCCTTCCTCGCCCTGCCGGCGGAGGTGCCGCTTCCCGCGCGCATTCCCGGTATCGCCGAAGCACGGCTTTCCACCGGCGCCAATATCGTCTCGGGCGCCGCCTATGCCACCATCGATGCCGACATGGTGGAGATGGAAACCTATGCGTCGCTGCGCGCCTGCCAGGCCTTCGGCGTGCGGCTCATCGGCCTGCGCGGCATTTCCGACGGCAAGACCGAGCTCAGCCATATCGGCGACTGGACGCAGTATCTCGGCGTCATCGACGAAAAGCTCGCCGTGACGGTCGACCGGCTGGAAGCGTCGTTGCGCGACGGCACGATCGTGCTGAAAGGCTGAAAATCCGGCCTGTCCCCGGTTGCGCGTCGCACGGATATTCATTAAAGGCTCGCCATGACCCAGACAGCCCATCCCGACAGCGTTCTCATCATCGATTTCGGCAGCCAGGTGACCCAGCTCATCGGGCGGCGCGTGCGCGAAGCAGGCGTCTACTGCGAGATCATCCCCTTCCAGTCGGCGGAAGAAGCCTTCCACCGCATGAAGCCGAAGGCGATCATCTTTTCCGGCGGCCCCGCCTCGGTTCTCGATCAGGGCAGCCCCCGCGCGCCGCAGGTGGTCTTCGATTCCGGCCTGCCGATCCTCGGTATCTGCTACGGCCAGCAGACGCTGAGCCTGCAGCTCGGCGGCACCGTCGAAGGCGGCCATGCCCGCGAGTTCGGTCGTGCCGATGTGGAAATCCTGAAGTCCAGCCCGCTTTTCGAGGGCTTCTGGGAGGTTGGCAACAAGTATCCGGTCTGGATGAGCCACGGCGACCGCGTCACCGTCGCGCCCGAAGGCTTCGAGATCATCGGCACCTCGGAAAACGCGCCCTTCGCCATCTGCGTCAACGAGGCGAAGCGCTACTACACCACGATGTTCCACCCGGAAGTGGTGCACACGCCCGATGGCGCCAAGCTGCTCTCCAATTTCGTGCACAAGATCGCCGGCATCAAGGGCGACTGGTCGATGTCGGCCTACCGCGCCCGCGCCGTGGAAGCGATCCGCGAACAGGTCGCCGACAAGCGCGTCATCTGCGCGCTGTCGGGCGGCGTCGACAGTTCCGTTGCGGCACTGCTCATCCATGAGGCCGTCGGCGAGCAGCTCACCTGCATCCTCGTCGACCACGGCCTGATGCGCAAGAACGAGGCGGCCGATGTCGTCGCCATGTTCCGCGAGCACTACAACCTGCATCTCATCCATGTCGATGCCGTCGACCGCTTCGTCGGCGAGCTGGAAGGCGTTTCGGATCCCGAGACCAAGCGCAAGATCATCGGCCGCCTGTTCATCGAGGTGTTCGAAGAGGAAGCGAAGAAGCTCGGCGGCGCGGAATTCCTCGCGCAGGGCACGCTCTATCCCGATGTCATCGAAAGCGTGTCGTTTACCGGCGGCCCTTCGGTCACGATCAAGTCGCACCACAATGTCGGCGGCCTGCCCGAGCGCATGAACATGAAGCTCGTCGAGCCGCTGCGCGAGCTCTTCAAGGACGAGGTGCGCGTGCTCGGCCGCGAACTCGGCCTGCCCGACTCGTTCATCGGCCGCCACCCGTTCCCGGGTCCGGGCCTTGCCATCCGCTGCCCGGGCGGCATCACCCGCGACAAGCTGGAGATCCTGCGCGAAGCCGACGCGATCTACCTCGACGAGATCCGCAAGGCGGGCCTCTACGACAAGATCTGGCAGGCCTTCGCCGTGCTGCTCCCCGTCCAGACCGTCGGTGTCATGGGCGACGGCCGCACCTACGAATTCGTCTGCGCGCTGCGCGCCGTCACCTCCGTCGACGGCATGACCGCCGACTTCTACCACTACGACATGAACTTCCTCGGCCGTGCGGCAACCCGCATCATCAACGAAGTCCGCGGCATCAACCGCGTCGTCTACGACGTCACATCGAAGCCGCCGGGCACGATCGAGTGGGAATAATGGTTTTGTCCCGGCGATAATCTCCCATCGCCGGGACAAACGTTAGCGGGCCATGGCTTTGCGGCTCATGCGCCCACGACAACCCTGTTCTGCCGCCGCAGGAAAAGGATCTGCGCGGCCAGGCCGATGATCAGGATGGCGAGCAGCGTCGCCTGTGCGCCGAGCAGCAGCGGCGAATTCAGATTGGGCGCCAGCGGGTGTCCGTCCGGAACCCGGCGCAGGATTTCGGTAATGGTCGGCAGCATCAGAAGAAACGCGCTCAGGGTGAGACAGATCGTCTCGACATATCGCGCAAGGCGCGTCGGGCCGAACAGGCGCTGCGCCCCGTAACCTGCGGCCAGGAACAGAATCGTCGCGCCGGCGATACCGTAGCTCACGGGCTGGTGCGCGACGAGGAAGGCGGTCAGAGCGCCGATCAGCATGGAAACGAGATAGACCATGCCCGCGCGCGAGCGCGGGACGACGCGGCCGTGCCGGGCGAACATATAGAGCGCCACGGGAATGGCCGGCAGGCTGCCGAGCGTGTGGACCCAGCCGAGGGGAGAAATTCCGAACATCAAACTGTCCTTTCTGGTGTGAGCGGTTCAGCTATCTACTAGTTGGTAGGCGATTGATGTAAGCATCATGCCATTGGATTTATCGGTTTCAGGCGGCGATGCGCTCCAGCAGGGAGCGGGAGACCGTGGCGAACGCGGCAGGCTCGCCATAGGCGCGCGCCGAAAGCATCGCACCGTGCACGGCGGCCATGAACAGTTCCGCATTATCGCCAGCCGTGCCGGCCAATGTAAAGCGGCCCTCTTCGGCGCCGCGCGCGAGCACGGCGGCGAGCCAGCCCGAGAGGTGCCGGAAATGGCCGCGCACTTCGAGCGCCACCGCCTCGGGCAAAAGCTGCATCTCGGTGGCGAGCAGCGCGCAGACGCAGAAGGGATGGGACGCATCCGCAATGCAGGCCTGCCAATAGCCGAGATAGGCTTCGACCTGCGCGCGCGGGTCGACGACAGCCTGTTCCAGGTTCGCCAGCCCCTGTCGCACCTCCTCGCGATACTGCGCGACGACCGCCCGGACGAGATCGGCCTTCGCCGGAAAATGATGGTGGATGCTGGCCTTGCGGATGCCGACGACGGCGGCGATATCGGCATAACTGAAACCGTTATAGCCGCCGCGCACGAGGAGCGTGCGGGCGCAGCGGAGAATGTCGTCGGCGGTGGAAGGAAGATTGCTCATGCCGCAACCTACCAACTAGTAGGTCGAAATGCAAGTCCCATCATCCTGCCGCATCGCCGTCGACGTTCCTAGAAGCCGAAGGACTGCTGCGCCGGCGCGGGCGGTGCGAAGGAGATGCCCTCCAGCGCCAGCATCTTCAGCTTGGAGGATGAGCCGCCCGGCGCGGAGAAGCCGCCGACCTTGCCGCCGGCGGCCAGCACGCGGTGGCAGGGAATGATGAGCGCGACGGGATTCTTCGCCATGGCCTGGCCGACCTCGCGCGCCATTTCCGGGCCAGCACCCAGATCGCGGGCTATCGTGCCGTAGGTCGTCGTTCCGCCCCATGGCACCCGGCGCGCGGCTTCATAGACCTTCAGGAAGAAATCGCTCTGGCCCGTAAGGTCGAGCGCGACGCCGTTAAAATCGACCGCCTCGCCTGCGAAATAGCGCCTCACCGCATCCACGGCGCGGGCGACATCCGGCGGCGGCGCGCCGGCCTCGGCCCCTGCGTCAGTCTGGATCTCGGTCTCTGGCAGGCGGCGCAACAGCAGGCGGCGCGTCGTCGCGGCGTCCTCGCCCGGCAATTGGAAGCGCACGATGCCGGCCGCGGTCCAGGCGATGCCGCAGGGGCTGCCAGCCGTGTCGAAGATCAGATAGCGGATATCGCCGGGCATGATCGGTTCCTTTCCGTTTCACCGAAGATCGGGCTTTGGCCCGCCGCTTTCAACCCGATTCTTGCCGGGCTTGCGGAACGCGCCGTCCCTTCGCATAACCGGGCGAAACGAAGCAGCGAGGGCATGACGTGGAACGGACAGAGATCATCATCGGCGGCGATACGGCCGGCATCGAATGGCGCGCGCCGGTCTTCCGCTTCGAGGGCAGCGATGCGACGGCGCCCTCCGTCTATATCCAGGCCGCCCTCCACGCCAATGAACTGCCCGGCGTCGCGGTGGCGCATTTCCTCCTCGAAAAGCTGCGCGCGGCGGATGCTGCGGGCACCATTCGCGGCGACATCACCGTCATCCCGCAGGCCAATCCGATCGGGCTTGCCCAGTCGCATTTCGGCGAGATGGAAGGCCGGTTCGACCTGGGTTCGCGCACCAATTTCAACCGGGATTTCCCGCTCGTGGCGCTGGCAGAGCGCGATACGCTCATCGCCGACCTGGACCGCCGCAGCGCCGTCGACCGGCTGAAGCGCACGCTGCTCCACACCGCACTCGGCCACGACCTCGTGCTCGACCTGCATTGCGACGACGAATCCCTGCAATATGCCTATATCGACGATGCCTTCTGGCCGGAGGCGGCCGATCTCGCCGCAGCCCTCGACATGCAGGCGGTCTTCCTTTCCGATGGCGAAAGCACCGCCTTCGAGGAAGCCGTCGGCCATGCCTTCAAGCATCAGGGCGGCGACAAGCTGAAAACCGTGCCCGGACGCCTTTCCGTGACCGTGGAACTGCGCGGCCGCCGCGACGTCTATGCCGGCATGGCCGCCCGCGATGCCGACGGCCTCTGGGCCTTCCTCGCCGGGCGCGGTGTCGTCGCCGATCCCGCGCTCAGCGTGCGCGCCTATACCGGCCCGGCCGTGCCGCTCGACAATATCGAGATGGTCAAGGCGCCCGCGCCCGGCACCATCCTCTTCCACCGCGATATCGGCGAGACGGTCAAGGCGGGCGACATCCTCGCAACCCTCATTACCCGCCCCGGCGAGGCGGACGGCACGATCACCTTGGCCGCCCGCCATGACGGGCTGATCGCCACCCGCAGCTCCGCCCGCTATGCGCGGCGCGGCGACGACCTCATGAAGATCGCCGGCCACGAGGCGACGCGACGCGATCGCAAACCCGGCACGCTGGAGGATTGACGCCAGGGCGGAAAATCTTTCCGCCAAGCGGCAAAACACCCTCTCGCATTCGCATCATCCGGGGCAATATATAGCGGGGCGGGCTTGCCGCCCGCGGGATGAGCCGAACGCATCATGTTTGACACTTTCGCCGCCTATTGGCCGCATATCCTCGTCGCGCTGTCCATCGCGCTGGGCGTTCCGGCCGCGATCCACGCGACCATGACGAAGGAGGAGGTGCGCGCCGCCATCGGCTGGGTCGGCGTCATCGTGCTCTCGCCGGTCGTCGGCGCGCTCATCTACTACGTCGCCGGGGTGAACCGCATCCGCCGCAAGACGCTCAGCCTGAGCCGGGAGGGACTGCTGGCCTCCGGCTGGGAGCACCGCGCCGAATACGACGTGTCCAACGAGCATGTGCAGGTGGCCTTCGGCGGGGCGCTCGCCGCCATGCAGCGGCTCGGCGACACGGTCGGCCGCTTCCGGCTGACCTCGGGCAACCGCATTAGCCTCCTGTCGAGCGGCGACGAGGCCTACGCCACCATGCTGGCCGCCATCGATGCCGCCGAACGCTCCATCCTGCTGGAAACCTACATTTTCGACCGGGACGATGCCGGCGGCCGCTTCGTGGCGGCACTTGCCGATGCGGTGGAACGCGGCGTAGAGGTGCGCGTGCTGATCGATGCCGTCGGCGCGCGCTATTCCATTCCCTCCGTCGTGTCGGAACTGAAGCGGGCGAACGTGCCAGTCGACGTGTTCAACGGCAATATCGTCATGGGCCTCCGGCTGCCCTATGCGAACCTGCGCACCCACCGCAAGATCCTCATCGTCGACGGCAGCGTCGCCTTCACCGGCGGGCTCAACATCCGCGCCGGCTTCTGCACGGAATTCGCCGGCGCGGCGGCGGCGCTCGATACGCATTTCCGCGTCACCGGCCCCGTGGTGGGCGATCTCTTCCGCCTCGCCTACGAGGACTGGCGCTTTTCCGGCGGCGACGAGCTTTCCGGCGAGGCCTGGCATATCGCACCGCCGCCGGATGCGCCGGGCAGCGGCATGCTGGCCCGCGTCGTACCGTCAGGGCCGGACAAGAGCCTGGAAACCAACCATCGCGTGCTGATGGGCGCGGTGTCCGTCGCCAAGAAGCACATCCGCATCATGTCGCCCTATTTCCTGCCCGACCGCGAACTGATCAGCGCCATTCTCACGGCCGCGCGGCGCGGGGTCAGGATCGATATCGTCGTGCCCTATTCCAACAACCTGAAACTGGTCGACCTCGCCATGAGCGCCCAGTTCGACCAGATGCTCAAACACGGCTGCCGCATCTGGCGCGCCGCCGGCGTGTTCAACCATTCCAAGCTCACGGTGGTCGACGACGCCTGGACCTATATCGGCTCGTCGAACATCGATCCGCGCTCGCTCCGGCTGAATTTCGAGGTGGATATCGAGGTGGTGGATAAAGGCTTCGCCAGCCTCATCGGCGAGCGCATCGACACCGCCCTTGCCGGTGCCCACGAGGTGACGCTGGAGGAAATCAGGGCGCGGCCCTTCGTCCAGCGCCTCGTCGAGCACATTACCTGGCTTGGCTCGCCCTATCTGTAGGGTCCGCCGCGCGGCTCGACACGGCTTCCAGGTCGATATGCGCCTTGATCGGCAGGTGGTCGGAGGCGATGCGCGCCAGCGGCGTGTCGTGCACTTCCACGGAGGTGACGAGGTCATGCGGATGGCCGAGCGCCCGGTCGAGCGCCAGAACCGGAAAACGCGAGGGAAAGCTCGGCACCGCGCCCGACGCCGGGTCGAAGGTCGGCTGGAGGCGTGCGAGCGAGGAGCGCCGTCCGACGCGCCATTCGTTGAGATCGCCGACGAGCAGCGTGGGCATGGCCTCCTCCTCGGCCACCGAAGCGAGGATTGCCATGGCCTGCTGCTCGCGCGAGCGCTTGAGCAGGCCGAAATGGGCGGCGACGAGCCGGAGCTTGCCGCGCGGCAGGTCGAGCGTCACGACGAGCGCGCCGCGCGGTTCCACGCCCGGCAGCTTCAGTTGCCGGACGCCGCCCACCACGCCCTTGCGCATCATGATCATGTTGCCGTGCCAGCCGTGGCCGGAGGACGAGAGTGATGTGATCGGCACCGCCACCAGCCCGCAATCGCGCTCCAGTGCCTCGAGGTTCAGCAGGCCCGAGCGCTCGCCGAAACGCTTGTCCGCCTCCTGCACGGCGATCACGTCCGCGTCGATCTCGGCAATCACGCTTGCCGTGCGTTCGGGATCGAAGCGCCGGTCGACGCCGATGCATTTGTGCACGTTGTAGGAGGCGATCACCGTGTCGCCCGGGCGATTGCTTTCCGGCGGCCGATGACCGCGGCGATTGCGGATGGCCGTCAGCAATGTGGCGGATGTCGTCCTGCTGTTCCTGTCCAATGCACCTTCCTCGTGGCACCCATTCATCATATGGGCGCGCGCGCCTTTCCGGCAACAGCCCGGCGGCGGGAAGGTTCCGGAAAAATCACGGCAGCGGGCTCACCTGCATCTTCGGGCTGTCGAGCAGGATGGTCGAGCGCAGCGTCTTGATCTCGCCCATGCGCTCGAATTCGCTCCACAGCAGCCGACGGTAATCCCCGGCGTCCTTCACGGCGATCTTCAGCAGGAAATCGAAACTGCCGGCAACCGTGTGGCATTCCACCACCTCCGGCATGCGCCGCACGAGATCGATGAACCGTTCGCCGACACGCGGGCCGGTGCGCTCGAGCGACACTTCCAGAAAGGCCTGGAAGCCGATGCCGGCAGCACGCGGATCGACGATCACCGTGTGCCGGATGACACCGCTCGCTTCAAGCCGCGCAAGCCGGCGCGACAGCGGTGCGGGCGACAGGCCGACCTTTTCGGCGAGCTGGTTGTTGGAGAGGCCCGCATCCTCGACGAGCAGACGGATGATGCGCCTGTCCGTCTGGTCCAGCACGACGTCGTCGGCAATCTTTCTGTCCATATCGGCCCCATCAGCAAAAACCGGGATCAATCTAGCTGAAATGCGCAAGAAGATAAAAGTACCTTGCGCGATGCCCGCAAAATCATGGTCGATTTTGCGGGACGTTTCCCCTACACCACGACCATTGCCACCCCAGACAGGATCCCCTGACATGTTCGATGCCCTCGCCCGCCAGCCCGACGATCCGCTGCTTGCGCTGATCGGCCTTTTCCGCACGGATGCGCGCGTCGGCAAGGTGGATCTCGGCGTCGGCGTCTATCGCGACGAGACGGGCGCGACCCCGATCTTTCGCGCCGTCAAGGCCGCCGAGCGCAGCCTTGTCGAGACGCAGCCGACCAAGGCCTATGTCGGCCCCGAGGGCAACCCGGTCTTTCTCGATCATCTCTGGACGCTGACGACGGGCGAGGCCGGCAAGGGCCGCGCCACCGCCGCCCTCCAGACGCCGGGCGGATCCGGCGCGCTTCGCCTCGCCGCCGATCTCATGGCGCTCATGGGCACCAAGCGCATCTGGCTCGGCCTGCCGAGCTGGCCGAACCATGCCGCGATCTTCAAGGTCGCCGGGCTGGAGGTCGTCGGCTATCCCTTCTTCGACGTCCCCTCCCAGACCGTGCTGTTCGATCGCATGATGGAGGCCCTGTCCGGGGCGTCTGCCGGCGATGCGGTCCTCCTGCATGCCAGCTGCCATAACCCCACCGGCGCCAACCTCACCGGCGACCAGTGGCGCGCCGTCTCCGATCTCATCGCCGCGCGCGGCCTGCTGCCGCTCGTCGACATCGCCTACCAGGGTTACGGCCGCGGGCTGGAGGAGGATGCCGCAGGGCTGCGCACGCTGCTTTCAGCCGTTCCCGAGACGCTGGTTGCCGTCTCCTGCTCCAAGTCCTTCGGCCTCTACCGCGAGCGCACCGGCGCGATCTATGCCGCCTGCGGCAATGCCGAAACGGCGCTCTCCGTGCGCAGCAACCTCGCCTCGCTCGCCCGCACCAACTATTCCATGCCGCCGGACCATGGCGCGGCCGTGGTCGCCACCATTCTCGGCGATGCCGCGCTCAAGGCCGACTGGATGGCGGAACTGGAAACCATGCGCCAGCGCATCACCTCGATCCGCGAACGCCTCGCCGCCGGCCTTTCCGCCCGCTGGCAGGTGCTGACGGCGATGCGCACGCAGGAAGGCATGTTCTCGCTGCTGCCGCTGGAAGAAGCCGACGTCATGAAGCTGCGCGCCGAGCACGCCCTCTACATGCCCGCCTCCGGCCGCATCAACATTGCCGGCCTCAAGTCGGCCGAGGTCGATGCCGTCATCGAAAAATTCCTGAGCCTGTGAGGCCTCCATGACGACCGGGACCCCGACCTCGCCGGAACGGCACTCCGTCTATGAGGATATCATCGCCATCCTCATCGGCACGCTGTTCGTGGCGCTCGGCGTTGTGATCTACACCAAGGCCGTGCTGCTGACCGGCAGCACGTCGGGTCTAGCGCTCCTGCTGCAATATGCGACGGGCATCGGCTTCTGGTGGCTGTTCTTCCTCATCAACCTGCCGTTCTACGTGCTGGCGGTGAAGAAGCTCGGCTGGGCCTTCACGCTGCGCACCTTCTCGGCGGTCACGCTCGTCTCCGTGCTCAGCCGGCTGACCTCCGAGCTCGTCGGCTTTTCCCATCTCGATCCGCTCTATGCGGCCGTCATGGGCGGAGCGCTCGCCGGCACCGGCCTGCTCATCCTGTTCCGCCACCGCACGGGGCTCGGCGGGATCAACGTCCTCGCCATCTACCTGCAGGATCGCTTCGGCCTGCGCGCCGGCTATTTCCAGCTTGCCGTGGACCTCGCCATCCTCGCCGCCGCCTGGTTCGTCATCCCGGCCGACCGGCTCGCGCTGTCGCTGATCGGCGCCGTCATCGTCAACATGACGCTCGCCATCAACCATCGCCCGGGCCGCTATCTGGGCGTGACGTGAGCGCCGTCGCGGCTTAAGAAGGCGCAAACGACAGAAGGAGGCATGCGTGACCGTCACCATCTACGGCATCAAGAACTGCGACACGATGAAGAAGGCCCGCACCTGGCTGGACGCCAAGGGGGTGACCTACCGGTTCCATGACTACAAGGCCGAGGGCATCGACGCGGAGAGCCTGAAGCGCTGGGTGGACACGCTCGGCTGGGAAACCGTGCTCAACCGCTCCGGCACGACCTTCCGCGCCCTGCCGGATGCCGACAAGCAGGACCTCGATGCCGGCAAGGCCGTCGCCCTGATGCTCGCCCAGCCCTCGATGATCAAGCGCCCGATCCTCGATCGCGACGGCGCGCTGACCGCCGGCTTCAAGCCGGAGATCTACGAAACCCTGTTCTGAGCCTCAGTCGTCAGAGTAGCGCTCCTCGGCCCAGGGATCGCCGCGCATGTGGTAGCCGTTGCGCTCCCAGAAACCGGCCTGGTCGCCGGGCAGGAAGTCGATGCGCGTCAGCCATTTGGCGCTTTTCCAGAAGTAGAGGTGCGGCACGACGAGCCGCATCGGACCGCCATGCTCGACGGAGAGCGGCTGGCCCTCCCAATGGGTGGCGAGGATGGCGTCCTCGGCGGCGAAATCGGCAAGCGGCAGGTTGGTCGTGTAGCCGTCATAGCTCGTCAGCATCACAAAATGCGCCTCCGCCCGCGGCATGACGAGCGCCAGCAGGTCGCGCGTCGCCACACCCTGCCAGCGGTTGTCGTAGCGCGACCAGGTGGTCACGCAGTGGATATCGGTGAGCCGGTCGCTCTGCGGCAAAGCGAGGAAGGCCGCCCAGTCGAAGGACATCGGGTTTTCCGCGCCGCCCTTCACGTCCAGCCGCCAGCTTTCCGGCCGGATCACCGGCTGCTGGCCGAGGTCGAGCACCGGCCAGTTCTTCACGAGATGCTGGCCGGGCGGCAGGCGGTCGGTCTCGGGGCGGGTGATGCGCCCGGTGAGGAACCGGCCCTCGCCCGCCCACTGGCGCTTGGTGCGGGTGAGCTTGCTCTCGTCGTCGTCGCTCATGGCGCTCTCCTGTTGTCCGTCCGAGAGTTGGGAATGCGCGGCACGCTGTCAAGATGACGCGGTGCGACGGCCCGCGCATTGACAGGCAGGCCCGCCACCTGCCACCCATGGCAGACATTCTCTTCAGCTTCGATGACGGCAGCCCCATGTCCAAGACCACGCGCGCCACCCAGGCCCTCAGCAAGGCCGGCGTTTCCTTCACCCTCCACACCTACGATTACGACCCCAGTGCCGACCGCGTCGGCCTCCAGGCGGCGGAAGCGATCGGCGAGCACCCGTCGCGCGTCCTGAAGACGCTGATGGCTGAGGTGGACGGCAAGCCGGTCTGCGTGATCGTGCCCTCCGACCGCGAGGTCAGCATGAAGAAGCTCGCCGGCGCCTTCAAGGGCAAGTCGGCCGCGATGATGAAGCCGGCGGACGCCGAGCGGCTGACCGGCTTCGTGGTGGGCGGCATCAGCCCCTTCGGCCAGAAGAAACAGGTGCCGACGGCCATCGAGGCGGAGGCGCTGGCGCATGAGGCCGTCTATATCAACGGCGGCCAGCGCGGCCTTCAGGTGCGGCTTGCACCGCGCGACGTGGTGGCGGCGCTCAAAGCCATCGCCGCGCCCGTGATTGCCTGAGACACCTTCTCATCTTCCCTCCTTCTCATTGCCCCTTTGGCACACTAAGTTTGCCCTATCCATCGCAACAGACAGGCATGCCATGACCCATCCCGCCTCCCCCGTCGATCCCGTCAAACTCGACAAGCTCGCCGAAGTGGCCGTGCGCGTCGGCCTCCAGCTCCAGAAGGGGCAGGACCTCGTGATGACGGCGCCGATCGCCGCCCTGCCGCTGGTGCGGCTCATCACCAAGCACGCCTATATGGCCGGTGCCGGGCTCGTCAGCACCTTCTATGCCGATGAGGAAGCGACGCTTGCCCGCTACCGCCACGCGCCGGACGAAAGCTTCGACCGCGCCGCGGACTGGCTCTACGAGGGCATGGCCAAGGCCTATGCCAATGGCGCGGCGCGTCTCGCCATTGCCGGCGACAACCCGATGCTGCTGGCCAACGAGGACCCTTCCAAGGTCGCGCGCGCCAACAAGGCAAACTCCATGGCCTACAAGCCGGCGCTGGAGAAGATCGCCAATTTCGACATCAACTGGAACATCGTCTCCTATCCCAACCCGTCCTGGGCGAAGCAGGTCTTCCCTGATGACCCTGAAGACGTAGCGGTCGAAAAGCTCGCCAACGCCATCTTCGCCGCGTCGCGCGTCGATGTCGCCGACCCGGTCGCGGCCTGGGCCGCGCACAATGCCAACCTCGCCAAGCGTTCCGCCTGGCTGAACGGCGAGCGCTTCTCCGCCCTCCACTTCACCGGCCCGGGCACCGACCTGACGGTCGGACTGGCCGACGGTCACGAATGGCACGGCGGCGCCTCCACGGCCAAGAACGGCATCACCTGCAATCCGAACATTCCCACCGAGGAGGTCTTCACCACGCCGCATGCCCTGCGCGTCGAAGGCCATGTCTCCTCCACCAAGCCGCTTTCCCACCAGGGCACGCTGATCGACGATATCCGGGTGCGCTTCGAGGGCGGCCGCATCGTCGAGGCGAAGGCGTCGAAGGGCGAAGCGGTGCTCAACAAGGTTCTGGATACCGACGAGGGCGCGCGCCGGCTCGGCGAAGTGGCGCTGGTGCCGCATTCCTCGCCGATCTCGGCGAGCGGCATCCTGTTCTACAACACCCTGTTCGATGAGAACGCCTCCTGCCACATCGCGCTCGGCCAGTGCTATTCGAAGTGCTTCCTCGACGGCGCGAGCCTGACACCGGAACAGATCCGCGCGCAGGGCGGCAATGAAAGCCTCATCCACATCGACTGGATGATCGGCTCCGACAAGGTCGATATCGACGGCGTGCGCGCCGACGGAAGCCGCGTGCCCGTCATGCGCGCCGGCGAATGGGCCTGACCCCGACAGGACACGAAACGGCCGGCGTTGATGACGCCGGCCGTTTCCTCAATGCGCCGGGCTTGTCGCGCGCGGCAGCGGCGCGGGCGCGGCCTGTGCCTTCTGGCTGAGCCAGACACTTCCCAGGATCACCAGCATTCCGGCAATCTGCAACGGGCGCAGGTCCTGCCCGAGCAGCGCCCAGCCGAGAACGACCGCCACCATCGGGCTCAGGAAGCCGAGCGGCGAGATCGTCGCCGGGCCGAGCTGCGACAGGCCGCGGAACCAGACGATATAGGTCAGCGCCGCCCCGATCACGCCGAGATAGAGGAAGCCGATGAGGTTATCCGCCGTCGGCACCGGCAGGGCCGGCTCGAGGAGCAATGCGACGGGCACCAGGAGCAGGCCGCCCGCCGTGAGCTGCCAGGCGGTGAAGGTGAGCGGCGGCACCGGCGGCTGCCAATGGCGCGACAGCACCGTGCCGAAGGCCATCGACACCGCGCCTGCAAGACCCGCGAGAACGCCGATCGGATCGAGGCTTGCCGCCGGTGTCAGCACCAGCAACGCAACGCCGCCGATGCCGCCCAGACCGGCGAGCACCGCAAGCGGCCGGACCGCCGTGCCCATCACCGCGCGGGACAGTGCGAGCACGATGAGCGGCTGGATCGCACCCACCGTCGCCGCTACGCCGCCCGGCAGGCGATAGGCCGAGACGAAGAGCATGGCCCAGAAGAACGAGAAGTTCAGCGCGCCCAGCAGGAAGCTGCGCGGCCACCAGATCCCGCGCGGCAGTTGCCGTACGATGATCAGGAGAAGGAGGCCGGCGGGCAGGGCCCGCAGCATGGCGACCGTCAGCGGATAGCCGGCAGGAAGCAGCTCCGTGGTCACGATATAGGTGCTGCCCCAGATGGCGGGGGCAGTTGCCGTCAACAGGATGTCGGAAGCGCGGGACATGAATTTATCTCTAAACAAAGAATCTTGATATCAAGATATATGGGATTATCTTGACGTCAAGATAATTTATCTCTTTAGTCGCGCCATGGATCACGTCGACAGAATTACCGCGCAATGGAACCGCGAACGCCCGGACCTCGACACCGGGCCGATGGGCCTGCTCGGCCGCCTCGCGCGCCTGCGCAACCACCTTGCCCGCGAGACGGAAAAGGTCTTCGCCGGCCACGGCATCAACATGGCGGCCTTCGACGTGCTGGCGACGCTTCGCCGTTCCGGCGCGCCCTACAGGCTGTCCCCGGGCGATCTCCTCGCCACCACCATGGTCAGCTCCGGCACCATGACCAACCGGCTCGACCAGCTGGAAAAGGCGGGCCTCATAGAACGCACGCACAATCCGGACGATCGGCGCGGCGTGATCATCGCGCTTACGGACAAGGGACTGGCGCTGGTCGATGCGGCGGTCGAAAGCCATGTGCAGAACCAGCACCGGCTGGTCGCCGCGCTGAGCGCCGACGAACGCGACGCGCTCGACGGCCTGCTCCGGACCTTCCTTTCGAAATTCGAATGATCAGATGCGGCCGACGAGCTTTTCGACGCGCGCGACATGCGCCCTGCGCCTGCCCTCGTCCACGCGGTCCATGTCGTAGAGATTGACCATGCGGAAATCGAGGCCTTTGGCGCAGAAGGCGGCGATGCCGCGCTTCAGCAGCCGCCTGACCGGATTGCCCATATAGAGGTTGACGACCCACCAGGGCGAGCCCGTTGTGGTGAAGGCCCAGAACAGGCGGATATTGCCAAGCCGCGGCCGGATGCGCCCGCCGGCCGGATCGTTCTCGAAGGCGACGCCGGGCACGAAGACCCGGTCGAAGAAGCCCTTCAGGATGGCCGGGAAATTGAACCACCATTGCGGGAAGACCAGTATTATCCCGTCCGCCTGCTTCAGGCGCGAGACGAAGGGCTCGGCCTCGGCGGGGTCGTAATCCGGCGCGAAGTAGCGCGCCCGCTCGCTTTGGCTCAGCCGCGGATCGAAATCCTCGCGATAGAGGTCCAGCAGGTCGACCGTATGACCGTTTTTCGTCAGCGTCCTGCGCGCCGTTTCCGCGATGCTTGCGGCGAAACTGTCTTCCAGCGGGTGGGCGAGCACGAGCAGGATGCGCATGGCGGCCTCAGAACAGCGAGCCCTGGCGCGGCGCGGGTTTTGCCGCGTCCGTTTCCGGTCTGGCCGGCTTCTTGCGCTGCGGCGCGCCGCCGCCGCCTGAACCCGTGCCAGAGCCCGTAACAGGGCCCGTGACGGCATCGACCACGCCGTCGGCGAACTCGATGGCGATGGCGCGGCCGGGGCCGAGTTCGCCCGCCCCCTTCACCGGCGCGCCGTCCTCGTCGCGCACCAGCGCATAGCCGCGCTTCAGCACGTTGCGGTAGGAGAGCGATTGCAGCACGCGGTCCTGCGCCTGCAAGAGCGCGCGCCGGCGCGCCAGATCGCCGGCAAGCGCGCTTTCGCCGCGCATCGCGAGGCCCTTGAGCCTGTCGCGCGAACGCTCGGTCTGCGTCGTGATGCGGGCGGGTGTCGCCCGCAGGGACACGTCGAAGGCCGAAAGCCGCGCGCGCAGCTGGTCGAGCCGACGCTCGATCACGCGCTCGGCCCGCAGCAGCCGCTCGTCGACGCGCTGTCGACGCTCGGCGATGCGCGTCACCAGCATGTCGGGGCGCAGATGCGCCGCCACCCGCTCGAAGCTGCGGCGCTTGTTGACGGTGTTCATGTGCAGCCCGCGGCCGAGACCGGCGGCGGCTTCATCGAAGCGGCGGCGCGGCAGGGCCAGAAGCTGGTCGAGCGAGGGCAGCGCGCGGGCAAGCGCGCGCACGCCCTGGCGACGATTGTCCATCTGGCGCGCCATCGCGCCGCCGAGCCGTGCGGCAAGCGAGGCGATCTCGGCCTGGAGATCGGCCTTCACGGGCACCGCCATTTCCGCCGCCCCCGTGGGGGTGGGCGCGCGGCGGTCGGCGGCGTGGTCGATCAGCGTCCAGTCCGTTTCATGCCCGACGGCGGCGATCAGCGGGATCCGCGAGGCCGCCGCGGCCCTGACGACGATCTCGTCGTTGAAGCTCCAGAGGTCCTCCAGGCTGCCGCCGCCGCGTGCGACGATCAGCACGTCGGGCCGCGCGATCGGCCCGCCGGGCACAAACGCATTGAACCCCTCGATGGCGGCGGCCACCTCCTGGCCCGATCCCTCGCCCTGCACCTTGACCGGCCAGACCACGACATGAACCGGGAACCGGTCGGCGATGCGGTGCAGGATATCGCGGATGACGGCGCCGGTCGGCGAGGTCACGACGCCGATCACCTTCGGCAGGAAGGGCAGCGGCTTCTTGCGCTCCGCATCGAACAGGCCTTCGGCGGCGAGCTTGCGGCGGCGTTCCTCCAGAAGCGCCATCAGCGCTCCCGCGCCGGCCGGCTCCAGCGTCTCGATGACGATCTGGTATTTCGAGGAGCCCGGGAAGGTGGTGATCTTGCCTGTCGCGATCACCTCCATGCCCTCTTCCGGCTTGAAGCGCAGGCGCGAGAAGCTGCCTTTCCAGACGACGGCATCGATGCGCGCCCGATCGTCCTTTAGCGAAAAATAGGCATGCCCCGATGAATGCGGGCCGCGATAGCCGGAAATCTCGCCGCGCACGCGCACCTGGTCGAAGGCCTGCTCGACCGTGCGCTTGATGGACCCGGACAGTTCCGACACCGAGTATTCGGCAAGGTTGCTGGGCGAATCATTGTCCGAAAAGAAGCTCATGCCGCCAAGTCTAGTGCGTTTGCCGGCAGATGACAGGCCGGTGCGGGCCATGTCCCCAGCGCAGTGCCGCTATTGCGGCCTTACCCGAAAGAGCTGCAAGGCGGCGTTCTCGGTTCCCGCGATCGGCTCCAGGTAATCCGGCACCCGCCCCTTCAAAAGATCGGCATAGAGGCCTTCGGGCTCCGCCTTGGCGAGGTCGCGGGTCTGGGTGTCGTCGGGGCAGAAGGCGACGAGCGTCACATGCGCGCCGCGCAGGAAGGCTTCCGCCTGGTGCGGGTTGGACAGGCCGATATGCAGCTCCGTCAGCATGCCGCCCTGGTTGCGGTGGTAGGGCGCCGAAAGCACCCGGTGCGGCGTGTAGCGCAATATCTGCACGCCGAGATTGGACGGGCCGGACACGACGCCCGCCGGCTCGCCTGCCAGCGGCGCGATGGAGGACTGCGCCGTGCAGGCGGCACGCACCTTCGCGGTGCCGGCAAGGCCGGCCTGCAGCTTCTCCTGCGAGCGGCCGGGCAAAAGCGCGCCGGCAAGCGCCCAGGTCGCGGGCACGGCGGCGAGCGTCAGGCCGGCAAAGGCGAGGCCGAGCCCGAGGTTTCTCGGATGGGCGTTCGAGGCCCGGCGCAGGTCGGCGATGGCAAAGCCGAGCGGCAGTGCCGACACCAGGTTGCTGAAGATCGCGCCGCGGATCTGGATGAGCGAGACCGCGAAGGCGACGCCGATCAGCGCCAGTATCGTCAGGTGCCCGCCCACGGCCTCGCCACGGCGGATGCGCCACAGGCAGACGACGAGCGCGAGCAGGGCCGGCGCGTAATAGGTCCCGATGGAGGCCGGCTCCAGCCGGAACTGCGCGACGGCCGACTGCGCCTCGATGACGCCCGACAGCCAGAAAGTCTTCAGCAGCGGATCGAGCGTGTCGAGCGGATTGGCGAGGCAGCCGGGCGCGATGACGAGGACCGCGCCTGAAATCACCGCACCGCCTATGGCGAGGGCGGCGAGCCGGCCGCCGAAGGCCCGGTTGCTGGTAAGGGATGCGACCAGGAACAGCATCGCACCGCCGAAGGTGGCGAGCGCATAGAAGCCGTAGGACAGGCTGTCGCAGGTCACCTGCGTGTAGCGCGACGGCGCGACCGTGGCGAAGAAGGCGAGCGTCACCGTCGCCGCCAGCGCCAGCCCGAAGGCGGCCGCGGCCGCACGAAATGCCGCGCCCAGCCAGAGCCAGCGCAGCGCCACGACGAGGCAGACCGCGCCGATCAGCGGCGTGGTTTCCGCACCGATGGCGATGGCGAAGCCCGCCAGCGCGCCGGCCACCGCATGGTCGCGTGCACGCAGGCCCGGATCGAGCAGCATGGCGGCAATGCCGGCGACGATGGCGAGCTGCACATTGTGGTGGTCGATCGACCCCGGCTGGAAGCGGTTGAGCGCCACGACGAAGATCGTCGTCAGGATCAGCGTCGCATGCATGGCGGCGGTGCCGCCCAGCCGGGAGCCGGCCAATCCCATGAAGAACAGCACCGGCACGACCAGCGTGAGCGGCCAGACCGCCAGCGCCAGCGCTTCCGCGCGCGGCTGTTCGACGAAAAGCGAGAAGAAGCCGATCAGGTTGGCGATAGGCAGGTCGATGAACCGCGACCAGTGCATGAAGGTGCCGCCGTCGAGGCCGAGGCGATATTGCGTCATGTCGAACCAGCCCTGGCCGGCCATGAGGTCGCGCACCATGACGAGGCGCATCGTGTCGTCGTTGTCGGCGCCGACATAGTCGGTGGCAAACGGCAGCGAGACGGCAAGCAGGAGCACGATGGCGATGGCGGCGTAGAGCGCCAGCACGCCTGTCGTCATGCCCTGGCGGCGCGGCGGCGCGACGGCGGCTGCGAGCGGCAGGGCCGAGGGCGTGGTTTCCGGCATGTCCTGACCCTTTCGTGCAGCGTTCGAAGCCGCCCGAAACCTAGCCTTAACCTTCTCAAGAAATAGTAAAACGGCGCCCGCATGAGGCGGCGTGGACGGGAGACTGCACCCCATGACGGAAGCCCTGATGGAAGACCTCGATATCGCCGTGCTCCTGCCCTGCTACAACGAGGCCCAGACGATAAGCGACGTCGTCGCCGCCTTCCGCGCCACGCTGCCGATGGCCCGCATCTACGTCTATGACAACAATTCCACCGATTCGACCGCGCTGCGGGCCGCCCTTGCCGGCGCGACCGTCGTGCGCGAGCGCCGCCAGGGCAAGGGCAATGTGGTGCGCCGCATGTTCTCCGACATCGAGGCCGACATCTACATCATGGCCGACGGCGACGGCACCTATGCCGCTTCCGATGCGCCGGAACTCATCCGCACGCTGATCACCGAGGGCGCCGACATGGTGGTGGGCACGCGCCGCGGCGTGCGTGCCGATGCCGGCCGCCAGGGCCATGCCTTCGGCAACCGGATCTTCAACACGCTCTACCGTTCGCTGTTCGGCAACGATTTCTCCGACATCTTCTCCGGCTACCGCGCCTTCTCGCGCCGTTTCGCGAAAAGCTTCCCGGCCGTTTCCGGCGGCTTCGAGATCGAGACGGAGATGTCGGTGCATGCCTCGCGGCTGCGCCTGCCCGTGGCCGAGCTGGAGCTGGATTACGGCCGGCGCCCGGACGGCTCGCATTCCAAGCTCTCCACCTTCCGCGACGGCGGAAAGATCCTGTGGATGTTCGCCATGCTGATGAAGGAAACCCGGCCCTTCACCTTCTTCGGCGCGATCAGCGGCGGCTTCCTTCTGGCAAGCCTGATCTTCATGGCGCCGGTGCTGGTCGCCTATTTCGAGACCGGCCTCGTCGAGCGCATGCCGACCTGGGTCTTCTCGCTCGTCCTGATGCTCATTTCCTTCCTCGTCTTCTCCGCCGGCATGATCCTCGATTCGCTTGCCCGCGCCCGCGCCGAGCAGCTGCGCATCCACTACATGAACCTGCCGGCCGGTCATGCCGGCCATCGCCATCGCGCCCCCGCGACGCAGCATCCCGCGGAGCGGCCGCGCGCGGCATGAGGCGTCTCCTGCTCTTCGCGGCCACCGGCATTGCCGGTTTCCTCGTCGACGCCGGCACGCTGGCGCTGCTGTTGTGGGCCACGCCGCTCGGGCCGCTCACGGCACGGCTCATCGCCATCGCGCTTGCCATGCTGTTCACGTTCTGGGTGAACCGCACCATTACCTTCGGTCGCAGCGCGCGTGGCCTCGTGGCGGAAGGCGCACGCTATGGCGGGGTCGGCCTCTTGGCCTCCGTACTGAACTATGCGCTCTATTCCGCCCTCGTCGTCGCCTTCCCGACCTTTCCCCCCGTGCTTGCCGTCGCCGTGGCCTCGCTTTGCGCGATGGCCTGGTCCTTCCTCGGCTATTCCCGTTTCGTCTTCGGCCCCGCCCCACCCTCGAAATGAGCTCGCGTCTCCGCATCCGCGGGGAAGAAGCTTTCGATGAGCACGCCCTGCACGAGGGCATCCTGCGCGGAGCCGAAGGAGGTGAGCGTGGTGATCCAGCTGAAGTGCTTCGCGCCGATCCGCATCTCGATCGGCAGCACGGGCAGCCGTTCGGTGGCGGGAAAATCGTCAAGCGCCGCCCGGACATCGTCCGCCGCCGCCAGCCGCTCGATGCGTTTGAGGAGCGGGCTGCGCGGTCCCTGGAGACGGGCTTCCGCGCGGATGCGGTTGACGAGGTCGGCGGCCGAGCGCGGCCAGTTCACGACGATGGAGCGCAGCGGCGTGGGGCCGAGATAGGCATCGAGAAAATTGTCGCCGGGCGAAACGGCAATCCCCGCCATGCCGGCAAGGCCCATGAAGGCCTGGTTGGCCGTCAGCACGTTGTATTCATGGTCGAACACCACGCCCGGATAGGGATCGTGCCGGTCCAGGATGAGGCCGATGGCCTCGACCACCGCCGCCGGAAGGGCGGCGAGGCTGGCCGACGGCGTCGTGGCGAAACGCGGCCGGAAGCCGGCGGCGGAAAACAGCGCGCCCTGGTCGCGCGCGGGAATGTCGAGCACGGCCGAAAGCCGCAGGATCATGCCTTCCGACGGGCGCGAGCGGCCGGTTTCCAGAAAGGACAGATGGCGCGCCGAAATGCCGGCCTCGCTTGCCAGCTCCAGCTGGCTCATGCGGCGGTGGCCGCGCCATTCCCTGAGATGATCGCCGAATTCCATGCTTTCCTCCAGACCGGCGCGCAGTAAACAGGAGGTGGCGCATGATTTCCATTACCTCCGAGGTAATTGGTTTGCTGCACCATGGCCGGCAGGATGGCGCCATCGACAACGAAGGAGCCCATCATGTTTTCCGCCCTCAACCGCAATCTCCTGCAATCCGTCCTCTTCGCCGACGGCGTCTTCTCGCTGGCCGTCGCCGTCCTGTTCTTCGGGATACCAGGCCCGGTCGGAGCGCTCGTCGGACCGTTCGCCACGCCCGCGCTCGTCGCCGGACTGGCGGCATTCTTCCTGCTGTGGGGCCTGTTCCACCTCGCGCTCGGGCGGCAGGTGCCGCCTTCGGCCACCGCGGTCCGCCTTGCCATCGCCGGTGACGGGCTGTGGGTCGTCGGCAGCATCGCCGTCCTCGTCGCCGGCCGCGACGGCCTGACGGTGACGGGCATCGCCTTCATCGCCGTGGCCGCCGTCGCCGTCGCGGATATCCTGCTTCTCAAGCAGATCGGCCTTGCGCGGCAGCAGCGCGCCGCCGTGGCCTGAAGGCCGGTGCGGATGAAGGGGAAACAGAAAACATCTCCCCTTCATCCCGCCGATTCCCCTTGTGTAAAAAATGCACTACCGTCGCGCCCGAATGAAAATGGGGAGCCCTTCATGCGCGTTATCTTTTCCGAGGACCACAAGCTCAGGAACGCCCGCAGCGAACTTCACGGCGGCGAGCTGGTGCCGCCGTTCGAGGCGCCGTTCCGGGCAGAATGGATCCTGGCGGCCGTCAAGGATGGTGGTTTCACCGACATCGCCGCCCCTGACGATTACGGTCTCGAAACCGCGCTGAAGGTGCACGACGCCGGCTACCTGTCCTTCCTCGAAACCGCCTGGGACCAGTGGAAGGCGGCCGGCTACCGGGGCGAGGCCATCGCCACCTCCTTCCCCGTGCGCCGCACCTCGCCGCGCATTCCCACCCAGATCGACGGCCTGCTCGGCTACTACTGCAACGCCGCCGAGACGGCGATCTCGCCGGGCACCTGGGAGGCGGCGCTTTCCTCCATGCGCACCGCGCTGACGGCCACCGATATCCTCGCCTCCGGCGCAAAGGCCGCCTTCGCGCTCTGCCGCCCGCCGGGCCACCATGCCGGCATCGATTCGTTCGGCGGCTACTGCTTCATCAACAATGCGGCCGTGGCCGCCCAGCGGCTGCTCGACAAGGGCGCGAAGAAGGTCGCCGTTCTCGATGTCGACTTCCACCATGGCAACGGCACGCAGGACATCTTCTACGAGCGCGACGACGTCTATTTCGCCTCGCTGCACGGCGATCCGGCCGAAGCCTTCCCGCATTTCCTCGGTTATGCGGAGGAGACCGGCAAGGGCGCCGGCGAAGGCACGACGCAGAACTATCCGCTGCCGCCTGGCACGCCCTATGCCGTGTGGGAGCAGGCCCTGCACGACGCGCTGAAGCGCATTTCCGCCTTCGGCGCGGAGGCGATCGTGCTGTCGCTCGGCGTCGACACCTTCGAGAAGGACCCGATTTCCTTCTTCAAGCTGACGTCACCGGATTACGTGACGATGGGCCGGGCGGTCGCCGCCAGCGGCGTGCCCGTCGTCACCATCATGGAAGGCGGTTACGGCGTGCCGGAAATCGGCCTCAACGTCGCCAACACGCTGAAGGGCATCGCCGGCTGACCGGCCGGCATTGGTGTCGAACCGGCCCCGATGCGGGGCCGGCCTATGTCTTCAGGCGGTAGCGCACATAGCCGTCGGCCGGGGCATAGCTGTCGTAGAGCCTGCGGGCGCGGGCATTGTCGCCGTTGGTGTGCCAGTAGATGCCGCGCCAGCCGTGGCGTTTCGCAAGGGCGATGAGATCGTCCACCAGCGCCCGGCCGATGCCCTTGCCGCGCACCGTCTCATCGACATAGAGGTCCTCGAGATAGCCTTCCGGCGCGATGTCCCAGGTGCAGTCGTGATAGTGGTGGATGGCAAAGCCCACGAGCTGCCCGTCCCCTTCCGCGACACGCATGGTGACCCGCGAGGAGGGATCGAGGATGCGCGCCCAGGTGAAGGCCGTCACCTCCTCCGGCACGCCGGCCGCGTAGAAGGTGAGATAGCCGGCCCAGAGCGCCCGCCACGCCGTCTCGTCCGCTGCCACCGCGTCGCGGATCATCAGGCCGGCGGTCACGCCCCTGCCCTGTCGAGCAGCGCGACCTGATCGGCCGAGAGCGAAAGCGATGCCGCCCTGGTGAGGCTCGCCAGCTGCGAAAGGCTGGTGGCGCTGGCGATCGGTGCGGTCACGGCCGGCTTGGCCATCAACCAGGCAAGCGCGATTTCGGCAGGCTTCGCGCCGGTCTCGGCGGCCACCTGGTCGAGGGCGGCGAGGATGCGCAGGCCCTTGTCGTCGAGGTAACGCTGCGCGGCCTCGCCGCGCGCCGTGCCTTCCGTGTCCGCCTTGCTGCGGTACTTGCCGGTCAGGAAGCCGGACGCGAGGCTGAAATAGGTGATGACGCCGATATCCTCCTTGCGGCAGAGATCGGCAAGCGCGCCTTCGAAACCGTCGCGGTCGTAGAGATTGTATTCCGGCTGGAGCACCCCATAACGCGGCAGGCCCGCCTTGTCGGCGGCGTCGAACGAGGCCTGCAGCTGGTCCGCATCGAGGTTGGAGGCGCCGAAGGCACGCACCTTGCCGGCGGCGACAAGGCTCGCATGCGCTTCCAGCGTTTCCTCATAGGGCGTCGCGTCGTCCGGCCAGTGCGAGAGATAGAGGTCGATATGGTCGGTCTGCAGGCGCTTCAGCGAGGCCTCGACTTCCTCGAGGATCCACGACTTGCGCAGGTCGCGCCGGCCCTGGCCCATATCAGAGCCGACCTTGGTGATGATCACCACCTTGTCGCGCGCCACGCCCGTGCGCTTCAGCCACTTGCCGATGATCGTCTCGGACTCGCCGCCCTTGTTGCCCGGCACCCAGCTCGAATAGACGTCGGCCGTGTCGATGGCGTTGAAGCCGGCATCCGTGAAGGCATCCAGGAGGTCGAACGAGGTCTTCTCGTCGGCCGTCCAGCCGAAGACATTGCCGCCGAAAACCAGCGGTGCGATGGACAGGCCGGTCTTGCCGAGGGGTCGAAACTGCATGGGATCCTCCAGGGTACGTTCTCAAATCGTTGCGCCGAACATAGGACGCCGCGGCGGGCTTTGCACGCGGCGCGGCGGATTTTTCCGAACTTGCAGGCGGACGGCGGCGCGACTAGTCTCTCGCCGCAATCAGGGAGTGACATCATGCTGCGTTTCGGAATCCTGTCGACGGCCAAGATCGGCCGCGAACTCGTCGTGCCCGCCATCCAGGACGCGGAGAACTGCGTCGTCACCGCCATCGCGAGCCGCGACCTTTCCAAGGCCCGCGCCATGGCCGACCGCTTCTCCGTGCCGCATGCCTTCGGCTCCTATGAGGAGATGCTGGCCTCCGACACGATCGACGCCGTCTATATCCCGCTGCCGACGGCGCAGCATGTCGAATGGTCGATCAAGGCGGCGGATGCCGGCAAGCATGTGCTGTGCGAAAAGCCGATCGCGCTTCACGCCGGCGAGATCGACGCGCTGATCGCCGCGCGCGACCGCAACAAGGTGCTGATCTCCGAAGCCTACATGGTCACCTACAGCCCGGTCTGGCGCAAGGTGCGCGCGCTCCTTTCGGAAGGCGCCATCGGCCGCCTGCGCCATGTCCAGGGCGCCTTCACCTATTTCAACCGCGATCCCGGCAACATGCGCAACGTGCCGGCACTCGGCGGCGGCGGCCTGCCCGATATCGGCGTCTACCCGACGATCACCACCCGCTTTTCCACCGGCAAGGAGCCGGTCCGCGTGCAGGCCACGACCGACCGCGACCCGGAATTCGGCACGGACATCTATTCGAGCGTGCGCGCCGATTTCGGCGATTTCGAACTGTCCTTCTACGTCTCCACCCAGCTCGCCCAGCGCCAGGTCATGGTGTTCCACGGCGACAAGGGTTTCATCGAGGTCAAATCTCCGTTCAACGCCGACCGCTACGGCGCCGAGGAACTCGAACTGACCAACCAGAACCACGCCGAAAGCCAGATCTTCCGCTTCCAGGATGCCCGCCAGTACCGCCGCGAGGTCGAGGCCTTCAGCAAGGCGGCGCGCGGCGAAAACGAGGAGATCGTGCCGCTGGAAAGCTCCGTCAACAACCAGAAGCTCATCGACGCCATCTACCGCGCCAGCGAAAAGGACGGCTGGGAGGCGGTATAACTACGGGTTTCGCTTCCGAGCCGTAGAGGACCCTCTCACCAAGCCAGAGGGTCCTCTATGGTATGCGCTTTCTCCGTTCAGCCCTTCGGAGGATAAGGGTCACTGCCATAGGAGTTACGTTCGCGAATGCGACCGTTTTCTCCATGGATCAGCATTTCAGTTCCCTGATTCTGCGCGATACCGCGTGCGATGCCTATTGCTTCGCGCTGGGTTTCGACGACCTTGGTCGCGCGCTCGGAGCCGGCACCTTTCACGGCCCAGCCATCGGCGTGGGGTACGACGTGTTGATTGCGTCCTTTGGACATGATGGTAATTCCTTTCAGAATGGAAAAAGGCCGACGCTTGGCGCCGGCCCGTTGTTACGCACTGCGCTTGGCAAGTGCCGCTTCGCGACTGCCGATGAACTTCCGTTCCTTGAGAACTTCGTTCACGCGTCCCGGATTGACATCGAAACTGGCGGCAATCCGGTTCTGAAACTCGCCACTCCAATGGCGAAGCCAAATCTGAACAGCGTTATCGAAGGTGAGCGTATAGCTCGGCATATTGTCGTTGGTCATCATGACCTCCGTTTACGACATTATGCCCTCTTGAAACGGAGGCCAGGAAGTGCGATTCTGAAAATGCAAAAGGTTCAGAGATCGGCATTCCCAGTCACTCCGTCCAACGGATTCGGGCTTGTCCGCTGACACCACGGGTCACATTTCACTCCGACTGGTACTCGGCGTGTTTTGTGGCCCTTTCCTTTTACCGCCAACCGCGACGGTGCTCGATGGTGCGGTTGGCTATACCTCTTCTCATCATAGTGTTCTCCTTTCTCGCGCAGCATAACTGACGCAAGTTGCACGCGCAATATAGCCTTGCAAAAATAAGCTGCAAAATATAGCTTGCAGTCAGCAAGTATTAGGAGAGCCGCCATGAGTCGCGTAAGGAGCCCAAGCTACCCCAGCATAAATATTGAGCAAGCCATTGCTTTTGCTGAAAAAATACATTCCTCCAATCGGACAAATCCGATTGACCGCGAAGCGGCCGTACGGGATATGGGGTACAGCGGAATAACTGGCCATTCCGGAAAAATGATAGCTAGTATGCTGCAGTATGGCCTTCTCGAAAAGTTTGGGAAAGGAGAAGTGCGAATCAGTACGCGTGCGGTCGACATTCTACATCCTGATGTAGCAAGTGACCGCTTGTTCGCTTTGAATTCGGCTGCATTTGAGCCTGAGCTTTTCAGCCGTTTACGCATTAGGTTCGCCGATGGTGTACCGTCAGAAAATAATCTGCGCTCATTTTTAGTCCGCGAGGGCTTTTCGGACGTTGCTGTTGGGCCGGCCGTCTCAAGTTATCTGGAAACTTGCCGCTTTCTTCAGCTAGAAAATGCCTATGACCTGAGCAAGGGGGCGTCAGAGGACAAAGCTTTGGCAATACGCGACGCGCAGGAAGGTGGCGATGTAGGTGGAGAGCAATCTATGTTGCCTGTCACTACGTCCGCGGCATCTGCGACGTTATCAAGGGTAACGCCAGTTCTAAGCATTGCCCAATCAGAGCGTATCGTTCTTACCGAGGAGAGCGAGCCCGGTCAGTACATCAAGCTTATAGCCAGTGGTGATATTGACGAAGGTCTTATTGAGGCGCTGGAGGATTTCATAAAGCGACAGCGGAAGAGGCTGAATTCCAAACAGCCTCTTTAGCCCTCACTCATCGCCCATCTTCAGCGCCGCGATGAAGGCTTCCTGCGGGATCTCCACCTTGCCGAACTGGCGCATGCGCTTCTTGCCGGCCTTCTGCTTGTCGAGCAGCTTGCGCTTGCGGGTGGCGTCGCCGCCGTAGCACTTGGCGGTCACGTCCTTGCGCAGCGCCGAGATGGTTTCGCGGGCGATCACGTTGCCCCCGATGGCGGCCTGGATCGGGATCTTGAACATGTGCTTGGGGATCAGCTCCTTGAGCTTCTCGCACATTTCGCGGCCGCGCTTTTCGGCGGCCATGCGGTGCACCATCATCGAGAGCGCATCGACCGGCTCGCCGTTGACCAGGATCGACATCTTCACCAGATGGCCTTCCTTGTGGTCGGTGATCTGGTAGTCGAACGAGGCATAGCCCTTGGAGATCGACTTCAGGCGGTCGTAGAAGTCGAAGACGACTTCGTTGAGCGGCAGGTCGTAGGTCAGCATGGCGCGCGTGCCGACATAGGTCAGCTCGATCTGGATGCCGCGGCGGTCCTGGCAGAGCTTCAGGATGCCGCCGAGATAATCGTCGGGCGTGAGGATCGTCGCGCGGATCCACGGCTCGTGTATTTCCGAAATCTTCACGACGTCGGGCATGTCG
This sequence comes from Shinella oryzae, assembly GCF_023038235.1. NCBI lineage: Bacteria > Pseudomonadati > Pseudomonadota > Alphaproteobacteria > Hyphomicrobiales > Rhizobiaceae > Shinella > Shinella oryzae. The sequence continues at coordinate 3,258,384 of NZ_CP081987.1, read as the reverse complement.
GCCGGGTTGTGCAGCTCGCGCATCGTGCCGTCGGTCATGTAGAGCTGGTAGACGACCGAGGGCGCCGTCGCGATCAGGTCGAGGTCGAATTCGCGCTCCAGGCGCTCCTGGATGATTTCGAGGTGAAGCAGGCCGAGGAAGCCGCAGCGGAAGCCGAAGCCCAGCGCCGCCGACGATTCCATTTCGAAGGAGAAGGAGGCGTCGTTGAGGCGCAGCTTGCCCATCGCCGAGCGCAGGTCCTCGAAATCGGCCGCATCGACCGGGAAGAGGCCGCAGAACACCACCGGCTGGGCCGGCTTGAAGCCCGGCAGGGCTTTTGCCGTCGGGCGCTTGTCCTCGGTGATCGTGTCGCCGACGCGCGTATCGGCCACTTCCTTGATCGAGGCGGTGATGAAGCCGATCTCGCCCGGGCCGAGGCTGTCCATCGCCACCATCTTGGGCGTGAGCACGCCGACGCGCTCGACGGTGTATTTCGCGTCCGTTCCCATCATACGGATGGTCTGGCCCTTGGTGAGCCGGCCCTCGATGATGCGCACGAGAACCATGACGCCGAGATAGGTGTCGTACCAGCTGTCGACCAGCAGCGCCTTCAGCGGCGCCTTGTCGCCGCCCTCGCTCTTCGGCGCGGGCAGGCGCTTGACGATGGCTTCCAGCACATCGGGAATGCCGAGCCCCGTCTTGGCCGAGATCAGCACGGCATCGGAGGCGTCGATGCCGATGACTTCCTCGATCTGGTCCTTGATGCGCTCGGGCTCGGCGGCCGGCAGGTCGATCTTGTTGAGCACGGTCACGAGCTCGTGGTTGTTGTCGATCGCCTGGTAGACATTGGCGAGCGTCTGGGCTTCCACGCCCTGAGAGGCATCCACGACCAGAAGCGAACCCTCGCAGGCCGACAGCGAACGAGAAACTTCGTAGGCGAAGTCGACGTGGCCGGGCGTGTCGATGAGGTTCAGGACATAGGTCTCGCCGTCATTGGCCTTGTAGTGCAGGCGCACGGTCTGGGCCTTGATGGTGATGCCGCGCTCGCGCTCGATGTCCATGTTGTCGAGGACCTGCTCCGACATCTCGCGTTCGGCAAGGCCGCCGGTCGACTGGATCAGCCGGTCGGCGAGCGTCGACTTGCCGTGGTCGATATGGGCCACGATCGAGAAGTTGCGGATATGGTCGAGGGGCGTGGAGGAATTGGTGCTCATGCGCGCCATATAGCAGCGCGCACGACTCGCGAAAAGCGGTAAATGAAGGGTTTCCGAACGGCAAGCGCCGCTATTCCGGGGCTTTGTCGCCTTCTACCAGCGCGCCGGCATTGGGCACCTGCGCGCTTCTGATCTCGAAACCCTCGCGCGCCTGCGTCGGCACGGTCTCGCGCAGCCGCAGGCGCTGCGCCACGAAGGCGATATAGGCGAGCGCGACGGCGATCACCGCATAGATGAAGGTCTGCGGCCCGAAGCTCGGCGTGAGCGCCGTCACGGCGAGCGGAACGAGCGTCGCGGAGACCGACCAGGCCACCAGCAGCGTGGAGGCGAGCGGCACGAAATCGTCGGGGTCCGTGCGGTCGTTGGCGTGGGCGTTTGCGATGGAATAGACGCTCTCCACCGCGCCCGCCCACAGCGCGAAGACCAGCATCAGCACGAAAAGCGCCTGGAAGGACACGAACAGCGCGGCGACGGCCGCCCCCGTGATGAGCAGGCAGGTGACGATCAGCACGACGCGGCGGTCGATGCGGTCCGAAAGCGTGCCGAGCGGATATTGCACAAAGATGAGGCCGAACTGCATGACGAGCATGAGCAGCGCCACGTCCTGCTGCCCGACCTTGTTGGTCGCCGCATAGATCGGCGTGAAGCCCTGCACGACCATGGAAAGCCCGCCGGCGGCGAGAACGCCGATCAGCGCGACGGGCGAATTGCGCCAGGCCATGGCGAAATCCACGCTGACGCGGGCGGGGGCCGGCGGTGTCGGCAGGCGGGTCAGGCCGATCGGCAGGATGGCGAGCGTGGTGACGAAAATGGTGAAGAGCGGCGCGAGATTGCCATCGGCCGGCATGCGGCCGAACAGCCAGGCCCCGACGCCGAGCCCCAGCACATAGGCCATGTAGAAGAACGACATGGCCTTGCCGCGCCAGCGGTTGTCGGCCGCGTGGTTCAGCCAGCTCTGGGCGATGATGAAATTGGCATTGCCCGCCACGCCATAGATGCCGCGCGCCACGATCCACAGGATGGGATGGACGCCGAGCGCGATGAGGAAGGCTGCTATGAGCACCAGCGCCATGGAACAGGAAAAGGCCCGCGCGTGGCCGACGCGGCGAATGACGGGCCCGGCCAGGATGCAGCCGAGCAGGCCGCCGAAGGCGATCGCCGTGACGGCGGCGCCCGGCGTCCAGGACGGTGCGTCGGCGCGCGACAGCACATAGGGCACATAGGCGAGCATGATGCCGTTGCCGATCGCGACGAGCGTCATCGAGACGACGATGGCCGTGATGGAAAAGAGCGACGATGCCCGCTGTATCCCGTCCGTCATCTGCGCCGCCCCTCCATTGCCCTCACGGCAACTTAGCGCCGCGGCTCATGTCGCATTGTCGCCTTAGCGCCATGGCGGAGAATTATTTCGGGATGGGTTGATGCCGGTTGACTCCATTATGCGGGAGGAATATTCCATGATAATGGAAAATACGAACGACCCCCTGGAAAGCGCCATCGGCGAGCGGCTGCGGTTGCTGCGCGGCGCGCGCGCCATGACGCTGGACGATCTCGCGGGCGCTTCGGGCGTCAGCCGGGCGATGATCTCGCGCATCGAGCGCGGCGAGGCGAGCCCGACGGCGCAGCTTCTGTCACGGCTGTGCGCCGCGCTCGATCTGACGCTTTCGGCCTTCTTCGCCTTTTCCGAAGGCACGGACGATCCCGTCTCGCGGCACGAAACGCAGACGGTCTGGCGCGATCCCGAAACGGGCTATCAGCGCCGCGCCGTCTCGCCGCAGGGCACCCCGTCGCGCGTGGAGGTCATCGACGTGACCTTTCCCGCCGGCGCGCGCATCGCCTATCCGCCGGAAACGGCCAAGGCCGGCATGACGCAGCATGTCTGGCTGTTTTCCGGCAGCCTGCGCATGACGGTCGGCGACGCCGTGCATGATCTTCGCCCCGGCGATTGCCTCTACATGAGCATCACCGAGGGGCATGTCTTCGAAAATCCCGGCGACACGCCGGCCCATTATGCCGTGGTGCTGGACCGCGGCCGACCTTGAGGAACCGATGAGCGAGATCAGAAGGCTCGATCCTGCCGAAGCGCAAGCCCGCATCGGCGAACTCTGCGACGTCCTGGCCGATTGCGTGACCGGCGGGGCCTCCGTCGGCTTCATGGCGCCCTATGGCCCCGCCGATGCCGTGCCGTTCTGGCAGGGCGTGATCGCGGCGGTCGCGGATGAAGCGACGCTGCTTTTCGTGGCGGAACGCGATGGCCGCATCGTCGGCACGGTGCAGGTCGGCATCCGCCAGATGCCGAACCAGCCGCATCGGGCGGATGTGAAGAAGCTGCTGGTGCTGGAAAGCGAACGCGGCCGCGGGCTTGCCCGTGCGCTGATGACGGCGGCGGAGGCCGAAGCGGCGCAGTACGGCAAGACCGTTCTGGTGCTCGACACTGCGACCGGCAGCCCCGCCGAGACGGTCTACGAGCGCCTCGGCTGGCAGCGCGCCGGCGTCATTCCCGACTACGCGCTCTATCCCGACGGCCGCTATTGCGCGACGACGTTCTTCTACAAGCGCATCGGGGCGGCGGCGTAGCTCTTGGGGTCGAGAACGGGAACAGCAAAGAAATTAGCCGGCTAATTAAATGTCCGGCACGCGCCACCGCTGCGGCATGCAGGGACGTTCCCTTCGCTCCGGCACATCTCTCCTGGCGTCATCCTCGGGCTCGACCCGAGGACCACATCCGCATGCGCCGCTGGCTTCACCGCCCCGGGGACGTAAACGCATCGCGCCCGCTGATTTTCCAACAAAATCCCACGCCGATTTCCCCGCCTTCACCAACCATGCCTACAATGCCCCCATCCCGCTCTCGGATACACCGCAAGGCGTTGCGGCGAGGCGGGGTCGGCGCGGGGCGTGAAGGAAGGACGCAGGACTTCACACACCGGGCCTGCGGAAAATGGTCTCCCTCCGGCGACACGGGGGAAATGGCGGGATGTCGGACCGATCCTGTCGTTTCATGCCCCGAACGGCGCGCCGGGCGTGCCTGTGCGGCACACAAGGGGATCGGCATTGGCGGATGCGTCGGCATCGTCCGCCGGCATGGAGAAAGGCCGGGAGGTGGAGACACCTTTCACGGAGCGCCAAGGCGTGCGCGACGGTTGTCAAACGGCACTGGCCATTCCGGAAACCGGCGAAGGACACCGCCTTTTCGATCCTTGCAGAGAGACCGGAGTCGCGGGCAAAAACCGCCGAACGGGACGCCGGAAGGTGTCACCTAATACTTTTCAGTCGAGGCAGCTTCCGGCGCCCCGTCCGAATGCTTTTTGACACCACGGGCGAAACCGCCGCGTGGATATCAGTGCTGGTGGCCGTCAGCCGTCCTCGTAGAGGCGCTGGCCGGCCAGCAGCGCGTCGTCCAGGCGGCCGTTCTCGGCAAAGATCGACAGGCCTTCCGGCGGCGCGACGCCCGCCACCAGCCGGGGGCAGGTTTCCACCGCGCCGAGCACCGTCGTCACGGGGATGACGCCCGCCCAGATCGGCAGGGCGAAATCCGCTTCGTCGTCGCCCACGCCCTTGGCGCGCACCTTGGCGGCGGCCTCCTCGATCTCCATGGCGATGATCGTCGTGGCCTTGGCCTCCTGCTGCGTGATCGGGCGAAGCAGCGCGCTGCGTCCGGGATAGAAGCGGTCCACCACGTCGCGCATCGCCTCGATCTTCTCGTCGGCATCCTCGACGAGGCGGGCCGTGCCGAAGCACATGGCGGAGCGGTAGTTGGCCGAATGGTTGAAGCCGGAGCGGGCGAGCACGAGGCCATCGAGATGGGCGACCGTCAGGCAGGCGGGCGTGCCGGCCTTCAGGTGGCGCAGCATGCGGCTTGCCGACGAGCCGTGCCAGTAGAGCGTATCCTCCCTGCGCCAGAACAGCGTGGGCGTGGCATAGGGCTGGCCGTCGATGACATAGGCGACGTGACAGAGCATCGCCGCATCGAGAACGGCATGCACGGCGGCGCGGTCATGGCTGGCGCGCTCATGCATGCGCTTGACGCGGCTGCGCGGGGTGACGGGATAGGCGGCGGTATCGACGGTCATGCGGGCTTGCCTTTCGAAAACGATGCCGCCATGGTGCGCCATGGCATTGGATCGAAAAAGCACCAATTCGGAGCGAAAAAAGAAGACCAATTCGCCCGACTGGTCGGCGCTCGTTCCCGTGCTGCCGGCCGCCGGCAAGCGCACGCCCGCGCTCTACCGCGAGCTGCGCCGGCTGATCGAGGCGGGCACCCTGCCCGCCGGCGGCAAGCTGCCGACCTCGCGCGATCTCGCCGCCCGGCTGGGCATTGCGCGCGGCAGCGTGGTCGCGGCCTTCGAGATGCTGATCGCCGAGGGCTATGCGGTTGCCCGCCCCGGCGCCGGCACCTTCGTCGCCGACCGGGTGCCGACGGTCCGGCAGGCCGCCGCGCCCGCGACGATGGAGGGTGCCGCGGTGCGGATGCCGCTGCCCGGCACGCTCGGCGTCGCCATGGCGGATGCGCGCACGCTCTCCCTCTTCCGCACCCTGCTCAACCGCCACCTCGCCCGCCCGGGGCCGGAGCATTTCCACTACGGCGATCCGCGCGGCGGCGAAACGTTGCGGCAGGCGCTTTCCGCCTATCTGCGGCAGGCGCGCGGCGTGCGCTGCACGGCGCAGTCCATCCTCATCACCTCGGGTACGCAGCAGGGCCTCGACCTCGTGGCGCGCGCACTGTTTTCACCGGGCGAACGGGTGATGATCGAGGACCCCTGTTATCCCAGCGCCCGGGCCGCCTTTGCCGGCAACGGGCTTGCCGTGTCGGGCCTGCCTGTGGATGGCGAGGGGGCGGATATCGCCCGGGCCGTGCCGGAGGCCCGCGCCGTCTATGTCACGCCGTCGCACCAGTTTCCGCTCGGCGTGACGATGTCCATGCGCCGGAGGCTCGCGCTCATCGACTGGGCGCGGGAAACCGGCGGCTGGATCATCGAGGACGATTACGACAGCGAGTTCCGCTATGCCGGCCCGCCGCTCGCCGCCATGCAGGGCATGGATGACAGCGGCCGCGTGATCTATCTCGGCACCTTCTCCAAGGTGCTGTTTCCCGGATTGCGCCTCGGCTATGCCGTCCTTCCCGAGCCGCTTCTCGACCGGATCGTCGCGCTCAGGACACGCAGCGATCGCAGTCCGCCGACGCTGGCCGAGGCGGCGCTGACCGACCTCATCCGCGAAGGCCATTTCGCCGCCCATCTGCGCCGCGCCCGGCGGCAGGCGCAGGCGGCGCGCGATGGTTTGCTGGACGGGCTCCGCACGGCACCCAGCCTTACGGTCGCTGTGCCGGACCAGGGCCTGCACCTCGTCGCGGGCCTGCCGGACAGCGTGCCCGATACGGTGGCGGTCGAGATGGCGCGTAAGGCGGGGCTCGGTGTGCGGGCGCTCTCGGCCATGGCGGTCACGCAGCCGCCGCGGCAGGGCCTGGTGATCGGCTTTTCCGGCTTCGCGCCGGAGGTGCTGCACGACGCGGCCTTGCGGTTCGCGGCAGCGCTTGGCCCCCTTTAGGCGACGCGGCGGCGGTCGGCGGCGCGCACCGTCGCCACCCAGGCACGCGCCAGCGCCAGGCCCGTTGCATCGGCGCTCGGCCCGCTTTCGGCGGCCAGTTCCGTGCGCCGCGCATACCAGTCCGGCGCCATGTCGGCGATGAGATCCGGGAAGGTGGCGACCCATTCGTCGACCACCGCGCGGCTCGCTTCGAAATGGAATTGCGTGCCGTAGACCGCCCTGCCGAGCCGGAAGGCCTGGTTCGCCACGGCGTCGCTTCCGGCAAGGCGCGCGGCACCCTTAGGCAGCGTGAAGGTGTCGCTGTGCCATTCGAAGATCGGGAAGGAGGAAGCGGCGGCGGACAGCACAGGGTCGGCCGTGCCTTCCGCGGTCAGCGACACCGTGCACCAGCCGAATTCCGGCGCCGTGCCGATCAGGTTGTCGCCGCCATAGGCGCGGGCCAGAAGCTGGCTGCCGAGGCACACGCCCAGGACCGATTTGTCGGCATCGCCGAAGCGGCGCATCAGGGCGGCAAGCACCGGCAGGTAGGCATGGCCCTCGTCGTCCAGCGCATTCTGCGGGCCGCCCATCACGACGATGGCGTCATGGGCGGTGTCGTCGGCGGGGATGGCGTCGCCGGCATGGGGGCGGCAGATGTCGATCTCGGCGCCCGCCTCTTCAAGCGCGACGCCGATCTGCCCGAGCAAAGTCACCTTGTCATTTTCCACCACCAGAACCCGCATGCGATACTCCCGTCTTTCGATAGGAGGCGACACAACCATGCTCCGCGGGTTCGTTCAAGACCGGCCGGCAGAAAGAGATCGGGGCCGGCGGGCCGGCTCAGGGATAGATGACGCCCTTGCGCAGGATGACATTCGCATAGAGCCGCGGCTCGCCGGTCTGCACCAGCGTATGGGCGGCACGCACGCGATTGTAGAAATCGGCGCCGACGAGCGGCACGACGGTGCGCTGCGGCTCGTGGCGGGCGCAGCATTCGATGATCTCGCTATGCACCGGCTCCAGCCGGTCGCGTTCCTGCCGGTAGGTCGAGCGGAAGATCGCCTCCTCGACGAAATCGTCGATCGGCATGACGGACAGGATGGCGTTGAGCACCGGCACCAGCGGCAGGCCGTCGAGGCGGATGAGCCGGCGGGCATGCTCGACGCCGGGATAGTTGCCGTCGACGATGGCGATCTCGTCGCCGTGGCCCATGGCGCGCAGCGTCGACAGCAGCTCCGGGCTCAGGATGGGGTCGATATTCTTCAGCATTCAGCCAAGCTCCTTGAAGAGAACGTTCTGGTCGGGAAGGTAACGGGAAAACAGCGGCAGGCTCGCCCCGCCGATCGAGCGGGCATGGCTGCCGACGGCGCCTTCCACGATCTCGGGCATGGTGACGCCCTGCAGGTCGAGCCGCGCGACGGCGGCCTTGGTGGCGTCGACGACGCGGGCGCGCACCCAGTCGGGAAAACCGCCGTCGATGATGACGGCGGCAAAGTCGATGACCGAGGCCGAGGCGATGACGGCCTGGGCGAGTGCCGCCGCCACATCGTCGATCCACAGCTGCAGGGGCGCGCCGAAATCCACCCAGCCGTCGGGCGAATACCAGAGCGGCATGGGGTCGATGCCGGCTTCGCGCAGCAGGTTTTCCAGCCGGTAGATGGAGGCGATCTTGAGCAGCTGCACGGTCTCGCCGTCGCGGCCCTGCACGGGCAGCGGGCCGACGGCGCCGGCCGTTCCCGTGCGGCCGGTAAACAGCGCGGAATTGAGCACGACGCCGCCGCCGATGAAGGAGCCGATGAAGAGATAGAGGAAATCGGGATAGTGCGGGCCGCGGCCGAAGACCAGCTCGGCGGCGCAGGCGCTGGTGGCGTCGTTCTGCAAGGTAACGGGATAGGGCACGCGCCTGGCGATCTCGGCCTCGAGATCAACGCCGCGCCATTGGTCCATCTCGGCCTGCGGGGCGCCCACCTCGCTTGCCCAGCTCCACAGCTCGAAGGGTGCGGCGACGCCGAAGCCGGCGATGCGGGCGCGCTCCTGCGGGCTCATCGACGCCTGAAGCTCGGCAAGCCCCTCCTCGACGAAGGACAGCAGCGGCCCGGGCATGGGATAGGGGAAGGTGCAACGCACCTGCCGGCGGATGCCGCCGACGAAATCCATCAGCACGATATCGGCGCTGCGCCGGCCGATCTTCATGCCGAGCGAATAGACCGCTTCCGGGTTGAGCCGCATCGGCACGGAGGGCTGGCCGACCTTGCCGCGCAGGGGCGCGCCGCGGATCAGCAGGCCTTCGGCCTCCAGCGCGCGCATGATGACCGTCACCGTCTGGGCGGACAGGCCGCTGCGCCGCGCGATCTCGGCCTTGGAAAGGCTGCCGTGCCGTCGCACCAGCGACATGACGAGGCGTTCGTTATAGGCGCGCACGCGCACCTGGTTCGCTCCCCCGCTGGGATCGAGGATATCGGCCGGCGCGGCCATCGCCGACGCGGCATCTTTGATCATCGTGTCCTCCCGTGCCGGCCCTGGCGCAAGACGCCCGTTCCGGTCCTCTTATCGGCTGGCGCTCCGCTCTTCCACCGGAAACGTTACAGCCGGGCCTTCGCCCACCATTGAGCGGAGCATGCCACATCGGATTAATAATTCAATTCGATTTATTTATTGACAGGCATTTCTTTTGGTGTTCTCTTGATCGTCGGAAGCCGGTCGGACAGCAGGAACCCTGTCCACCCGCGACCGGATGGCCCCGGGAGAGGGGCGCATCCCGTTTTGTCCTTGGGAGGATTACATGAAGACATCCATCATTTCCGCCGCTATCGGCGCGCTTGCGCTTGGCGTTGCCTTTTCCACGCCGGCCGCCGCCGCAGACACCACCGCCTGCCTGATCACCAAGACCGACACCAATCCCTTCTTCGTCAAGATGAAGGAAGGCGCGACCGCCAAGGCCGCCGAACTCGGCGTGACGCTGAAGTCCTATGCCGGCAAGATCGACGGCGATTCCGAAAGCCAGGTCGCCGCCATCGAGACCTGCATCGCCGATGGCGCCAAGGGCATCCTGATCGCCGCTTCCGACACCAAGGGCATCGTTCCCTCCGTGCAGAAGGCCCGCGACGCCGGCCTGCTCGTCATCGCGCTCGACACCCCGCTCGAGCCGCTCGACAGCGCCGACATGACGTTTGCCACCGACAACCTGCTGGCCGGCGAACTCATCGGCAAGTGGGCCGCCGCCACGCTCGGCGACGGCGCCAAGGATGCCAAGATCGCCTTCCTGAACCTCACCCCGTCGCAGCCGTCGGTCGACGTCCTGCGCAACCAGGGCTTCATGAAGGGCTTCGGCATCGACGTGAAGGACATCAACAAGATCGGCGACGAGGACGATCCGCGCATCGTCGGCAACGACGTGACGAACGGCAACGAGGAAGGCGGCCGCACCGCCATGGAAAACCTTCTCCAGAAGGATCCGACCATCAATGTCGTGCACACCATCAACGAACCGGCCGCTGCCGGCGCCTATGAAGCGCTGAAGGCCGTCGGCCGCGAGAAGGACGTGCTCATCGTTTCCGTCGACGGCGGTTGCCCGGGCGTGCAGAACGTCGCCGACGGCGTGATCGGCGCCACCTCGCAGCAATATCCGCTGATGATGGCGGCCCTTGGCGTCGAGGCCATCAAGAAGTTCGCCGATACCGGCGAGAAGCCGAAGGCCACCGAAGGCAAGGACTTCTTCGACACGGGCGTGACGCTCGTCACCGACAAGCCGGCCGCCGGCATCGATTCGATCGATACCAAGGCCGGCAAGGAAAAGTGCTGGGGCTGATGCCTCATGCCGGCCCGGTCTGACCGGGCCGGCCATCCGCCATGGCGGACAGGGTGAACGCACCCTTGTTTTGACAATCGCTAAAAGACGTGGGCACCATCGTCCCCTGCAAGCGGCCGCGCTTTATGATGCGGCTGGCGCAGGAGACCGCCCGAACAAGGCGGCCGGTGCACACGAGCATCTCGACCGATTGTTCACGCACCCAATCAAGCCGGCACTGCCGCGACGGTCGGCATCGGAAGGGGAGGAAAAGGATCATGAGTGAGACAACGACGGCGACGCAACCCGCTCAGGGGTCGCAGCCTTCGCAGGAATTCGAGAAGGTGCTGTCCGGCAGCGCAACGCAGGTCGCGTCCTTCGATACGAACGACAAGACGGCCGTGCAGAAATTCCAGCACTTCCTGCACGGCAATCCCTCTGCCGTGCCGCTGATCGTGCTCGTGCTTTCGGTTGCCGTCTTCGGCATCGTTCTCGGCGGCAAGTTCTTCTCCGCCTTCACGCTGACGCTCATCCTCCAGCAGGTGGCGATCGTCGGCATCGTCGGCGCCGCGCAGACGCTGGTGATCCTGACCGCGGGCATCGACCTATCGGTCGGCGCGATCATGGTGCTCTCCTCCGTCGTGATGGGGCAGTTCACCTTCCGCTACGGCCTGCCGCCCTCGGTGGCGGTGCTCTGCGGCCTCGCCTGCGGTGCGCTGTGCGGCTATATCAACGGCCTGCTCGTCGCACGCATGAAGCTGCCGCCCTTCATCGTGACGCTCGGCATGTGGCAGATCATCCTCGCCTCCAACTTCCTCTATTCCGCCAATGAGACGATCCGCTCGCAGGACCTCGCCGCGCAGGCGCCGCTGCTGCAGTTCTTCGGCAACAATATCCGGCTTGGCGGCGCGGTCTTCACCTACGGCGTCATCGCCATGGTGCTGCTCGTGGCGCTGCTGTGGTACGTGCTGAACCAGACGGCCTGGGGCCGCCATGTCTATGCCGTGGGCGACGACCCGGATGCGGCGGAACTGGCCGGCGTCAACGTCAAGCGCATGCTCGTCTCCGTCTATACACTCTCCGGCCTCATCTGCGCGCTCGCCGGCTGGGCCCTCATCGGGCGTATCGGCTCGGTCTCGCCGACCGCCGGCCAGTTCGCCAACATCGAATCGATCACCGCCGTGGTGATCGGCGGGCTCTCGCTCTTCGGCGGGCGCGGCTCCATCCTCGGCATGATCTTCGGCGCGCTGATCGTCGGCGTGTTCTCGCTCGGCCTTCGCCTGATCGGCACGGACCCGCAATGGACCTACCTCCTGATCGGCGTCCTCATCATCTCGGCAGTGGCAATCGACCAGTGGATCAGAAAGGTAGCAGGCTGATGGCTCTCGAACCCATTCTCACCGCACGCGGTCTCGTGAAGCGCTACGGCCGCGTCACCGCCCTCGACCATGCCGATTTCGACCTCTATCCCGGCGAGATCCTCGCCGTGATCGGCGACAACGGCGCGGGCAAGTCCTCGATGATCAAGGCGATCTCTGGCGCCATCTCCCCCGACGAGGGCGAGATCCGGCTGGAGGGCAAGCCGATCAACTTCCGTTCGCCGATCGAGGCCCAGAAGGCCGGGATCGAGACCGTGTACCAGAACCTCGCGCTTTCGCCGGCGCTGTCGATTGCCGACAACATGTTCCTTGGCCGCGAGATCCGCAAACCCGGCGTCATGGGCAGCGTGTTCCGCAAGCTCGACCGCGGCGCGATGGAGAAATTCGCCCGCGACAAGCTCTCGGAACTCGGCCTGATGACCATCCAGAACATCAACCAGGCGGTCGAGACGCTTTCGGGCGGCCAGCGCCAGGGCGTGGCTGTGGCGCGGGCCGCCGCCTTCGGCTCGAAGGTCATCATCCTCGACGAACCGACGGCCGCACTCGGCGTCAAGGAAAGCCGGCGCGTGCTGGAACTCATCCTCGACGTGCGCCGCCGCGGCATTCCCATCGTGCTCATCTCGCACAACATGCCGCATGTCTTCGAGGTCGCGGACCGCATCCACATCCACCGCCTCGGCCGGCGATTGACCGTCATCAATCCGAAGGATTACACCATGTCCGACGCCGTCGCCTTCATGACGGGCGCCAAGGTGCCGACGGAGGCCATTGCGGCATGATATCGCCTGCCACGATCGTGGATGCCATCCAGCGGCGCGCGGGGGACGCGCGCCGCTTTCTCGTCGGGCTGGCGGGTCCCCCGGCGGCCGGCAAGTCGACGCTCGCCGAGGCGCTGAGGGCGGGGCTCCTTGCGCGCGGCGAGAGCGCCGAAATCCTGCCGATGGACGGCTTCCACCTGGATAACGGCATCCTGGCCGAACGGGGCCTGCTGCCGCGCAAGGGCATTGCCGAGACCTTCGACGGCCGCGGTTTCATCGATATCGTGCACGCACTGAAGCGCGCCGAGGACGAGGTTCTCGTGCCGGTCTTCGACCGCTCGCGCGAGCTTGCCATCAATGCCGCGCGCGCCATTCCGAAAGAAACCCGTTTCATTCTGGCCGAGGGCAACTATCTGCTGTTCAAGGATGCGCCCTGGGACCGGCTCGACGGCGTCTTCGACTTCACGATCTTCGTCGGCCCGCCCTATGCCGTGCTGGAAGAACGCCTGCGCCGCCGCTGGATGAGCTATGACCTGCCCGAGGACCAGATCGGCTGGAAACTCTACGGCAACGACCTGCCGAACGGAAAGCGCATCCTCGAACACTCCCGCCCCGCCGACCTGCATATCGACCTGTTCTGAGGAATTGTCGTCCGACCCTTCGAGTGCTATCGCAACGCCAAAGACGGGAGAGACGCCGATGACCACTGAACTCACCATCCGCCGGCCGGACGACTGGCACCTGCATCTGCGCGACGGCGCCATGCTGGAGGGCGTGATCGGCGACACCAGCCGCCACTTCGCCCGCGCGATCATCATGCCGAACCTCGTGCCGCCCGTCGTCACCACCGCCGATGCGGCCGCCTATCGCGACCGCATCCTGGCAGCCCTTCCCGCGGGCGACCGGTTCGAGCCGCTGATGACGCTCTACCTCACCGAGCACACCGACCCCGACGACGTGGAAGAAGGCTTCAAGAGCGGCCTGATCCGTGCGGTCAAACTTTATCCGGCCGGCGCCACCACCAACTCGCATGGCGGCGTGCGCGACATGGACAAGGCGATGCCGGTGCTGGAGCGCATGGCGAAGATCGGGCTGACGCTCTGCGTGCACGGCGAAGTCACGACGCCCGAGGTCGATATCTTCGATCGCGAGGCCGTCTTCATCGAAACGGTGCTCGACCCGCTGCGCAACCGCCTGCCGGACCTGCGCGTGACGATGGAGCACGTCACCACGAAGAACGGCATCGACTACATCAAGGCTGCCAAGGCCAACCTCGCGGGCTCGATCACCACGCATCACCTGATCATCAACCGCAACGCCATTCTGGTCGGCGGGATCAAGCCGCATTATTACTGCCTGCCCGTCGCCAAGCGCGAGGAGCATCGCCTCGCATTGCGCGCCGCCGCGACCTCCGGCGACAGGCGTTTCTTCCTCGGCACCGATTCGGCGCCGCATGTCGATCCGCTGAAGGAATGCGCCTGCGGCTGCGCGGGCATCTACACCTCGATCAACACGATGAGCTGCCTCGCCCATGTCTTCGAAGAGGACGGCGCGCTGGACAAGCTGGAGGCCTTCGCCTCGCTGAACGGCCCGGCCTGGTACGGCCTGCCGGCAAACGCGGAGACGATCCGCCTCGTCAGGCGCCCGGAGCCGGTCGCCTTCCCGGCGAAGATCGAGACGGGCGCGGGACCGGTGACGGTGTTCGACCCGATGTTCCCGCTCTACTGGGACGTGGCGTGATCTTTCGCCTCAGATGAAGGGGCGCGGTCCGCGCTGCAACCCTTCCCAGCCGGCGAGCGCCTGAAGCCCGTCGGCATCGAGGATCTCGCAGCCCCGGTCATGCCAGCGCATCAGCTGGCGGTCGGAGAGCTTGCGCAACGTCTTGTTGGTATGGACGAGCGACAGGCCCAGCGTATCGGCGACATGCTGCTGCGTGATGGGAATGACCAGCCGCCCGCCGTTCAGCCCGGCGGTATGGGCGCGCTGCTGGATGAAGGAGAGCAGGTAGGCGGTGCGCTCCAGCGCCGTGCGCCGGCCGATCGACAGCAGATGCTCGTCGAGGATGCGTTCCTCCAGCGCGGCGATCCAGGTCAGGTCGTAGCCGAGCGAGGGATGACGCTCGAAGAGGCGTTCCAGCTTGGAGCGCTCGAAGACGCAGAGCGTAACCGGCGTCAGCGCCTCCACCGAATGGTCCATCTCGCCCATGAGGCTGCCCTGCAGGCCGACGAGATCGCCCGGCATGACATAGTTCATGATCTGGCGGCGGCCGTCCGGCAGGAGCTTGTAGCGAAAGGCCCAGCCCGACAGCACGGTGAAAAGGTGGGCGCTGTGCATGCCCTCGACGAGGATGGTCGAGCTGCGGTCGACCGACAATTCGCCAGTCTTGAACTGTGCGACGAAATCCAGTTCGCGGGGCGTGAAATCGCGGAAGGTCTCGAGCCCGCGGAGCGGACAGTGCTGGCACGGCGTCTGCCACCGGGTTTGCTGCCTGGCCGTGGTTCCGCTCGCCATATTGCCCCCTTTATCGACCGGACTGGCCTCGAAACGGGGCAGGCGCGAACTTGTTCCATCGCACCGGCACTATGTCTTTTTTAAATGACACATCGGTGCCGCCGCCCCACATTCCGCCTCCCAAACCGCCCCTCCCGGCGGATTCGCATGGACGAGGAGTATCGCGCCATGGACCAGTCGTTCCCCCATATCGTGATCGCCGAGCACGAGTTTCTCATCGCCCTGGACGCCGAATATCTCATCCGCTCGGCCATCGATTGTCGCACCACCCTCGTGCGGCCCGAGCAGCTCGGCCAGTGGAACACATCAGCACTTGCGGATGTGGATCTGTGCCTGATCGACGTTCCGCTCGACATGTCCGGCATCGCGCCGGCAATCCAGCGGCTTGTCGACGCCGGCGTTCCCTTGCTGCTGACGACGGTGAGCGAGGCGCACCAGAGAGGCGTCGCCGGCTTCGAGACGCTGCCCGTCGCCACCAAGCCCTTCGAGGCCGACACGCTGTTGGCCATGGTCAAGGCGCAGCTGCACCGCGGGGCGCAGCCGGCCGAGGATGTCGATCAGAACTGACGGCCGAGCTTGGCATCCACCGAGTGGCTGTTGGACCCGCGAACCGCGAAGAAGAGGAAGATCAGCGTCCAGAGGACGGACTTCTCCGCGCCCATCAGGCCCTCGGCCTTCACAAACCAGTGGAAGTAGACGGTCACGGCCAGTACGATCATGGAGGCGAAGGCCGCCGGGCGCGTGAAGAGGCCGATGGCAACCAGGATGCCGCCGAAGAATTCGGTGGCGGCCAGCAGCGGCGACCAGAAGACGCCCGGATAGAAGCCCAGGCTTTCCACCATGCCGACGGCGCCGAAGGGGTTCATGATCTTGCCGTAGCCGTGCGTGACGAGCAGCAGGCCGGCAGCGACGCGCAGGATCGTCTCGGCGCTTTCATGCAGTGCGGCATAAAGGCCGCCAAGCTTGGGGATGATGAGACGCGGGCGGGCAGGTGAAACGTCGGTCATGCGGGGCTCCGTTGGAAATGTTGCAGTGCACGTCCTCTCGACCATGAATTCGGCTGCGACAAGATGTCCGTCGACAAAACATGATGAATTCGGTTGACATTTCCGTGAGGGCCGCAAGCGCCATCGCCTTGACGCCGGCATGCCTGTTATAGCTTGCCGACTTACAAAGGAGGCAGCCATGTCCGACGCGAAGCCGCGTGTTTCCATTCTCTACTGCACCCAGTGCAACTGGCTGCTGCGCGCCGGCTGGATGGCGCAGGAGCTGCTGTCGACCTTTTCCGATTCGCTCGGCGAAGTGGCACTCATTCCCGGCACCGGCGGCAATTTCGAGATCCGCGTGAACGAGACCGTGGTCTGGGAGCGCAAGCGCGACGGCGGCTTTCCCGGGCCGAAGGAACTGAAGCAGCGGGTGCGCGATATCATCGAGCCCGAGCGCGATCTCGGCCATACCGACCGGGTGTCCGCTCCGGACGCCTGAAACGAAAACGGCGGGCCTGAAGCCCGCCGTCCTTCGTTCGCCTGGCCGCCTTAACGGTAGGGCGAATAGCAGACCCGGTAGATGCCGTTACCGGCATGGTAGCGGTTGGTGTAGGGGTCATAGGTGCGATAGCGGTTGAGGCACCAGCGCACATGCGCATTGCGTCCGCCGCCGTAATAACGCGGGCGCTCGTAGCGCGGGCGATAGTAGCGGCGCTCATAGCCGTAATACGGGCGATAATGGTGACGGCGATGCCAGCGCCGCTCGCAACCATAGCCGACGCAGAACTGCGCTTCGGTGACGTCGTTTGCGGTCTGGAGCTTGAGCGCGGGCACAGCAAGCGGAGCGGCCTGGGCCGTTCCAAGCGGAGCGATTGCCGAGGCGAGACCCATCGCGCAACCGAAAATGATATTTCGAATCTTCGACATGTTGATCCTCACTATCCTTGCGGGATATTTCCCTGTCACGTCCCTGCCTAGCATTACGGCCACGCATTTTGTTTTATTCGTGATCGCGCGGGCATGACGAGATGTATCGCGACGATCGCGATCCGCAAGTGGAGGGGTAAGCAATGAGCCTGAAATTCGGCACCAGCGGCCTGCGGGGCCTTTCCGTCGATCTGGAAGGTCCCGCGACGGCGCTTTATGCCACCGCCTTTGCCCGCCACCTCCTGGGATCCGGGATCGCCAAACCGGGCGACGCAGTCCTCGTCGGGCGGGATTTCCGGGCCTCCAGCCCCGCGGTCTCGGCCATCGCCATCGCAGCGCTGCGCAAGACGGGGCTTGCACCCTGCGACTGCGGCACGCTGCCGACGCCCGCACTCGCCCTCCTCGGCTTGGAGCGCCGCGCGGCGAGCCTCATGGTGACGGGCTCGCACATTCCCGCCGACCGCAACGGCATCAAGTTCTACCGGCCGGACGGCGAGATCGACAAGGCGGACGAAGCCGCGATCAACGCCGCCGCCGAGGCGCTGCGGAAGGAAGGCGCAATCGTCGATGCCGCCCAGGAGGCGGCGCCGGACGCGCATGACGCCGCCATGGCGCTCTACGGCGCGCGCAACCGCGCGCTCCTGCCCGAAGGCAGCCTTGCGGGCCTCAGGATCGGCGTCTACCAGCATTCGACCGTGGCGCGCGACCTCTTCGTTTCGGTGCTGGCGCATCATGGCGCCGATGTCGTGGCGCTCGGCCGCTCCGAGACCTTCATTCCCGTGGATACCGAAGCGGTGTCGGGGGAGACCATCGCCCTTTTGCAGGGCTGGGCGGCGCAGCACGGCCTCGACGCCATCGTCTCCGCCGACGGCGACGGCGACCGGCCGCTTATCACCGACGAGACGGGGACGCCGCTGCGCGGCGATCTCGTCGGCCTGATCGCCAGCCGCTTTCTCGGCGCTACGGTCGTGGCCACGCCGGTCACCTCCAATTCCGGCATCGAGGCCGCAATCGGCGGGCGCGTGCTGCGCACCCGCGTCGGTTCTCCCTTCGTCATTGCCGCGATGAACGAGGCGGTGGCGGCGGGCGCCGACGCCGTCGTCGGTTTCGAGGCCAATGGCGGCACGCTGACGGCGACGCCCTTCACCGTGAACGGCCGCATACTGACGCCGCTGCCCACCCGCGACAGCCTGATGCCGGTGCTTGCCGTGCTGGCGCTGGCACAGAGCCGCCGCCAGCCGCTCTCGGCCGTTGCGGCCGGCTTTTCGCTTCCCGCGGCGGCCAGCGACCGGCTGGAAAACTTTCCCGTGGAAACCAGCGCGGCGCTGATGACGACGCTGCGCAGCGGTGGCGAGGCGCTTGCCGCCTTCCTCGCCCCGATCGGGGTGCCCGCCGGTATCAGCGATATCGACGGGCTGCGGGTGACGCTTGCGGACGCAAGCATCATTCACCTGCGCCCGTCCGGCAATGCGCCGGAAATGCGCTGCTATGTGGAGGCCCGCGACGACGCGGCCGCCGCCCGGCTGCTGCAGGCGGGGCTGGCGCGCATCCGCGACTGGGCCGCGGCCCGCTAGAGGCAGGCACGGCGGCACATGGAAAACAGGCTTTTCGCCAAGCTGTTGCGAAAACTTCAAAAAGCCTGTTGACACCGGAGGGCGGTCCTTCTACATCGCTCTCCGTCGCCCAGATGGCGGAATTGGTAGACGCGCCAGCTTCAGGTGCTGGTACTCGAAAGGGTGTGGAGGTTCGAGTCCTCTTCTGGGCACCAATCCCCTGTTTCAGTTGCCTTGGCGGCAATGGAAACATCAAAAAGGCCCCTGCTTCGCGGGGGCCTTTTGCTTTTGCGGCACGCGCTGCCGGTAGGGCTTGCGGACACTTTGGCGCACCCGTTTCCAGCCATGCAAAATCTTGCGATTGCCCGCTTGCATCGCCGCGTCGTTAGGCACATAAGCCTATAAAATAATCATATGCCTTTTAAAGATCAGGATCATCGTGGAAAAACCCCATGACGATGCCCATAAGTCGGGCATTCTGTTTAAAATCCGGCTTTTCTCTCCGATCCTGGCCGGCGCCACGCTGAAGGAAAGGCTGATCGGCTGCCTCGGCGCGCTTCTGGGCATCTGCGTGACGGGTCTCGTCTGCGGTATGGTGATGGGTAACGGCCCTCATCTGCCTCTGATCGTCGCGCCCATCGGCGCATCCGCCGTGCTGCTTTTTGCCGTTCCCGCCAGCCCGCTGGCCCAGCCCTGGCCGATTATCGGCGGCAACACGATCTCCGCCTTCGCAGGCGTTGCCATCGCCTCGCTCGTTTCCGATCCCGCGCTCGCCATCGGGCTTGCGGTGGCCCTCGCCATTCTCGTGATGTCGCTGACGCGCTCGCTGCACCCGCCGGGTGGCGCCGCCGCGCTGACGGCCGTCATCGGCGGGGCTGCGGTCACCCGCGCCGGCTTCTGGTTTCCGCTCGTTCCGATCGCGCTCAATTCGCTGATCCTCGTCCTCATCGGCATGGCGTTTCACCGGCTGGCGGGGCGGCAATATCCGCACCGGCCGGCCGCGACGCCGATCAACACGCATGGAACGGCAGACCCGCCCGCGGCATTGCGGGCCGGCTTCACCGCCGGCGATATCGACGCGGCAATCGCCCGCCTCGACGAAACGCTCGATGTCAGCCGCGCGGATATCGACGCGCTGCTGCGCGAGGTGGAACGGCAGGCGCTGGCGCGGCGCCACGGCGCGTTGACCGTGGACGACATCATGTCGCGCGACGTGGTGACGGTGCACGCCGACGCCACGCCGGATGAGGCGCGGCGCAAGCTTCTCGACCACGATATCCGCACCCTGCCTGTGCTCGACGGCGAAAACCGGCTTGCCGGCACCGTCGGCCTTCGCGAACTGGCGACGGCTGCGCCCGGGGCGGCGCTTCCCGTGACCAAGGCTGCGACCGCGCGTTCCTCCGACCTAGCGGTTAGCCTTTTGCCGCGCCTGACGGACGGCACGATCCATGCGGTGGTCGTCATCGACGATGCAGAGCGTGTCATCGGCATCGTTTCCCAGACCGATCTTCTCGCCACCCTGGCGAGAAGCCTTTCCCACACCACACGCACCGGCCTGATGGCCGGCCACGGACAGGGTATCTGACCATGCCCGAGCGATGTCACCGGGGCCTGTCCTGACGGACCGGCCCCGCCAAGAACTGTGAATATGAAACGAAGGAGCGTCGCGATGCCGACCGTCGATGAAAAGCTTGAACCGATCCTCGCCCAGGTTCTACAGCGCAACCCGGCCGAACCGGAATTCCACCAGGCGGCGCGCGAAGTGCTGGAGAGCCTGGGGCTCGTCGTGACGAAGCATCCGGACTACCTGAAGGATGCGCTGATCGAGCGCATCTGCGAGCCGGAGCGCCAGATCATCTTTCGCGTGCCGTGGGTGGACGACAAGGGACAGGTGCACATCAACCGCGGCTTCCGCGTGCAGTTCAACTCGGCGCTCGGTCCCTACAAGGGCGGCCTGCGCTTCCACCCCTCCGTCAATCTCGGCATCATCAAGTTCCTCGGCTTCGAGCAGATCTTCAAGAACGCGCTGACGGGCCTGCCGATCGGCGGCGGCAAGGGCGGCTCGGACTTCGATCCCAAGGGCCGCTCTGAAGGCGAGATCATGCGCTTCTGCCAGTCCTTCATGACCGAACTGCACCGCCATCTCGGCGAGCACACGGACGTGCCGGCCGGCGACATCGGCGTGAGCGGCCGCGAGATCGGCTGGATGTTCGGCCAGTACAAGCGCCTCACCAACCGCTTCGAGGCCGGCGTGTTCACCGGCAAGGGCCTGAGCTACGGCGGCTCGCTGGTGCGCAAGGAGGCGACCGGCTACGGCGCGGTCTACTTCACCCGCGCCATGCTCGAAAGCCGCGGCACGGATTTCGAGGGCAAGAAGGTCACGGTCTCCGGCTCCGGCAATGTCGCCGTCTACGCCATGGAACAGGCGATCAAGTATGGCGCGACCGTCGTCGCCTGCTCCGACAGCAGCGGCTATGTGCATGACGCCGAGGGCATTGACCTCGACCTCGTCAAGGACATCAAGGAAGTGCGCCGCGAGCGCATGTCGGACTATGTGCGGGTGAAGAAGTCGGCGCATTTCATTCCGACCGGCAAGGGCTCGATCTGGGACGTCGCCTGCGACGTGGCGCTGCCCTGCGCCACACAGAACGAACTGACCGGCAAGGACGCCAAGACGCTGATCGCCAACGGCGTCATCGCGGTTGCGGAAGGCGCCAACATGCCGTCCACGCCCGAAGCCGTGCGCGCCTTCCAGGAATCGGGCGTGCTGTTCGGCCCGGGCAAGGCGGCCAATGCCGGCGGCGTCGCCACGTCGGCGCTCGAAATGCAGCAGAATGCCAGCCGCGACAGCTGGAGCTTCGAACAGGCCCGCGAGCGCCTCGGCCAGATCATGCAGGGCATTCACGACCGCTGCGCCGAGACGGCGGACGAATATGGCGCCAAGGGCAACTACGTGCTCGGCGCCAATATCGCGGGCTTCATCCGCGTGGCGGAAGCCATGCGCGCGCAGGGCGTGATCTGATCGCTTCGCCTTCAGGCAGCCGACGGCCCGGGACCTTCTCCCGGGCCGTTTTCGTTGGCCGACAGGAAACTGCGTTCTTCCAGCCCGCCAGCGATGAGGCGGAAGGCCGGCCTTTGCTCCGGTGCGGCGTCATCCATCGACGGCTGGAAATGCACGCGGTCCAGCACGAGCCAGTCGCGCCGGCCCTCCGGCCGGGCGAAGGCGATGCTTTCACCTTCGCGAAGCCCCAGCAGCGCAAGGCCGTAGAAGGTGGTGATGGGCAGGAAGGCGCCGCCGGGCACATAAGTGGCGGGAAGGCAGAGCGTGCGGGTATCGGCAAGCCCGCTTGCGCAACGGAAGGTCACGCGCGCATCGATCATCGCAAGCCCGGAGGGCACGGTGCCACATTCCGGCAGGCGGGCGCTGGCAAGCTTGCGGTCGAGCAGCGCCTGCCATTCCCGTGTCAGCGGCGGGCGGCCGCGCGCCATCTTTTCCAGCACATAGGCGTCGCGCGCCACAAGCATTCCCGGTTCGCGTTTCATCGTGTTCTCCATCCGCCCGGAAGGCGGGTTCCAGATATCCATGGTGGAGAGCCCCCTGGCCGCGCACGGCACAGGGGGTCACGATCCTGCGACGAGGCAGCCTCCGATGCGCCCGGATGCGGGAAAAGACAGGAATTTCATGGCCTTCTTCGCGATGCTAAGACGCGTGCGCATCCGGCACGCCGTCATGCACGGCGATGACCGAGAGGCGGCGCGGCTTGCCGTCGCGCGCGGCCCATTCGATGGCGTGGCCGGCCGACATGCCGATGAGCGCGGCACCGACCGATGTCAGCACCGAGATGCGCTTGCGGGCGATATCGGCATCCTTGGGGAAGACGAGCTCGGCCGTCTGCGGCGGCTCGTCGTCGATCTGGAATTCGACGACGGAGCCCATGCGCACGATGCCGGGCGCCATGCGCGCATCGTCGATGACCTTGGCGCGGTCGAGCTCGGTCGCCAGCTGCTCGGCCGAATGCGGATCGCGCTCGGCCAGCATGTCGGCGAGATTGGATAGGCGCGCGTGTTCGGAACGCGCGATGGTGATGGCGGGCAGGCGGGTGCCCTTGGTCTTTGCGGTCATGGAAACCTCACGACACGGTGCTTCGCGGCCCATCGGGCACACGGAAATCTGAAAAACAGGGGAATGATGTCGCGCTTTACCGGTGCGGTGTCTGGACATTCACAGAACCGCAATGCCCCGCGGCCGGGGCGCGACGCGACCGAGCCGAGGGGCTAGTGTCCTGCGAGAGGAAACAATCGTTTCAGGAACCGGGCAATGGAAGGCGTCGTCATCATGCCCATATGATGGGGTGAGCAGGGGCGCAAAGTCAAGTCGAAGGAGGAGGCAATGCCGATCGCAATCAAGCGCGTTTACGACCCGCCGGCCGCGGACGACGGGGAACGCATCCTTGTCGACCGACTCTGGCCGCGTGGCATATCAAAAGAGAAGGCCGCCTTTGCGCTATGGATGAAGGATGTGGCGCCGACGACGGAGCTGCGCCAATGGTTTGACCATCGGCCGGAACGGTGGGAAGGCTTCAAGGCGCGCTATCTGGCTGAACTTGCGGGCAATCCGGCCTTCGATGACCTGCGCGCCCGCGCAGCAGCCGGACCCGTGACGCTGCTATACGGCTCCCGCAACCGGGACTTCAATCACGCCGGCGTGCTTGCAGCATTTCTCGACGCGCAACCACCGGACTGAACTCGTTCGCCCAGCCGGCGAAAGCACGCGATCCTCGCCTGACGGCACTCTTGCAAGGGCCAACATCATGGATGACGACGACAAGCCCACTTCCCTCGCCTCGCCGGCCTGTTTCCTGCACGAGGTCGACCCCGACTATGCCGGCCTGCCCGACCCGGCCGCGCCGCGCGACTGGCCGCAGGTCAACCGCTGGCGCAAGGCCGAGCGGGACCGGCTGATCGCCGCGCGCCTTGCCGTGCCGGCCGAGACACGGGCCGCGTTCGCTGCCTCGATCGCCGAACAGGTGCTGGCGGAGATCGGTGCGGCCGCAGGGCTGGTGATCAGCGGTTACTGGCCGTTTCGCGGCGAACCGGACCTGCGCCCGCTCCTGCAAAGCCTTGCCGGTTCGGGCGCGCGAACCGCGCTGCCCGTGGTGATCGCCAAGGGTCGGCCGCTGGAATTTCGTGCCTGGCAGCAGGGCGATCCGCTCGAGCGGGGCGTGTGGAACATCCCGATCCCCGCCGCGCGTGGACCCGTCATTCCCGATATCGTGCTCGCGCCCGTCGTCGGTTATGACCCGGCCTGCTACCGGCTGGGCTATGGCGGCGGCTTCTTCGACAGGACGCTCGCCGCCCTGCCGCGCAGACCGCGCGTCATCGGCGTCGGCTACAGCGGCGCGCAATGCGCGACGATCCATCCGCAGTCGCACGATATTGCGATGGACGTGATCGTGACGGAAAACGGGGTCGTGCGGCCCTATGCCTCCACCACCCGCGCCTTGACGTAAAGGGCGCGCCCGGCAAACCAGCCATTGACGGCCGCGCCCAGGCCCAGCAGCACGAAGAGCACAGCGCTCCAGGCAAAGCTGCCCGTCCAGCCGCGAATGAGGCCGACGAGGAGCGGGCCGATGGCCGCGAGCAGATAGCCGACGCATTGCGCCATGCCGGACAGATGCGCGGCGACGATGGGTTCGGGCGAGCGCAGCACGATGACGGTGAGCGCCACCGCGATCAGCCCGCCCTGCCCGATGCCCTGCAGCGCCGCCCAGAACCAGACGGACCACAGCGGCGCGAAAAGCAGGCCGATCAGCGCGACGACGGCGACGGCACACAGCGCGACATTGATCAGCCGCTGGTCG
Source organism: Shinella oryzae (assembly GCF_023038235.1). NCBI lineage: Bacteria > Pseudomonadati > Pseudomonadota > Alphaproteobacteria > Hyphomicrobiales > Rhizobiaceae > Shinella > Shinella oryzae. The sequence goes on along the minus strand of NZ_CP081987.1, from coordinate 3,233,903 downwards.
CGGCCGCGCACCGCCAGATGCGGCGCCACGAGGCAGGCGACGGCCTGCACCATGACGGAGACCGAGACGACGGCACCGGCCGTCACGCCATCGAGGCCGCGTTCGCGCAGAATCGGCACCAGCCAGCCGAAGACGCAATAGGCGAGTGCGGATTGCAGGCCCATGAACAGCGTGACGTGCCAGGCGAGACGGTCGCGCCACAGGCCTTCGACACGCACGGCCGCGCGGCGGACCTGGCCGCCGCTCATCACCACCTGCGGCAGCCAGAGCAGGCTGACGACGAGGGCCGGCAGCGCCCAGACCGCCAGAGCGGCGGGAAGCGAGCCGCCGAGCGCATGTTCGATGGGCAGCGTCAGCCCGGCGGCGCCGGCCGCACCGGCGCACATGGTCATGGTGTAGAGGCCCGTCATCAGCGCGGCCTTGTCGGGAAAATCGCGCTTGACCAGGCCGGGCAGCAGCACATTGCCGACCGCGATGCAGGCGCCGGCAAGTGCGGTGCCGATAAAGAGCAGCGGAATGGAGGAGAGGCCGCGCATGGCCGTGCCGAGCGCCAGCAGCACGACCACGCCCAGCAGCGTGCGCTCCGTGCCGATGCGCTGCGCAAGACGCGGCGCGAGCGGCGAGAAGAGGCCGAGGCAGACGACGGGCAGCGTCGTCAGCAGGCTGGCCCCGGTGGCCGACAGGCCGAGCACCTCGCGGATTTCCGGCAGGAGCGCCGAAGCGCTGGAAAACAGCGGCCGCAGGTTGAAGGCGATGAGCATGAGGCTCAGGCCGAGCAGGAAGCGCGCCAGCCCGCTTTTCGGCCGGTGCGCGACCGGCGGCGGCACGCTTCCTTCCTCGGCTTCTATCAGTTCGATGGAACCGGGATCGGGGCGCGCGGTCATGACAGCAGCAGCCGGTCGAGGGCGGAAAGCACGGGCGCGGTCAGCGCGCGCACGGCAGCGTCCGCCGCATCAGGGCTGCCGGTCGCAATGGCATCGATGATCGCCATATGGGCTGCCGCATAAGGCTCCGGCAGGTCCGCGCCGAGCGTCGCCGCGATGGTTTCGGCAATCAGCGTGGCGAAGAAATCGTACATGCCGATCAGCACGCCATTGCGCGAGGCCGCGACGACGGCGCGATGGAAGGCGAGGTCGCGCGCGATGAAATCGGCGCCACCAGACGGGCCGCGGGCGGCCAGCAGCACCCGCAGGTTTGCGATATCGGCGGCATCGTGCCTGATCGCGGCCAGGCGAGCCGCCTCCGTATCGAGCGCAAGCCGCGTCTCGAACTGGTCGCGCAGGCCGGCGCGCCGCGCCATGACCAGCGGGCCGGCGGCATCGGCGACGGACAGGACATAGGTGCCCGAGCCCTGCCGCGTTTCGAGATAGCCCTGCGAGACCAGAACACGCACCGCCTCGCGCACCGTGCCGCGGCTGACGGACAGCATGGCGCACAACGTCGCCTCGTTGGGAAGCTTTTCGCCGACCGCCCAGCGACGGGAAAGGATTTCGGCGCGGATCGCCTGCACGGCGGTTTCCGCGAGGGACGTTTTGCTGATCGTCTGCATCATCAACTCATAAAATCATCAGACGACTTTTCGTAGATGGTTTCGATGGTCATGCCAAGTGGCTCTCTTACCGGACATGTTTATGCACGCGACATCCTCCAGCGGCAGCCTGTCGGGCGACATCGCATTGCACCGCCGCTACGAACTGGCGAACCGAATGCGGCTGCGCCGCACTATCCATATGCCTATGCCGAACCGCAATGACGACAGTGCGAGTGCCGTGCCGCGTCTGTCGCGGTCGGCGCTCTCATGGTCGCCGGGGGCAAAGAGGGCGCGATGCTGGCGATTGATGGCGTCGTCCAGGCGCTGTATTTGTCTTGTCGACAACAGGATATTCCCCGATGAGCGACACCCTTTCTGAACGCAAGCGCGGCTCCGGCGCCAGGATGGTCTATGATCTCCTGCGCGATGAAATTCTCGACCTGAAGCTCGCACCGGGCAGCCCGATCGACGAGGTGCAGCTTGCCGAGCGCTTCGGCATGTCGCGCACGCCGATCCGCGAGGCGCTGGTGCGGCTTTCCGGTGAGGGGCTGATCGAGACGCTGCCGAACCGCTCGACCATGGTATCGGCCATCGACTTCCTGAATCTCAGCCCGCTCTTCGACGCGCTGGTGCTGATGTACCGCGTGACGACGCGGCTTGCCGCGCAGAACCACCGCGCGGAGGATCTTCCGGCCCTTCACCGCCTGCATGCCGATTATGCCGCCACTGTCACCGCGCGCGACACGTCCGCGATGATCGCGACCAATGCGGCCTTCCACGCCGCCATCGCGGAGGCGGGCCGCAACCCCTATTTCACTGGCCTGTTCAGCCGCCTGCTCGATGAGTCCCGGCGCATGCTGCACCTCTATTACCGCTCCTACGAGGAGCAGTTCCCGCAACGCTTCGTCGATGAGCACGCCGCCATCATCGCCGCCATCGAGGCGCGTGACCTGGACGCGGCCGACGGGCTGGGCAAGAGCCACGCCGAGGCGATCGTCGCGCAGGTGCAGGCGCTGTTCAGCCGCAACGACAGGCTCGACATCGCGCTTTAGGCGCGCTCGAATCTTTTCTGTCGACAAATAGAATACAAACTGATATATCACGCCGCAGAACGATGATCGGTGGCGTGGACGCGGCCGACATTCCCAAAGCCCCAGAGGAGAACGACATGAAGGCGCAGATTTTTTCCGGCGTGATCCCCGCCCTGATGACGCCCTGCAAGGACGACCGCACGCCGGACTTCGACGCGCTGGTGTGCAAGGGCAAGGAGCTGATCGGCAAGGGTATGTCGGCCGTGGTCTATTGCGGCTCGATGGGTGACTGGCCGCTGCTCACCGACGCCCAGCGCATGGAAGGCGTGGAGCGCCTGGTGAAGGCCGGCATCCCCGTCATCGTCGGCACGGGCGCCGTCAACACCGCCTCGGCCGTGGCGCATGCCGCCCATGCGCAGAAGGTCGGCGCACAGGGCCTGATGGTCATCCCCCGCGTGCTGTCGCGCGGTTCCGTCATCGCCGCGCAGAAGAACCACTTCAAGGCCATCCTGAGTGCCGCGCCGGATCTGCCCGCTGTCATCTACAACAGCCCGTATTACGGCTTTGCCACCCGCGCCGACCTGTTTTTCGCCCTGCGCGAGGAACACAAGAACCTCGTGGGCTTCAAGGAATTCGGAGGCGCGGCCGACATGCGCTATGCGGCCGAGACGATCACCAGCCGTGATGACGACGTGTCGCTGATGATCGGCGTCGATACCTGCGTGTTCCACGGCTTCGTCAATTGCGGCGCCGTCGGCGCGATCACCGGCATCGGCTGCGTGCTGCCCAAGGAAGTGCTGCACCTGTGCAGCCTCGCCCAGGGCGCGGCCAAGGGCGACCCGGACGCGCGCCAGCGTGCGCTGGAGCTGGAATCGGCGCTTGCCGTCCTCTCCTCCTTCGACGAAGGCCCCGACCTCGTGCTCTATTTCAAGCACATGATGGTGCTGAAGGGCGACGCCGAGTACACGCTGCACTTCAACGAGACCGACGCGCTCTCGGAAAGCCAGCGCGGCTATGTCGAAAGCCAGCTGAAATTGTTCGACACCTGGTATGCCGCCTGGAGCCAGCTGCCGGGCGCCGTGCAGAGCTACAAGGTCTGAGACGCGGACCGCATGACCGAAAAGCCCTCCGCGTGGAGGGCTTTTCTTTGTCGGCAATCCCACCTTGGCGTTCCGTTATCCTTCGCCGGGTAACGAAATCGCGGTTTCATCACGCGACGGCGTCCAGTCCCTTGTCCAGCAGACGGTCGAGCTGGTCGATTTCGGCGGCGGTGAGCTTGATGCCATCCGTTTCGGAGGCCTTCCGGGCGGCGAAACGGCGTTGCGACGGCAGGCGGGCGCCACCACCGACAATTGCTTCGAAGAGCTGTTCGGCGCGGGCGAAGGGATCGCCGGGCCGGCCCTTGGCGAAGGCTTCCGGCGACATGGCGATGATGAGCTCGCCGTGAAAGGGCGCGAGCGTCGTCGTGCCGAGATAATCGAGCACTTCCGGGCTGGTGAGGTCCCCGATCATGATGGCGCCGAGAAGCTCGATCATCGTGCCGATGGCCGAACCCTTGTGGCCGCCGAAGGGCAGCATGGCGCCCGCGAGCGCGGCTTCGGGATCGGTCGTCGGATTGCCGTCGGCATCGATCGCCCAGCCTTCGGGCAGCTTTTTGCCGGCGCGCCGGTGCAGCTCGATCTCGCCGCGGGCGGCCACCGATGTCGCGAAGTCGAAGACATAGGGCGGCGCTTCCTTGCGCGGCCAGCCGAAGGCGAAGGGATTGGTGCCGAGCAGCGGCCTGGTGCCACCCGTCGGTGCGACCGTGGCATAGCTCGGGCACATGACGAGCGCGGCAAGCCCCTCCTTGGTCACGGCCTCGACCTCGGGCCAGAGTGCGGAGAAATGCGTGCAGTCGTTGATGACAAGTGCGGCGATGCCGAGCGCGCGGGTGCGCTCGGCAAGCACCGGCAGGCCCAGTTCGAAGGCGGTGTTGGCGAAGCCGCCATCGGCATTGACCTTCACGATGGCCGACCCCTCGTTGGCATCGAGGACCGGCACGGCATCCGGCTTGACCTTGCCGGCCTTGACGGTGCGCAGCGCGCCTTCGATGCGGTAGATGCCGTGCGACTTGCAGGCATCACGTTCGCCGGCCACGATGACACGGGAAAGTGCGCCCGCCTGCCGCTCGTTGAGGCCCGCGCGGCGGAAGATGGCTTCCACGCGGGCATGCAGGGCGGCGATCGTCAGGTGGGTGTCTTGTGTCATCATCATCTCTTCAAGGCTGGCTATTACGACGGGTAAGCGATTGAACATTTGTACCCACAGCGTATAGAACCCCCCGACAAGTTCAATTCGCCCCGCGCGGTTTTGCGACGGCTATCCCCTTCCCGTGAGAAAGGTACCCAAAATGGCTTTCACTCCCAACGGCAAACACCTCGTGGCCGGACAATGGCTCGACGGCAACGGCACCTTCGCCTCCACACCGGCGCATGGCCCCTCCTACGATTTCGCCGTGGGCACGGTCGAGCTGGTGAACCGCGCCGCCGAGGCCGCCGAAGAGGCCTTCCTCAGCTACGGCTATTCCTCGCGTGCCACGCGCGCCGCCTTCCTGCGCGCCATCGCCGACGAGATCGAGGCCCGCGCGGATGCCATCACCGAGATCGGCACGCAGGAAACCGGCCTGCCGGTGGCGCGCCTGCAGGGTGAACGTGGCCGCACGACCGGCCAGCTGCGGCTCTTTGCCGATCATATCGAGAAGGGCGATTATCTCGACCGCCGCTTCGACGCCGCCCTGCCCGATCGCCAGCCGGCGCCGCGCCCCGAGATTCGCCTGATCCAGCGGCCGATCGGCCCGGTGGCGGTGTTCGGCGCCTCGAACTTCCCGCTCGCCTTCTCCACCGCCGGCGGCGACACCGCGGCCGCGCTGGCCGCCGGTTGCCCCGTCGTGGTCAAGGGGCATTCGGCCCATCCCGGCACCGGCGAGATCGTCGCGGAAGCCGTGCTGGCCGCCATCGAGAAGACCGGCGTTCATCCGGGCGTCTTCTCGCTGATCCAGGGCGGCAACCGCCAGGTCGGCGAGGCCGTGGTACAGCACCCGCTCATCAAGGCCGTCGGCTTTACCGGCTCGCTTGCCGGCGGCCGTGCGCTGTTCAACCTGTGCGCCGCCCGCCCCGAGCCGATCCCGTTCTTCGGTGAGCTCGGCTCCGTCAACCCGATGTTCCTGCTGCCCGAGGCGCTCAAGGCGCGGGCGGAAGGGCTCGGCCAGGGCTGGGCGGGCTCGCTCACCATGGGTGCGGGCCAATTCTGCACCAATCCGGGCATCGCCGTCGTCGCCGACGGCGCCGATGCCGACCGCTTCACGGCGGCCGCCGTGGAGGCCCTCTCGAAGGTCGGCGCGCAGACCATGCTGACGGACGGCATCGCCAAAGCCTATCACGACGGCCAGGCGCGTTTCGAAAGCCGCAACACGGTGAAGCCGCTGCTGACCACCGAATCCACCGGCCGTGAGGCGCTGCCGAACCTGTTCGAAATCTCCGGCGAGCATTTCCTGGCCGACCATGCGCTTTCCGAAGAGGTGTTCGGCCCGCTCGGTCTCGTCGTGCGCGTCGGCTCGGTCGACGAGATGGAGACGCTGGCGCGCAAGTTCGAAGGCCAGCTGACGGCGACCATCCAGATGGATGCCGGCGATCTCGACGATGCCAGGCGCCTGCGCCCGATCCTCGAGCGCAAGGCCGGCCGCGTGCTGGTCAACGGCTTCCCGACCGGCGTCGAGGTGGTGGATTCCATGGTGCATGGCGGGCCATATCCGGCATCGACCAATTTCGGCGCGACCAGCGTCGGCACGATGTCGATCCGCCGCTTCCTGCGCCCGGTCTCCTACCAGAACATGCCCGAAGGCCTGCTGCCGGAAGACTTCGCCGGCTAATGGAATGACGACAGGACGCACGGGTCCTCGCGGCCCGTGCGTTACGGCCGGTCAATCGCGGCCGAAGACGTCGCGGGTGTAGACCTTGCCCGCGACATCGCCGAGATCGTCGGCGTGGCGGTTGGCGATGATGATATCGGCGCGCTGCTTGAAGGCCTCCAGGTCACGCACGATCTCGTGGCGAAAGACCGTTTCGCCTGGAAAATCCGGTTCATAGACGATCACGGGAATGCCGCGCGCCGCGAGGCGCTGCATGATGCCCTGGACCGAGGATTCGCGGAAATTGTCCGATCCCGTCTTCATCGCCAGCCGGTAGACGCCGACCACACCGGGGTCGCGGGCGGCGATGTCGTCGGCGAGGAAATCCTTGCGCGTCGCATTGGCATCCACGATGGCGCGGATCAGGTTCTGCGGCACATTGCTGAAGTTGGAAAGCAGCTGGCGCGTATCCTTGGGCAGGCAGTAACCGCCATAGCCGAAGGAGGGATTGTTGTAGTGCTGGCCGATGCGCGGATCGAGCCCGACGCCCTCGATGATCGCGCGCGTATCGATGCCATGCGTCATGGCGTAGGAATCGAGCTCGTTGAAATAGGCCACGCGCATGGCGAGGTAGGTGTTGGCGAAAAGCTTGATCGCCTCGGCCTCGCCCGGGCCGGTAAACAGCACCGGGACATCCTCCCGCACGGCGCCCTGCCGCAGCAGCCCGGCAAACCGGTGCGCCTCCGGCGTATCGGCGCCCACGACGATGCGCGAGGGATGCAGGTTGTCGTAGAGCGCCCTGCCCTCGCGCAGGAATTCCGGTGAAAACAGGATTTTCTCGTCGCCGCGGGCCGCGCGCAGCCACTGTGTATAGCCGACGGGAATGGTCGACTTGATGACGATGGTGGCCTGCGTGTTCACCTGTCGGATATCCTCGATGACGGCCTCGACACTCGTCGTATCGAAATAGTTATAGTCGGGGTCGTAATTGGTGGGCGTTGCGACGACGACGAAATCCGCCTCGGCAAACGCATTCGTCTTGTCCGTGGTGGCGCGCAGGTGGAGCGGTTTCGTCCGCAGGTAATTCTCGATTTCGGCGTCCGCCACCGGCGAGATACCGGCATTCACGCTGTCGACCCGCTCGCCGGTAATGTCATAGGCGACCACGCCATTGTGCTGCGCCAGCAGCACGGCGTTGGAAAGACCGACATAACCGATGCCGGCGACCGCAATATTGACCATGGGCTATCCCGTCGGCGCGACCGTTGAGCAGGCACGCCACCCGAAAAGCGGCGCGTCTGCCATAGCGGGATATAGACGGCGATGATTACAGCCAGATGGCAGATCGCCTCGACACGATGGATCAAAATCGCTTTTCGCGCATTTCCCTCCCATCACGATCCTAAAAGGGAGAGAAAAATGGACTGGAATCGCGTCGAAGGTAACTGGAAGCAGGTCAAGGGCAAGATCAAGGAACAGTGGGGCAAGCTCACCGACGACGATCTTGACGTCATCGATGGCAAGCGCGACCAGCTCGAAGGCAAGATCCAGGAGCGTTACGGCTACGCCAAGGATCAGACCAAGAAGGACATCGACGACTGGTACGGCCGCCAGACCTGGTAATCCCGCTCCGATCATGTTCAGCACATTTGACCGCTCACCCCAAGGGGTGAGCGGTTTTTTGCTGTCGGCGGAGCGGACATCGTTTTGTCCAACACCACCCGCCCGACCGGGCGGATGGCAGGTGCATACGCGTCTCAGTCGAGCAGTTCGGCGGGCACCTTGCCGCCGTTGTCGGCGAGCGCCTTCAACAGCGCCTTGTGGAGCCACATGTTCATTGCGGCCGAGTCGCCCTTGTCGCCGGTGTAGCCGAGTTCATCGGCGAGTTCCTTGCGCTCGGCAAGGCTCGCGTCCATGCCGAGCGCCTTCATCAGATCGACGATCGAGTGGCGCCAATCCAGCTTCTGGCCGTTCTTGGCGACCGCGTCATCGAGAATGGCGGCCACGTCGACATTGCCCGTCTGCACCGATTGCGGCGTCGCAGCAGGCGTGCCCCCAAGCGTGCCGGTGGCATCGTCCTTCAAAGAAGGCGTGGCCGAAACATCCGCGGTCGCCGGTGCCACGCCGGCGCCTCCGATCGTCGTCGTCGATGCGGTTTCGACTGCGGCCGGCTGTGCCGCCTTGCCGAAAAGCTTTTCCTTGATGGAGCTGAAAATTCCCATGGCGGTTCCTTCCGTCTTCGACCTCCTCACGAGGTGTCTGGAAGAAGTATAGCGGCTGTACGTGACGACAAGGCGTCACGTCGCAGGATTTCAGGAGTGGTTTGCGATCAGTCCGCTTTTGAGCGATCATCGGCAGTAAGCAGGCAATGCGTCTGTGCGGAGAACAAATGAACGTTTCATCGCCTTATGCTGCGATTCATCGTGCGCTCGGGACGCCCGCTCCTTGAAGCATCTTCAACGCCCGTCAGAGCGCCAGGTCGAGCAATCCCTCTATCGCTTCGATCGCAATCCCCCTGCCGCCGATCGCTGCCTCTCGCACCTCTATGCGGTTTTCTCCCGGTACCGTCCGAATTGGGGCTGGTGCCGCCAATGTTTTACGCCCGAGGAGGAGGCGCGAACGCGAAATGCGGGCGATCCGCGTCGCGCCACCCTCGAAAGCTTCGCGCAGATCTATTTCGAACATCCGAACTGCTCCGGTGGCCGCGACACGTTCCTGCATTGGCTGCCCCGCGGTCTGGAACTGACATTCCTGAACGCCGAGCAGGATTACCTTCCGATGGAAGGTGCCATGCGACTGGGGCTCTGGCGCTGGCCGAAGGAGGAACAGGATGGCCTGCGCGCCCTGTTCTGCAGCGTCGCGTCGAACTGGTTTGATGGCGGCGATCCCGTGCCATTCGAACCTGTGATGCGCAAGTCGGGCCGGGACATGGACAGCTTTGTGTCCGCACGCATCGTCGAAGCGCTCCTGATGCTCAGGGTCGACCCTTTCGATCTGTTTTCCTGGTTGGCACGAGCGAACTCGACCCGCGCGCGGGCCGTCCTGGTCGATCTCACGATCCACGGGCATCTCGTTGATGAGGCCGCCTACTACGTTCTGGAGGATGCCAACGACGAACCTTTGCTGCGCAACGGTATCCGCGCCTTGGACCGGCTCGCACTGGACGCTCTTGCGCGGGTCATGACCGAAGACCGGCTGATGCGCCTGTGGGCTTGGGCCGACCGGGAAGACCGGGCACTGGCCCGCAAGGTCGAGGATACGGAACCGTTGCGGATGCAACGTGCCTTTCGCTTGACGGCGACGGAACGCCGGAGGGATCGCGCCATCGTCCGGGCCGCTCTCGCCTGAACGAGCCACCCATCCCGCCGGACCTGGAGAGGCGCGCACGACGCAGCTCGCTTCGCACCCGGTCAGCGGGGGCGGCTACGATCGCAGTAAAGAGGGCTATGGACGGGAAATGGCGGACAGAGAGGGATTCGAACCCTCGATAGAGTTTCCCCTATACACGCGTTCCAGGCGTGCGCCTTCAACCACTCGGCCACCTGTCCGTCCGCTCGTCGCCGACGGTCAGTCCGGCGCGGGTCGCTTCGGCCTTTTCAAGCTCTGCGAGACGGCGCGATATATACCGAGGTTTGACGAGGGATCAACCGCTTTCTGACAGATTTTTGAAGGTTCTTCGCCAAAGCCCGAGGGATTGCGCAGGGCCCGTCGCCTTCTTATCTATGGAAGCCGGAGAAGCGGTGCGCAAACCGTGCGCGGAGAAGGTCGATGATACGGTTCATCCTGAAGGCGATCAGCCTGTTTGCCCTCGTGGTTGCCGTCATGGCGGGCACGATCGATGCGATCCAGTCCGTGTCGGCTTCCGAACCCGTGCTGACGCCGCTCGCCGTTGCCTGGAGCACCGCGAGCCCCGATACGATCGCCCTTGTCGCCGATGGCATCATGCGCCATCTCCATCCCTATGTCTGGGATCCGGCGGCGATGTGGGTGCTGTCGCAGCCGGCCTTTGCCGTGCTGCTGGCCGTATCGCTGTTCTTCTGGATCATCGCCTACAGGCGGCCGCCGATTGCCGGCCGCTTCACCGCCTGACACCAACCGCCGCGACGAAAGCGGCCCGGCCAGGAGGCCACCATGTTCAATATCAACATGTTCAGCAAGAAGACCGTCATGCCCGCGCCGGAGGCAGCCCTGCCCGGCCGCGAGAACGCCATTCCCACAGCCGCGACCCATTTCGTCAACGGACGGCCGCTCAAGGGGCCCTATCCCGCGGGCTACAAGACCGTGCTGCTCGGCATGGGCTGCTTCTGGGGCGCGGAGCGCCTGCTCTGGCAGATCCCCGGCGTGTGGGTGACCGCCGTCGGCTATGCCGGCGGTTTCACGCCCAACCCGACCTATCGCGAGACCACGACGGGCCTGACCGGGCACACGGAAGTGGTGCTCGTCGTCTATGATCCTGCCGAAGTCTCGCTCCAGACCCTGCTGAAGGCGTTCTTCGAGGCGCATGATCCCACCCAGGGCATGCGCCAGGGCAACGATGTCGGCACGACCTACCGCTCGGCGATCTATCTCGACGACGAGGCGGATCTCGCCATCGCGCGCCAGGCCCGCGACGCCTACCAGAAGGCGCTCGACGCCGCCGGGCGGCGGGACGGCATCACGACCGAGATCGCCAAGGCGGGCCCGCTCTACTTCGCGGAGGAGGAGCACCAGCAGTATCTCGCCAAGAATCCGGGCGGTTACTGCGGCCTGCGCGGCACCGGGGTGGCCTGCGCCATCGGCTGAGAGCCGCCAGGCAGGACCTCTACGCAGGCCCTCTGCACGCCGCCGCCAACGGGTCGAAACGCCTGTTGGCGGCGGACGATATTTTTACCAACTGAAAAATTTCTGGTGAATTTTTCCAAACGCCGTGCAAGGATGCCGCCAGCCTGACCCAAGGGAAAGGGTCGGTGACTTCGGTGCGCGCTGCGTGAGGCGCAGCCCGGAAGATCCCTATAAGATCAATAGCGAACAGGGCTGCACAATGAAAAAAACCCTTCTCACCCTTCTTGCCACGGCTGCCATGTCGGCGAGCGCGTTTGCCGCAGACATCAAGCCCGCGATCATCTACGATCTCGGCGGCAAGTTCGACAAATCCTTCAACGAAGCAGCCTATAACGGCGCGGAAAAGTTCAAAACCGAGACCGGCATCGAATACCGCGAATTCGAAATCGCCAACGACGCCCAGCGCGAGCAGGCGCTGCGCCGCTTCGCCGGCGACGGCAACAATCCGATCGTGATGGCCGGTTTCTCCTGGGCCGCGCAGCTTGAGAAGGTCGCAGCCGAGTACCCCGACACGAAGTTCGCCATCATCGACATGGTCGTCGACAAGCCGAACGTGCGCTCCGTCGTCTTCAAGGAAGAGGAAGGCTCGTGGCTCGCCGGCATCATGGCGGGCATGGCCTCCAAGTCGAAGACCGTCTCCTTCGTCGGCGGCATGGACATTCCGCTGATCCACAAGTTCGCCTGCGGCTATATCGGCGGCGCCAAGTCGCTCGGCGCCGACTACAACGTGCTCGAAGCCTATACCGGCACGACGCCGGACGCCTGGAACGACCCGGTCAAGGGCGGTGAAATCGCCAAGTCGCAGTTCGACCAGGGCTCCGACGTGGTCTACCACGCCGCCGGCGGCACGGGCGTGGGCGTCCTGCAGGCTGCAGCCGACGCCGGCAAGCTCGGCATCGGCGTGGATTCCAACCAGAACGGCCTGCATCCGGGCAAGGTGCTGACCTCGATGGTCAAGCGCGTGGATGTCGCCGTCTACGACGCCTTCATGTCGGCCAAGGACGACAAGTTCCAGCCCGGCATCAACGTGCTCGGCCTCAAGGAGAACGGCGTCGACGTGGCCCTGGACGACAACAACGCCTCGCTCGTCACCCCGGAAATGAAGGCCGCCATCGACAAGGCGCGCGCCGACATCATCGCCGGCACGGTGAAGGTCCACGACTACATGTCGGACGAGACCTGCCCCTACTAAGGGTAACGGACGGCCCGTTTGCGCCAAACAGACGGGCCGATTCCGTTTCCGGGCATGACCCTTCTCGCGAAAACCGCCTGCGGCGCTGACCGCTCAGTAATGGGGCGGGCGGGTGATGGCCGGGGCCTCGCGCGACCCTTCCTCCAGCATGAGAAATCGCTCCGTCAGGCGGTCGAGCTTCGTCCGGATCTGCTCGACCACACGCCATTGCTCGGCGAGCTGGTCGGAGAGTTCCTCGATCGTATGGGCCTGGTGGGCGACATGCTCTTCCAGGCGGGCGATGCGTGCATCGGCGGTGTCGTCGGAAAGACCGGTCATGGCTGTCCTCTCGGCTTCATGCGGCAGGCACGAGCTATAGCGGGCAGGCCACCGCGCCGCAATCGCACTGGACAAGCGCTGCGGAAGCAACAAGACTGCGACACGGCAGGCCGAACAACGGCCCGCCGGCCTGAAATCCCCGTCAGAGTGGATCGTCAATGAGCGAACTGGCAATCGAACTGAAGGGCATCGACAAGAGCTTCGGCCCCGTCCATGCCAACCGGAACATCAACCTGAAGGTCCGCAAAGGCACCATTCACGGGATCATCGGTGAAAACGGCGCCGGCAAATCCACCCTCATGTCGATCCTTTACGGCTTCTACCAGGCCGACCGCGGCGACATCGTCGTCGACGGCAAGACGATCAAGATCCGTGACCCCAATGCGGCGATCGCCGCCGGCATCGGCATGGTGCACCAGCATTTCATGCTGGTGGAGAACTTCACGGTGCTGGAAAACATCATGCTCGGCGCCGAGGAAAGCCAGATCCTCAATGCCGGCATCACCAAGGCGCGCGCCGAGCTGAAGCGGCTGGAAAAAGAATATGCGCTGGAGGTCGATCCCGACGCGGTGATCGAGGAACTGCCCGTCGGCATCCAGCAGCGCGTGGAGATCCTGAAGGCGCTCTACCGCAAGGCCGATATCCTCATCCTGGACGAGCCGACCGGCGTGCTGACGCCGGCCGAGGCCGATCATCTGTTCCGTATCCTCGGCCAGCTGAAGGACGAGGGAAAGACCGTCCTGCTCATCACCCACAAGCTGCGCGAGATCATGGCGATCACCGACGAGGTGTCCGTCATGCGCCGCGGCGAGATGGTGGCGACGCGCACGACGAAGGAGACCTCCGTGGAAGAATTGGCCGAGCTGATGGTCGGCCGCCGGGTTCTGCTGCGCGTCGAGAAGGGCGAGGCCAAGCCTGCCGACGTCAAGCTTTCGGTGAAGAACCTGACGGTGCGCGACAGCCGCGGCGTGACGATGGTGGACGACGTGTCCTTCGACATCCGCGCGGGCGAGATCGTCGGCATCGCGGGTGTGGCCGGCAACGGCCAGTCCGAACTGTTGGAGGCGATTTCCGGCATCCGCCGCGCGAAGTCGGGCACGGTGCTGCTGAACGGCAGGGAAATCGACGTGACGGGCAATGCCGACCCGGCGGACCTGCGCCGGCGCGGTCTGACCCATGTGCCGGAGGACCGCCATCATGTCGGGCTCGTGCTGAAATTCGAGGAAAGCGAGAACGCCATTCTCGGCTATCATGACGATGCGAAATACCGCAGGGGCATGCTGCTCGATGTCGACGCCATCCGCGCCGATGCCGAAGCGAAGATCGCCGCCTACGATATCCGCCCGCCGAACCCGCGGCTCAAGACCGCCAACTTCTCCGGCGGCAACCAGCAGAAGATCGTGCTGGCGCGCGAGATGGAGCGCAATCCCGATGTGTTGATCATCGGCCAGCCGACGCGCGGCGTGGATGTCGGCGCCATCGAATTCATTCACAAGCGCATCATCGAGATGCGCGACCAGGGCAAGGCCGTGCTGCTCGTCTCCGTCGAACTGGACGAGATCCGCGCGCTGTCGGACCGCATCCTCGTGATGTTTGCCGGCCGGGTGGTGGGCGAGCGCACGCCCGATGCGACCGAGGGTGAACTCGGCCTGCTGATGGCCGGTGTGGAAGGCCGCAAGGAGGCCGCGGAATGAGTGTTCCCTATGCGAAGCTGCCCGGTTGGGCCGAATATGGCCTGATCCCGCTGGTGAACCTCGCCGTCGCCTTCCTGATTTCCGGCCTCGTCGTGCTGATCGTCGGCGAAAGCCCGCTGGAGGCCGCCTATCACATGGTGAACGGCGCCTTCGGCCGCGGCGAATATATCGGTTTCACGCTCTACTACACGACGACCTTCATCTTCACCGGCCTTGCCGTCGCGGTCGCCTTCCACTGCGGGCTGTTCAATATCGGGGGCGAAGGCCAGGCCTATATCGGCGGCATCGGCGTGGTGCTGGCGTGCCTCGCCTTCGACCGCACGCTGCCCTGGTATCTCGTTTTCCCGATCGCCATTGTCGGCGCCGCCTTCTTCGGAGCTCTCTGGGCGATGATCCCGGGCTGGCTGCAGGCCAAGCGCGGCAGCCATATCGTCATCACCACCATCATGTTCAACTTCATCGCCGCGAGCCTGATGAACTACCTGCTCAACCGGGTGTTCAAGCCGATGGGCTCGATGTCGCTGGAGACCCGCACCTTCGATGCCGGCGGACAGCTGCCGAAGCTCGACTGGC
Source organism: Shinella oryzae (assembly GCF_023038235.1). Taxonomy (NCBI): domain Bacteria; kingdom Pseudomonadati; phylum Pseudomonadota; class Alphaproteobacteria; order Hyphomicrobiales; family Rhizobiaceae; genus Shinella; species Shinella oryzae. Next base: position 3,218,857 of record NZ_CP081987.1, on the reverse strand, counting down.
TGATGTCGATCTTCGGGCTTTCGGTCGGCTCCGCGCCGTTCAACATCTCCTTCCTGCTTGCCCTTCTCGCCGCCTTCGGCGTGTGGGTGCTGATCTGGCGCACGCGGCTCGGCTACGAGATGCGCACGATGGGCCACAGCCCCGCCGCGGCCCGCTATGCCGGCATCAAGGAGGCGAAGATCATCGTCATCGCCATGATGATCTCGGGCGGCCTTGCCGGCATGATGGCGCTGAACCCGATCATGGGCGAGCAGTTCCGCATGCAGCTGGATTTCGTGCAGGGCGCGGGCTTCGTCGGCATCGCGGTGGCGCTGATGGGCCGCTCGCATCCGGCCGGCATCATTCCCGCAGCCCTGCTGTTCGGCATGCTCTATCAGGGCGGGGCGGAAATCTCCTTCGAGATGCCGTCGATCTCGCGCGACATGATCGTCATCATCCAGGGCCTGGTGATCCTGTTTGCCGGCGCGCTGGAGCATATGTTCCGCCCGGCTATCACCCGCGTCATCCTCGGCCTGTCGCCGAAGACGCGCGACGCCGCCGTGACGAAGGGAGCCTGATCATGGATGTCTTTCAGGTCTTCATCGAACTGGCGCAATCCACCGTGCGCCTCTCCACGCCGCTGATCCTCGCCGCACTCGCCGGCCTCTTCACCGAGCGTGCCGGCATCTTCGACATCGGGCTCGAGGGCAAGATGCTGGGTGCGGCCTTTGCCGCCGGCTGCGTCGCCTATATCAGCCAGTCGGTCTATATGGGCCTGCTTGCCGCCGTGCTCGTCTCGGTTCTGCTCTCGCTGGTGCACGGCTATGCCTCCATCACCCAGCGCGGCAGCCAGATCGTCTCCGGCGTCGCCATCAACTTCGTCGTGGCCGGCTCCACCGTCATCCTCGGTGAGGCATGGTTCAGGCAGGGCGGGCGCACGCCTGCCCTTTCGGCGGACGGCCGCTTCGGCACGGTCACCCTGCCCTTCGCCGATGCCGTGCGCGACGTGCCGATCCTGGGGCCGCTTTATTCCGGCCTGCTCTCCGGCCACTCGCCGCTCACCTATCTCGCCTTCCTGATGGTGCCGGCCAGCTGGTGGATCCTCTACCGCACGCGTTTCGGCCTGCGGCTGCGCGCCGTGGGCGAAAATCCGGGTGCCGTCGATACGGCCGGCATTTCGGTGATCTGGCTGCGCTACCGCGCCGTCATCTGCTGCGGCATCCTGTGCGGTATCGCCGGCGCCTATCTGTCGCTTGCCGCCGGTGCGGGCTTCACCAAGGGCATGACGGCCGGCAAGGGCTATATCGCGCTGGCCGCGCTGATCTTTGCCAAGTGGCGGCCGAAGAACATCCTTTTCGCCTGCCTGCTCTTCGGCTTCCTTGATGCCTTCGCGATCCGCTACCAGGGCTATGCCTTCCCGCTGATCGGCAAGGTGCCGGTACAGCTGATGCAGGCCCTGCCCTATATCCTCACCGTGATCCTGCTTGCAGGCTTCATCGGCAAGGCCATTCCGCCGAAGGCCGGCGGCGTGCCCTATGTGAAGGAGCGCTAGAATGTCCCATGACCTGTTCGAGGCAGCGCGCGCGGCGATGGCCTTCGCGCATGCCCCCTATTCCAAGTTTCCCGTCGGCGCGGCGATCCGCGCCGAGGACGGACGGATCTATGCCGGCGCCAATATCGAGAACCTGTCCTTCCCGCAGGGCTGGTGCGCCGAACCCACCGCCATCAGCCAGATGATCATGGGCGGCGCGAAGAAGATCGTGGAGATGGCTGTGATCGCCGAAAAGCTGCCGCTCTGCCCGCCCTGCGGCGGCTGCCGGCAGAAGATCGCGGAATTCGCCAGCGCGACGACGCCAATCTATCTGTGCGACGAGACCGGCGTGAAGAAGACCATGACCATGGAAGAACTCCTGCCGCACGGCTTCAACACGGACGTGATCGGATGAGCGGCGCGGCGACAGACCTTCTGCTTGCCCGCCTCGGCGGCGTCGCACCGCGCACCGGCATCGTTCTCGGCTCGGGCCTCGGTTCGCTGGTGGATGCCGTAGAGAACGCCATCCGCATTCCCTATGCGGACCTGCCGAGCTTCCCGGTCAGCGCCGTATCCGGCCATGCCGGCGAGATGGTCATCGGTTCTCTCGGCGCCGTGCCCGTCATCATGCTGTCCGGCCGCGTGCACTATTACGAGCGCGGCGATGCCAATGCCATGCGCGCGCCGATCGAGGTGCTGAAGGGGCTCGGCGTCACCGAGCTCATTCTCACCAACGCGGCCGGATCGCTGCGCGAGGACATGCCGCCCGGCTCCGTGATGCGGATTTCCGACCACATCAACTTCTCGGGCACCAACCCTCTCATCGGCCTCGACGGCGACGACAGCTTCGTCGGCATGACCAATGCCTATGACGCCGGCCTCGCCGCCCGCATGGAGGCGGCCGCGCAGACGCTCGATATCCCGCTTTCGAGCGGCGTCTATATGTGGTTCTCCGGCCCGAGCTTCGAGACGCCGGCCGAAATCCGCATGGCGCGCGTGCTGGGCGCGGATGCCGTGGGCATGTCGACCGTGCCGGAAGTGCTGATCGCCCGCCATCTCGGCCTGAAGGTCGCCGCCGCCTCCGTCATCACCAATTTCGGGGCCGGCATGACGGGCAACGAGCTCAGCCATCACGAGACCAAGGACATGGCCCCCGTCGGCGGCAAGCGGCTTGCCGCCATCCTCGCCGAAATGATCGCCGGCGGCGGCTGAGATGCTGCCGCAGGAGACGATCCGCCGCAAGCGCAACGGTGACGCGCTCTCTCAAGAGGAGATCGCCGCCTTCATCGCCGGCGTGACGGATGGCAGCGTCTCCGAGGGGCAGGTCGCGGCGCTCGCCATGGCGGTCTGGTTCAACGGCATGACGCGCGACGAGACGGTCGCGCTGACGCTCGCCATGCGCGATTCGGGCGATGTGCTCGACTGGCCCGGCATCGGCCGGCCGATCGCCGACAAGCATTCGACGGGCGGCGTCGGCGACAATGTCTCGCTGATGCTGGCGCCGATTGCCGCCGCCTGCGGGCTTGCCGTGCCGATGATCTCCGGGCGCGGGCTCGGCCATACCGGCGGCACGCTCGACAAGCTGGAATCGATCCCGGGCTATACGATCATGCCCTCGGCGGAGCGCTTTCGCCGCACGGTGGCGGATGTCGGTTGCGCGATCATCGGCCAGACCGGCGACCTCGCACCCGCCGATAAGCGCGTCTATGCCATCCGCGACGTGACGGCGACGGTCGATTCCGTACCGCTCATCACCGCCTCCATCCTGTCCAAGAAGCTGGCGGCGGGGCTCCAGTCCCTCGTGCTCGACGTGAAGGTCGGCAACGGGGCCTTCATGACTGTTACCGCCGAGGCGGAAAGCCTGGCGCGCTCGCTGGTCGAGGTGGCGAACGGCGCCGGCGTGCGCACCACCGCGCTCATCACCGACATGAACCAGCCGCTGGCGGACGCCGCCGGCAACGCGCTGGAAATCGCCAGCTGCATCGCCTTCCTGAAGGGCGAAAAGGCCGGCACACGGCTCGAGCGCATCGTGCTGGCCTTCGCAGCGGAGATGCTGGTTTCAGCGGGTCTGGAAACGGATGTCGATGCCGCGAGCGCCAAGGCGGCCGGCGTGCTGGCGAGCAGTGCGGCGGCCGAGACCTTCGCCCGCATGGTGCACGCGCTCGGCGGACCCGCCGATCTCCTGGACAGGGCGGACCGGTATCTCGGGGCGGCGCCCGTCACCCGGACGGTGACGGCGCCGCAGGCCGGCTATCTCGCCAGCTGCGACACGCGCGGCGTCGGCCTTGCCGTCATCGCGCTCGGCGGGGGGCGCAGCCGGCCGGATGACGCCATCGATCACCGCGTGGGCTTCGACGGCCTGCTGCCGCTTGGCACGAAAGTGGAGAAGGGCGACACGATCGGTCGCGTTCACGCGGTAAATGATGCGGATGCGGACCGGGCGGCCGAACGGCTGACGGCGCTATACGCGATCAGCCCGGAGGCGCCGGCCCCGGCAGCCGAGATCCTGTCGCGCATCAGCGGGTAAGGTGCAGCTTGCCGCCTTCGACCTTGTAGGACGAGAGGCCCTTGAGGAAGCTCATGCCGATCAGCGTGCCGGACAGTGCCTTGTCGTCGAGCACCATGGCGCCGACATTGTCCATGCGGACCGGGCCGATCTCGATCTTGTCGAGACGGATATAGGCGGCGCGCGCCTTGCCGTTGGCGGTATCCACGGCATAGCGGAAATCGAGATCGGCCCTGTCGATGCCGAGGCGCTGGGCGGTCGAGACATTGATGGCCACCATGCTGGCGCCGGTATCGATCATGCCCTGTTCCTTGCGGCCATTGATGGCGAAGAGGCCGGTGAAATGCCCGCCAGCGTCCGCATCGATCGTGGCGCTGCGGTTGCCGGTATAGCGCGCGGCATCCTGCCCCGGCTGCACGGACGCCGTCTCCACCCTGGCTTCAGCGGTCGGGCTCTGTTTTTCGCCGACATAACGGCTGGCAAGGTCTGGCACGAAGGCCGCGGCGGCAAGAACGCCGCCGACGAGAAGGACGAGGCTTCGAACGAACATGGCCGGTCTCCGGAACAATCTGTCCCGAACTAGCACAGCACCGGCTAACGGACGGCAAAAAGGGGCGCCGGATGGCGCCCCTCTCCACGATCTTCGCTCGACTTGGTAAAGCGGCGGTTAACGGCTACTTCGTGCCATACATGCGGTCGCCGGCATCGCCGAGGCCGGGCACGATGTAACCCTTCTCGTTGAGCTGGCGGTCGATGGACGCCGTATAGACCGGCACGTCGGGGTGATGCGCCCGGAAGCTTTTGATGCCCTCGGGCGCTGCCAGCAGGCAGAGGAAGCGGATATTCGTCGCGCCGCGGCTCTTCAGCGTATCGATGGCGGCGATTGCCGAATTGCCGGTCGCCAGCATCGGGTCGACGACGATGACGAGGCGTTCGTCGATGCTGTCGGGGGCCTTGAAGAAATATTCGACCGCCTCCAGCGTCTCGTGATCGCGGTAGACGCCGATATGGGAGACGCGGGCCGACGGCACCAGCTCCAGCATGCCTTCGAGCAGGCCGTTGCCGGCGCGCAGGATGGACGCGAAGACGAGCTTCTTGCCTTCCAGCACCGGCGCATCGATCTCTTCGAGCGGCGTCTTGATGCGGGCGGTCGTCAGCTCCAGGTCGCGCGTGACCTCATAGCAAAGCAGCGTGGAGATTTCGCGCAGCAGACGGCGGAAACTGCCCGTCGACGTCTCCTCCTTGCGCATGATGGTCAGCTTGTGCTGCACGAGCGGGTGATCGATGACTGTGACGCCGTCCATGGCCAACCTTCCGATAATATCTGAACGCTTCTTTTTCCACGGAACGGCGCGGGGCCGCAAGTGAAGAGAGCGGGCGGCCGGCACCATCCCCAGCCCGCTTGCTTCAAAGCGCCGCCAGAAGCCTCTGCCGCGTCGGCGCGTCGACAAAGGCCGCCTCGATCGCCGTGCGCGTCATGCCGCGGATGTCGGCGTCGCTGAAGCCCATCACGGCAGAGGCCACCTCGTATTCGCGCGCCAGCGACGTGTGGAAGAAGGGCGGATCGTCGGAGTTGAGCGTGACCCGCACGCCGGCCGCGTGCAGTACGCGCAGCGGATGGCTTTCGAAATCCGGGAAAACGCCGAGCGCCACATTGGAGCCCGGGCAGACTTCCAGCACCACGCCCTCGTCGGCCAGCCGGCGCACGAGACCGACATCCTCGATGGCGCGCACGCCGTGGCTGATGCGCGACGGGCGCACATGATCGAGCGCATCGCGCACGCTGAAGGCGCCGGAGAGTTCGCCGGCATGGATCGTGATGCCGAGGCCCGCATCACGGGCGATATCGAAGGCGCGAACAAAATCCGCCACGCGGTGCATGCGCTCCTCGCCGGCGAGGTTGAAGCCCGTTATCAACGGATGGGGACGGCGCGCGGCATATTCCGCAGCCTTCACCACGCGCTCCGGCCCGAAATGCCTGATGCCGACGATGATGAACCGCGTCTCGATGCCGGTTTTCGCTTTTGCCCGCTCGGCACCCTCGGCAAGTCCGGCGATATAGGCGTCCGCGCCGATCCCGACCGCGTCGCCCTGGTCGGGCGAGACGATCAGTTCACTGTAGATGGCGCCGGCCTGCGCGATCTCCGTCAGGTAGGTTTCGGCAAGCAGCGCATAATCCTGCTCCGTGCGGAAGAGGTTGGCGGTCGCGTCGTAGCTTTGCACGAAGCTCGTGAAATCCTGCCAGGCGTAGGCGCCGTCGCGGATGAAGGCGGACGTATCGATGCCGTAGCGCGCGGCCTGCGACAGCGCGAGCGCCGGCGGCGTGGCGCCTTCGATATGGCAGTGCAGTTCCGCCTTGGGCATGGATGTCGTCACAGGAAACTCCGTCCATGCTTGCCGGGCGCAATGCCGAGATGGCGGGCAACGCTTTCGCCGATATCGGCGAAAGTGGACCGGGTCTCGATCAGCCGGGAACGGATGCCGGGCCCGAAGCTCAGGATCGGCACGCGCTCGCGCGTGTGGTCGGTGCCGCGCCAGGTGGGGTCGCAGCCGTGATCGGCCGTCAGGATGACGAGATCGCCCGGCTTCAGCTTGCGATCCACCTCCGGCAGGCGGCGATCGAAGGCCTCCAGCGCCGCCGCATAGCCGGCGACGTCACGGCGATGGCCATAGAGCATGTCGAAATCGACGAAGTTGGTGAAGACGAGATCGCCGTCCTTCGCTTCGTCCATCACGCGCAGCGTCGCGTCGAGCAGCGCCATGTTGCCATCGGCCTTGGTCAGCGTGCCGATGCCCTTATGGGCGAAGATATCGCCGATCTTGCCGACGGCGTGCACCGTGCGGCCGGCCTCCGTCAGCCTGTCGAGCAGGGTCAGTTCCGGCGGCGGCACGGAATAATCGCGACGGTTTCCGGTGCGCCTGAACGTCTCCGGGCTTTCGCCGACGAAGGGACGCGCAATGACCCGACCGATACGTCCGCCCGGCCGCTCGTCGAGGATCGTCCGCACGGTTTCGCAGAAGGCGAGCAGGCGTTCCAACCCGAAGGTCCGCTCGTGCGCGGCGACCTGGAAGACGGAATCCGTGGAGGTGTAGCAGATGGGCTTGCCGGTGCGCATGTGCTCGAGCCCGTCGCGGGCGATGATATCCGTGCCCGATGCGTGGCAATTGCCGAGGATGCCGGGCACCTTCCCCGCCACGCGGATGGCCGCGACCAGGTCCGGTTCGAACGCCTCGCCTTCGGCGGGAAAATAGCCCCAGTCGAAGGTCACGGGCGTGCCGGCGATTTCCCAGTGGCCCGACGGCGTGTCCTTGCCGCTCGAGACCTCGCTGGCGGCGCCGTGATAACCGAAGACGCGTTGCGGCACCTCCATGCCGATCGGAAAACGACCCGTCGCCGCGCGCGCGGCATGCAGCAGACCGAGCGCCGACATGTTGGGAAGCTTCAGCGGACCCTGCCGCAGCCCCTGCCGGTCGGCGGCGCCGGCGGCGCAGAATTCCGCGATATGGCCCAGCGTATCGGCACCGAGATCACCGAACGCGGCCGCATCCGGGCCGCCGCCGATGCCGAAGGAATCGAGAACAAAGAGAAAGGCTCTTGCCATGGTCACCCGCCATCCGTCCGCATTCGGGTGACATGACACGGCGATGACAACAGGTTCAAGCGAAATCCGCGCGGTAAACGGATGTCGTCAGCAATCGGAGCAGGTGATGATCGTCTCGCCCGTACGCTTGCGGAAGTAGCTCGTCTTGCCGAGCGTGATGTTGTTGATATGCGAGCTCAGTCCGGGCGCCATCAGCAGGATCTTGTGCGGCACGGTATATTCCGTGCGAACGATGAAGGCATCCTTTACCGCCACATCCGGCGGCAAAATGACCGTGCTCCCCTTGGTATAGGGCGTTCCGCCATCCTGATCGCGCGACCACGCCACCTTGGCGCTGCCGGCGGCATCGATGGCGATACCCGTGATCATCAGGGTATAACCATCCTGCTTGAACGGCGTGATGACGTTGCTGGTAACATCCTTCATGCTGGCGAGCACCGCCGCCGTCGTGCTCTCGTTGCGGGTCAGGAGATCCGACACGGTGCTGGAGGCACGGCTGACCTTACGCGCCATGGAGATGGCGACGGAAATCTCGAAGGCACCGATATAGGTGATGATCAGCATCGGCGCGACGATCGCGAATTCGATGGCGCCGACGCCCCGGCGATCGGCAATGAAGCGGCGCAGGCGCAAAAGGAGGCCCTTCGCTGGCCGGACATCGTCCTTGCAGGCTCGTGACACATCCCCGGCCATTACGGATAATCCTCGTTCTGGACGACAGCCGTCGCGATCATGAGATAGTTCTGCGAGCCCTTCGCCGACTTGACGTTCGAGAGCAGCGGACGCACGAGATCGGTGATGACGTCCCACCGGTAATAAGCGCGCACGATGTTGATCGACTTCTTGCCGCCCGGCGCGAACGTGAAGGATTTCGTATCGAGGTCGGAATCGACAAGAGGAACAGCCTGCGGGATATCCGTGAATTTATCGAAACCGCGGACATCGATCAGCAGTTTGTCGGGCGTATCGATTTCCTTGGCCGAGCAGGGCATGAGGATGCTGATTTCTTCGCAGAAGAGCTTTCGAAAGTCCCTTACGGGGTAATCGGATTTGATCTCGCCGGTGCGAATCTTGCGCGCCATGTTTTCGGTCGCATTGGCAAGAAGCTGTTCGCCGGTGAACGCCACGAAGGTTTCGAGCGACGCGAAGATCATGACGAAGAACGGAATGGCGAGAATGGCGAACTCGATTGCCGTCGCGCCGTCACGGCGACGATAGAAGCGCTTCAACAGCCCCTTCACAGGCTGTCGGCGGCTGGACACATCCTGATCGAGCGACATTGCGATCCGTTCCCAAATCCCAGATCATGCCAGGATAGAAGGCCGACCGTTTATTTTTCGTGTGTGCGGCGGCGAAGACTTGAACGGTTTCCCGGTTTCGCACGCCGGCGCGACAACGATCGTCAGTTGCCGGAGGCCTTGTCGCGGGAAGCATGCTCCTCGCAGTTCGGCGTGCAGGAGAGGACGGAGCGCTCCGTCTGTCGGAAGACCCGCACCGTGTTGCCCTCATCGATGGACACGAGGATGCGCTCGTCGACGATGGCGTTGCCATCGGCATCCAGCAGAACGAGATTGGTGGTGCCGAAGCTGCGGCCCGTGATGACGATCGTCTTGGCGTCGGCCACGGTGGCGTCCGCCACTTCGGCATTGCCGATGATGACCTTGCTGACCGGCCGGTCGAGCCGGAGCACGCGGGCATGATCCATATAGACGCGCATCAACTGCTCCTGGGCCATGGCGGAGGCGCCGGCCGAAAGCAGGAGAGAAGCGGCCGTCACGAGCTTTGCAGCGTGAACGGCGAAGGTGCGGTGGCGTCCCATAAACAGTCATCCCGAAGACAAGGCAGGGATAGCATCGCCGCGAATGGTAAATGAAGATTTAAGCGCCAGGCACGCTACACGCCACGCAACTTTAGCGTTTCCGGCATTTCCGTGCTTTTTCCGGCCATCAGGAGGCGAAAAGCACAATGAATGGGGAATCAACCATTCTTTGACCATAATTCCAGCGGGGCGGCGTCAAGGAAATATTAACGCACTTCCTTAAGCCGATGGAAATGGCGGACCTGTAGGTTGCAGACATCCGAACAACGGAAACAGTTGGCGGACGTGCTGAACCAACATCGTGGAGCTAGGAGAATACCATGACCAAGATTTTCGCTCGCCTTATGAAGGACGAATCGGGCGCCACCGCCATCGAATACGGCCTGATCGCTGCCCTGATTTCCGTTGCTCTCATCACCGGCGCCACCGCGCTCGGCGGCTCTCTGAACAACCAGTTCCAGAACCTGTCGACCTACCTGGATGTAGACGCAAAGTAATCAATCAAGCGGCACCGGTTTGATAAGAATACTGAGACCGCCTCGTTCATGGGGCGGTTTCGCTTTTTTTACCAATAAATTGCTAGACTACTCTTCTTTAGAGGAAAATGTCGTGGCCCAAGCTATCATCTTCGTGGTTTTCCCGCTTTGCCTTGCGGTTGCGGCCTGTTCCGACTTTTTGACGATGCTCATTCCCAATCGAGTGTCTGCCATTCTTCTCGCGTCGTTCTTCATCGTGGCCCCGCTTGCCGGGTTGGGCCTGACGGACATCGCGACGCATCTTGCGGCTGGTGCCATCGTCTTTTCGGTATGCTTTGCGCTCTTCGCCTTCAATGTGATGGGCGGGGGTGACGCGAAGCTTCTGACAGCGAGCGCGGTGTGGTTCGGCCTGACCTTCTCGCTGTTCGAGTTCCTGGTCTATGTCTCGTTCCTCGGCGGCGTGCTGACGCTGGCGATCCTGTCGGTGCGTGCACACACCAATTCCATCCTGGCCAGCGGTCTTCCCGTGCCGGATTCGCTCGTCACGGCCAAGAAAGTGCCCTACGGCATCGCCATCGGCATTGCGGCCTTCATGGCCTACCCCTCCTCGCCGCTCATGCTCGCCGCCCTCGGCAACTAAAGGTCGCAACACCGTTAACCGGTTGTTAACTATAAGCGTAAGGCGACTATTAACCATAATTATACCTTTCCCGGGCAATGTCGGCGGATAGAAGTGTCCGCAGCTCAGGGAAACCACATGAAACCGGCGCGAATCATCATTCTGGCAGTGGCCGTCGTGTCGGCCGGCGTCGCAGGTTTTCTTGCGCTGCAGGTCGCGCGCAAGGGTGGTGTGTCGGTTGTCGAGACCCAGACGGTCCTGGAGCGCGAGCCGACCGTCAAGGTCCTGGTCGCGACCGAAAGCCTGCCCGTCGGCACGCGCCTCAATGCGAACTCCGTCGCCTGGGCCGACTGGCCGAAAGGTTCCGTCGTCGAGGGCTTCATCACCGAGCAGAGCCGGCCGGACGCGATCCAGACGCTGGATGGCGCCATCGCCCGCATGCCGATCTTCAACGGCGAGCCGGTTCGCCAGGAAAAAATCGTCGATTCCTCCAGCCGCATCATGTCTTCCCTGCTGCCCGCGGGCAAACGCGCGGTCGCAACCGAGATCACGGTGGCAACCGGCGCCGGCGGCTTCATCCTGCCGAACGACCGCGTCGACGTCATCATGGTGCGCAAGAGCACCACCGGCAACTTCCTGACGGAGAACGTGCTGTCCAACGTGCGCGTGCTGGCCATCGACCAGCAGATCCAGGAAAACCCGGACGGGTCCAAGACCGTGCTGGGCACCACCGCCACACTCGAACTCACGCCGGACCAGGCGAAGGTGATGAGCGTCGCCCAGCAGATGGCCGAGCGGCTGTCGCTTGCGCTGCGCAGCGTCGCCGATGCCCAGGAGCCCGATACGGGCGCGGCGGACTATCTGCTCAGCGGCGCCGATGGCGTGCCGCAGGTGCAGGTGATCAAGACCGGCAAGATCGTCGACGGCAATGCGTCCGAAGCGCAGTAAATGATCAGGAGCTGACCCGTGTTCGCACTCTCAAAGACTTTTCGGGCTTCTGTCGCCGGCGGACTGACATTCTGCCTGGCCTTTTCGGGCCTGCCTGCCGCCCTGCTGACGGGGCAGGTCATCGCCACGGCCGAGGCGGCCAGCGCGTCGATCATCCGCATCCAGAATGCCGGCCCGGGCGCGCGCAAGACGATCAGTCTCGGCCTCAACAAGGCGGTCGTCATCGACCTGCCTTCCGACGCGCATGACATTCTCGTCGCCGACCCGGTGAAGGCGGATGCCGTGACGCGCACGTCGCGCCGCATCTATCTCTTCGGCAAGGAAGTCGGCCAGACCAACATCTTCGTCTTCGGACCCGGCGGCGAGGAAATCGTCAGCATCGACCTCAATGTCGAGCGCGATGTCTCCAGCCTTCAGGCGAACCTTCGACGCTTCATCCCGGATTCCGACATCCAGGTCGAGATCATCTCGGACAATATCGTCCTGAGCGGCAGCGTGCGCACGCCGCAGGATGCCACGCAGGCCGTCAACCTCGCGCAGATCTTCCTCAAGGGCGGTGAGGCGACGACGCGAACGGTCGTGTCGCAGGGCAACAACGGCGATGCCGCGATCTTCGGCGAAGGCCGCCAGGCTTCGCAGGTCGTCAACATGCTCCAGGTCCAGGGCGAGGACCAGGTGACGCTGAAAGTCACCGTGGCGGAAATCCGCCGCGAGGTTCTCAAGCAGCTCGGCTTCGACAACACGTTCAGCCGGATCGCCGGCGCGTCCGGCTCCAATCTCGACGTTCTCTCCTTCAATACGGCGGCGAGCGGCTTGAGCGGAACGGTCGCCGGCAATGTCGGAAAGCTCGGCATCGAGTCCGTCGTGAACGCGCTGGAGCAGGCCAAGGCGATCCGCACGCTGGCCGAGCCGACGCTGACGGCCATCTCCGGACAGGCCGCAACATTCAATTCGGGTGGTGAGCGCCTTTACGCGGTCTCCGACGGCAACGGCGGATACACGACGACGACCTATCAGTATGGCATTTCGCTCGGCTTCACGCCGACGGTCCTGTCTTCGGGACGCATCAGCCTGCGCATCCAGACCAAGGTTTCCGAACCGGTTGCGGGCGCGAGCGGTGCCGAATACCGCCGCCGCGATGCCGAAACCGTCGTCGAATTGCCCTCGGGCGGTTCCATCGCGCTCGCCGGCCTGATCCGCGACGACGTGCAGCAGAGCATGAACGGCACGCCTGTGGCTTCCAAGGTTCCGATCTTCGGCGCGCTGTTCCGTCAGAAATCCATCGAGCGCAACGAGACCGAGCTGGTGATCATCGCGACGCCCTATCTCGTCAAGCCGGTGAACCGCAACGCGCTGGCGCGGCCGGATGACAACTTCAACCCGGCCAATGACGCGGCAAGCGTCTTCCTCGGCCAGGTCAACCAGATCTACGGCAGGAAGAGCAACCTGCCCGCCCAGCGCTACGAAGGCAGCGTTGGCTTCATCTACAAATGAACGGGTGCGACGTGAAAAAGGGACGGGCCCAGCCGATGGCAAACGAAATGCACTCCACGAACCGCACCGCGCGTCCCAACGCCGGACGCGCCGTCACCCTGTTTGCGATGGCGGCGCTGGTCGCGGTCGCCTCCGGCTGCGCCAACCGGGACGCCACGACGACCGGCTCGCTGCCGGACGACTACCGCACGCGCCACCCGATCGTCGTCGGCGAGCAGGAAAAGGTCATCGATATCCCGATCGCGACCGGCGCCAGCCAGTTGACGCGCGGCCAGGCCGAGGTGATCGCCGGTTTCGCCGATGGCTACAAGTCCAGCACGTCGGGCACGTTCCGCATCATCGTGCCGCACGGCGCGCGCAATGACGCGGCCACCGCCGTGACAAGCCGGCACATCCGCAAGGTCGTCGCGCGGCAGGGCATTCCGGCAAGCAAGGTGATCATCGAGAGCTATGCCGCCGCCGACCCGGCGGAGGCCGCGCCGATCCGGCTGAGCTACTTCGCCATCACGGCCTCGACGCCGGCCTGTGGCCAGTGGCCGGAGGATCTCTTGATTAACACCTACGGAAACAAGAACTATCACAACTTCGGTTGCGCCCAGCAGAACAACCTCGCGGCCCAGATCGCCGATCCGAACGACCTGCTCGGCCCGCGCCGCATGACGCCTGCGGATGCGACCCAGCGCGGCAACGCCATGCAGCGATATCGTGATTCCTACACCGAACTGCAAGATATGAACTGACGCCGCTTGCGTCTCCAAGCCAGGTAACGCCATGAGCACGGTCGACTACACTTTCAAGAACGATGCCGCGGAGGAGGCGGACGACGCGGTCCGTCCGGCGGAGCTGGAAGCCATGCGCCCGCTGCCGCGCATCTCCGTGCACGCCTTCTGCGAGAGCGAGGCGATGCTGCGCACCATGGAACGCTGCGCCCAGGACCGGCGCCTGGCCAAGGTGAGCCTGAAGATATCGAGCGCCAGCATCGCGGCGGCGGCCAACATGTTCGCCTCCGCGCCGACGCCGAACCTGCTGATCCTGGAGACCTCCGCGCAGCCCGGCGATATCATGGAGGAGCTGGCGCCGCTCGCCGAAGTCTGCGATCCCAGCACCAAGGTCGTCATCATCGGCCGCTACAACGATATCCCGCTTTACCGCGAGCTGATCCGCAACGGCATCTCCGAATACATGGTGGGGCCTGTCGGCATGACCGACGTGCTGGCCGCCATGTCGGCGATCTTCGTCGATCCCGATGCCGAGCCGCTCGGCCGCAGCCTCGCCTTCATCGGCGCCAAGGGCGGATGCGGCTCCTCGACGATCGCGCACAATTGCGCCTTCGACATTTCGAACCTCTTCCAGACCGAAGTCATCCTGGCGGATCTCGACCTGCCCTACGGCACCGCCAATATCGACTTCGACCAGGATCCGCCGCAGGGCATCTCCGAGGCGATCTATGCGCCCGACCGCCTCGACGAAGTCTTCCTGGATCGCCTGCTCGCCAAGTGCTCGCAGCATCTCTCCCTGCTGGCCGCGCCCTCCATGCTCGACCGCGGATACGATCTGGAGCGCGGTTCGTTCCAGCCGATCCTCGAAGTGCTCCAGCGCAGCGCGCCGATCACCGTGCTCGACGTGCCGCATGCCTGGTCGGAATGGACGCGCACGCTGCTTTCGGAAGTGGACGAGCTGGTGATTACCGCCGTTCCCGATCTCGCCAACCTTCGCAACGCCAAGAACATGCTCGACGCGCTGAAGAAGCTGAGGCCCAACGACAAGCCGCCGCACCTGATCCTCAACCAGGTCGGTCTGCCGAAACGGCCGGAAATCTCGCCGTCCGACTTCTGCGAGCCGCTTGGCGTGGAGCCCGTGGCCATCATCCCGTTCGATGCCCAGCTCTTCGGCGCGGCCTCCAACAGCGGACGCATGATTGCGGAAATGGATCGAAAGTCGCCGACGGCGGAAACCTTCTCGCAGATCGCCCACCTCGTGACCGGGCGCGCGACGGTGAAGAAACCCAAGAAGGCCGGGATCGGCAAGATGCTGGGTCTCCTCGGCCGCAAGTAAGCCCGGACGGGCGATGCAACAGACTGGATGAGTGGAATGTTCGGCAAACGCGGAAATGAAGGCTTCGGCAAGAGCGGCACGGCGGGCCAGACGGCCCATGCCGGCATCGCCTCCGGCGCGACCGTGACGGCGGAACGGCCGGCCGCCGCCGCTGTCGCGCAACCCGTCGCGGAGCCGGTGCCGCACGCCGCACCCAGCCCCGCGCCCGCCGCGGCGGTGCGCCGCCGCACGCCGCGCACCGAGGACTATTACGATACGAAAAGCCAGGTCTTCTCCGCGCTGATCGACACGATCGACCTGTCGCAGCTTGCCAAGCTCGACACCGAGAGCGCGCGCGAGGAAATCCGCGACATCGTCAACGACATCATCACGATCAAGAACTTCGCGATGTCGATTTCCGAGCAGGAAGAACTGCTCGACGACATCTGCAACGACGTTCTCGGCTACGGCCCGCTGGAGCCGCTTCTGGCGCGCGACGACATCGCCGACATCATGGTCAACGGCGCCGGCAAAACCTATATCGAAGTGGCCGGCAAGGTGCAGGAATCGGAAATCCGCTTCCGCGACAATGCCCAGCTCCTCTCCATCTGCCAGCGCATTGTCAGCCAGGTCGGCCGCCGCGTCGACGAATCGAGCCCGATCTGCGACGCGCGCCTTCCCGACGGCTCGCGCGTCAACGTGATTGCCCCGCCGCTCGCCATCGACGGCACCGCGCTCACCATCCGTAAATTCAAGAAGGACAAGCTGACGCTCGACCAGCTCGTCCGCTTCGGCTCGATCACGCCCGAGGGGGCGACGCTGCTCCAGATCATCGGTCGCGTGCGCTGCAACCTCGTCATTTCCGGCGGTACGGGCTCGGGCAAGACGACGCTGCTCAACTGCCTGACGAACTATATCGACCGCGACGAGCGCGTCATCACCTGCGAGGACTCGGCCGAACTCCAGCTGCAGCAGCCGCATGTCGTGCGTCTGGAAACCCGCCCGCCGAACATCGAGGGCGAGGGCGAGATCACCATGCGCGACCTCATCAAGAACTGCCTGCGCATGCGTCCCGAACGCATCATCGTCGGCGAAGTGCGCGGACCGGAGGTCTTCGACCTCCTGCAGGCGATGAACACCGGCCATGACGGCTCGATGGGCACGATCCACGCCAACACGCCGCGCGAATGCCTTTCGCGTATGGAATCGATGATCGCCATGGGCGGCTATACCCTGCCCGCCAAGACGGTGCGCGAAATCATCGCCGGCTCCATCGACGTCATCATCCAGGCCTCGCGCCTGCGCGACGGCTCGCGCCGCATCACCCACATCACCGAAGTGGTGGGCATGGAAGGTGACGTCATCGTGACCCAGGACCTGATGCGCTTCGAGATCCAGGGCGAGGACGCCAACGGGCGGCTCATCGGCAAGCACACCGGCACCGGCATCGGCAAGCCGCATTTCTGGGATCGGGCCCGCTACTTCAACGAGGACAAGCGCCTGGCGGCAACGCTGGATGCGATGGAGAAGCCGTAAGGGGCGGGTAGACGCGATGTTCGGAATGGATATCACCATCGTGGCGATCTTCGCGCTGGCGGCGCTCTCCACCGCCGGCCTCGCCTATGGCCTGCTTTTCTCGCGCATCGAAACGGAGAAGAAGACCGAAAGCCGCATGCGCCGCGTCCAGTCGGCCGAGACGGACCAGTCGCGGGCCAAGGCGGCGCGCGACCGCGTGCAGGAGCTCTCCAAACGCCGCCGCTCGGTGCAGGATTCGCTGAAGGACCTCGAAAAGAAGCAGCAGGAGCAGTCCAAGCGCGTCGCCGCGACGCTGAAGGCCAAGCTTTCCCAGGCGGGCCTTTCGATCACCGAGACCAGGTTCTACGTGTTCAGCGCGATCTTCGGCGTCTTCGCCTTCATCGTCGCGCTCATCGGCGGCATGGGGCCGCTGGTCGCGCTCGGCATCGCCTTCATCGCCGGGGCCGGCCTTCCGCGCTGGTTCGTCGGCTTTCTCGTCAAGCGCCGGCAGAACAAGTTCCTCGAGGAGTTTCCCAACGCGCTCGACGTGATGGTGCGCTCCATCAAGTCCGGCCTGCCGCTGACGGATGCGCTGCGGCTGATCGCAGCCGAGGGGCAAGAGCCGGTCCGGACCGAGTTCCGCAAGATCGTCGAAAGCCAGCAGGTCGGCCTCAGCGTCCCGGATGCCTGCGCGCGCATGTTCACGAGCATTCCGCTTCAGGAAGTCAATTTCTTCGCCATCGTCATCGCCATCCAGAGCCAGGCCGGCGGCAATCTCTCCGAAGCGCTGGGTAACCTGTCGCGCGTGCTGCGTGAGCGGCGCAAGATGCGCGCCAAGGTCGGCGCGCTGTCGATGGAAGCCAAGGCGTCGGCGGCGATCATCGGGGCGCTGCCCTTCATCGTGACGCTGCTCGTCTACCTGACATCGCCGGAATACATCATGGTGCTGTTCCAGGACCCGCGCGGCCATCTCATTCTCGGCATATCGGGCGTCTGGATGTCCATCGGCATTCTCGTGATGCGCAACATGATCAACTTCGACATCTAGGAACTGAGATCATGATCGCCATGCTCACCGATCCCGCGGTTCTGCTGCCCGCCTCCGTGGTGATCGCCGTGCTCGCCACGTTCTACACGCTGGCGATGCCCTATTTCGAACGGGGCGATCTCGACAAGCGCATGAAGAGCGTCGCGCTGGAACGCGAGCAGATGCGGGCGCGCGAGCGGGCGCGGCTCTCGGCCGAAACGGTGCAGAACAAGGCGTCGCTCAGGGCGCAGCACAACACATCCGTGCGCAACGTGGTGGAGCGGCTGAACCTGCGCGAGGCCCTTGTCGACGCCAACACGATGAACCGCTTGCGGCAGGCCGGCTATCGTTCGCAGAACGCGCTCAACATCTTCCTCTTCGCCCGCTTCACCCTGCCCTTCCTGTTCCTCGCGGTCGCGGCCTTCTACATCTTCTATCTCGGCTTTCTCGGCGACAAGCCGTTCTCGGTTCGCATCCTGGCGACGCTGGGCATCGCCTATCTCGGCTTCTACGCGCCCAACATCTTCATTTCCAACAAGGTCTCGAAGCGCCAGCAGTCGATCCGCCGCGCCTGGCCGGATGCGCTCGACCTGATGCTGATCTGCGTGGAATCGGGCATCTCGATCGAGGTCGCCTTCAAGCGCGTGGCCGACGAGATCGCCATGGCCTCGCCGGAACTGGCCGAGGAACTCGTGCTGACCACCGCGGAGCTTTCCTTTCTTCAGGAACGCCGCCAGGCCTATGAGAACCTTGGCACGCGCATCGGCCTCGACACCGTGAAATCCGTGACGCAGGCGCTCATCCAGGCCGAGCGCTACGGCACGCCGCTCGCCCAGGCGCTACGCGTCCTCGCGCAGGAATGCCGCGACCAGCGCATGAACGAGGCGGAAAAGAAGGCCGCCGCCCTGCCGCCGAAACTGACCGTGCCGATGATCCTGTTCTTCCTGCCGGTGCTGGTGGCCGTCATTCTCGGCCCGGCCGGCATCCAGGTCTCCGACCGCTTCTGACCGCTCGAAGACAAAAGAAAGAAGCCCCGGCGAGACGATCGGCCGGGGCTTCTTCGTTTGGTCCTGGGAGGGACGGTGGTTTAATTGGTGTTGCCGGCGTCGTTGGCGGCGAGCGTCTTCCAGGCGTTCTGCTGGGCCAGCATGGAGCGCAGATAGGCGACGTTGGCTTCCGCCTGCCCCGAGGTCAGCTCCTGCCTTGCGATGGTTTCCGCTTCCTGGAAGCGGCCCTGCAGGCCGACGGTGAGCGCGAGGTTCTGCCGCACGCTGCTGTCGGCGCCCGGCTGCCTGGCGGCAGCGCGCATATAGGTTTCCGCCGTTTTCAGGTCCTTCGCCAGAAGATAGGACATGCCGAGATTGGAGAGCACCGAGGGCTCGTCGGGCTGGATATCGAGGGCTTCGCGATAGCGCTGGCGTGCCTCGTTCGAGCGGCCGAGCTGATCGAGGATCGCGCCTTCGGCCGATTTCAGCCGCCAGTCCGGTCTGTCAGGCGTCTGGGCGCGCAGAATGGTGTTCAGCGCCTGCTCCAGCTGCCCGGCGGCGGCCTGCGCCTTGCCGTAGGCGGCGAGGACCTCGCGGTTGTTCGGATTGCTGATGGCGACCTGCTGCATGACGGCGAGCGCCTGCGCATTGCGGCCGTTCATGCGCAGCGCACTGGCATAGTTGATGCCGGTCGCCGCATCCCGCGGGTTCTTCTCGTAGGCCCGGCCGATGCTGTCGACGGCGCCGCGCAGGTCCGTCGTGTTCATCGTGCCGCTGGCGGAAGAGGACGGACGGACGGAGCCGGTGGTCAGGTTGCTCTTGCCGGCGCAGCCTGCCAGCCCGACGCCGATGACCAGGAGTGCCGCGCCCGTCAAAAGCGCCGGTCGAAGTGACGAAGGCAGGCGGCATACAGCCATGATCAGTCCCCGAAGCGGTTTCCCCATGTCGCGGCGGTTAAGGAATCACGCCGCAATCTCCGCTCCAGCAATAATCTGTTAACCCTAACAGAGTGTTAATTGCAGCGATTCTCAAGGCTCTTCCAAAGGTTCCGCCATGGCCCCCTTCCAGTTCATCGACCGGCCCTCCCCCTTCAACACGAAGAACGGAAAGACGCTGCCGATCTTCGCGATCACGCCCGCGCATATCGAGACGGGGACCATCGATCCGGTTGCGCTGGACTGGGCGAAGAAGGCCGGTTTCAAGGCGGAATCCGGCGGGCTGCTGATGGTGCCGACGGCGGACGGTCATCTCGGCGGCGCACTGTTCGGCCTGGGCAAGAACCCCTCCGACGCGCCCTATCTCACCGGCAAGCTCGCCCGCACGTTGCCCGCGGGCGACTGGCATATCGAGACCGCGCCGCTGACCGCCAACCGGCTTGCGCTCGGCTACGGGCTCGGCAGCTATCGCTTCGAGCGCTACAAGGCGTCCGCTGCCGACGCGCCGACGCTGCTCATTCCCGCCGATGCCGACGGTGCCGATATCAAGCGCCAGCTCGCCGGCGTCTTCCTGGCGCGCGACCTCATCAACACGCCGACCAACGACATGGGGCCGGATGCGCTGGAAGACGTGTTCCGGGCGCTCGGCGCGCATTACAAGGCCAAGGTCTCCGTCATCGCCGGCGACGACCTCCTGAAGGAGAACTTCCCGCTCGTCCACACGGTCGGCCGCGCTTCCGAACAGGCGCCGCGCCTGCTGGAACTGCGCTGGGGCAAGAAGGGCCACAAGCGTGTGACGCTGGTGGGCAAGGGCGTGTGCTTCGATACCGGCGGCCTCGACATCAAGCCCGCCTCCTCGATGCTGCTGATGAAGAAGGACATGGGCGGCGCGGCCAATGTGATGGGCCTTGCCCTGATGATCATGGACGCCAAGCTGAAGGTGGACCTGCGCGTTCTGGTGCCTGTCGTGGAAAACTCCATTTCCGGCAATGCCTTCCGCCCCGGCGATATCTACAGGAGCCGCAAGGGCCTGACCGTGCAGATCGACAATACCGACGCCGAAGGCCGGCTGATCCTCGCCGATGCGCTTGCCTATGCGGACGAGGAAGAGGCCGATCTCATCATCGACATGGCGACGCTGACGGGAGCGGCCCGCGTTGCGCTCGGGCCGGACCTGCCGCCCTTCTTCACCGACGACGACGATCTCGCCCACGACCTTGCCGAGGCGAGCCTTTCGGTCGACGATCCGATGTGGCGCATGCCGCTCTATATGGGCTACGACAAGGACGTGTCGGCGCGCATCGCCGACCTCACCAATGCGCCGGCCGGCGGCATGGCGGGCGCCATCACAGCCGCCCTGTTCCTCAAGCGCTTCGTGACGCGCAACCGCCACTGGGCGCATTTCGACATCTTCGCCTGGGCGCAGAGCGAGCGCCCGCATTCGCCCATCGGCGGCGAGGCGCAGGCGATCCGTGCGCTCTACCACCACATGCGCCGCCTCGCGGGCTGAGGCGGCGACCGGCAGGCGATTGTCACGGCGCGAACGATACGGTAGCGTAACGAAATTGCATTCGCCCCGGAGGCCCCTTGCCGGTAGATCTGACCCCATCGCAGGCGCTCGGCCTCTGGCATGCCGTGACGCTGCAGCAGGTACAGGAGGACGGGCGCGACCTGACGCTGCGCCAGCTCGCCATCCTGCTCGAAATCTACCTCGTCCCGCCGCCGCATACCGTGCGGGGGCTGGCAGCCAAGCTCGGCGTCACGAAGCCGGTCATCACCCGCGCACTCGATACGATGGGCGAGCTCGGCCTCGTCACGCGGGTCCGCGACGAGCGGGACCGGCGCAACGTCATCATCAAGCGCACCGTGGATGGTGCGCTCTATCTCGAGCGCCTGGGCGACCTCATCATCGCCAAGGGACGCACACAGCCGCTGTGAGACTGCCATGACCACCCTGCCCGACCGCCGCCTCAACGCCTATCGCCCCGACCTTGCGGAGGAGGCGCTGCGCGGCAATGTGCCCGCCGAACGCTATGTCACCGGCACGCCGGCGCGCATTTGCGCGCCCGTCGCGGCGCTACGACCGCGCCCGGACCTTGCCGCAGGGATCGATACCGAAGTGCTGTTCGGCGAGACGGTGCGCGTTTTCGACCGGGCGGACGGCTGGGCCTGGGTGAAATCGGATTTCGACGATTATGTCGGTTACGTCGCGGAGACGGCGCTGGATGCGGGCGGCGGGACGGCGACCCATCGCGTCGCCGTCCCGCGCACCTTCGCCTATACGGGCGCGGACCTGCGCACGCCCGCCGCATTCGCGCTCTCCATCGGAAGCGGGCTAACGGTTGTCGGCGAGAGCGAGACGCGCGGTACACGCTATCTCACGCTGGAGGGCGGGCAATCCGTCGTGGCGGGCCATTGCCTCGACATCGGCGCCACCGCCGGCAACGACTATGTCGGCGTCGCCGCGCGCTTTCTCGAAACGCCCTATCTGTGGGGCGGGCGCTCCGGCTTCGGGCTCGACTGCTCGGCCCTGGTGCAGCTTTCCATGATGATGGTGGGCCGCACGGCGCCGCGCGATTCCGACATGCAGGCCGCCGGCCTCGGCAGCCCCATCGACCGCGCAGACCTGCAACGCGGCGATCTCGTGTTCTGGAAGGGCCATGTCGCCATCATGGAGGACGACAAGACCATCCTGCATGCCAACGGCCACACGATGAGCGTGGCGCGCGAGGGGCTGGATGCGGCCATCGAGCGGATCGGCTGGCTCTACCAGCAGCCGACGGGCTACCGCCGGCCCTGACGGCATCTGCCGTTCAATAGCCCGCGCTGCGGTCGACCAGATGTTCCAGCGGCTTGCCGCTCTCGTAGCGTGCGATCTGGATGGCGACGTGGTCGAACAGCGCGCCGACATCCGAGGCTGCCGCCGCATGCGGCGTCAGGAACACCTTGTCCATCGCCCAGAACGGGCTTTCGAGCGGCAGCGGCTCCTGCTCGAAGACATCGAGCGAGGCGCCATGCAGCGTGCCGTCATTGATGGAAGCGACAATATCGGCCTCGACCTGGCTGCCGCCCCGCCCCGCATTGATGAAGACGGGCGCGCCGAACGGCCCCTTGCGGGAAAGCCGGGTAAACAGGCCGGTGTTGAAGATGCCCTTCGTATCCGGCGTCAGCGGCAGGAGGCCGACGAGGATGTCGGTTTTCGCCAGGAAAGCGTTGAGCCCGGCCTCGTCGAAGACCTCGAACCCCTTGACCGCACGGCCGCTCTTCGACCAACCGATGACGTTGAAGCCGAGCGTCTTCAGCTTGCGCGCCGCATCCTGCCCCAGCACACCGAAACCCATGATGCCGACGGTCATGTCGCTCGCCTCCGGCTGGTCGAGCTCGCGCCAGACGCGCTCGCGCCGCAGCGCCTCGTAGGCAGCATGCTGGCGCAGGTGCAGGAGGCATTGCATGACGACCCATTCGCTCATGCGCGTCGTCAGCGTCTCGTCGACGAAACGCACCAGCGGCACATCCGGCAGGCCGGGCAGGTTCAGCACATGGTCGACGCCGGCACCGCCGGAAAACACGACCTTGAGATCCTTCGCACGCTCGAAAAGATCGGCGCCCGGCCGCCAGACCACGGCGTACTCGACACCCGAAAGATCGCGCTTGCGGCTGGCCGGATGCAGGAGGTTGATGACCTCGCGGTCGGGAAAGGCCCCTTTGAGCGCGGCTGCGACCTGCTCCTGATCGAATTTCAGATCGATGATGACAGGGCTTTTCGTGTGCATGCTGTGTCCTGCTTTATGCCTGCTATTGGCTGATTGCCTCGCTGCGGATGGCCTCGAGGTTGAAGGCGGCGGCCATGAGGGCCTTGGTATAGGCTTCCGTCGGCCGCTCGATGATGTCCTTCGCCGGACCCTTCTCCACCACGCGGCCGCTGCGCATGACGATGATGTCGTTGGCGAGCGCCCGCACGACCTTGAGATCGTGGCTGATGAAGAGATAGGCGAGATTGTGCTTTGCCTGCAGGTCGCGCAGCAGTTCCACCACCTGCGCCTGCACGCTCATGTCGAGCGCGGAGGTCGGCTCGTCGAGCATGACGAATTCCGGCTTCAGCACCATGGCGCGGGCAATCGCGATGCGCTGCCGCTGGCCGCCAGAGAATTCGTGCGGATAACGCCAACGCGTGGCCGGATCGAGGCCGGTTTCCTCAAGGGCTGCCGCGACGCGCCGGTCGCGCTCGCCTTCCGACAGCGAGGGCTCGTGGATCTTCAGGCCCTCGGCGACGATATCGGCGACCGACATGCGCGGCGACAGCGAGCCGAAGGGATCCTGGAAGACGATCTGCATGCGCCGGCGCAGCGGCCGCATCTCGGCGAAGGAGTGGCCGGCAATGTCCTGCCCGACAAAGGCGATGCGGCCCTTCGAGGCGATGAGCCGCGTCAGCGCGAGGCCGAGCGTCGTCTTGCCGGAGCCGGATTCGCCGACGACGCCGAGCGTATGGCCGGCCCGCAAGGTCAGGTCGATGCCATCGACCGCCTTCACGTTGTCGACCACGCGGCGCAGGAAGCCCGCCTTGATCGGGAACCACACCTTGACGTCCTCGGCCTGCATGATGACGGGCTGGCTGTCGTCGGCCGGGCGCGGCGCGCCCTTCGGCTCGGAGGCGAGCAGATGGCGCGTATAGGGATGCTGCGGATTGGTGAAGATCTCCTCCACCGGGCCCGTCTCGACGATCCTGCCCTTTGTCATCACGCAGACCCGATCGGCGAACTTGCGCACGATGCCGAGGTCGTGGGTGATGAAGAGCATGGACATGCCGTGCTCTTCCTTGAGGTTCTTCAGAAGCTCGAGGATCTGCGCCTGCACGGTCACGTCGAGCGCCGTCGTGGGCTCGTCGGCGATCAGCAGTTCCGGCCGGTTGGCAAGCGCCATGGCGATCATCACGCGCTGGCGCTGGCCACCCGAAAGCTCGTGCGGATAGGCGGCAAGCCGCTTTTCCGGCTCGCGGATGCCGACCTGGTTCAGCAGTTCCAGGATTTTCGTGCGCGCGGCCGTGCCCTCGATATCCTGGTGCAACTTGAGGATCTCGCCGATCTGCCGCTCGATGGAGTGCAGCGGGTTGAGCGAGGTCATCGGCTCCTGGAAGATCATGGTGATGTCGTTGCCGCGCACATCGCGCAGCGCGGCATCCGATGCCTTCAGCAGGTCCTGGCCCTTGAACAGGATCTCGCCCGAAGGGTGGCTGGCGGCGGGATAGGGCAGCAGGCGCAGCACGGAATTGGCCGTCACCGACTTGCCGGAGCCGGATTCGCCGACCAGCGCCACGACCTCGCCGCGCCGGATGTCGAAGGAGACGCGATCGACGGCGAGCGTCGTGTTGCCGCCCTGGTGGAAGGCGACCGACAGATCGCGGACGGACAGGATGGTTTCGGGAGCGCTCACCGGAAGGTCTTCCTCGGATCGAAGGCATCACGCGTCGCTTCGCCGACGAAGATCAGCAGCGACAGCATGAGGGACATGACGACGAAGGCGGTGAGGCCGAGCCACGGCGCCTGGAGGTTCTCCTTGCCCTGCGCGATCAGTTCGCCCAGCGACGGCGACCCCGGCGGCATGCCGAAGCCGAGGAAATCGAGCGAGGTCAGCGTGGTGATCGAGCCGGACAGGATGAAGGGCAGGAAGGTGAGCGTGGCGACCATCGCATTGGGCAGGAGGTGCCGGTACATGATCGTGGCATTGCCCACACCCAGCGCGCGGGCCGCCCGCACATATTCGAAATTGCGCGCGCGCAGGAATTCCGCGCGCACCACGCCGACGAAACCGACCCAGGAGAACAGCAGCATGATGCCGAGCAGGATCCAGAAGCCGGGCGGCAGGATGGACGCGATGATGAGCAGGATGTAAAGCACCGGCATCGAGGACCATATCTCGATGAAGCGCTGCATCAGAAGATCCGTCCAGCCGCCGAAATAGCCCTGCACGGCACCGGCGGTAACGCCGACCACGGCCGAGCAGATCGTCAGGGCGAGACCGAACAGCACGGAAATGCGGAAACCGTAGATGACACGGGCGAGCACGTCGCGCGCCTGGTCGTCGGTGCCCAGCCAGTTGAGATTGCTGAGGTTGCAGTTCGGGTCCGCCGCGCCGCCGGGATAACCGGCGCAACGCTCCTCCTTCGACATCAGCCAGAACGGCGCGGTCGGCGCGGAATGCGGGATGTTCGAATTGGTGGTGCCGTAGGAATAGCGGATCGGCGGCCAGATCATCCAGCCATTGGCCTCGATCTCCTCGGCGATGAAATCGGAACGGTAATCGGTCGTCGCGAGAAAGCCGCCGAACTTTTCTTCCGGATAGTCGACCACGACCGGAAACAGGATCTCGCCCTTGTAGGAGGCGATGATCGGCCGGTCGTTGGCGATCAGCTCGGCGCACAGGCTCAAAACGAAGATGACGAGGAAGATCCAGAGCGACCAGTAGCCGCGGCGGTTCGCCTTGAAATTCTCCCAGCGGCGCAGGTTCGTGGGGCTCAGAAGGCCCTTGCGCGGCGGCGCGACGGGCGGCGTGTCGGCAACGGCGCTCATCACACGTCCCTCCGGTCGAAATCGATGCGCGGATCGACCCAGGTGTAGATGAGATCGGAGATGAGGCTGACGACGAGGCCCATGAGGGAGAAGATGAAGAGCGTAGCGAAGACGATGGGATAGTCGCGCCGCACGATAGAATCGTAGCCCAGCCGGCCGAGGCCATCGAGCGAGAAGATGTATTCGATGAGCAGCGAACCCGTGAAGAAGGCCGAGATGAAGGCGCCCGGGAAGCCGGCGATGATGATCAGCATGGCGTTGCGGAAGACGTGGCCGTACAGCACCTGCCGTTCGGTCAGGCCCTTGGCGCGCGCCGTGGTGACATACTGCTTCTTGATCTCGTCGATGAACGAATTCTTGGTGAGCAGCGTGGTCGTGGCGAAGGCCGAGAGCAGCAGCGTGATCAGCGGCAGCGTCATGTGCCACATGTAGTCGAGCGGCTTCTGCCACCAGGTCAGGCTGTCGAAATTGTCGGAGACGATGCCGCGCAGCGGGAACCAGTTGAAGAACGAATTGCCGGCGAAGACCACGATCAGCAGGATGCCGAACAGGAAGCTCGGCACCGCATAGCCGACGACGACGACGCCGGATGTCCAGACGTCGAAGGTCGACCCGTCCTTGACCGCCTTCTTGATGCCGAGCGGAATGGAGATGGCATAGGAAAAGATGAGGATCCAGACGCCGAGCGAGATCGAGACCGGCATCTTCTGCGCGATGAGGTCGATCACGGAGGTGTTGCGGAAGAAGCTCTCGCCGAAATCGAAGCGGATATAATCCCACATCATCGTGAAGAAGCGCTCGAGCGGCGGCTTATCGAAGCCGAACTGCTTTTCGAGCTTGGCGATGAATTCGGGATCGAGCCCGCGGGCGCCGCGATAGGCGCTGTCCTGGCCGACTTCCTGCACCATGCTGCCGCCGCCCGAAAGCCGGTCGCCGCCGCCCTGGCTGGTCAGGTCGGAAATGACCTGCTCGACCGGTCCGCCGGGGGCGAACTGCACGATCGCGAAGGAAATGGCCATGATGCCGAAGATCGTCGGAATCATCAGCAGGATGCGGCGCAGGATATAGGCGCCCATCAGCGATCACCCTCCGGAATGCACCGCGTCGATGTCAAGCCGCTCAAGCCCGATCCTTCCGTTCTTCCGCCGCCGTCAAGGCGGTGATTCGTCATCGCTATATGGAGCCCAGCCGGCGGGCCGGCGCAACCCCCGCCTCAGTTCGCCGCGTCTTTCGACCACCAGACGCCCGGGAAGCCGAGGCTGTAATAGGGCAGCTCCTGCGGTCGGGCGAGGCTGTTCCAGTAAGCGATGCGCTGTGCCTTGGAATAGAACAGCGGGATCACATAATCGTGCGCCAGCAGCACCCGGTCGAGCGCGTGCGTCGTCGCGATGAGTTCCTCGCGGTTCGGCGCGAAGACGATCTTGCGGATGAGCTCGTCGATGGCGGGATCGGCGATGCCGGCATAGTTCTTCGAGCCTTCCTTGTCGACGGAGGCCGAGCCCCAGTAGTCGCTCTGCTCGTTGCCGGGAACCAGCGACTGCGCCCAGATGCCGTAGATCATGTCATAGTCGAAGCTGCGCACGCGGTTGGTGTATTGCGAGGCATCGACCGTGCGCATGGTGGCGGCGATGCCGATCTTCTTCAGGCTGTTGACGAAGGGCGAGACCGTGCGCTCGAAGGAGGCGCTGGGCAGCAGGATCTCGAAGGCGAAGGGCTTGCCGGTCTTCGTATCGACGAGACTGTTGCCCTTGAGTTCGTAGCCCGCCTCCTTCAGGAGCGAGAGCGCCTTGAGCAGGTTTTCGCGGACCTTCTTCGGCTCGCCGTTGACGGGATTGGTATAGGGCGTGGTGAAGACGGACGCCGGCACCTTGTCCTTCAGCTCTTCCAGGATTTCCTTCTCGCGTCCCTCGGGCAGGCCGGAGGCGGCAAGCTCGGTGCCCCAGAAATAGCTGTCGACGCGCTGATAGGCGTTGTAGGCGAGGCTGCGGTTGAGATCCTCGAAGTCGAAGGCGTAGTTCAGCGCTTCGCGCACCCGCTGGTCCTTGAACTTGTCGCGGCGCATGTTCGGCACGAAGGCCTGCATGATGCCGGCCGCCCGCAGCGGGTTTTCGATCTCCTCGCGCACGACGCGGCCATCCTTCGCGGCCGGGAAGTCATAGGCGGTCGCCCAGTGACTGGCGCTGTTGTCCTGATAGAACGAGACATTGCCGGCGCGGAAGGCCTCGAATTCCACGTTCTTGTCGCCGAAGAACGTGTAGCTGATGACGCGGAAATTGTTCTGGCCGACATTCACGTTGAGGTCCTTGCCCCAATAGTCGTCGCGCAGTTCGAAGCGGATCGAGCCGCCGGCCTGGAACGACGCGATCTTGTAGGGACCCGAGCCCATGACCGGCTCCAGCGTGGTGCGGCCGATATCGCGCTTGTTGCCCTTGGCGTCCGTGCCTTCCCACCAGTGCTTCGGCACGACGGGGAACTGGCCGAGAATATTGGGCAGTTCGCGGTTGTTCTTCTCGTCGAAGCGGAAGGTCACGTCGCGCTCGCCGGTCTTTTCCGCCGAAACGACATGGCGGTAGTAGTTGGCGAGAAGCGGATTGTGCTCCTTCGACTTGTCGAAGGAGAAGATCACGTCCTCCGGCGTCACCGGCTGGCCGTCCGCCCACTTCGCTTCCGCGCGCAGCCGGAAGGTCGCGCTGGAGAAGTCGTCGGGATAGGAGACGCCCTCGGCGAGCAGGCCGTAGGAGGCCGTGATCTCGTCCTCGGCGGATTTCAGGAGCGTGTCGAAGACGAGCGACGTAACGCCGGTCGCCGCCTCGCCTTTTGAGAGGATCGGGTTGAACGTGTCGAAGGTCCCGGTTTCGGAGAGCTTCAGCTCGCCGCCCTTCGGCGCATCCGGATTGACATAGTCGAAGCGCTCGAACCCGTCGGGGTGCTTCAGGTCGCCGATCGTGGAGATGCCGGTGCGCCAGACGGGACTTGCCGCATCCTGTGCCGTGCCGGCCGAGGCCGCGAGCGCCAGAGCCAGCGCCGCCGTGACCAATGTTCTCCCGAAGGCTACCTTCATGCGTCTACCCTTTCATGATGTTTGCCGAAGCTTGCCGCAGAGAATAGGCAAAATCCGGGCAAATGACAGGCCTGCCATGAAAGCGGCGATTTTTGCCATCCCTATCCGGCGCGACGATTCACTTCTGCGAAAGGATGATCCTTTAGCCTTTCGCAACGATGACGCATCGAGACGGACCCGTGCCCATGCTTGCCCGACTGACCACCTGCCTGATCGCCGCCGGCATGACGCTGGCCGCGCTCGCCTCGCCGCTTTCCGCGGAGGAACGCCCCGCCAAGGAGCTGTTCGGCGCCAAGCGCCTGCCGGCCAAGATGGTGACGGCGCCCTACGGCTCCTACGCCAAGGGCTGCATTGCCGGCGCGGTGGCCATTCCCACGGATGGGCCGGGCTGGCAGGCGATGCGGCTTTCGCGCAACCGGCGCTGGGGCCATCCCAACATGATCGCGCTTCTGGAGCAGTTCTCGCAGGACGCCCAGCAGCTCGGCTGGCCGGGCCTCTTGCTCGGCGATATCTCGCAGCCGCGCGGCGGACCGATGCTGTCGGGCCACGCCTCGCACCAGGTCGGCCTCGATGCCGACATCTGGTTCACGCCGATGCCCGACCACCGGCTGTCGGCCGAGGAGCGCGAGAAGCTGCCCTTCACCTCCATGCTCGACAAGAGCAAGTTCCTGACGGTCGATTCGAAGCGCTGGACCTCGACGCATGCTCGCCTCGTCATGAAGGCGGCGAGCTATCCGCAGGTCGACCGCGTCTTCGTCAATCCGGCGATCAAGAAGAAGCTCTGCGAGACCTGGCAGGGCGACCGCGCGCTGCTCGGCAAGGTGCGGCCGATCTACGGCCACGACGAGCATTTCCACATCCGCATCAAGTGCCCGGAGGGCGCGCCGGGCTGCAAGCCGCAGGCCAAGGTGCCGCCCGGCGACGGCTGCGACGCGTCGCTTGCCTGGTGGTTCACCAAGGAACCGTGGGCCAAGGCGAAGCCGAACCCCGGCGCAAAGCCGGTCAAGCCGCGCTATGTCATGCTGTCGGACCTGCCGAAGGCCTGCAGCACCGTTCTCGCCGGCGCGTCGCCCGCTTCCGAGCAGGAAGTGACCTATCGCGGCGGCAGCGCGGCCACGGCGCTCGCCTTTTCGGGCGGCGACCAGAGCACGGGCGGGGCGGTGGAGGCCATCATCAACGCCGATACAACCCTGCCGGCCATCGTGCCGATCCCGATCCCGCGGCCGTTCCACTAAAGGACATCGAGGCAAGGGCCCAGCGCGGGGCTTTTCAACGTCCCGCCGCTTTTGTATAAGGCGATCAAATCGATTTAAATTTCCCCGCCGATCCCGGAGAAACGTCCATGTCTCGCCAGAAATGCATCGCGCTCATCGCGCATGACGAGAAAAAGGACGACATGGCGGCCTTTGCGGCGCGGCACGAAAAGATGCTGTCGCAGGCGCGGATCGTCGCCACCGGCACGACGGGCGGACGGGTGCTGGAGGCCTGCCCCGGGCTGGACGTGACGCGGCTCAAGAGCGGCCCGCTCGGCGGCGACCAGCAGATCGGCGCCCTCATTGCCACCGGCGAGGTCGACCTGCTCATCTTCTTCGTCGATCCGCTGACGCCCATGCCGCATGACGTGGACGTGAAGGCGCTGATGCGGCTCGCGATCGTCTACGACATCCCGATGGCGCTGAACCGCGCGACGGCCGAAGAGCTGCTTGCCGCCGCGACGACCGGTTGACGGCGTCCCTCTGCGACGATAGCGAAAAAGCGGACCCCACCAGCAGAACGGAACAGCTCGATGGCACGGCCGGCCGATTACGACGCGAATTTCCCCTTCCCCATCCTCGTCGGCGATATCGGCGGCACCAATGCGCGCTTCTCGCTTCTGCTCGACGCCTTTGCCGAGCCGAAGCAGTTCCCGATCGTCCAGACCGCCGATTTCGCCAATATCGACCAGGCCCTGCAGCAGTGCATCCTCGACAAGAGCTCGGTTCAACCGCGCGCGGCCATCCTGGCGCTGGCGGGCCCCATCGAAGGCGACGAGGTGCCGCTGACCAATTGCCCCTGGATTGTCAGGCCGCGCGACATGATCGCCAATCTCGGCTTCGAGGATGTGCTGCTGGTCAATGATTTCGAGGCGCAGGCGCTGGCCGTGGCCTCGCTCGACGAGGCCAACCGCGAGAAGATCGGCCCCGGCACAGAACGCCAGACGGCCTCGCGCGCCGTTCTCGGTCCCGGCACCGGCCTTGGCGTCGCCGGCCTGGTCTATGCCCGCCACAGCTGGATCCCGGTGCCGGGCGAAGGCGGCCATATCGATGTCGGCCCGCGCAGCGAGCGCGACTATCACATCTGGCCCTTCCTGGAGCCCATCGAGGGGCGCATCTCCGCCGAGCAGCTGCTGTGCGGCCGCGGCATCATGAATATCTACCGCGCCGTCTGCGCCGCCGACGGCGTGGATGCGCCGTTGCAGAAACCGTCCGACGTCTCGGCCCGGGCGCTCGCGCAGGACGACCGCGCCGCCATCGAGACCATCGCGCTGTTTTCCACCTATCTCGGCCGCGTGGCCGGCGACATGGCGATGATCTTCATGGCCAAGGGCGGTATCTTCCTCGCCGGCGGCATCTCGCAGAAGATCCTGCCGGCCCTGCGCGGACCGGAGTTCCGTGCCGGTTTCGAGGACAAGGCGCCGCACAGCGCGCTGCTCAGAACCATTCCGACCTATGTGGTCACCCATCCCGTCGCAGCACTCGCGGGGCTTGCCGCCTTCGCGCGCATGCCGGACCGTTTTGGTGTTGCAACCGAGGGACGCCGCTGGAAAAGGTGACGTCCCACGCCGCGCCGGACAGCCCGGCAGAGTAGCCAAAGGGGGATCGAGCCCCTATAGAGCGGCCAGCAGGGCGGTTTTTGCCGTCCGCCGTCGAGACCGTTCAGGAAGCAAGTCATTGGCCGATCAGAGTCGAACCGAGCGCAAATCCATCAGTTCCGACACCGTCGCCACCGTGCTCAAGCGTGTGATTGCCGAAAACGGCCGTGACCACGTGCGCGGCTACGCCATGGCGATCGGCTGCCTCGTGGTGGTGGCGCTCACCACGGCCTTCACCGCCTGGATCATGGAATCGGTCGTCAACGAGGCCTTCGCCAATAAGCGCGCCGACCTCGTCATGATCATCTGCGGCGCGATCTTCGTGGCCTTCGTGCTGCGCGGCTTCGCCACCTATTTCGAAGCCGTCATCCTTTCGAAGATCGGCAACAATATCGTCGCGCGCTACCAGCGCCGCCTCTATTCTCACCTGATGGCGCTCAGCGTCGGCTATTACAACGAATCCCGCTCGGCCTATCTGGCCGCGCAGATCAGCCAGAACGTCACCGGCATCCGCGATGTGCTGAACATGACGGTGACGTCGCTTGCCCGCGATGTGCTGACGCTTGTGGCGCTGATCGGCGTGATGATCTCCAAGGACTGGCTGCTGACGCTGCTCGTCTTCGTCGTCGCGCCGCCGCTGCTGCTTGGCCTGCGCTATGTGTCGAAGCGCCTGCGCAGCGCGACGCGCGACGCCGTGGAACTCAACAGCCACGTGCTGGGTGCCATGCAGGAGACGGTGCAGGGCATCACCATCGTCAAGGCCTTCACCATGGAGGCGCAGCTCAAGGACAAGGTGGAGGCCATCATCGGCCAGGCCGAAAGCCGCTCCAACCGCATCGCGCGGCTGACCGAGCGCACCGCGCCGATGACCGAGACCTTTGCGGGCTTCGCGATCTCCGGCGTTCTCGCCTATGCCGCCTATCGCTCGATCTATGACGGCGTCATGCCGGGCGCGTTCTTCTCCTTCGTCACGGCCCTGCTGATGGCCTATGATCCGGCGCGGCGCCTCGCCCGGCTCCAGGTCTCGCTCGAACGCGCCGCGGTCAACGCGCGCATGATCTACGAGATCCTCGACATCCAGCCGCGCCAGGCCGACCGCGCCGACGCCAAGCCGCTGGCGATCAGCGACGCGACGATCACCTTCCGCAATGTGCGCTTCGGCTATACGGACAGCGATACCATCCTGAAAGACGTGTCCTTCACGGCGGAGGGGGGCAGGACGACGGCGCTTGTCGGCCCTTCGGGCGCCGGCAAGTCCACCGTGATCAGCCTCATCCCGCGCTTCTACGATCCGGCGGCGGGCGAGATCCTGATCGACGGGCAGGACATCGCCCATGTCACGAAACAGTCGCTGCGCAACGCCATCGCCTATGTATCCCAGCAGCCCTACCTGTTCGAGGGCACGATCCGCGACAACATCCGCTACGGCCGGCCGGACGCCACCGATGCCGAGATCGAGGAAGCCGCGCGGCATGCCTATGCGCACGACTTCATCCTCGCCCAGCCGCTCGGCTACGACACGCCCGTCGGCGAAAACGGCGTGACGCTTTCCGGCGGCCAGCGCCAGCGGCTGTCGATTGCCCGCGCGCTCGTGCGCAACGCGCCGATCCTGCTGCTCGACGAGGCCACGTCCGCGCTCGACACGGAATCCGAACAGGCGGTGCAGAAGGCGCTGGACGAGGCGATGAGCGGGCGCACCGTCGTCGTCATCGCGCACCGGCTGTCGACCGTCGTGCGCGCCGACAAGATCATCGTCATGCAGGCCGGCCAGGTCGTCGAGGAAGGCACGCATGCGGCGCTTGCCGCGCGTGAAAACGGGCTCTACGCTCGCCTCAACAACCTTCAGGCGCCCTCGGCGAGCGCCGTGCAGACATCACAGGATACGGGAGCCGGGATATGAGCGGCAACGCAATGAAGCTGGTCGTCGTCGGCGCAGCCGGCCGCATGGGCCAGACGCTGATCCGCGCCATCCACGCCATCGAGGGCGCGGAACTCTTCGCCGCCGTCGAGCGCGAGGGCTCGCCCTTCGTCGGGCGTGACGCGGGCGAACTTGCCGGCCTTGGCCCGATCGGCGTTACCGTCACCGACAAGCCGCTCGAAGCCTTCGTCGCAGCCGAAGGCGTGCTGGACTTCACTGCGCCGGCCGCCACCGTCGAATTCGCCGGCCTAGCCGCGCAGGCCCGCATCGTGCATGTCGTCGGCACCACGGGCTGCTCGGCGGCCGACGACGAGAAGATCAAGGCCGCCGCGCGCCATGCCCGCATCGTCAAGTCGGGCAATATGAGCCTCGGCGTCAACCTGCTCGGCGTGCTGACCGAGACCGCCGCGCGCGCGCTCGGACCCGAGGACTGGGATATCGAGGTGCTGGAAATGCACCACAGGCACAAGGTGGACGCGCCCTCGGGCACCGCGCTGCTGCTCGGCCAGGCCGCTGCCAGGGGTCGTGGCATATCGCTTGCCGACCATTCGGTGCGCGTACGCGACGGCCATACCGGCCCGCGCCCTGCCGGCACGATCGGCTTTGCCACGCTGCGCGGCGGCTCCGTCATCGGCGAACATTCCGTCCTGCTTGCCGGCGAGGGCGAGATGGTCACGCTGTCGCACAGCGCCACGGACCGCTCGATCTTCGCACGCGGCGCGGTCCAGGCGGCGCTGTGGGCGCGCGACAGGAAGCCCGGCCTCTATTCGATGCTCGACGTGCTCGGGCTCGGCTGATCCATCGACAACACGCATTTCGCACCGTTTTCGGGACGGTGCCGCAACCTCGGGAGACAACCTTATGAGCGGAACCCTTGTCCTCGTTCGCCACGGCCAGAGCGAGTGGAACCTGAAGAACCTCTTCACCGGCTGGCGCGATCCTGACCTCACGGCGCTCGGCGTCGAGGAAGCCAAGACGGGCGGCAAGGCGTTGGCCGAAACCGGCATCAAATTCGACATCGCCTACACGTCGGACCTGTCGCGCGCCCAGAAGACACTGAAGATCATCCTCGACGAAATCGGCCAGCCGGGCCTCGAGACGATCCGCGACCAGGCGCTCAACGAGCGCGACTACGGCGATCTCTCGGGCCTCAACAAGGACGATGCCCGCGCCAAGTGGGGCGAAGAGCAGGTGCATATCTGGCGCCGCTCCTACGACGTTCCGCCGCCGGGCGGCGAGAGCCTGCGCGACACCGGCGCCCGCGTCTGGCCCTATTACCTCACGGAGATCCTGCCGCGCGTGCTGCGCGGCGAGAAGGTGCTGGTCGCCGCGCACGGCAACTCGCTGCGCTCGCTGGTGATGGTGCTGGACAAGCTGAGCAAGGAGGAAATCCTCAAGCTCAACCTCGCGACCGGCGTGCCGATGGTCTATGTGCTGAACGCCGATTCCACCGTGAAGTCGAAGGACGTGCTCGGCGACATGTCCGGCGCGCACTGAGCCGCGCTCACGACGGATCTCAAGACTGAACCCCGCCGCTTCCGGCGGGGTTTTGTTTTGCCTACTGGATGAGGATGGCGCGGAAGTCGTTGACATTCGTGCCGGTCGGGCCGGGCACGAAGAGATCGCCGAGCGCGTCGAAGGCCGTCCAGCTGTCGTTGCGCGCCAGGAATTCGGCGGCGTCCTTGCCCTTGTCGGCAAGCCGCGCGACGGTGGTGCCGTCGGCGAAGGCGCCGGCATTGTCTTCCGAACCGTCGATGCCGTCCGTATCGGCGGCAAGCGCGAAGAGGCCCTTCAGACCATCCGTGGCGCAGGCGAAGGAGAGCAGGAATTCGCCGTTGCGGCCGCCCTTGCCCTTACCCCTGATCGTGACCGTCGTCTCGCCGCCCGACAGGATGACGACGGGCTTGCGGAACGGCCGGTCGCGGCGCACGACCTCGGCGGCGATGGCGGCATGCACGCGGCCAACCTCGGCCGCCTCGCCCTCGATGGCATCGGACAGGATGACGGCCTCGACGCCGGCCTTGCGGGCGGCTTCGGCCGCAGCGTCCAGCGAGACGGCGGCCGATGCGACCAGCTTCACATCATTGCGGGCAAAGCAGGCATCGCCCGGCAGCGGCGGCTCGTCCCGGCCGGCCTCGATATGGCGCATCACGATGTCCGGCAGGTCGAGACGGTAGCGTGCGATGAGACGCAGCGCGTCGGCGCGGGTGGTCTCGTCGGCAATGGTCGGGCCCGAGGCCACGAGCGCGGGATTGTCGCCCGGTATATCCGACACGACGAGCGAGACGACGCGGGCGGGATGCGCCAGTTCGGCCAGCCGGCCGCCCTTGATGCGCGAGACCTGCTTGCGCACGGCGTTCATGGCGCTGATCGGCGCGCCCGACGCGAGCAGCGCCTTGTTGACGGCGATCTCGTCGGCCAGCGTCAGGTCCCCTGCCGGCGCCGGCAGCAGTGCCGAGCCGCCGCCGCAGATCAGCGCGACGACGAGATCGTCGGCGGTCAGATCGCGCACCGCGGCCATCAGCCGGCCCGAGGCGGTGAGCCCGCTCTCGTCCGGCACCGGATGGGCGGCCTCGAGGACCTCGATACGCTCGCAGGCGACGGCATAGCCGTAGCGCGTGACGACGACGCCGGAAAGCGGCGCGTCCCACAGACGCTCGAAGGCGCGCGCCATCTGCGCGGCGCCCTTGCCGGCGCCGATCACCACCGTGCGGCCCTTCGGCTTTTCCGGCAGATTGGCAGCCAGAACCTTCTCGGGATCGGCGGCGGCGACCGCGACGGAGAACAGATTTTCGAGAAAGGCACGCGGGTCTGCGATTACGGGCATCTGGCTCCTCCGGGTCTGCGCTGCACTTATAAAACATAAGCCCTCATCCGCAAGCCGGCGTCGCCTCCCGGATGGCAACGACGCGGCGGGACGAAGGCTATAGTTCGCTGGCGAAGGGCGATCGCATGCAGGTGGGGCGGTCGCGTTTGAAAATGAAGCAAGCCACCTCCCCCTTCTCCCCCGCGGGGAGAAGGTCGCGGCCGCGGGATGAGGGGGGTGGCGCAGACATCAACAGCGTGCCGGCCCCTCATCCGCCCTTCGGGCACCTTCTCCCCGTGGGGGAGAAGGGGGAAATGGCCGACAATGCCTCATGCTCATTCAATGGCGCTAAAGGGTGGAAAGGGGTGCCGGGCGGGGCTCCCCTCCCCGCCCGGCCAGGCCGTCGTCAGGCGACGGCGTGGTTCGCCATGCGCTCAAGCGCCGTGACGAGACCTGAGTGATCGAGACCGGCATCGCCGTGCGCGGCGCACTGGTTGAACAGCTCCTGCGTGGCCGCCGTGTTGGGCAGCGAGACGCCGAGCGCCCTGGCGCCCTGCAGCGCGAGATTGAGATCCTTCTGGTGCAGCGCGATGCGGAAGCCGGGATCGAAGGTGCGCTTGACCATGCGATCGCCATGCACTTCCAGAATGCGCGAGGAGGCGAAGCCGCCCATGAGTGCCGAGCGCACACGGGCGGGATCGGCACCGGCCTTGGACGCGAAGACCAGCGCCTCGGCGACGGCCTCGATGGTCAGCGCCACGATGATCTGGTTGGCGACCTTCGTCACCTGTCCGTCGCCGCAATCGCCGACCAGCGTGATGTTCTTGCCCATCAGCTGCAACAGCGGCAGCGCCCGGTCGAAACTGTCCTGCGACCCGCCCGCCATGATGGAGAGCGAGGCGTTGCGCGCGCCCACCTCGCCGCCGGAGACCGGAGCATCGATATATTCCGCCCCCGTCTCGCGGACCTTTTTTGCGAATTCCTTCGTCTCGATCGGCGAGATCGAGCTCATGTCGATGACCAGCTTGCCGGCGGACAGGCCGAACGCCACGCCGTTCTCGCCGAACAGCACATCCTTCACCTCCGGCGTGTCGGGCAGCATCAGGATGATCGTGTCGACGCTTTCGGCCAGCGCCTTCGGGCTGTCGACCACCTCAAGGCCGTTGTCGACCAGCTCCTGGCGCGGCGGCACGATATGCCGCGACGTGACGACCGTGTGTCCGGCATCCTGAAGATGACGCGCCATGGGCGTGCCCATGATGCCGAGGCCGATGAAACCGATATGTGCCATGATGAACTCCCGATCCTAAACTCTTTGCCGGCTCAGCGGCCGATATCCGTCAGCCAGCCGAGGCCTTCGGCTGTGGTGGTGCGCGGCTTGTATTCGCAGCCGATCCAGCCGTCGTAACCCAGCGCATCCAGCGTGCGGAACACGAAGGGCCAGGCGATCTCGCCGGTGCCCGGCTCGTTGCGGCCGGGATTGTCGGCCAGCTGGATATGGGCGATCTTCGCCTGATGCTTCTGGAACGTGCCGATCAGTTCGCCCCCGGTGCGCTGCTGGTGGTAGAGGTCGTACTGGATGAACAGGTTGTCCGAGCCGACCTCCGCGATGATGGAGGCGGCCTGATCCGGCGTGTTGAGGTAGAAGCCCGGAATATCGAACCGGTTGATCGGCTCGATCAGAAGCCGGATTCCGTGTTTTTCGAATTCATCCGCCGCAAGCTTCAGGTTCGAAACGAACGTGGTGCGCAGCACATCGTCGGACACGCCGACCGGCGCGATGCCGGACAGGCAGTTGACCTGCTTGCAGCCGAGCGCCGTGGCGTATTCGATGGCCGTCGCGACGCCGCGCCGGAACTCGTCGATCCGGTCGGGCAGCACGGCGATGCCGCGCTCGCCGCCGGCCCAGTTGCCGGCCGGCAGGTTGTGCAGCACCTGCGTCAGGCCGTGCAGATCGAGCGCCGCACGCAGCGCCTCGCGGTCGAAATCGTAGGGGAAGAGATATTCCACCCCCTCGAAGCCGGCCTTGGCGGCAAGCGCGAAGCGCTCCATGAAGGGCACTTCGTTGAACAGCATGGTCAGGTTGGCCGCAAATTTCAGCATGTCATCGTCTCCCGAATTCAGTCCGACCCACACTTAATCCAGCAGGGCCGCAAGTGTCGCCGTCGGCGCATCCTCGCCGCGTTCAGCGAGTTCCTCGAACTCCACCACGGCGTCGATGTCGGCGCCCATGGCGATGTTGGTGACGCGCTCGAGGATGAACTCGATGACGACGGGCACCTGATGCTCCTTCATCAACCGCTGCGCTGTGGCGAAGGCTTCCTGGAATTCGTTCGGGCTGCGCACCCGGAGCGCCTTGCAGCCGAGGCCTTCGGCGACCGCGACATGGTCGACCCCGTAGCCGGCTTCCGAATCGGCCGTGGCGTTGATGTTGTCGAAGGCGAGCGACACTTCGAAATCCATGTTGAAGCCGCGCTGGGCCTGACGGATCAGCCCGAGATAGGAATTGTTCACGACCACATGCAGATAGGGCAGCCTGTGCTGTGCGCCGACGGCCAGTTCCTCGATCAGGAACTGGAAATCATAGTCTCCCGACAGCGCGACGATGGGGCGGTCGGGATCGGCCGCACGCACGCCGAGTGCTGCCGGCAGCGTCCAGCCGAGCGGGCCGGCCTGGCCGCAGTTGATCCAGTTGCGCGGCTTGTAGACATGCAGGAACTGCGCGCCGGCGATCTGGGAAAGACCGATGGTCGAGACGTAGCAGGTGTCGCGGTCGAAAGCCTTGTTCATCTCCTCGTAGACGCGCTGCGGCTTGAGCGGGGTCTGGTTGAAATGGGTCTTGCGCAGCATGGTGCGCTTGCGCTCACGGCATTCCTCGCCCCAGGCGGACCAGTCGCGCAGCTTGCCCGCGACCTTCCATTCGGTGGCAACGTCGAGCAGGACCTTCAACGCCGCGCCCGCATCCGACACGATGCCGAAATCCGGCGTGAAGACGCGGCCGATCTGGGTCGGCTCGATATCGACATGCACGAATGTCCGGCCTTCCGTATAGGTGGCGATGTTGCCGGTGTGGCGGTTGGCCCAGCGGTTGCCGATGCCGAGCACGAAGTCCGAGGCGAGCAGCGTCGCATTGCCGTAGCGATGCGAGGTCTGGAGGCCGCACATGCCGGCCATCAGGCGGTGATCGTCCGGGATGACGCCCCAGCCCATCAGGGTCGGGATGACGGGAACGCCGACGATTTCGGCGAATTCCACCAGCAGGTCCGAGGCATCCGCATTGATGATGCCGCCGCCGGCCACGATCAGCGGCCGCTCGGCCGCGTTCAGCATGGCGAGCGCCTTTTCCGCCTGGGCGCGGGTCGCAGCCGGCTTGTAGGGCTCGAGCGGCGCATAGGCGTCGATGTCGAATTCGATTTCGGCAAGCTGCACGTCGATCGGCAGGTCGATCAGGACCGGGCCGGGACGGCCAGAGCGCATGGTGTGGAACGCCTTCTGGAAGACATAGGGAACAAGGCCCGGCTCCATGACCGTGACGGCCCATTTGGTGACGGGGGCCGCGATCTTGGCGATATCCACCGCCTGGAAATCCTCCTTGTCGAGGCGCGCGCGCGGCGCCTGCCCGGTGATGCAGAGGATCGGGATCGAATCGGCGGATGCCGAATAGAGGCCCGTGATCATGTCGGTGCCGGCCGGGCCGGACGTGCCGATGCACAGGCCGATATTGCCGGCGCGCGCCCTCGTATAGCCCTCCGCCATGTGGCTTGCGCCCTCGACGTGCCGCGCCAGGATATGCCGCACGGAGCCCCGCGCCTTCAGCGCCGCGTAGAAGGGATTGATCGCGGCACCCGGAACGCCGAAGGCGCAATCGACGCCTTCCTTTTCCAGAACCAGCACCGCTGCATCGACAGCACGCATTTTCGCCATGGGATTTCCTCCGTCTCTGATGACAAAGGTACCGCATCCGCCGATCCGCGCAATCATAAAATGGAAATCAATCTCACTATATGGAAATAAACATTTTCAACGAATCTGGAACAATCGATCCGGGGCAGCTATGTCATGACGGCGGTGACAGGAGAAAAGCGCATGGCAGAGCATCAGGAAAAAACGCGGGGACGCCCTGGTCGCAAGCCGGCGGCGGATTCGGCACCCTCCTCCGTGCAGGTGCTGGACAGGAGCCTGAAGCTGCTCGACCTCGTGGCGCAGGCGGACGGCGCCGGCCTCAGCGACCTTGCCGACCAGTCCGGCATGGCGCCATCGACCGTGCACCGGCTTTTGACCTCGCTTGCCCAGCACGGCATGGTCGCGCATGACGTGGAGACGGGCGCCTGGACGATCGGCGTGAAGGCCTTCGAGATCGGCACCGCCTATCTGCGCTTCCGCAAGCTCGGCACGATCAGCCGGCCCTTCCTGAAACAGCTGATGGAAGGTTTTGGCGAGACGGCCAACATCGCCATCGAGGACGACGGCGACGTGGTCTTCATCTCGCAGGTGGAAAGCCACGCGCCGATGCGCGCCTTCTTCCGCCCCGGCCGGCGCGGGCCGATCCATGCCTCGGGCATCGGCAAAGCGATCCTCTCGACCTGGCCAGATACCCGCATCGAGGCGCTGCTCTCCGGCCGCACGTTGCAGCATTTCACGGAAAAGACCCGCGACACGATCCCGACGCTCTTGGAGGACATCGCGGCGATCCGCGCGCGCGGCTGGTCGATCGACGACGAAGAGCACACGCTCGGCATGCGCTGCGTGGCCGCGCCGATCTTCGACGAATATGGCGAGGCCGTCGCCGGCATCTCCGTCTCCGGCCCGGCCGTGCGCCTGCCCGACAGCAAGATCGACGCCTTCGGCCCGGTCGTGCGGGCAGCCGCGGAGGGATTGACGAAGGCGATGGGCGGGCGGGTGACAAAACCGGAATAGCGACCGCGCCGTCACATCATGAATTGAAAGGTTACTCCAGCCTCCTTCTCCCCATGGGGAGAAGGACATTGTATCTATGCCTTGCTCAATATGCAGGGAAACCGGGGCGGCATCGTTCCTTCGCCCCGCCTGCGTGGAGAAGGTGGCCGGCACGCCGGATGAGGCGCGGCCGCGTCAAGCCGTTTCCAGCACCGTTTGCCTCACAGCCCCAGCCGTGCCCTTCATCGGGCGGCCCGCGACATAGACCTGCGCCACGCAGCGGTCGTCGCCCATGGTCTGGAGAATGAACAGTTCCTCGGCGAGCGATTTCGCCGTGCGCATGCGGTATTCCATCGCCGACTTGGCGTGGGAATCGAGCACGACGATATCGGCCTCGGTGCCGGCGTCGAGAGTGCCGATCTCCTTTTCCAGTCCGAGTGCACGGGCATTGCCCAGCGTCATGCGGTAGAAGGAGTTGAACGGCGTCAGCTTCTGGCCGTTGAGATGCAGCACCTTGTAGGCCTCGTCCATCGTTTCCAACATGGAGAAGCTGGTGCCGGCGCCTACATCGGTCGCCACCGACCAGCGGGCGCCCGCCTTGTCGAAGCGGTCGCGGTCGAACAGTCCCGAACCGAGGAAGAGGTTCGACGTGGGGCAGAACACCGCGACGCTGCGGGTTTCCGCGAGAACGCCGATCTCCCGGTCGCTGAGGTGAATGCAATGGCCAAGCAGCATGCGTTCGTTGAGCAGGCCGTAGCGCGCATAGATGTCCGTATAGTCCTTCGCATCCGGATAGAGCGAGGTGGCGAACGCGATCTCGTCGTGATTTTCCGAAAGATGGGTCTGGACGTAGCAGGTCGGGTTTTCGGCGACGAGCGCCTGGCTCATCAGCATCTGCTCCGGCGTCGAGGTGATGGCGAAGCGCGGGCTGATCGCATACCGCGCGCGGCCGCGGCCATGCCATTTCCCAATCAGCGCCGCGGTCTCGTCATAGCCCCGCTGCGGTGTGTCGCGCAGCGCATCCGGGGCGTTGCGGTCCATCATCACCTTGCCGCCGATCATGCGCATGCCCCGCGCCTCGGCGGCCGTGAAGTAGGCGTCGACGCTTTCGGGATGCACCGAGCAATAGGCAACAGCCGTCGTCGTGCCGTTCGACAAAAGCTCGTCCATGAAGCGATCCGCCACCGCGCCCGCATGGGCGGCCTCGGCGAATTTCTGCTCCTCGACGAAGATATAGGTGTTCAGCCATTCGAGAAGCTGCGCGCCATAGGACGCAATCGCCT
This sequence comes from Shinella oryzae, assembly GCF_023038235.1. NCBI lineage: Bacteria > Pseudomonadati > Pseudomonadota > Alphaproteobacteria > Hyphomicrobiales > Rhizobiaceae > Shinella > Shinella oryzae. The sequence continues at coordinate 3,176,005 of NZ_CP081987.1, read as the reverse complement.
GCGTCTGCGGGAAATGCAGATGCGTGTCGATCAGCCCCGGCAGGACCAGGTTCGGCCGGTGATCGCAAATCTCGACATCGGCGCCGGCGCGCAGGCGCACATCCGCATGGTCGCCCGTCTCGACGATCCGTCCATCGCGCACCAGAACGGCACCGTCCTCGAAATAGCGGTACGAGGCTGTATCGTCGATGCCCTGCGGTTCGGCCACGAAGCTCAGCACGCGGCCACGAATGAGACGTTCGGTCATTGGGTCTTCTCCCCGTTCACGGCGCTTTCATACCAGGCGACGAAGAGGCGGCGCTCCTCGTCGGAGACCTGGGTCACATTGGCGGGCGGCATGGCATGCGAGCGGCCGGCCTGCAGGTAGATCTCGCGGGCATGGGCGGCGATCTCGCCGTCGGTTTCCAGCACCACGCCCTTGGGCGGCGCGACCATGCCCTCCCAGCCCGGCTCCTTGGCATGGCACATGGCGCAGCGACCGAGCACGGTATCGCGCACTTTCGGGAAGGCTTCCGCCGTCACGAAGGGCTGCTGGGCGGCCGAAACCCTGGCGTCCCCGGCCGCGCCCGTCAGAACCTTCGGCACCGTGGAGAGCCACATGATGGCGACGAAGAGAAGCGCGGTGACCAGCCAGGTCCAGGTCGGGTTGCCGGTGTTGGCATGGCGGGTGTTGAAATAGTGGCGGATGGTGACGCCCATCAGGAAGACCAGCGAGGCGATGATCCAGTTGAATTCCGTGCCGAAGGCCAGCGGATAGTGGTTCGACAGCATCAGGAAGAGCACGGGCAGCGTCAGGTAGTTGTTGTGCGTGGAACGCTGCTTGGCGATCTTGCCGTATTTCGGATCGGGCGTGCGGCCGGCGATGAGGTCGGCGACGACGATCTTCTGGTTGGGGATGATGATGAAGAACACGTTGGCCGACATGATGGTGGCCGTGAAGGCACCGAGATGCAGCAGGGCGGCGCGGCCGGTGAAAAGCTGCGTGTAGCCCCAAGCCACGAAGACGAGGATGAAATAGAGCGCCACCATCAGCCGCGTGTTGTCGTTGCCGAAGGGCGACTTGCAGATGAGGTCGTAGAGGATCCAGCCGAGCGCCAGTGAACCGAGAGAAATGGCGATGGCCACGGGCTTGGAAACGTCGAGCACGTTCGGATCGATCAGATAGAGGTCCGCCCCGGCATAATAGACCAGACAGAGCATGCCGAAGCCCGAAAGCCAGGTGACGTAGCTCTCCCATTTGAACCAGACGAGGTGCTCGGGCATGTTGGCCGGTGCCACCAGGTATTTCTGGATGTGGTAGAAGCCGCCGCCATGCACCTGCCACTCCTCGCCATGCGCGCCCGGCGGCAGCGCGGGATGCTTCTTCAGGCCGAGATCGAGCGCGACGAAGTAGAACGACGAGCCGATCCAGGCGATGGCGGTGATGACATGCAGCCAGCGGACGGCGAACATCAGCCAGTCCCAGGCGATGGCGTATTCGTACATGGGGGGCCTCCTCCCGATCTTCACCGACTTGTGTGCCATCAAGTGATTTTCGCGGAAATCCCGGGAAGTCCCGAACACTTTCAAAAAAATCTATAAGATGGACGGCTCTTTGCTCTGCACGCCGATGTGGTAGAAAGACGCATGTCCTATCTCGATAATGTGCGCGTCTTCGTTCGCGTGGTCGAACTCGGTACGCTCTCGGCGGCAGGGCGCGACCAGCGCGTCACCCCGGCCGTCGCCAGCAATCGCATCAAGGAATTGGAGCGCCATCTCGGCGTGCGGCTGTTCAACCGCACGACGCGCAAGCTCTCGCCCACCGAGCACGGCCGCGTCTTCTACGACGGTGCGGTCAAGATCATCGAGGCGGTGAACGAGGCCGAAGGCGCCATCGCCGACCTGTCGCGCAACCCCAAGGGCTCGCTGAGGATCACCGCGCCGCTCGGCATCGGTCGGCGGCTCATCGCATCGGGCATTCCCGAATTCCACGACAAGTATCCCGATATCGAGGTGCGCCTGCGCCTGTCCGACCACAATGTCGATATCCTTGCCGAAGGCGTCGATATCGCCTTCAAGCTCGGCGTGCTCGAGGATTCCAACCTGCGCATGCGCGGCATCCTCAAATGCGAGCGGGTGCTGTGCGCCGCGCCCGAATACCTCGAGCGTCGCGGCACGCCCGCCAACGCGGATGCGCTGATTTCCGACAAGCACGACTGTCTTCTGCTACGCTATCCCGGCTCGAAGGAGTATTACTGGACGCTGGTGACGGCGGAGGGTCCGCGCAAGTTCGAGGTGGCCGGGCCCTATGACAGCGACGACGGCGACGTGCTGACGCAATGGGCGCTGGAGGGCCGCGGCATCATCAACAAGCCGCTGTTCGAGGTGAAGGCGCATCTTACGGAAGGCCGCCTGGTGGAGATCCTCAAGGACGCCCCGCCCGCCTCCGCCCAGCTCGCCGCCATCTATCCGCACAAGCGCTTCCAGGACCCCAAGGTCCGCCTGATGATCGACTTCATGGCCGAACGCTGTCAGCGCCTGATCGGCAAACTGCTCGGCGAGGAGCCGGCCGTTGAATCGGACATCGAAAAGTAGTATATTCCCGATAAATATACTAATGGAGAGATCGATGGATTTTGCCTCCATGACGAGCGCCGACTTCAACCAGAATCCGAGCAAGGCGAAGAAGGTGGCGAATGACGGGCCGCTCGTCATCACCGAGCATGGTGAAGCGCGTTATGTCCTGGTTCGCTACAGCGATTTCAGGGATCATTGGCGCAGGCCCAAAAGCCTGTACGACGCATTGAACCACGCGGATTCGAGTTTCGACGACGATTTCACGCCCGAACGGGTGACGTTCGAAGGTCGGGATGTCGCGTTCTGACGGCGTTCCTGCTCGATACGAATGTCCTATCTGCCTCCCGCAGGCCGCAGCGGCAGGCGGATGAGTTCCAGGCGTTTCTCCGCACCTTCGACGTCGACACGGCCTATATTTCGACCGTCACGATCATGGAGATCGAGTTCGGCATCCAGCGGGTGCGCCTTCAGAACCCGCCATTCGCCGACGACCTGTTGTCGTGGCTGACGACGATCGTCCTGCCGGAATTCTCCGGAAGGATCATCCCTTTTGACACGCGCGAAGCGTCACTTGCCGGCCGGCTGACGACGCCGCACAGACAACCGACCGCCGATGCGATGATCGCGGCAACGGCACTTGCCCATCGCCTGGTCCTCGTCACGCGTAATGTGGCGGACTTCCAGACCTTCGGCGTGTCGTGCCTCAATCCCTGGCAAACCCGCTTGGAAGATTGATCGGCCGTAACGCCGGCTGCGCCCGCCACGCCAGCGCCGCCGTCAGGATTTCCGCGGCGGCGAGGGTGGCGATGACCGTCGGGCGCTTGTCCTTGATCGTGGTGCCGCCGATGGGGCAGACGAGGTTTTCGCTCAGCGCAGGGTTTCCGCTTTCGCGCGACAGCCAGTTGCGGAAGGTGGCGCGCTTGGTTTTCGACCCGATCATGCCGACATAGGCGGCATCGTGCCGCTTCAGCGCCTCGGCGGCGATCAGGAAATCCAGTGCGTGATCGTGGGTGAGGATGACGAAGCTGCTGCCGCCGGGCGCATCGCGCACCACGGCCTCGGGCATGGGCGTCAGGCAGGTTTCGATGCGCGGAACGGTCGATGCCTCCAGTGCATCCTCGCGGCTATCCACCAGCACGACGCGCAGCGGCGCGAGCGACAGCGCCATCGCCAGCGCATCGCCGACATGGCCGGCACCAAAGACATAGACATGCGGGCGTGACGCCATCTCGCTGTCGCTTTTCGCGATCAGCCGCGCTGCGATATCAGGCGTGACGGCTGCAAAGGACAGGCCGACGCGCCCACCGCAGCACTGGCCGATGTCAGGCCCGAGCGGCACGGACATCGGCTCGGCGGCAAGGCCCGAGCGTAGCGCCCGGCGAGCCTGATCGATCGCCATATATTCGAGCTGGCCGCCGCCGATCGTGGCGAAGATCGCCCGTTCCGACACCAGCATCCAGGCATCGGTATCGCGCGGGGTCGAGCCCGCGGCTCCCGTCACCTCGACGAGCACGGCGGCGGGCACGCGGCGCAGGAAATCGCGGATGTCTTCGCGCGCGCCGGTCATCGCCCTAGCCTCGCTTTTCGGCCCTGAGCCGCTCGATGGCCATCAGCACGCGCTCGGGCGTAGCGGGCGCATCGAGGCGCGGGCAGATCGCGTGGTCGGCGACACTCGCCACGGCATCCGACAACGCATGCAGCACGGAAAGGCCGTGCGGCAGCGGCGGCTCGCCGACAGCCTTGGAACGGTGGATCGTCGGCTCATAGGCCTCCGACCAGTCGGTCAGCGCGACGTTGAAGATCTTCGGGCGGTCGGAGGCGAGCGGGATCTTGTAGGTGGAGGGCGCATGCGTGCGAAGCCGGCCCTTGCCGTCCCACCACAGTTCTTCCGTCGTCAGCCAGCCCATGCCCTGGATGAAGCCACCTTCGACCTGGCCGATATCGATGATCCGGTTCAGCGACCGGCCCGCATCGTGCAGGATATCGGTGCGCTCGACGACATATTCGCCGGTCAGCGTATCGACGGAGACCTCCGAGCAGGCCGCGCCATAGGCATAATAATAGAAGGCGTGGCCGCGCCCCTTGGAGCGATCCCAGTGGATTTTCGGCGTCTTGTAGAAGCCGGCGGCCGAGAGCTGGACGCGGGCCACATAGGCCTTCCTCACGAGATCGTTGAAGGCCATTTCCGCATTGCCGATTCGCACCCGGTTGGGCAGGAACACCACCTGGTCACGCGGGACCTGATGGCTTTCGGCGGCGAAATCGATCAACCGGTTCTTGATCTGGCGTGCCGCGTCCTGTGCGGCCATGCCGTTCAAGTCCGCGCCCGAGGAGGCCGCGGTCGGCGAGGTGTTGGGCACCTTGGCCGTGGTGGTCGCCGTGATCTTCACCCGGTCGAGATCGATCTGGAACTCCTCTGCCACCACCTGCGCCACCTTCAGGTGCAGGCCCTGGCCCATCTCCGTGCCGCCATGGTTCATGTGCACGGAGCCGTCCGTATAGACATGCACCAGCGCGCCGGCCTGGTTGGATTCCGTCTTGGTGAAGGATATGCCGAACTTGACCGGCGTCAGCGCGATGCCGCGCTTGACGATGCGGCTCGTCGCGTTGAAATCGGCAATCGCCTTGCGGCGGCCGGCATAATCGGCGCTTTCCTCCAGCTCGGCGACGATGCGCTGGATGATGCAGTCCTCGACCTTCTGGTGATAGGGCGTGAGGTTGCGCTCCCCCTCCACCCCCATCGCGTCGTAGAAATTCAGCTTGCGGATATCCAGCGGGTCCTTGCCCACGGCAAACGCGATCTCGTCGATGACGCGCTCCGCGCCCACCATGCCCTGCGGGCCGCCGAAGCCGCGAAACGCGGTGTTGGAGACGGTGTTGGTGCGCAACAGCGCGGTCTTGGCATGCACATGCGGGAAGAAATAGGCGTTGTCGCAGTGAAACAGCGCGCGGTCGCCGACCGGGCCAGAGAGATCGGCCGAAAAGCCGGCCCTGAGCGCGAACGTGTAGTCGACGGCATGGATGCGGCCTTCGTCGTCGAAACCGATATCGTAGTCGATGGCGAAGTCATGCCGCTTGCCGGTCGCTACCATGTCCTCGTCGCGGTCGAGCCGGAGCTTTACCGCGCGGTTCAGGCGCTTGGCCGCGATGGCGGCGAGTGCTGCGCACTGGTTGGCCTGGGTCTCCTTGCCGCCGAAGCCGCCGCCCATGCGGCGCACCTCGATGGTGACGGCATGGCTCGGCACGCCCAGCGCATGGGCGACCATGTGCTGCGTCTCGCTCGGGCCCTGGGTCGAGCAGTAGACGAGCACCTCGTCGTCCTCGCCGGGCACGGCGAGCGACACCTGTCCCTCGAGGTAGAAATGATCCTGCCCGCCGAGCCGCATGCGGCCCTTGATGCGGCGCGGGGCGCTTTCGAGTGCGCTGGCCGCCTCGCCGCGCTTCAGCGTCAGCGGCGGGAAGACCTGCGGATGGGTCGCGGCATCGAGATCCCAGATGTCGATATCGGCAGGCATTTCCTCATAGTCGATTTTCGCGAGGCGCGCGGCGCGGCGGGCCTGTTCGCGCGTCTCGGCGATCACGCAGAAGATCGGCTGGCCATGGAACTGCACCTTGCCGGCGGCGAGCACGGGATCGTCATGCATGCCCGACGGCGAGATGTCGTTTTCACCGGGAATGTCCGCATGGGTCAGCACGTCGACGACGCCGGGCGCGGCACGCACCGCCGAAAGATCGATCGACCGGATCGCGCCATGCGCGACGGTGGAAAGGCCAAGCCCGGCATGCAGCGTGCCGGCGGGCTCGGTGATGTCGTCGATATAGACGGCGCTGCCGGCGACGTGCTTGTGCGCGGAATCGTGGCGCACGCTGGCATGAACGCCGCCGTCGATCTTCTCGGCCTTGAGGTCGGGGGTGTGCTTGTTCATGGCCTCACGCAGCCTCGTATCTGGACACCTGGGCGGGCGTCGCGGCGGATGTCGTTTCCAGGAAGAACCGCATCAGCAGGTTCCTTGCGACCAGCGCGCGGTACTCGGCGGTGGCGCGCATGTCGGTGAGCGGCTGGTAGTCCTCGGCATATGTCGCCATGGCCGCCTCCACGGTGGCCTCGTTCCACGGCTGGCCGGTCAGCGCCGTCTCCACGGCGAAGGCGCGCTTCGGCGTGGCCGCCATGCCGCCATAGGCGATGCAGATATCCTCGACCGTGCCATCGGCGGCAAGCGAAAGCCTGAACGCCCCGAGCGTGGCCGTGATGTCCTCGTCGCGCCGCTTGGTCACCTTGTAGACGGCAAACCGCTCCGCCGCCTTCGGCACGAGCACATGCACGGCCTCGACGAATTCGCCGGGCTGGCGGTCCTGTTTGCCATAGGCGATGAAGTAATCTTCAAGGCGGATGGTGCGCCGCTCGGCACCCCTGCGCAAGGTCAGCGTCGCGCCGAGCGCGATCAGCGCGGGCGGCGTGTCGCCGATCGGCGAGCCGTTGGCGATGTTGCCGCCGATCGTGCCCATATTGCGCACCTGCTGGCCGCCGATGCGCGCAATCAGCGGGCCGAGCGCGGGGATCTGCGCGGACAATGTCTCGAAGGCCTCGGTGTAGGTGACGCCGGCGCCGATCGACACCGTGCCGTCCTGCACCGCGATCGACTTGAGCTCGTCGAGCCCGGCAATGAACACGACGGGCGTGATGTCGCGCATCTGCTTCGTCACCCACAGGCCGACATCGGTGGAGCCGGCGACCACCGTCGCGGTGGGTTCGGCCGCCAGCAGGGCGGCAAAATCGTCAAGGTTTGCCGGCACCACGAAGCGGTTGCGGCCGGCGCCCATTTCGACGCGCGCGCCGTCCTTCAACGCCTTGAGCCGTTCGATCATCGCGGCGCGCTCGGCCAGCAGCGGATCCCTGTCCGTGTCGCCATAGCCGGAGATGGCGCGGGCGGCGCGCAGGATCGGCTCGTAGCCGGTGCAGCGACAGAGATTGCCTTGCAGCGCCGTCTCGATCTGCTGGTCGCTCGGGTTCGGCGCCTCCATCCATAGCGCATAGAGCGACATGACGAAGCCCGGCGTGCAGAAGCCGCATTGCGAACCGTGGTAATCCACCATGGCCTGCTGCACGGGATGCAGCGTGCCGTCGCGGGCGGCGACATGCTCCACCGTCACGACGTGACAGCCATCGAGCGAGCCCATGAAACGGATGCAGGCGTTGACGCCCTCGTAGACGAGGCCGCCCGAGGGGGTGAGCCGGCCCACCAGCACCGTGCAGGCGCCGCAATCGCCTTCCGCGCAGCCTTCCTTGGTGCCCTTGAGCAGGCGCGAGACGCGCAGCCAGTCGAGCAGCGTCTGGTCCGGCGCGACATCGCGCAGCGTCACATCCTGCCCGTTGAGGACGAAGCGCAGTTCGGAGCGGATCGTTGCGGCTGTCATGGCTCTAGCTCCCGCGATAGGTGGAATAGCTGAAAGGCGAAACGAGAAGAGGGACATGGTAATGTGCGTCCTCGTCGGCAAGCCCGAAGCGGATCGGGATGATGTCGAGGAACAGCGGCCCGTCTGCGCTGCGGCCGAGATAATCGCCGGCATGGAAGCGCAGTTCGTAGGTGCCGGCCTTCATCGTCTCGCCCGAAAGCAGCGGTGCATCGCAGCGCCCGTCGTCGTTGGTTTTCGTCGTGCCGATCAGCTGCAACGCGTCGCCGTCCACCCGATAGAGATCGATGCGCAGGCCCTCTGCCGGCCTGCCGCGCGCCGTGTCCAGAACATGGGTCGTGAGCCGGCCGGCTCCTTGGCGATGAGACTGCATGTTACCCTCCCGAACACAATGCGCCTGCATTCACTATCTGTCAGCCCCAATCCGCTGAAAAGCAGCGAGATCGTTCGAGACTTTCAAAATTTCCGGGGAAATTACGCGCGCGGTTTTCGGCTAGACATGCGCCATACCAACCTTGGAGGAGCGTTCATGCGATATTGCCGCGACATGCATGGCCATGGCGAGACCCCGCCGGCAGCGCAATGGCCCGATGATGCCCGCATCGCCGTGCAATTCGTGCTGAACTACGAGGAAGGCGGCGAAAACTGCGTGCTGCATGGCGATGCGGCCTCGGAAGCCTTCCTGTCGGAGATCGTCGGCGCGGCGCAATGGCCCGGCCAGCGCCACTGGAACATGGAATCGATCTACGAATACGGCGCGCGCGCCGGCTTCTGGCGCCTGCACCGGCTTTTGATCGAAAAGGCCGTGCCCGTCACGGTCTACGGCGTGGCAACCGCCCTGCAACGGTCGCCGGCCCAGGTCGCGGCCATGCTCGAGGCCGGCTGGGAAATCGCCTCGCACGGCCTGAAATGGGTCGAGCACAAGAACATGCCGGCCGACGAGGAGCGCCAGGCCATCGCCGAGGCGATCCGCCTGCATACGCTGGTCACCGGCGAGCGGCCGCGCGGCTGGTACACCGGCCGCTGTTCGGTCAACACGGTCGATCTCGTCGCGGAGGCCGGCGGCTTCGACTATATCTCCGACACCTATGCCGACGACCTGCCCTACTGGTATGAGCACGCCGGCCGCCAGCAGCTCATCATTCCCTATACACTCGACGCCAACGACATGCGGTTTGCCACGCCGCAGGGGTTCAACAGCGGCGACCAGTTCTTCAGCTATCTCAAGGACAGTTTTGACGCGCTTTATGCCGAGGGCGCAGCCGGCAGCCCGAAGATGATGTCGATCGGCCTGCATTGCCGGCTGATCGGTCGCCCCGGTCGCGTCATGGCGCTTGCCCGCTTCATCGACTATGTGCAGAGCCACGACAAGGTCTGGATCGCGCGGCGCGTCGATATCGCCGAGCACTGGGCGAGGACCCATCCGCCGCAGCCCGCGGCCGAGCGTCCGTCGCGCATGGACGAGGCGGCCTTCGTGGTGCGCTTCGGCGATATTTTCGAACATTCGCCGTGGATCGCGCGCCGCGCCTTTGCTGGCGAGCTTTCGCCGGCCAACGACACGGCCATCGGCCTTGCCGCAGCCCTCACCTTCCAGTTCCGTGCCGCCAGCGAGGAGGAACGGCTCGGCGTGCTCGTCGCGCATCCCGATCTCGCCGGCAAGCTGGCGCAGGCCAAGCGGCTGACGGCAAGCTCGACCGAGGAACAGGCCTCCGCCGGCCTGGATGCCCTGACCGACGCCGAGCGCGCGCGCTTCACCGCTCTCAACAGCGCCTATGTCGAGAAGTTCGGCTTCCCCTTCATCATCGCCGTGCGCGACAACACCAAGGCGAGCATTCTCGCCGCCTTCGAAACGCGCATCGCCAACGACCGCGACACCGAATTCGCCACCGCCTGCAAGCAGGTCGAGCGGATCGCGCTGCTGCGGTTGCAAGCCCTGCTGCCAGGCTGACAAAGGTCTGGTATCCATAGGGCGACGGGGCACCTCCCCACCCCGTCGCCATTACATCCGGACGGCAATCGTGCCCGTCCGCATCTGGCCATTGCGCCGTGGGAGGAAACATGAAGACCATCGACATAAAGCCGCTGACCCGGGAGGCCTTCGCGCCCTTCGGCCAAGTCATCGAGCAACAGGGCGCGCACCGGTTCCCCATCAATGCGGGCAAGTGCACGCGCTACCATGACCTCGCCCATATCGAGACGACGGGCGAGAAGGCCCGCCCGATGATCAGCCTGCTGCGCGGCGAACCCTATCCGCTGCCGCTGGAGCTGGCGATGGTCGAGCGCCATCCGCTCGGCAGCCAGGCCTTCATCCCGCTTGGTGACGCATCCTTCCTCGTGGTGGTGGCGCACGAAACCGCCGATGGCCCGGCCGACCCCATCGCCTTTCGCACGGCGTCCGGACAGGGCGTCAATATCGGCCGCAATGTCTGGCACGGCATCCTAACGCCGCTCGACGCCGTCTCCGATTTCGCCGTCATCGACCGCGGCGGCGAGGGCGTGAACCTGGAAGAGCATTTCTACGCCGAGCCGTTCCTGATCCGCTGACACCAGGCACAACCGGAAACGAAAAAGGGCCGCGTCGATGACGCGGCCCTTTTTCGTTTTGTCTGTTCGCCTACTCCGCGAAGAAGGCGAAGCGGATGATGAAGAGCACGGCGACGATGGCCGTTGCCGGGTGGATCTGCCGCCACTTGCCGGTGAAGAGCTTCAGCACCGCATAGCTGATGAAGCCGAAGGCAAGGCCGTTGGCGATGGAATAGGTGAAGGGCATGACGAGCGCGGTGAGCGCGGCGGGTGCCGCTTCCGTCAGGTCTTCCCATTCCACCTCGGTCAGTTCGCGCATCATCAGGCCGGCCACGTAAAGCAGCGCCGGCGCCGTCGCGTAGGTCGGCACGGAGCCGGCGAGCGGCGAGATGAAGAGGGCGGCGAGGAACAGGATGGCGACGACGAAGGCGGTGAGGCCCGTGCGGCCGCCGGCCTGTACGCCCGAGGCGCTTTCGACATAGGCGGTGGTGCTGCTCGTGCCGATCATCGAGCCGGCGACGATCGCCGTGCTGTCGGCGAGAAGTGCGCGGCCAAGACGGTTCGGCTTGCCCTCCTGGATGAGGTTGGCGCGCTTGGCGACGCCGATCAGCGTGCCCGTGGCGTCGAACACTTCGACGAGGACGAAGACGAGGATGACGTGCAGCAGGCCGCCATGCAGCGCACCCATGATATCCAGCTGCAGGAAGGTCGGCATGATCGACGGCGGGGCGGAGACGACGCCGCGGAACTCGCTGACGCCGAAGATCCAGGACAGAACGGTCACCGCGAGGATACCGATCAGGATCGCGCCCTTGACGCGCAGCGCGTCCAGGACGGCGATGACGAAGAAGCCGAAGATCGCCAGCAGCGGGCCGGTCTGCTTGAGGTCGCCGAGGCCGACCAGCGTTGCGGGATTGTCGACCACGATGCCGGAGCTCTTCAGCGCGATGATGCCGAGGAAGAGGCCGATACCGGCGGCGATGGCGCTGCGCAGCGAATGGGGTATGCCGGCGATCAGCCAGCTGCGCACGCCCGTTACCGTCAGGATGACGAAGATGATGCCGGAGATGAAGACCGCGCCGAGCGCCTGCTGCCAGGTGAAGCCCAGGGCCGCGACCACGGTGAAGGCGAAGAAGGCGTTGAGGCCCATGCCGGGCGCCATGCCGATCGGCCAGTTGGCGACGAGCGCCATGACCATGGAGCCGAGTGCCGCCGCCAGACAGGTGGCGACGAAGACGGCATCCCGGTCCATGCCCGTGGTCGACAGGATGTCCGGGTTGACGAAGATGATATAGGACATGGTGAGGAAGGTCGTCAGACCCGCGATCACCTCTGTGCGCACGGTCGTCCCGTGCTCATTGAGTTTGAAGAACTTCTCAAACATGCTGTTTCCCCCTGACGCCTCCGGCGTCACTGTAAGAATATTTCCGGGTCCAAGCTCCTCCAGCACCCCGGCTCCAGCCCATGCCGCGCGACAGCGCAGCCCGGGCGCGCGACCATTCCGCGCCCGTGAACGGCGTCCGGCCGAAGGCGGGCACCAGGATCACGATTGTGTCATATTGCGATGTCCCGCGCCCTGATGCTAGCCGGCGATTTCCCCGGATTTGAGCGAAACTCTTTCACGGCCGGCCGGCAAGGCCGCGCCGTTTCACTCGCAGACGTCGACCCATTCGGCGTTGACGAGTGCGGCCATGCGCTCGGGCGCGATGCGCACTGCCGCATTGGTGGTGCCGGCGGCCGGCACGACCTCCGCGAAGGCGCTGAGCGACCTGTCGCAGTAAACGGGCAGGTCCGTCGGCAGGCCGAAGGGGCACACGCCGCCCACCGGATGGGACGTCGCCGCCACCACCTGCTCGGCATCCAGCATGCGCGGCTTGGCGGCGAAGCGCTCCTTGAACTTCCGGTTCGAAAGCCGCGCCGTTCCCGCCGCGACGATCAGCACGATGTCCTCGCCGACCCGCGCACAGATCGTCTTGGCGATCTGCGCCGGCTCGACGCCATGCGCCTCTGCGGCGAGCGCCACGGTCGCCGAACTCTGCTCGGTGACGATGACGGCGATATCGGGGGCTTTTTCGGCGAAGAAGGCGCGGACGGATTCGAGTGACATGGCCAATTCATAGCGAGCCCGGCGGCCTCAAGGCAAGAGGCCGCCGGGTTGCAGTGCAGGCTATGTTTCGCGGTCAGGCATAAATCCCGCCCGCGGGGTTCGTGCCGGCGGTCGATCCCGGCAGGAAGGTCGTCGCCTTGCCGAAGGTGTTGATCACCCCGTTGGTGTCGGCGATGTAGCGGCTGCCCGTGGCGCTGCCGGTAACGGTGGCGCTCGACAGCGCGATCGTGCCGCAATGGCTCGTGGCGGCGAACTGGGTGAAGGCGGGCGTGCCCGTCAGCGTGAAGGTGCGCCCGGCGCCCGAGAGAGAACCGCCGCCGCCGATATTCATGTGACGCCGCGCGCCGCCGGTGATCGTGTAATTGTCCTCCAGAAGGATCTTGCAGGGATTGTCGCAGAAGATGTGGTCGGCATTGGCGCCGACGGCGCCGAACTCCATCTTGCCGATGCGCAGCGTCACGCCATTGCCCACGGAAAGCGCATGGATGAGATCCGTGGCGATGGCGATCCTGAGGCCCGAGACCTTGGCATGGACGCCATTGGCGAAGGACAGGCCGCCTGTCAGCACGACGGAAGCGGGCGTCGTCTCGTTGCCCCGGATCGTCAGCCGGCCGCCGCCGAGAAGCGGCCGGGAGACGCTCGCGCCCGCATGGGTGCCGTCCGCCAGCTGGATCGTCACGTCATGGCGGGCGCAATCGAGCGCCAGCGCGGTGTCGATCGCCTTCTGCAGCGTGGCGAAGGGCGCGCTGGTCGACAGGCCGTCATTGCCGTCACTGCCGGCCGGCGCGACATGATAGGTGCGGTCGGCCGTCAGCTGCTCGCGCAGGCCCTGCGCGCCGGACGGGAAGGCGGGCCGCCCCGTCGCGGGATCGATGACGATCGCCTGGTGGAACGTGGCGCCGTCGGCGCTGACCTTGATGCTGAAGGCATCGTTGCCGGCCAGGCCCATCTCGGCGCGGCCGGACCAGGCGGTCTGATAGAGAAGCGAGGCCGTGTCGCCGACGGCCGCCTTGTTGATCTTGAGCTGGTGTCCTGCGCCGGTATTGGTGAAGAGGGAGGCGGGCGACGCGACGGCCAGCCGGTTGGTTGCGTCCGCAGACGTGTTGATGCCGACCTGGTCGGGAATGGCGACGGCAAAGGCGGCCTCCATCCAGCCGCCCGCCTTGAAGACCAGCATGCGGTTCTCGTCAAGGACATGGGCGAGCCAACCCTCGCGCGGCGCATAGAAGGCCCAGGCGCCGTCCTGCCAAGCCGCCACGCTTGTTTCCTTTCCGCTCCAGGCGCCCGTCGCGCCCGAAGGCACGATGTAACGGTCCCCGCCAGCGGGGCTTTCAGGCGGAGTCGTAACCGCACGGCTCAGCACCGCCAGATGCAACATGGCATCGATCGCCTTGATCGCTTCGTTATGGGTGACGTGTTTCTGTGCCTGAGAGGGCAGGATATAGGGGATGTTGAGGTTATCGGATTTGTCCATGTCGTCGTTTCCTGTTTCGGGGAGGACGATTATGGGGCCGGTGAGGGATGCGGGGACGATGTCGCGTCGTTTTACGTTACAGGAAAGAAACGGCAGCCTTGCCTGGTGACGGCATGCGTGGGGCTTTCGCGCCCCCCAACGCAAGAAAGCCCTCTCGTGACGAGAGGGCTTTTGGGTTTTAGGTATTTGGTTGCGGGGGCCTGAGTCCACAGAGGCTTGTAACCAACGATCAAGCGCGGCATTACTAAGAAAGACAGCATCTTGACCGGCTTTCACCACAGAAAAGATTAAAATCTTTATCGCCACTCCAGGGCGCTTTCGACCACAGCGCCTGCATAGTATTCCCCCCCCTTAAAAGGGACTTGTCTTCATATGCTACTCAAGGATCGATTCTCCGCGCTTCTCGTTCGGATTAATTGCGAGCCGAGTAAACAACAAATCGACATAGTCTAGCTCGTCGCTGAAGTCTCTGCTTGCATTTATCTCTTTAGCTAGAATAGCGGAAGCGCCACCGGTCGATGCTATCGGAAGGATTACAGCGTCGACTGCCATCTCACGAAACAGCTTGTACTCATCAAGTATTCCCCCCATCCCTCCGGCGAATACCGCGGCAGAAAACGCACTGTCCGAAAGCATTTGGCGTCGCATCAACTCAAGGCTTCGCTCACGATCACCCGGAACAGCATCCGTTAAAATCACGTTTTTAAACCGCGCATTTTCTTCGGGGAAGTCAGGTTCAAATAGCTTGCTCTGGTAGAGGGTGACCCATTTGCCATAGTCAACGTCAAGAGCTTCGGCATAGGCCCAAATCATGGGAGTTATGGATGGGTGCCCTCCCCAGACAATCCGACGTCGACCCAGGGCAACATACAGCAGCGCGCTGATTACTGCCGATATCGCTGCGGTATCTCCCTCACCCATGAAGTGTCTTGCAGCGGGGTCCGGGACGCCTGCAGACAAGAAAATTGAACGACTCTGTGTCATTGATCCCACTCCACTAGCTCCCACCCGGCATCAGACACCTTTAGCGTACGCACAGAAGCTATCTGAGCATCTAGCCAGCGCAAGTGTTCGATCCATGCAGGGCGAATGCCGATGTGATTATAAACTAGACAGGGAAACCTTCCATGGCCTGCCTTTCCGGCCTTGTCCTGAATATCGTTTAACATCTCCGCTGTCGGCACTCCCACCATTGGATACGCTTCAATCTTCCGCCCGCGAGGAAGCGTCACACTTGCTGACCGATGAGCTCCAATACCCTCAAACTGACCGCCAATACGGGTCACTTCGCTTTTCAAGCGCCCAACTAAGTCGAGATGTCTCGTAGCAATGCTACGGCTGCGAAGAGCCTCGGCCTTCTTAGCAATTAGTGGCAACAAGGCCGGGTGCAGCCTACCAGCGGCATCGATGTCAGACGCAGTCAAGGCGACAGTATCACTCAGAGACAGATACCTAGAGCCCTTATGGTCAGGCCAGACAACTCTTAAAATTTGGATTCCTAGCGCCTGCGACCGGCCAAGTTCCTGCGCAGTCCATTTGCTACCGAAGTAGTCCTTGGTATCCAACATGACTGTGACGTCACAATCTGACAGACGATGCCACAGCATCTCTTGAAACGCAGCAGCTGGACGAATGTCATGAGTATCTAGAAAAACGTCGAAGCCACGACTTGACAACTCGTCGTGAAGCTGGACAGCAGCCTCACGTGAGTCTGTACGCCTGTAGCTTATGAAGATGCGGCGCTGAGTGTGAAGAAGTCCCAAAACCTCGAGAGTAACCGAGGCTAACGCCTCCAACGTTTCATCATAAGAATCCAGCATACAGGCATTTGTGTGGGCAATGGCAACGGGTACAGCTGCACCAAACGATACCCCTTTTTCCACCACCGGAACTATTGGAACCTTCGCCAACTCGAGCCTATCAACAATATCTGAGTCTACTGTCGGATCGCCACCGAAATAAAGCGCGACGGTCGCCGCCTTTGGATTCCTATCTGCCCAATCGAGGGCGGTGCGGATGGCCAAATCACTGGGCATGGCCAACGAAAACAAGTCTGCGACATCCCGTAGCTGCTTAGAGAGTGCATCCGCTTGGCCGACCTTTGGTGATCCGATTAACAGAACCTCGTAGAGAGCCATTTTGAACCTTACCTGTGGAAGTTGAAAGGAACCTTATCTGCTACCATTGCTGCATTTCACGCCAGTTAATAGGCTTTGAAGCAAGTTCTGGCACAAGAGTCGTCGCTGCTCAGTAAAATTGCGACAGGCGGGCAAGAGACAAGCGTCTTAGTGTCGAGCGAGTTCTACGCTGAATTATTGCAGTAAGGCAATCGAGGTGACTATGGCGCGACGTGTGTTCTTTAGCTTTCACTACGAAAGAGATGTACGCCGAATTATGCAGGTACGCAACTCTTGGGTTGTACGTCCAGAGGGTAGCGCACAGCCGTTCTACGACGCTGCGGACTTCGAACAAGCCAAGCGCCGCGCCGGAGGTATCGAGAATTGGATTGAGGAGCAACTTGCCGGAACCTCGGTTACAGTTGTTCTTTTCGGCGCGGAAACCTACGGCCGGCCATGGGTTTTACATGAGATCAAGCGTAGCTACGAACTCCAAAAGGGCATTCTCGCGATCGATATTCACGGCATCAAAGACCCCCAAAACGGAACAGACAAACCGGGGAAAAATCCGCTGAGCCACTGGTCTATCAAGCGGAACGGAGTGGACGTCACCTTTGACAAAATCTACAGAACCTATGATTGGGTCAAAGATGCCGGCTATCAGAACATGCCGGTATGGATCGAGGCAGCCGCTAAGGCAGCTGGACGCTAGACCAGCGCGAGCTGAGCAATTGAGACCCGACTCAATCAGAGCTCCTCTCTAGGTCCACTAGATTAGCGGGATAAGGGGATAACAATGGGCACGTTTACAGACAGTCAGATTCGTCGACGCGCACAACGCAAGACCGGCGGCTACAGGCAGGCTACCACTGTACTTAAAGAAGAGGTCGCGTCATCGAAGGCTAGATCAAGCTTCGATGTGTTTCTAAGTCACTCTACTTCAGACGCTGAGATTGTCCTGGGCGTAAAAGGTATCCTAGAAGACTACGGGAGGACGGTGTACGTCGATTGGCTCGAGGACCCGCAACTGGACCGTAGCCATGTAACCGCAGCAACGGCTGAAGTCATTCGGGAACGAATGCGGCAGTGCAAATCACTTGTATACGTTCACACAAAGAATTCCGGAGCGTCCAAATGGATGCCTTGGGAGCTGGGTTATTTTGATGGTTTCAACGGAGCAGTCACCATCCTCCCTGTCACGGAGAAGGGGGAGGACTTCCAAGGACAGGAATACCTCGGTATCTATCCTTATATCGATGAAGCACCGGCGCACGGCTCTTCCATTAATGAAATTTGGATCAATAAAAACACCACGACATCGACTCGCTGGGCAGCGTGGGTCAGTGATCCTCGCGCCTTTCGAAAAACAGGCTAGACTGGTGCCCCAGTGACTGTTTACTGGCTGCGGTGGCAACCGCGTTGGTTGACAGCAACTGGCTTTATCACCGAGTGATTGGTACGCCTGCATGTGTTTTGATCTGCTGACAGATTTCTGCACTTAACGATGGCCCCAAGGTCGAAGCGATCTGTGAGGCGGCAAACATAAATAATTTCCGCATAACACGGCTTTTAACTTTCACTCCTCGACGAAAAAGTCCTCGTCTAGCCGCTTCACCCCCACGGTGCGAGCAATGCGAACGCCCACGCCATGCTCGATCATCAGGTCTGCGAGCTGATCACCGTCTATAAGAACAATTCGCTGCGGCAGATGGTGTACGAAGTCGATGGCCGGGGCGGAGAAGCTGGATGTGGTGACGAAGACGCCTTTGGCGGCACCGACGCCGACGAGGCTGCCGAGGAAGCCCTGCACTTCGGGCCGGCCGACGCTAATATGCGAGGCATAGCGCTTGGCCTGCACATAAATGCGGTCGAGGCCGAGGCGGTGTTCGTCGATCACGCCATCGATGCCGCCATCGCCGGATTTGCCCAGCCGGCGCGCGGCGTTTTCATGGCTGCCGCCATAGCCCATTCCGACGAGTAGATCGACGATGGCTCGCTCGAAGAAGGCGGGGCTTTGCGCGAGAATGCGTTGCAGTAGGTCTGCCTTTAGAGCCTGATGCAACACGGCTTGTGCTGCGTCGATCTGTTCTTCAGGCGTGGCCGATGTAGTTGCGTCGATGGCTTCACCGGCACCGGATGATGCGGCCTCTGTGCTGCCAGTACCCGAAGTGCTGGAAGCGTAGAACTCCGCAAAGGTAGGATATGTTTTCAACGTGTCGACATTGATGTTAGCGGGATCGGTGGACAGCAGCGCTCTGCCCAGCTGGCTCGCTACGAAGCGGCCGCGCGCTGGGCTGTCGATCAGGCCGGCTTTGGTCATGTAAAACTTTGCCCAATGGATGCGGTTGTGGAAAATGCGCTGACGTCCGCTCGGCAGCATCTCCTCCCGCTCCGCCACGGACAAGCCAAACTTGTCGGCCAGCTTTTTCGCTGCATCCGGCACACGGGTTTCCCCATCGGCGGCGAGCCGAAGGACGGGGAGCATGAGGGATTGGTAATCGGGAATTGCCATTGTGAGCAGGTACCCTGTTAAATTGCGTTTCGTGTCTGCCGGCAATCGGCGAACAATTTCTATTTCCCACCAAACCGGGATGCACCGGGAATCGAGGCGAATATACTCAGCGCCTTCATCCAGTCACCACGAAAGAATTCGCCACCGAGGCTGGTCAGCTCTTTTTGGCCACGGTCCTCGAAGGCCTGCTCGGCGGCTTCAGCGGCGGCTTTGGTGTCGTAAAGCTGGGAGGTCATTTCGATCTTCCAACGCCCTTTGGCTGCGGGCGGAAAGCCGCAGTTCAGCTCATCCTCGCGCCGGTTAACGTCATTAGATACGCCGATCTTGATCAAGTCGGACTTGTCGAACTGCGTTTTTTGAAGGCCCATCAGGGCAAAACCATCGCCGACAAAGCGGGCGAGGTAGAGATGCGTCGGACCATCTTCATAGGTCGATGTTCTCTCGCCAAAACTGCCCGGTAACGCCTTGGAGGGTTGATACACTTCGGCCAACGGTCTTTTCTTGACCGCCGTCTCCGCCACCGGTGGTTCCCCGAAGACGTTGACCTCTGTCACCTTCACTTTAAGCGCCAAGTCGATTTCGGATGGCGTCAGCTCCGGGTTCCAAACGGCAATCGCCTGGCCTGCCTCAGCGCGATAGGTCACTGGCGCGATGGTCTCGAGCAGCATCGGCTCATCGACACGCCAGGCGCGCACCACCGGCAGTGCGTGGCTCCATTTCTCCGCCCAGCCATTGTCGCGCTTACGCTTCAGGCCGAGGGGTGAGGCCTTGTCAACATCGCGAATGGGCCGCGCTTCGACCTGCAGAAAGCCCAGGACTCGGTGGCGTTCATTTTTTTTAGTCTCCGCGGAGGCCGCTCCATAGATCATGAACAGATCGCCATCCTCCACCAGCCCTAGCATCCGGTCACGAGAAGCCTCTTCGCTCCAACCGAGATAGCCGTCTTCTTCTGGACTGAAGCCGTAGAAGGAGCGCAGGCGGATGGAACGGGGCTTGTCCGGTAACGCGTTCATTCTACATTTCCTGCCGGTTTATTGGTTTTAACGTGACTTCTCTCATCGGCCAGCCTTGAACCGCCATAGAACGTTATCTTTCACGGTATTCAAACTTTCTGCTCCAGGTCTCACCCGCAGTCACACGGATGCCATCAGGTCGATAACCTTCAGCCGAAAACACCTCGCGCAGTAGATCTGCAGTACGTTTGGCATCCAGCCAGTCACCCCGTTCCAGTAAATGTCTGATCTTAGGATGAATATCTACTTCGACATCAGCCATCTCCCGCTCTACAGCGAGCGTTGAACCTCCTTCCGCTCTGACAAGGCTCAGAGCGGGTTCAAAATAGTAGCGCCATTCTGTGTCAGGCTCCGGTAGCTCAATCGGGTCCTGCGATTCAGGCTCTGGATCACGCCAGTAGAACTCAAGGACTTCATTCCGGAAAAACGAGAAAGAGCCGACATGCAACGAGCAACTGTTGTTGTCGACGCATATGAGGCGAAGCGCCTGCAACTTCGCCTTCATCTTGTCCATGTAAGTGGGGGCAGAAGAGCGTCCTTTGCTCTCAAAGGCGAGCCAATTTCCGCTGTAGTCCTGCCCGATCAAGTCCGGACGAGAGCGCCCAAGCACAAGTGGATTGAGGTCGTTTCGGAAGACATCCAGATGAAGGAGCCAGGGAGTTCTGAGTAGCTGCCCAGCAAAGACCTTACAGAGCATCATTCCCAGGAAATAGCTTACCATTCCTTTTTCTGTTGGGTCCAACGAGGCGAAGGCATCAGTCCGATAAAGCCGCCCGTGCCAGCCTTCTTGAAGCGCCATTCGCAGAAGCGCCAATCTGAAGATGGCTTCATGGGCCGACGCCGGTCCATGCCGAAACACATGGTACGTGCTGGGTCGGCCGATCGTTATCGCGGCCCAAAGCAATTCATCCCAGGTTGTTGTAAGCGTCCCGGATTGAATTGAATAGACACTGGGAAATGCTTCACTCTGGTGGTCAATCCGAAGCGTCACTCCGCGGCCTCCTGCATCACCTCAATCTCAACCGGTGCCAAGGCCTCGGCCAGCAGCGCGTCGAGCAGTTTTTTCCGTGCCTCGTCGGCGCTGATCAGGCTGGTTTCCAGCTCGTCGCAGAGCGCCATCAGTTCATCGACCTTGGCGACGATACGGTGTTGTTCGGCGAGTGGTGGGAGGGGAATGGGGATGGCTCGGAGCTTGTCCTGAGAAATATTCATTTGCATCACGGCCATGCCCGACTTGGCATCTTCCAAACGTTTGAAGGAGTGGCCAGCGTTCAACGTTAGTGCGAGGTATCGGGCGGAGAGTTTGCCGATAGGATGAAAACGTATCAATTTGTCTGAGATCATGAGTCTCTGACATGGAACATCGACAACGCAGGACACACCGACGCGATTTTTTGGCCCAGCCCGAGTGACCAGGATATCGCCAATTTGTGCCTCGAATTGAGGTCTCGGCACGAGCTTGCTGGGCAGAAGCTTGTTTTGGTCAGCATCGAACGACAGAGCCTGAACAGCGGTAGTTTTCAGGACTGCCCACTCCTCCTCACTTTTCCGCGGATGGTTTTCACACTGAGGACTCCAGCCCGCGTCCATGCTTCCAATCATTGCGCCGAGTGGAAGCCACGACCAGGTCTCTGGAAGTACAAGTGCGCAATCATCCATAGTCAGCGGCTTCAACAACTTACGTGCCTTCGCCAGGTCGCTGAACGCAGCAAGATATTTCACCGCCGGCTCATCCGTCGGGTCCTGCGGCACGAGCTTACCGCGGGCGGCGAGGTTGAGGATGGCTTGGCGAAGCTGCTTGATTTGGTCTGGCCGGGCGGTGAGCGCCGGCATGGCATCGAGCGCGAAGCGGGCGGCGTTGCGGAAGGTTTCCGGGTTGGGGGTGTTGAAGCGGGCAAGGCTTGCCGTCACCAGCCGGTCCCGTTTCGTCTCCCGCTCCTTTCGCGCCGCTTCCAACTCGTCGCACAGCGCCATCAGTTCATCAACTTTGGCAACAATGCGGTGTTGTTCGGCGAGCGGTGGGAGGGCCACCGCGATCTGGTCCATCCGATTCTTCGGAAGACCTCCTCGACCGGCTCCAGTTTGCTCATCAAAAATAAATGCCTGAAAATACGGTGATAGAACCAGCCCATGCATGAAGCCGGACATGTCTGTAAAAACGGGACGGATGATTGCGACATGCTGACTGATGTTCGCCTCTCCGAATGACTCGGGAACCAATGAGCACCGCCCCATGGACCCCCCCGTGATATTCAGAAGCAAGTCTAACGGCTTTACAGCCGTCCCAGCCATTCTTGCATGCACCTCGCGAGCGATGTAGGCGACGTCGCTCAGCCGAAGGCCTTCGTCGTATACGTTCTGCGAACGGAGGAAAGGGATGCCGCGATCAACGTAAACCTCTTTGCCGCCTCGCGGTGTACTGCCTGATCCGGTCTTCGAGCAAATCGATCCAATCGTCGACCAAGCCCAACCCTTCGGCAGATCAAATGGTCTGACTCCTCCACCGGTGTCAGACGCTTGCTTTATCCCAGCCTGGCGGCGACCGCTTTCGATCTTTTTCAGGAGCTCCGATGCTAACTCATCCGTAGGGTTTTGCGGCACGAGCTTACCGCGTACCGCCAGATCGAGTATAAACTGCCGCAGCCGGGCAATCGCATTCGGGGCATCGGCGATCTGTTCGTAATGCTGCAACAGGCGCTCAGTGTTCATCGGGCCAGCGCCTCGGCCAGAATGCTCTTCAGCTGGTCGCGCAGGTGGGCAGCACTGGCTTCGGCAGCCGTGAGCTCTTCCAGCAGGGTCTCCGGGTCACCATGTTCATCGGCCACCGTGTGCGGATTCTTGAAGTCCAGATTGTAGCCGCGCGCCTTTACGTCTTCCAAAGTCACACGCCAGGCCTGCGGCCCTTCCTCGCGGCCCTTGCGCTCCTTCCCACCCCACCAGTCGACGCAATCCTGCAAATGCTCCTGCCGGATCGGCTTGGTCATTGAATAGGCCTTCTGGCCCTCCGGCACGCGGTGTTCCCAATACCAGATGTCCTTGGTCGGCGTGCCCTTTTCGAAAAACAGCAGGTTGGTGCCGATCGAGGCATAGGGCTTGAAGACGGAGTTGGGCAGGCGGACAATGGTGTGGAGATTGCACTCCTCCAGCAGATGCTCCTTTAGCCGGGTCTTGATGCCTTCGCCGAACAGGGAGCCATCCGGCAGGACCACGGCGGCGCGGCCGCCATCCTTCAACAGGCGCACGATCAGCGCCAGAAACAGGTCTGCGGTTTCCTTGGTGCGGAAGGTCGGAAAATTGTTTTCGATACCGTCTTCCTCCCGACCACCGAAGGGCGGGTTGGTGAGCACGATATCGACGCGCTCATCCTTACCCCACGATATCAGCGGGCGGGCGAGCGTGTTGTCGTGGCGTACAAAGCTCGGGTCCTCAATGCCGTGCAGCAGCATGTTGGTGACGCAGAGCATATGCGGCAGCGGCTTCTTTTCCACGGCGCGAAGGCCGGCCTGCGTCTTCTCGCGGCTCTCCGGCGTCCGTACATGGTGTTTCTCCATGTGGCGGATGGCGCAAGTCAAAAAGCCGCCGGTGCCGCAGGCGGGGTCGAACAGGATTTCACCAGGTTTCGGATCAATGCGCTCCACCATGAAGGATGTCAGAGCCCGAGGTGTGTAGTATTCACCCGCATTGCCGGCCGATTGCAGGTCGTTCAAAATCTGTTCGTAGATTTCGCCGAAATGCTGGCGTTCCGTCAGGCTGTTGAAATCGACATCGCTGATCTTGTTGACCACCTGACGTATCAACTGGCCAGATTTCATGTAGTTATAGGCATCCTCGAAGAGATCGCGCACAACCCGGCGGCGGTCTCCGGCTTGAGCCGAGACCGGCAACCCTTTCAAGGTCGGGAAAAGCTCGTTGTTGACGAAGTTCAGAAGCGCCTCGCCGGTGATGCCTTCCGGGTCTGCCGCCCAATTGCGCCACTGGAATTTCTCCGGAATTGGCGAGACGTAATTGTCCTGCGTCAGCTCCAGTTCCTGGTCCTGATCGTCCATGATTTTCAGGAAAAACATCCAGCAAAGCTGGCTGATGCGTTGGGCATCGCCATCGACGCCGGCATCCTGACGCATGATATCCTGGATGGATTTGACGGTGTTACGGACTGACATAGGGCTGCTTCATTCTGTTGTTGGCGACAAAGGGCACTCGGGAGGGTTTAGCCTCACGAAGCATCCTCGTAAATCGCGTTCTGCATAGCGTGGACCGCTTGTTCAAAAGCGGCTTTGCCGCCAAAGGCGCGAACGAGCTCAATAGCGGTGCCGAGCGTGTTGGCTGGCGGTATTTTCAGCACGTTCGTGTCGTCGAGGTTCAAGACACCCTCGTCGGCATATTTGATCAGTAGCATATCCAGCACGGCTCGCGCCTTGCCTTCATAGCGGGCGAAGACGTCGCGCTTCTTCACGTTGTCGGCACGCTCCTGCCGCGTCAGCGGCTTCCGGTCGAAGGCGATATGGCAGACGAGATCGAAAGGGTCGAGGTCGATGCCGAGCTCTTTGGCGATCACATCCAGTGGCAGGCCCTCGGACGCCAGTTCCTTCACCAGCGCATCCTTGCGCTCCTCAGATTTCCAGCGCTTCAGGAAATCATCCAGGCTCGAGAAATGCCGAAGCAGCGCTGCCTTGGTGAAATCGCGCAGGCTTTCGGTGACAAGCTTGCCATGGGCATCCAGGTATTCGACACGCTCGGCGATAACCTTCGCGCTGATGCCATCGACATAGACCTTCTTCTGGCGTTCGCCGCCGCCGGGCGGAAAGGTCACCTCGTCGCCACCGGTGGTTGGCGGCTCTGCGGTATATTCGTCCTGCTCGTTGTCTTCGAAGGCGGGCGGCTCCGCATCTGGGGGCGTAATCGGATCGTCCTCACCCGCCACATAAATCTGCACCGGATCACCATCGAATTCAGGATCGGCGAAATGGTTCGTTGCGCCGCGGAAATCCATGAGGGTGAAATAGAATTTCTGCGTATCCTCATGCACGCGCGTGCCGCGGCCGACGATCTGCTTGAACTCGGTCATCGAGCCGACGGGGCGGTCCAGGACGATGAGGCGGCAGGTCTGCGCATCAACGCCGGTGGAGAGCAGCCGCGAAGTGGTGACGACCACCGGGTAGCGCGATTCGGGATCAATGAAGTTGCCGATCTGCGCCTGGCCGAGCGTATCGCTTCCGGTGATGCGCATGACATAGCGGGGGTTCTCATCGCAGAGGTCCTTGTTGTCGTTGATCAGCGCCTGGCGCATGCGGGCGGCATGCTCCTCATCGACGCAGAAGACGATGGTCTTCTGGTAACGGTCGCCGCTCTCCTTGAGGAACTCGGTGACCTTGGCGGAGACCAGCTTGGTGCGATCATCCAGAACCAGGGTACGATCGAAATCCTTGGCGTTATAGATGCGGTCCTCGACCTCCTCGCCGTGGCGATCCAACTGGCCTTTTTCAGGGCGATAGCCTTCGACATCACGGTCGATATGGACCTTGATCACCTTGTACGGAGCTAGAAAGCCGTCGCTGATGCCCTGTTTCAGGGAGTAGGTGAATACCGGTTCGCCGAAATAGGCGGTGTTGGAGACATATTCCGTTTCCTTCGGCGTCGCCGTCAAACCGATCTGACTGGCAGCGGAAAAATACTCGAGGATTTCCCGCCAGGCGGAGTCCTCGGCCGCGCTACCGCGATGACATTCGTCGATGACAATCAGGTCGAAGAAATCAGGAGAGAATTCACGGAACAGCTTCTGTCGTTCCTCGGGACCGGTGATGGCCTGATAGAGCCCGAGATAGATTTCGAACGAGGTGTCGATGCGGCGTTTGCGATCCAGCGCCAGCGTCACGGACTCTTCCGTTCCGTCGGGGCGCTCGATCGTTTTCGACTTGGTGGAGAGCTTGGCCATTGCACCTCCGAAAGGGCGGAAATCGTTGACCATGGTCTGGTCGATCAGGACGTTGCGATCAGCTAGGAACAGGATTCGCTTTTTGCGCTTGGCCTTCCACAGACGCCAGATGATCTGGAAGGCGGTGTAGGTCTTACCCGTACCGGTCGCCATGACGAGCAGAACGCGATCCTGCCCCTTGGCGATGGCCTCAATGGCCGCGTTGACGGCGTTAACCTGATAATAACGCGGAGCCTTTCCGCTGCCGTCATCATAATAGTCCTGGAGCACGAGCTCTTCGGCAGAGCTATCTAGGCCCTTCCATCGGCTGTAGAGCTTCCAAAGATCGTCCGGAGACGGAAACTGATCGAGGCGGAGGTTTTCTTCTTTCACGCCCCGCAAGCCGGTACGGTCGTGAAATACAAAACCGTCGCCGTTCGAGGCAAAGACGAAGGGGATAGCCAGCGTCTCTGCATAGTCCAGCCCCTGTTGCAGACCATCACAGACAGCATGAGTGTTGTCCTTCGCCTCAATGAGCGCGATAGGGATGTTGGGCTTGTAGTAGAGGACGACGTCCGCCTTCTTGGCATTGCCACGGGCGACGAGCTTTCCGCGCACGGTAATGCGGCCCTTGGTGAAGAAGACTTCTTCCCGGACCTGCAGCATCATGTCCCAACCGGCCCCCTTGACGGCAGGCAAGATGAACTTCGTGCATATATCGCGTTCTGTCAAAGAGCGCTTGTCCATCCAGATGTTGTTCCCCCACAATCCCTTTGAATACACACTATAAATAGTGTTCGCAGCGTCAATTCAACCCTCAGAACAGACAATGTTATACTGAGCGTTATACTGAGCTTTTTCGATTCTTGCGCAAACGCCGTGATCGGGAGTAATGGGGGGAAGACGTCCGAAAATAATGGTACGCCGTTTGCAAGGTGATACTGCAAGTCGTCAGAGGAAGCCTGAGCTACCACTGCTGCTCCCCCGCCCTCAACGGTGTGGTGGAAAGACGGTAGACCGAGGATTTAGATACCTTTTCGGCCGAAACGGAAACAACTCGTCTGAGTAGCGATCGGCCAGTTCCTCGAAGACGTCCTCGCTCTCACGGACATCGAAGCCTTGGCGTTCAAGGTCAACGACGATTGCTTCGGACAGCTTGTTCAAAGCAAGCCGGGCATCTCTCCGGCGTTGAGCCGCAGTGATCATCTGCCATAACAGCATCCTCGCCAGATCATCCCGAGACGGTCGGCGTCGGGCCTTAGCCTCGTCCCTGACTCTCTGCTGACGCACGACCTGATCAGCGTTGCGCTGCTTCTTCGATTTCCTTGCCATTACGTTGTCTCCTTGGTTTGGAGCCTCAGCGTCCATACCGGCTATGCAAGGAACAAGCTTAGCCGCCCACGCTGACATTCCGGATGGGGAAGGTTGAATCGCCAGTCCATCGACCGTCGCTGCGCAAACACGGTTTGCACCGGAATCGATGATCGAGACACTGGCAACGGCAAAACTGGGTTCTGAATCGCGCAAGGGTAATTTGAGATGATGTGTTTGAAATTGCCTGAAACGTAGAAGACGGCAAGCCTACCTTCATCTGGTGTGAGCCGACGTGCATGAACGTAAACCACTTGCCGCCAGATCGGGATGACGCATCGCGACGGCGGGTCATTCAACCCGCCATATGCTGTTGCGGGCTGCGCTGGAATCGCAATTTCCCCAATGGGAATCGATCTCTGCGATTTCGGAATCGGCATTCGGAAATTGGGAATCGGAGTGGCGCCGGCAGGAATCGTCGTTTCGGTGCCAATCCGACTATTATCATCAATTTTCGGGTCCGTTGTTTGTCCCCAGAAGCCTCCTGAACTCCTCGCCGTTCATCACCCCGACATCCTTCAGCCGCTCGGCGATGGCGATCAAAGCTGCGCGTTGGCGTTCCAGCAGGTCTCGGGCCATCGCTTCGGCGGCCACCAGTCGAGCGTTGACGCGGTCCGGAAGATGCCGGTCGAGACTTAACTTGTTAATGGCTACAGCCGCCGGCCGGTACAGCAACGGTTGTTCATCGGAGAAGCCGAGGCGGGTTTCGGCAGCTATGGCGTGGTCGGTTGCCATGGCGAGATCGCTATCGTCGTACCCCCTGTTGATTTGCACTGAGAGCTGACCCGGGATTTGCGCCGAGAAGTGACCCGCCTTAGGTATCGTCCGTCGTGGTTGGGGTGGTCAAGTTCCTGCGTTTCTCCTTCGTCGTTTTGGGCTCATGGGCCGAACTGTTTTTGAAGCGGAAGCTGTCGTTGCCGGTTTCGAGGATGTGGCAATGATGTGTGAGGCGGTCGAGCAGCGCGGTGGTCATCTTGGCATCGCCAAACACGCTGGCCCATTCGCTGAAGCTCAGGTTGGTGGTGATGATGACGCTGGTGTGCTCGTAGAGCTTGCTTAGTAGATGGAAGAGCATCGCACCGCCTGAAGCACTGAATGGCAGGTAGCCCAGCTCGTCGAGGATGACGAGATCGGAGTGTGCCAGGCGGTTGGCGATCTGGCCTGCACGACCTTGGGACTTCTCCTGCTCAAGCGCGTTGACCAGTTCCACGGTTGAGAAGAACCGAACCCGCTTGTGATGATGTTCGATGGCCTGGACGCCGATGGCCGTGGCAATATGCGTCTTGCCCGTGCCGGGACCGCCGACCAGGACGATGTTGTTGGCGTCGTCGAGGAAGTCGCAGCGATGAAGCTGACGGACCAGTGCCTCGTTGATCTCGCTGCTGGTGAAGTCGAAGCCGTTCAGATCACGATAGGCTGGAAAGCGTGCCGTCTTGAGCTGGTAGGCCGTCGATCGCACTTCACGTTCCGCGGTCTCAGCCTTGAGGAGCTGCGATAGGATCGGGATGGCAGCCTCGAACGCCGGCGATCCCTGCTCGGTGAGTTCGCCAACGGCCTGGGCCATGCCGTGCATCTTCAGTTGCCGCAGCATGATGACGACAGCGCCGCTTGCCGGATTATGACGCATGGCGAACCTCCGTCTTTCTCAGCGCATCGTAACGTTCGACATTCGCCTTGGGCTCATTGGTGAGCGTCAAGGCCTGAGGCGCGTCGATGGTGGGCGGTGTGAAGGATTTGCCGTCGACGAGGCGATGCAGCAGGTTCAGCACATGCGTCTTGGTCGGAACGCCGGACTTCAGCGCCATGTCCACGGCCGACAACACGGCCTGTTCGTCATGCTGGAGAACAAGGGCCAGGATATCGACCATCTCGCGGTCGCCACCCGGCTTCTTCAGGAGATATTGCTGCAAGGCCCGGAATGCCTCCGGTAGCTCAACGAATGGAGCGCCATTGCGAAGAGCACCGGGCTTGCGCTGCACCACCGCCAGATAGTGCCGCCAGTCGTAAATGGTCTGTCCTGGCCGATCGTGAGAACGGTCGATCACGCGGCGATGCTCGCACACGATCTGCCCCTCCGCTGCGACGACGACACGATCCGGGTAAACCCGCAGGCTCACCGGTCGATTGGCGAAGGATGCCGGGACGCTGTAGCGATTGCGCTCCAGATGGACGAGGCAGGTTGGCGTGACCCGCTTTGTATACTCGACGAAGCCGTCGAACAGGCGGGTAACAGGCATCAGCGCCAGAGCTTCCTCAGCCCAGATGTCAGCAATGGTGCCGCGCATCTGTCCGTGTGGGGTCTTTGCCCAGAACTCCTTGCATCGACGCTCCAGCCAGTCGTTCAGGGCATCCAATGATGGAAACCGTGGAACAGGTTGGAAGAAGCGATGACGCGCATCCTGAACATTCTTCTCGACCTGTCCTTTCTCCCAGCCGGACGCGGGATTGCAGAACTCGGGCTCGAACACATAGTGACTGGCCATTGCCAGGAAACGGACATTGACGTCGCGCTCCTTGCCACGGCCGACCTTGTCGATCGCCGTGCGCATGTTGTCGTAGATACCGCGGCCGGGAATGCCGCCAAACACGCGGAATGCATGATTGTGGGCATCGAACAGCATCTCATGCGTCTGAAGGAGATAGGCCCGAACAATGAAGGCACGGCTATAGCTTAGCTTCGTATGTGCGACCTGCAGCTTGGTGCGCTCGTTGCCGATAATGGCCCAGTCTTCCGACCAGTCGAACTGGAACGCTTCGCCTGGTTCGAAGGCCAGAGGCACGAACGTTCCGCGCCCTGTCGTCTGGAATTCCCTCTGCCGGTCTGACTTCCATTCCCGGGCAAAGGCTGCAACGCGGCAATAGGAGCCGTCGTAACCGAGGCTCACCAGGTCGGCATGAAGTTGCTTCAGGGTGCGCTTCTGCTTGCGGCCCTTCTTCGATTCCGTCTTCAGCCAGGCCGACAGCCGATCCGCGAAAGGATCAAGCTTGCTCGGTCGCTCCGGGACCTTGAACTTCGGCTCCACGCCGTCCAGGCGCAGGTATTTGCGGACGGTGTTCCGGGACAGGCCGCTCCTGCGGCAAATCTCCCGGATCGATAGATGCTCTCGAAAATGCCAGCGTCGTATTACGCTCAGTAACGCCATGTCGATCACTCCAGAGCCCCCGCTGAAACCTCGCGAGGGATGATTGAAACATGGGTCAAATCTCAGTGATAATTTCCCGCAATCCCGGGTCAGCTCTCAGTGCAAATCAACATGCAGATCAAGCAAAGTGCCGGCATTTTGGTGGATGCGGTCGGTATGCGCCGACACTACGGAACGCCAGAGCTTTTCGAGCGAGGCATCTATCGTAACGCAGCTGTTTGATCTGCCGACCACATCAAAGCCGGCCCGCCCGAAATTTCGCGCGCCGGCTTGGAACGGCAAATTTTCACGCTAGGTATTATCCACTTATGACCTTCGTAGAGCCATCATGACCAAGAACGTACTATTCTACGCCCGCTATTCAACTGATCGCCAGGATGAACAATCCATTGAAACGCAGGTGGCGCTGGGCCGGGAATTTGCTCTCGAACGCGGCTGGACGATTATCGAGACCTTGGAAGATCGGGCGGTCAGCGGAACGAAACTGAAGTCGCGGCCCGGCATCCAGAACGTTCTGCGCCGGATCAAGCGCGGCGACATCCACGTTCTTCTTTGCGTTTCCGTCGACCGCATCTCCCGAGACATGGAACACAGCTCCGGCATTCTCAAACAGCTTCGACACCATGGTGTTGAGCTCTGGACAGTCCAGAACAGCTCCGCAGTTAATGACATGGAAGTCGGTCTTCGCTCGATCATCAGTCACGACATGATCGAGCAAACCCGGTACCGTACTCGCGAGGGCATGAAGACATCCATCAAGAAAGGTCGGGCTGCTGGAGGGATCGCCTATGGCTATAGAGCTAAGCTCGTCTATGACGCCAAAGGCGATCGTATTCCCGGCGAACGGGAGATCGACGAGGAACAGGCCGAGATCGTCAGATGGCTTTTCGAACAATACGTACTTGGAAGGTCACCAAAAGAATTGGCTGTCGAACTCAATGGACGTGTGCCCACCGTGCCAGGCCCTCGCGGGCTTAAATGGCGTGACACTGCTATCCGCGGTCATCGGGATCGTGGTGCCGGCATCCTCAACAACGAGACCTATATTGGTCGCCTCGTATTCAACCGCCGCAATTTCCGAAAGAACCCGGAGACGGAGAACCGTGAAGCGCGGATGAATGATAAAAGTGAATGGGTAGTCGGCGAGGTACCTGAGCTTCGCATCGTATCCGACGAGCTGTGGACAAAGGTCAAGAAACGCCAGATCGAAGTCGAGGCGAGCTTCAGCCATACGACAACCAACCGGTTAAACCGTACCCATCGACCCTCCTACCTTCTCAGCGGATTGCTTGAGTGCAGCCATTGCAGCGGTCCCTACGCGATCATGGCAAAGGACCGGTACGGCTGCACCAATCGCCAAAAGAAGCTCCCTATCGAACATCTGGGTGGCGTCGTTTGCCCCAACCCCAAAACCATCAGCCGACACGAGTTGGAGAGGCGGGTTCTCCACGCTATTCCCGCCCGCCTGCTCTCGGTCGAGAGCACGGCTTCCATCCAGGATGAGATCAATAAGCAGCTGGCTGCTGCGGGAGCGAACCGAGAGCGCAAAGAAGGAAAGCTGCGTGCTAGCCTACGGGATATTGCGCACAGGCAGGACGTTGTCGCAGACCAGATCACTCAACGTATTATCAACGGACAGCCGCAGATCGAAGCATTCAATAAGATGCTCGATGACTTACAGAGGCAGCGTGATGAGATTGAGGCCAATCTCGCGATGACCGCCGGGAAGACGAAAGGTCCTCCGAAGACGTTCATCATCAATCCGGCAATGTACAACGCTGTCATCGGCGCGCTCACCACAGTTGTCCGCGCCGGTGCTAGCCAAGATGAAACAGTTCAGCGACATTTCAGCTTCCTGAGGCAGCTTGTTCAGAAGGTCGTCATCTCGCCCGGCTCTGACGGCAAGTCGACGGAGCTGACAATTTACGGTCAACTTGCTGCTATCCGCGCTTCCATGCAAGCATTCCAGGAATATTGTGCCGGTCTCACGCAGCAGCACAGAAACGAGTTCGCCCGCCGGGTTAGGGCGGGTGAGTTCAATAATCAGTCTGAGAAGCTGGCCTATCTTGAACGCTGTAGGGCCGTCATCGCCGAAGCGGAGGCTGAATGGAAGCTGTTACAAGTTTCAGTGGTTGCGGGGGCAGGATTTGAACCTGCGGCCTTCAGGTTATGAGCCTGACGAGCTACCGGGCTGCTCCACCCCGCGCCAAGCGTAAATCCCTATGGGATTTATCGCGATTACGCCATCGCGTTGCGATGGCGGACTGTGCCGGAGCAAATTGCCGAAGGCGATTTGTCTCCTGTCAGGGGCGCACCGGTTTCGATGCTTCGTTCCCTGAGATGCGGTTTCATTCTGCAAACAAAAAAGGACCGCTTGATGCGGCCCTTTGGTTTCGGCAGGGCCGAATGCGTGTCGAGAAGATTGTTTGCTTCGTTTGAAGCGCATTGCCTTTAGCAGACCTGGCAGCGACCTACTCTCCCGCGTCTTAAGACGAAGTACCATTGGCGCTGGGGCGTTTCACGGCCGTGTTCGGAATGGGAACGGGTGCGGCCACCCCGCCATAACCACCAGGTCGGCTAAGGGCAATGTAATGAGAAGCTGGATTTTGAGCGAATAGGGAGTGGCGAATAGCGAATAGCTATTTTTCATCCGGTTTCGCTGGTCATGAACACGTCTTTTCGATCTTCTCCTTCGCTGTCGGCCGCAAGCGCAAGGCGCGTCGCCAATCCCGGGTTTTCGCTTCAGCAAAACACCCTAGATGGCGCGCCGTCCGCAGGGCCTACAGCCCTTGAGGACAAAAGATCAGCATCATCAGTGCGCCTTGGCGCGCTGATGAGCATGAACAATGAGAACGATCAAGCCAATCGAGCTATTAGTACCGGTAAGCTTCACACATTGCTGCGCTTCCACACCCGGCCTATCAACGTGGTCGTCTTCCACGGCTCTCAAGGGAATACTCGTTTTCAGGTTGGTTTCCCGCTTAGATGCCTTCAGCGGTTATCCATTCCATATATAGCTACCCTGCTATGCCCTTGGCAGGACAACAGGTCCACCAGAGATATGTCCATCCCGGTCCTCTCGTACTAGGGACAGATCCTGTCAATATTCCTACACCCACGGCAGATAGGGACCGAACTGTCTCACGACGTTCTGAACCCAGCTCACGTACCGCTTTAATTGGCGAACAGCCAAACCCTTGGGACCTGCTCCAGCCCCAGGATGCGATGAGCCGACATCGAGGTGCCAAACAACCCCGTCGATATGGACTCTTGGGGGTCATCAGCCTGTTATCCCCGGCGTACCTTTTATCCGTTGAGCGATGGCCCTTCCACGCGGGACCACCGGATCACTATGACCGACTTTCGTCTCTGCTCGACTTGTCAGTCTCGCAGTCAGGCTGGCTTATGCCATTGCACTCGACGACCGATTTCCGACCGGTCTGAGCCAACCATCGCGCGCCTCCGTTACTCTTTCGGAGGCGACCGCCCCAGTCAAACTACCCACCATACACGGTCCTGGACCCGGATAACGGGCCGCAGTTAGACATCCATGACGATAAGGGTGGTATTTCAAGGATGGCTCCACAGAAACTGGCGTCCCTGCTTCAAAGCCTACCACCTATCCTACACATGCCGACACGAATGCCAGTGTAAAGCTATAGTAAAGGTGCACGGGGTCTTTCCGTCTAACCGCAGGAACCCCGCATCTTCACGGGGAATTCAATTTCACTGAGTCTCTGCTGGAGACAGCGGGGAAGTCGTTACGCCATTCGTGCAGGTCGGAACTTACCCGACAAGGAATTTCGCTACCTTAGGACCGTTATAGTTACGGCCGCCGTTTACTGGGGCTTCGATTCAAAGCTTGCACCTCTCCTCTTAACCTTCCAGCACCGGGCAGGCGTCAGACCCTATACGTCGTCTTGCGACTTCGCAGAGCCCTGTGTTTTTGATAAACAGTCGCTACCCCCTGGTCTGTGCCACCCCAAAACACTTGCGTGCCTTGGGGTCACGCTTCTTCCGAAGTTACGCGTGCAATTTGCCGAGTTCCTTCAGCAGAGTTCTCTCAAGCGCCTTGGTATACTCTACCTGACCACCTGTGTCGGTTTCGGGTACGGTCTATACGGTGGAGCTATTTCCTGGAACCGCTTCCCTGCACACCCAATCCAATAAGAATGTACAAGTTACGCAATCCGTCACTACCACCAGGCCCACGAATATTAACGTGGTTCCCATCGACTACGCGTGTCCGCCTCGTCTTAGGGGCCGGCTAACCCTGCTCAGATTAACTTTAAGCAGGAACCCTTGGTCTTTCGGCGAGAGGGTCTCTCACCCTCTTTATCGTTACTCATGTCAACATTCGCACTTCCGATACCTCCAGGAGCCCTCACGGGTCTCCCTTCACAGGCTTACGGAACGCTCCGCTACCACTTGCAGTAAACTGCAAATCCTCAGCTTCGGTGCATGGCTTTAGCCCCGTTACATTTTCGGCGCAAAGACCCTTATTTAGACCAGTGAGCTGTTACGCTTTCTTTAAATGATGGCTGCTTCTAAGCCAACATCCTGGTTGTTTTGGGATCCTCACATCCTTTCCCACTTAGCCATGACTTGGGGACCTTAGCTGGAGGTCAGGGTTGTTGCCCTTTTCACGACGGACGTTAGCACCCGCCGTGTGTCTGCCGACTAGTACTCCTCGGTATTCGGAGTTTGGTTAGGATCAGTAAGACGGTGAGTCCCCATAGCCCATCCAGTGCTCTACCCCCGAGGGTATTCGGTCGACGCTCTACCTAAATAGATTTCGCGGAGAACCAGCTATCTCCGAGTTTGATTGGCCTTTCACCCCTAGCCACAAGTCATCCCAATCTATTGCAACAGATGCGGGTTCGGTCCTCCAGTTGGTGTTACCCAACCTTCAACCTGCTCATGGCTAGATCACTCGGTTTCGGGTCTAATGCAA
Source organism: Shinella oryzae (assembly GCF_023038235.1). Lineage (NCBI taxonomy): Bacteria > Pseudomonadati > Pseudomonadota > Alphaproteobacteria > Hyphomicrobiales > Rhizobiaceae > Shinella > Shinella oryzae. The sequence continues at coordinate 3,140,912 of NZ_CP081987.1, read as the reverse complement.
CTAACTCAATCGCCCTGTTCAGACTCGCTTTCGCTGCGCCTACACCTATCGGCTTAAGCTTGCTAGTTACACTAAGTCGTTGACCCATTATACAAAAGGTACGCCGTCAGCCTTGCGGCCTCCGACTGCTTGTAGGCAACCGGTTTCAGGTTCTATTTCACTCCCCTTGTCGGGGTGCTTTTCACCTTTCCCTCACGGTACTTGTTCGCTATCGGTCATGCACGAGTACTTAGGCTTGGAGAGTGGTCTCCCCATGTTCAGACAGGATTTCACGTGTCCCGCCCTACTCAAGGACAATGCCTGTTCTACGTGTACGGGGCTATCACCCGCTAAGGCCGGACTTTCCATTCCGTTCCACTTTATTCAGCATTGCCACTGGCCTGGTCCGCGTTCGCTCGCCACTACTTGCGGAGTCTCGGTTGATGTCCTTTCCTGCAGGTACTTAGATGTTTCAGTTCCCTGCGTTCGCTTCTTACCCCTATGTATTCGAAGGTAAGATACCTTATTTCAATGCTTGGAAACCTGAACTGTTGTCCTCACGGCCGTCGCGATCTTTACAGATCGCTGCCTGCGGACGGCGCGCCGGATAACCGGCGACGGCCTCTGGCCTTGCGAAGTCTTCGACTTCGTTCGCCCAAAAGCCAACAGAACAGATTTTCCAAGCATTTAAGGTGGGTTTCCCCATTCGGAGATCCATGGATCAAAGCTCATTCGCAGCTCCCCACGGCTTATCGCAGCGTATCACGTCCTTCATCGCCTGTGCATGCCAAGGCATCCACCAATTGCCCTTACGACACTTAATCGTTCTCATTGTCTATGCTCATCACTAGCCTTCGCTAGAAGGCGATTGGACTACCTTTTACAATCCAATCAACTCATGATGCCATCGACGTGTTCGATGGACATGCTTTA
>NZ_CP081987.1:2655000-3137500 GCF_023038235.1 Shinella oryzae | reverse complement strand
AGTCCGCGACATCGCCGACCACGTTTCTCTTTCTTCTCTCTTCAATTGTCAAAAAACCGACGGTCATAACCGTCCCAGTCTCACATAAAGCAGCAAAATCCCCGAACCTCGTTCGGCTCAATTCTCACCAGCTTCTCAAGGAAACCCTAGAGCGAGTTCGTCGGCCGCCAGAAGCGCCGCCGCTCTCGTTCGATGAGCGGCGTTATAGGACCATCATTCAGAGGCGTCAACAGAGGATTTCATAAAAAATGAGAAAAGATGTAACTCGCTGGTTTTTAAAGACGAATTCGGATGAAGGGGGCTTGGACCGCTCGCGGACAGCTTCGTGGAGGCTGATTTCCGTGTGAAAATCTTGTCCAGGTGGTAAAAATTATCGCCGCCATCGCAAAACGTGCCGGCCGGCGTCGCGATCCCGGCCTCTTTTACAGATCGTGCGTGTCGGGCTATGCAGACGGCGAACACGGACGCGAAGGATTGCCTTCTATATTGGGCTTATTCTTCAGGCATGCGCAGGCGCGATCATGGCATTCCTCTCAGACACTCTGCCGAAACTGCCCGTCACGGAGGTGCTGCCCGCACTCGGCGCGGCCCTCTCGTTAGGCACGCGCACCATCCTTTCGGCGCCGCCGGGTGCAGGCAAGACGACGCTGGTGCCGCTCTTTCTTCTCGATGCGGCCTGGCGGGGCGACGGCCGGATCATCCTGCTCGAGCCGCGCCGGCTGGCGGCGCGCGCCGCGGCCGGGCGGATGGCGTCCCTGCTCGGGGAAAAGGTCGGCGAGACCATCGGCTACCGCATGCGGCTCGATGTCAGGGTTTCGGCGAAGACCCGCATCGAGGTGGTGACGGAGGGCGTCTTCGCCCGAATGATCCTCGACGACCCGGAATTGTCGGGCATTTCCGCCGTGCTGTTCGACGAATTCCATGAACGCTCGCTCGATGCGGATGTCGGGCTGGCGCTGGCACTCGACGTTCAGGCGGCGCTGCGTGAGGACCTCAGGATCGTCGTCATGTCGGCGACGCTCGATGTCGAGCGGGTGGCGGCCCTGCTCGATCATCCGCCGTCGATCGTCAGCGCGGGGCGCAGCTTCCCCGTCGAGATCCGCCACCAAGACCGGCCCGCCGGCGAGCGCATCGAGGACACGATGGCGCGCGCCATAATAGAGGCGCACCGCACGGAAAGCGGCTCCATTCTCGCCTTCCTGCCGGGACAGGCCGAAATCACCCGAACGGCCGAGCGGCTGGCCGGCCGGTTCGGGCCGGAAACGACAGTCGTGCCGCTCTACGGCAATCTCGGCCAGAAGGAGCAGGACGCCGCGATCCGCCCGGCGCCCACGGGCACGCGAAAAATCGTGCTCGCGACGTCGATTGCCGAGACCTCCATCACCATCGACGGCGTGCGCATCGTCATCGACAGCGGATTGCAGCGCCTGCCGGTCTTCGAGGCGGCGACCGGCATCACCCGGCTGGAGACGGTGCGCGTGTCGCGTGCCTCGGCCGACCAGCGCGCCGGCCGTGCGGGGCGAACGGAGCCGGGCGTGGCGATCCGGCTGTGGCATGCCGGCCAGACGGCGGCGCTGCCCGCCTTCACGCCGCCGCAGATTCTCTCCAGCGACCTCTCCGGCTTCCTGCTCGACCTTGCCCATTGGGGCGTGACCGATCCTTCGGCGCTGCTTCTGGTCGACCAGCCGCCGGCCGCCGCACTGGAGGAGGCGCGCAACCTGCTGCGCCTGCTCGGCGCGCTGGATGCCGCCGGCGCGCTGACGCCGTCGGGCAAACGCATCCGCGAGCTCGCCCTGCCGCCGCGGCTCGCGGCGATGATCCTGCATGCGGCGGAGGACGGCGAACAGCTCGCCGCCGCGCGGCTGGCGGTGTTGCTCACCGAACAGGGGCTGGGCGGCACGGCCGTCGATATCGAGGAGCGGCTGCGGCGCTTTTCCAGCGAGCGCGGCGAACGGGCGGAGGCCGCCCGCCGGCTGGCGCAACGCATGGCGGAGGGTTTCGGCGCGGCGAAGGCCGCCGGTTCCAGCGCGCCCGGCGCCCTTCTCCTGCATGCCTTTCCCGATCGCATCGCGCTCCAGCGCGGCGGGCGCGGCCGGTTCGTGATGGCCAACGGCCGCGGCGGCGAGCTGCCCGAGACCGAGCGCCTGGCCGGCGCCGACATGATCGTGGTTGCCGATCTCACGGGCCAGGCCGGCCGCCAGCGCATTCTCGCCGCCACCGAGATCGACCGCGCGACCGTCGAGGCCGAGCTTGCCGACAAGATCGTGCGCGAGGACCAGTGCGTCTTCGACCGCGCCAGCCGGCAGGTGCGCGCGCGCCGTGTGGTGCGGCTCGGCGCGATGATCCTGGAGGAAACGCCGCTGCCGCGCCCGAGCGGGCTGAAGGCGGCGCAGGCACTTGCCGATGGCGTGCGCCAGCTCGGGCTCCAGGTCCTGCCGTTTTCCCGCGAGGCGGCGCAGCTGCGCGACCGGATCGGTTTTCTCCACCGCTCGATCGGCGAGCCCTGGCCGGACACGGGCGAAGCCGCCCTTCTCGCGCGGCTCGACGATTGGTTCGTGCCCTTCCAGGAGAACACGCGCGGCCTCGACGACATTACGGCGGCGAGCCTGCACGAAGGCCTGATGGCACTCGTGCCCTATGAGATGCAGCGCGATATCGCCCGCCTCGCCCCCACCCATTTCGAGGCGCCGACGGGACAGCGCCATCCGATCCGCTATGATGGCGAGGAGCCAGTGCTGGCGATCCGCGTGCAGGAGCTGTTCGGGCTGAAGCAGCATCCGGCCGTCGCCGGCGGGCGGCTGCCGTTGCTCCTGGAGCTGACATCGCCGGCGCACCGGCCGATCCAGACGACGCGCGACCTGCCCGGCTTCTGGGCGGGCTCGTGGCGGGACGTGCGCGCCGATATGCGCGGCCGCTATCCGAAACATCCCTGGCCGGAAGACCCGGCCGCGGCCATGCCGACGACGCGCGCCAAGCCGCGCGGCACATGATGATGATGAAGAAGGACCCTATGATGGCAGGCTACCAGGACATCGATTTCGAAGGCTCCGGCCGTCGGCTGCGTCTCGAAACGCTCATCCGCCTGCGCTGGCTTGCGGTGGCGGGCCAGTCGATCACCGTCATCGCCGTCAGCCTGTGGCTGGAATTTCCCCTGCCGCTGGTGCCGGCCGCCATTCTCATCGCGCTGCTCGCCGCGGTGAACTTCTTCCTCACCGTGCGCTTTGCGCCCGCCCACCGCCTGACGCCGCCTTCCGCGCTCCTGCTGCTCGCTTTCGACCTCTGCCAGCTGATGGCGCTGCTCTTCATCACGGGTGGCCTTGCCAATCCCTTCGCGCCGCTGGTCTGCGTTCCCGTCATCATCTCGTCGTCGCTCCAGCCGGTGCGCTTCAGCGTGGTTCTCGGCCTGCTCGCGGTCGCGGGCATCACGGCGCTGGCCTTCACGCCCTTTCCGCTGCCGTGGTTCGCCGGCACGCTGCTCGTGGTTCCGCCGATCCTGACGGCCGGCTTCTGGTTTGCCATCGTTTGCACGACGGCGTTTGCCGCCTTCTATTCCTACCGCGTGTCGCAGGAGGCGACCGAGCTGTCGGACGCGCTCGCCGCCACCGAACTCATCCTGCAGCGCGAAAAGCACCTGTCGCAGCTCGATGGGCTGGCGGCGGCCGCCGCCCATGAACTCGGCACGCCGCTTGCCACGATCAGCGTCGTCGCGCGCGAGATGGAGCGCGAACTCGGCAGCGACGAGCGCTTCCGGGAGGACGTGCAGCTTTTGCGCAGCCAGAGCGAACGCTGCCGCGACATCCTGCGCCGGCTCACGACCCTTTCCACCGAAGACGAGGCGCATATGCGCGTGCTGCCGCTCTCCTCGCTGATGGAGGAGGTCATGGCGCCGCACCGCGAATTCGGCATCGCGCTCAAGCTCGTCGAGAACGGCGATCGGGCGAGCGAGCCGGTCGGCACCCGCAATCCCGGCATTCTCTACGGCCTGGGCAACCTTCTCGAAAATGCCGTCGATCATGCCCGGGCGGAGGTGACGGTCACCGTGAGCCACACGCCGGAGCGGGTGACGATCGTCATCGAGGACGACGGCGAAGGCTATGCGACGGACATTCTCCAGCGCATCGGGGATCCCTATGTCACCAAGCGCCAGAAGGACGAGCGGGCCGGGGGGCTAGGGCTCGGACTGTTCATCGCCAAGACGCTTCTGGAGCGCTCGGGCGCCAGATTGACCTTCGGCAACCGCACCGGCGACCAGCCGGGCGCGCGGGTATCGGTCGATTGGCCGCGGGCGCGCATGGAGGCAAAGGGTGCGAAATGACTTTACCCGCCGCATCTTAAGGGTGATAAGCTGATCCCGGTCAAGAATGGACGAAAATCCGCGACGGAAGACGTAAAATGGCAGAAAGCACCGAACCGCAGACGCAAACCGACGATATCGGCCCCGATCCCTCGCTTCTCCTCGTCGATGACGACGCCCCCTTCCTGCGCCGCCTGGCGCGCGCCATGGAGACGCGCGGCTTCGCCGTCGATACGGCCGAATCGGTCGCGGAGGGCATCGCCAAGGCCAAGACCACGCCGCCGAAATATGCGGTGGTGGACCTCAGGCTGGGCGACGGCAGCGGTCTCGACGTGATCGCCGCCATCCGCCAGCGCCGCGACGACACGCGCATCATAATGCTGACCGGCTACGGCAATATCGCGACGGCGGTGAACGCGGTGAAGCTCGGCGCGGTCGACTATCTCGCCAAGCCGGCGGACGCCGACGACATCTTCGCGGCGCTGACGCAGCGGCCGGGCGAGAAGGTGGAGCTGCCGGAAAACCCGATGTCGGCGGATCGCGTGCGCTGGGAGCATATCCAGCGCGTCTACGAAATGTGCGACCGCAACGTCTCGGAAACCGCCCGCCGCCTCAACATGCACCGCCGCACCTTGCAGCGCATCCTGGCGAAGCGCGCGCCGAAGTAACGATACGGGTATTGCGGACCCCCTCATCCGCCTGCCGGCACCTTCTCCCCGTCGGGGAGAAGGAGGACATCAGAGGCGCATCTCCTCCCTCCCTTCTCCCCTCGGGGAGAAGGTGGCCCGAAGGGCCGGATGAGGGGGCTTCCCGAAACACTCCCCGCAATACCCCCTAAGCCGGCGTGTCCCGCCGTCCTGAAACGATGGCGGAGATATCCGGCCCGTCGCGCCTGGTATCCATGGAAAATTCCGCCAGCAGCAGCCGGCCTGCGGCCACGCGGGCAAAAGCGAAGGTCACGGCCTTGCGCGTCGGCGCGGCCAGCCTGTGTTCGGGCGCCTCGCGCAGCATATGCGCGCCATAGCCGTCCGACAGGATAAGCCCGCATTCCTCCGGAAAGATATCGAGCGGCACGTCCTTGTGCGTGGCGAAGAACAGCCGGTCGCAATGGCGCCGGTAGTCGGGCCATTTGCGATCCACCCGGAAATCCTCGATCGAGGTCTTGATCTCGACGATCCAGATCTCGCCCTTGTCGGAGAGACTGATGAGGTCGGCGCGCCGGCCGCTCGCCAGCGTCAGTTCCGGCAGCACGGCATGGCGCATGTCCATCAGCATGCGCTGCACGCCGCGGCGTACCATCATGGCACGGTCGGACTGGCGGCCATCGAGCAGCGGGTTGTCATTATGCAGGGAAACGATCGTCATGTGGGTCAACCTCGGCGATTCGCCATTCTAGCGCGAAGCGCGCGGGATGGCTCGAAACGGCCGGAAAAAGTTAAGGCGCGCGTGTCGGGACCGGTGCGCGCAAGAGTTCATTAACCGCGCCACGCGGTTCCTGTTCGCGCAGGGGTCGGCGGAGAGAAAACCGTTGAACGGCACGCCGGGGCATGCTTGGCAAGAAACCGGGCATGGTGGAAGCGGCTGGCGGCCGGGCATTGTTGTTGCAAAAAAACAATCCCGCGGCTTTTTGCTTTGGCCAGAGCTCAGGCAAGGGCGCGCAGACTTGCATTGACCGGTTTAATCGAAAATAAACCATAATCAATGAAAGCTCCGCGTACCGGAACTTCTTAATCCCTGATCCAAGAGACTCACATGCGCTTCCGCAATGCCCTCCTTCTGTGCGGCCTGGCAGCGGCCGTCACACTCGCCGGTTGTTCGTCGTCCTCCACCTCCACGCCGGGCGAAAGGGTGGCGACCAATGCCATCTTTACCTCGGAATATGGCGCTGTTGAGGACAACGGTTACGCGCTGCCGGCCATCCCGATCAGCAGGGTGAACGAGAAGTTCCATCGCCAGATCGTCGATTACGCGACGAACGAGAAGCCCGGCACCATCGTGGTCAACACGCCGAACCGGTTCCTTTATTATGTCCTGCCCGGCGGCAAGGCCGTGCGTTACGGCATCGGCGTCGGCAAGCAGGGTTTCGCCTGGCAGGGCGAGGCCTATATCGCCTGGAAGCAGGAATGGCCGACCTGGCATCCGCCGCAGGAAATGGCCGCCCGCAAGCCGGACGTCGCTCGCTACGTCAAGGAAGGCATGGGCCCGGGCCTGAAGAACCCGCTCGGCGCACGCGCGCTCTACCTCTTCAATGAAAAGGGCCAGGACACGCTGTTCCGCCTGCACGGCACGCCGGAATGGGCCTCCATCGGCACGGCCGCCTCGTCGGGCTGCATCCGCCTGATGAACCAGGACATCATCGACCTCTACAAGCGCGTCCGCCCCGGCCGCTCGGCCCGCGTCGTCGTCCAGCAGTAACCGGACGAAACCCCCATCAGACAAGAAGCCGCCGGATCGCTCCGGCGGCTTCTTTCATTTCGGGTCGATGCGATGCCGCTCCCCGCATTACGCGAAATTCACCCCTTCGCCTTCAGCTCCAGGCGGCGGCGGTGCAGGACGGGCTCGGTGTAGCCGTTCGGCTGCTCGCGGCCCTTGAGCACCAGGTCGAGGGCGGCCTGGAAGGCGATGGAGCCCTCGAAATCGCCGGCCATCGGGCGATAGAGCGGGTCGCCGGCATTCTGCCCGTCGACCACGGCCGCCATGCGCTTCATCGTCTCGATGACCTGCGCTTCGGTGACGACGCCGTGGTGCAGCCAGTTGGCCATGTGCTGGGCGGAAATGCGCAGCGTGGCGCGGTCTTCCATCAGGCCGACATTGTTGATGTCGGGCACCTTGGAGCAGCCGACGCCCTGGTCGATCCAGCGCACGACATAGCCGAGGATGCCCTGGGCGTTGTTGTCGAGTTCGCGCTGGATTTCCTCCGGCGTCCAGTTCGGCCGGACCGCGACCGGCACCGACAGGATATCCGACAGTTTGGCGCGCGGGCGCGCGCGCAGCGACGCCTGCACCTCCGCGACATTGACCTTGTGGTAATGCGTGGCATGCAGCGTCGCAGCCGTCGGCGACGGCACCCAGGCGGTGTTGGCGCCGGCCTTGGGATGGGCGATCTTCTGCTCCAGCATCGCCGCCATCAGGTCGGGCATGGCCCACATGCCCTTGCCGATCTGCGCATGGCCGGACAGGCCGCATTCCAGGCCGATATCGACGTTCCAGTTCTCGTAGGCGGAAATCCAGGCGGCCTGCTTCATGTCGCCCTTGCGGATCATCGGACCCGCTTCCATCGAGGTGTGGATCTCGTCGCCGGTGCGGTCGAGGAAGCCGGTATTGATGAAGACGACGCGCTCCTTCGCCGCGCGGATCGCCTCCTTGAGGTTGACCGTGGTGCGGCGCTCCTCGTCCATGATGCCCATCTTCATCGTGTTGGGCGCCATGCCGATGGCGGCCTCGACGCGGCCGAAGAGCTTCGAGGCGAAGGCCACCTCTTCCGGCCCGTGCATCTTGGGCTTGACGACATACATCGAGCCGGCCTGCGAATTCTTGCGCCGGCCATTCGGTCCGACGTCGTGCAGCGCGATCAGTCCCGTCACCATGGCGTCCATGATGCCCTCGGGCACCTCGTTGCCGTCGCGGTCGCGGATCGCCGGATTGGTCATGAGGTGGCCGACATTGCGCACCAGCATCAGCGAGCGGCACTTCACTTCAAAGGTCGAACCGTCGGGCGCGGTGTAGTCGAGATCGGGGTTGAGGCGGCGGATGAAGCTCTTGCCGCCCTTCGAAACCTCCTCCGAGAGGTCGCCCTTCATCAGGCCCAGCCAGTTGCGATAGACGACGACCTTGTCCTCGGCATCGACGGCGGCGACCGAATCCTCGCAGTCCATGATGGTCGTGAGCGCGGACTCGACCCAGACATCGGAAATATGCGCCGGATCGTCCTTGCCGGTCGGCGTCGCCGCATCGATCAGGATTTCGATATAGAGGCCGTTGTTGCGAAGCAGGACCTGGCTCGGGGCCGCCGCTTCACCAAGATAGCCAGCGAACTTCCCGCCGTCGGCAAGGCCCGTCCGCACGCCGCTCGTCAAGGCGACGACAAGCTTTCCGCCTTCGACCGCAAGGCCGGCGACATCGCGCCAGAAGGCGCCGTCGAGGGGGACGCTATCGTCCAGGAAAGCGCGGACCCAGGCGATGACCCTGGCGCCGCGCACGGGATTGTAACCCTTGCCCTTTTCCGCGCCGTCGGTCTCCGGGATCGCATCCGTGCCGTAGAGCGCGTCATAGAGCGAGCCCCAGCGTGCATTGGCGGCGTTCAGCGCATAGCGCGCGTTCATGACGGGAACGACGAGCTGCGGGCCGGCAAGGCTAGCGATCTCAGGATCGACGTTTTCCGTCGTCACCGTGAAGGCGTCGCCCTCGGGCAGCAGATAGCCGATCTCGCGCAGAAAGGCCTCATAGGCCGCCATGTCGGACGGCGCGCCGTTTTCGCGATACCAGGCGTCGATCTTCTCCTGCAGCGCGTCGCGTTTGGCCAGCAGCGCGCGGTTTTCGGGCGCAAGCTCGTGCACGATGGCGGAGAAGGCCGTAAAATAGGCCTCGGCGTCGACGCCCGTGCCGGGAAGGGCCTCCTTGACGAGAAAGTCGTATAGATCGCTGTCGATCGAAAGACCGGCTTTTTCCGTATAGGTCATGAAAAGACTCCGAAGAACGGGACGAAGGGGGAGTATCCCGAATGCTGCCACTTTCCGCGGCTTTCATTCATAGTCAATTCGGCAATAACGTGAATTATTTATTCCGTTATGGAAACAATCCCGTCTAAGCCTCCCGGGCGATGCGCGGCCGGCCGCTCGCGGTCGCGGTAAAGCGTGCCTCGATCAGCTTGCGGCTGCCCTCCACCTCGGGTGCGTCGATCTCCTCGGCGAAGGTCACGGCCGGCTCGTCGGCGCCATTGGCGCGGGCGGCATGCAGGGCACCCGTCATCGCCCGCTCCCGGGCCTGCGAGAAGGCCGCGGCCTCGTCGACATGACGCACGCTCTCGCCCGCGCCGGCGACGACGAACACGCCCTCCTCCGGCTGCGTCACGAAAACGGTCACGCTGTTGCGCACCTGGCCGACGACCGCGCCGACGGCATTGGCCACGCCGGCATCGGCGGGAATGACCGATTCGGCACCGAGCATGGCGGCGATATCGGGATAGTAGACCGGTGCGGAGGCGCCTAGACCGACCAGCGGCCGGTCGAGCGCGATCTGGAACCGCACGATGCCGGCGCGCCGGTGCAGCGCCCGGTCGACGGCGACGGAGCCGGCCGGATCGATCGCGCCTACGCCGTCATCGGCGAGGCACGCGGAGAGGATGACATCGGACGATTGCCGGGTCAGCCGGTCGACGATGCGCCGCGCCAGCACGTCCGGGCTGTCGGCGATCGGCCGGCCGGTGCCGTCCTTGACGCGGGCGGCCAGCGCAAGGCCGAGACGTGCGGCCTCGGCATCCCACTGTCCCTGCCCGCCCAGCACATGCATGGCATCCGAGGGCGTGACCCCGCAGATATGCACGAGGCCGCGCGCCACCAGCCGGTCGAGCGTCGCCTTCTGCGGCGTCGTCATCAGCAGGCCGTCGAGCGGAACCGGCGCGGCGCCAATCTTGTCGTAGAGCGCCTGTTCCTGCGGCTGGAGGCCGCTTGCCAGCCGCTCGGGAACGCCCGTGCGCACAGCAAAACGCCCGTCGTGCCGGCCGACATGGGCGGTGCGCAGCTGGCGTTCCAGCACCGGCAGGATGCTGTCGGGATGCAGCGTCGAGGCAAGGCTGAGCGGCAGGAAGCGCCGTGGCCCGAGATCGATGCGCGCCGCAAGCCCGCGGTCGTCGATACGCACCTCCGAATCACCGCCGAGGCCGAAGGTGCGCATGGCGACAGCCTCCACCATGGTCCGGTAGCCGCCGACGACGGCTCCCTCCGCGTCGAGCTTCGGGCGGCCCTTGTCCAGCACCGCCACGTCGGTCGTCGTGCCGCCGATGTCAGACACCACGGCATCGTCGAGGCCCGTCAGGTGGCGCGCGCCGACCAGGCTGGCCGCCGGGCCGGACAGGATGGTCTCGATGGGCCGCAGCCGTGCTTCGGCCGCCGAGATCAGCGCGCCGTCGCCGCGCACCACCATCATCGGCACCTGGATGCCGCGTCGCTGGAGAAAATCCTCGCAGGCGCCGATCAGCCGGTCGATCATCGAGACGAGGCGGGCATTGAGCAGCGTCGTCAGCGCCCGGCGCGGCCCGCCCAGCTTGGAGGACAGCTCGTGGCTGCAGGTCACCGGCAGGTGCGAGATGGCGCGGATGCGCTCGCGCACGCGCTGTTCGTGCGCCGGATTGCGCACGGCGAAATAGCCGGCGACGGCAAAGGAGGACACGGTCTGCGACAGCGCCGGCAGCGCCTCGTCCAGCGCGCGCATGTCGAGCGGCGTCTCGTTGCCGTGCACATTGTGGCCGCCGGGCAGGAAGAGCACGGGGTCGGTGCCGAGCGCCTCCGCAAGGCCGTCGCGCTTGAGGTCGTCGGGGCCGAAGCCGATCATCACGAGGCCCGCCCGGCCGCCCTGGCCTTCCACCAGCGCATTGGTGGCGAGCGTGGTGGAAAGCGAGACGAGGCCGATGGCGGAGACCGGCACCTTCGCCTCACCGAGCACCGCGTCCACCGCGCCGGAAATGCCGACCGAGAGATCGTGGCGGGTGGTCAGCGCCTTGGCGCGCGCCACCACGCCGAGGGTTTCACTATAGAGGGCCGCATCCGTATAGGTGCCGCCGGTATCGATGCCGAGTAACAAATGGTCTGCCACGAGAATACTTCCAAACCGCATGCCGTCCCTGTTCAAAGCCGGCCTGGAATGGTGTTATGGCATGTCCGGCGCCGTTGTCACCATCCCGCCGGCGACATGCCTGTGAAGCATCGAGGAGACCCAGAGTGTTTGATCCGCGTCATGGAAACCGCCTGCTGAAAGCCCTCCTTGTCGGGGCGGCCCTGCTCACTGCCGGCCTGCCGGCCGCCGCCCAGGAGGACGACGGGGCGGAGTATCAGGCCCAGATCCCCGATGTCTCGATCTACAAGGCAATGCTGGATGCCAACAAGCGCACCGGCTGGGTGCAGTTCCGCGAATATGCCGGCCAGCAGCTCATCTATTTCACGGCGTTGCAGAGCATGCATTGCCGGCTCAAGGAAGTGCGTTACTCCATCAATTCCGATGCGCTCGACCAGACCTTCCCGATGGCGACGTGCGATCCGGAATTGCCCTTCAACCTGCCCTCGGACGACAGCCAGAACTGGATCTACATCAAGCTGAAGCCCGGCGAGGCGCAGACCATCGCCGTGCAGGCCGTCTGGGACGACGGCAGCGGCAGCGAGATCGTCGTCTACCAGCCGTGCAAGAACCCGGAAGCCACCTGCGCCGCCATCAAGACGATCAAGAAGGCGAAGGCCCGCGGGGACGAGCCCGCACCTTCAACGCCAGTCCGTTAGCCGGCTGCGTCGTCAGGCGCTGCACCGGCCAGGGCCTGGTGTCCTCCGTCATGTCGAAGCGGAAGCGGTGCATCAGCACGCCGAGCGCGATGATCGCCTCCTGCATGGCAAATGTCGCGCCGATGCAGATGCGCGGCCCCGCCCCGAAGGGCAGGTACTGGAAACGGTGGATCTGGTCGCGGTTCTCGGGCAGGAAGCGCTCGGGCATGAAGGCGCGCGGCTTCTGCCACAGCAGTTCATGGCGGTGCAGCGTCCAGGGCATGACGAGGATCGTCACGTTGCGCGGTATCTCCACCACCTCGCCGTCCGGGCTCGTCCAGCTGTCGTCGGCGATGGCCTCGCGGTTGATGGAGGGGGCGGGCGGATAAAGCCGCATCGCCTCCTCGAAGGCCGCGCGCGTCCAGGGCATGCGGTCGAGCCAGTCGACCGGGTCCGCCCCGCTCTCCACCACGCGATCGATCTCCTCTTCCATCGCCTCGCGCACATGCGGGGAATTGGCGACGCAGTAGAGCGTCCAGGCGAGCGCCCGGGCCGTCGTCTCGTGGCCCGCACCGATGAAGGTCAGGATATTGTCCTCCACCTCCTCCATGGTCAGCCCGTCCGGCCCGGCGGCGCGCAACAGCAGCGTCAGGAAATCGCTCGGCGCGTCTCCGCCTTCCGCCATGCGCTTGAGGCGCAGCTCCATCGTGTCGCGCACGATCTTGCGGAACTTGCCGAGCACCCGCTGCCCGCCGATGCGTGTGACGCGCGGCACCCAGGTCGGCGCGCGCAGAAGATCCATCGGATCGACGCGGCCCATGGAATGCAGGAGGTCGTCCACGTCATCGGCGAAATTGGTGGAGGCGGTGACGATCTCGCCGGAAAACAGCGTGTCCGACAGGATGGAAAAGGCGAGCTCCGTCATGTCGTTGCCGATATCGAAGACCGCGCCGTCCGCGCCCTCGTACTTCTGCACATAGAGCTCGGACTGCCTGAGCATCTGCGTGGCGAAGCCCTTGGCGTGGCGCGGCGTGAAGATGGGCGCGACGGCCTTGCGCGAGCGGCGCCAGACCGGACCCTCGGCTGTCAGTAGCCCATCGCGCAGGATCGGCCGCAGCACGAGTTGGCGCACCACGGACATCTTGTAATTGGCGGCGTTGTCAACGAGCAGGTATTTGATCAGGCCGGGATCGTTGACGATCAACGTCTTCTCGCCGACGAAGCTCGTCATGATCCACGGCAGCGTGTAGGAGGGCTCGCCCCACAGTTCCAGCGGATTGCGGAAGACCGTGCGGATGATCTCGAGTTTCGACGGCGGCACCGTGCGCGGGATCGGCGCGGGCGGTTCGAACGGCTCGGGACGCATATCCATGATCAGCTTCCTTCCTTCGGCTCGCCCTCAATATGGGGCGCAACTGGGCCGAGAGGAAGGCGGCGGCCGGTCAAGGCCGCGTGAACCGGCGCTTTACGCCGGAAAGGCCGCTAGAGCAGGCTGCGCAGGTCGTCCAGCTTGTCGTTGATGAGCCAGCCGTAATAGTTCTCTTCCGGCCAGGTCGCCTCGCCGGCGGCGCGGCGCGCGGCGAAGGCTGCGGCGCGCGCATCGGGCGTGCCGATATTGTAGAGCGTCGCCGTCAGGCCGGGATTCCTGGAAATGTCCACGCCGGCGATCTTCTTATAGGCGTCGATCGAGCGGCGGATGGCTGCGGCCATATAGGCCAGCGAGATATCCGGGTCCATGATCGCCTGGTAGACGCCGGCCGCATCGTTCTCGTCGAGTTTCTTGTAGCCGGAGAAACGCGCCACGTCGTCGGTCAGCGTCAGCGCCGTCAGCGGGTTGATCTGGCCGAGGCCGAAGGTCTGGCCGGCATAGAAGGGCTGAAAGAACACCGCGCTGAAACGGTTCCTCGGGAAAGACGTGCCGCCGACCGTCTTGCCGCTGAAGGAGCGATTCCAGACGTTTTCGCGGCAGGTCCACAGCGCGTAGGAGCCCTTCTTGCCCTCGCATTCGGCAAACTGCGGACGCTTCAGGAAGTCGTCGATCGCCTCGCCGTCATAGGCGAAGCGGAAATTGCCGGTATAGGAGGCCGCCTTGACGTAATAGCTCTGCAGGCGGTCGTAGGCGTCGACATTGTAGGTATGCTCGCCGACGATGGCGCCGACGATATGGATCGGGTCGATGCCGTATTTACCGGCCGCCGCCTTGATCTTGCTCGTCAGCTGGCGGTCGCCTGCGAGAAGGTCGTGCACCTTCTGGTATTTCGCCTCGAAGGAGCTCTTGTTGCCCTTCGTGCGGCGAATGGAGGCACCCGGAATGGCGGGTTGCTCCGCGTTGCGGTTGCCGGCGGGCACCACGTCGATTGCCAGCGCCGTGGTCTGGCTCTGCACGAAGAGGGCGGCTGCAAGGGCAAGCACGGGGAAGAGCTGTCGCACGGTTCCGGTTCCTGTCTGGTCAATCGTTCGAAGTGGCATGGACGGGATGCAGGACAATCGTGTCGTCATCATGCCGGACGCGGCAATGGCCTAGGCCGCGTGTGCGGTTCTGTCGAGGGGGCGCATGCCCAAAAGCGCGACACCGGCGGTTGCTAAGACAACCACCGGTGCCGAAACGTCACAGGATGTAGCGCGACAGATCCGTGTTGGCCGCCAGCGCGCCGACATGCTTCTTCACATAGTCGGCGTCGATGACGAGGCGGTTGCCGCCCTTGTCAGGCGCCTCGAAGGAGATCTCGTCGAGCACCCGCTCCATCACCGTCTGGAGGCGGCGTGCGCCGATATTCTCGACGCTCGAATTCAGCTGCACGGCGACATCGGCCAGCGCGTCGATGCCGTCCTCGGTGAAGTCGAGTTCGACATCCTCCGTGCCCATCAGCGCCTTGTACTGCCGGATGAGGCTTGCTTCCGTCTCCGTTAGGATCCGGCGGAAGTCCTCGCGCGACAGCGCCTTCAGCTCGACGCGGATCGGCAGGCGGCCCTGCAGTTCCGGCAGGAGGTCCGAAGGCTTGGAGACATGGAAGGCGCCCGAGGCGATGAAGAGGATGTGGTCCGTCTTCACCGGCCCATACTTCGTGGCGACCGTCGTGCCCTCGACGAGCGGCAGCAGGTCGCGCTGCACGCCCTCGCGGGAAACGCCCGCGCCCATGCCGCCATCGCGCGCGGCGATCTTGTCGATCTCGTCGATGAAGACGATGCCGTCGTTCTCGGCCGAGCGGATGGCCTCGCGCTGGATCTGCTCGTTGTCGAGCAGCTTGTCGGACTCGTCGTCGATCAGGATCTTGTACGAATCCTTGACCGTCGTCTTGACCTTCTTGGTGCGGCCGCCCATCGCCTTGCCGAACATTTCCGACAGGTTCAGCACGCCGATATTGGCGCCCGGCATGCCGGGGATCTCGAAGCCGCCGGGCGTGCCGGTATCGGCCACATCGACCTCGATATCCTTGTCATCCAGCTCGTTGGCGCGCAGCTTCTTGCGGAAACTGTCCCGGGTCGCGGGCGAGGCAGTGGCGCCGACCAGCGCGTCGAGCACGCGTTCCTCGGCATTGGCATGAGCCTTGGCCGTCACCTCGGCGCGCTTCTTCTCGCGCACCAGGCCGATGCCGACCTCGACGAGGTCGCGCACGATCTGCTCGACATCACGGCCGACATAGCCGACCTCGGTGAACTTGGTGGCCTCGACCTTGACGAAGGGCGCACCGGCGAGCTTGGCGAGGCGGCGGGAAATCTCCGTCTTGCCGACGCCGGTCGGGCCGATCATCAGGATGTTCTTCGGCATGACCTCGTCGCGCAGGTCCGGCGCCAGCTGGTGGCGGCGCCAGCGGTTCCTCAGCGCAATCGCCACGGCGCGCTTGGCGTCATGCTGGCCGATGATGAAACGGTCGAGTTCGGAAACGATCTCGCGGGGGGAAAAATTGGTCATGGGTTTCCTCTAGCAACGGTCCCGGGCCAAGATCAGCGCCGGGCCGTCCTTTGTCATGCGTTGATCGAAAGCATGGAATCCGGCCTTCTCATAGGCCCGAATGGCATGCGCATTCTCGGGATGCGGATCGAGCACCACCCGTTCTACGCCCTCGGCGAACATCTTTTCCACAAAGGCATCGATCATGGCCGGCCCGTGGCCGCGGCCGACCATGTCGGCAGGGCCGATGAACTGGTCGATGCCGATGGTGCGGTCCGGCCGGTCGCCGAAGGACAGGTCCGACGGGTCGATCCTGTAGCTTTGCAGATAGGCGAAGGGCTTTCCGTCATGGGAGACGATGAAGGACGCCATTGCAGGTTCGTCGAAATCCGCGGCGATACCCGCAACCTCCTCGGCCGGATCGCCCCACCAGCGCCGGACATGCGGCGCGGCGAGCCAGCGTTCCAGCATCGGCAGGTCGGCCGCCGTCACAGGCCGGAAAGCGTATGCCTCAGCGGTCGGCATCCAGCGTCTCCACCACGACGTTGTGGTTGGTGTAGACGCAGATGTCGCCTGCGATCTGCATGGCCTTGCGGGCGATCTCCTCGGCCGACTTGTCGGTGTCCATCAGCGCGCGGGCGGCGGCATAGGCGTAGTTGCCGCCCGACCCGATCGCCATGGTGCCGTGTTCCGGCTCCAGCACGTCGCCATTGCCGGTCAGCGCCAGCGTGACGGACTTGTCGGCCACGAGCATCATCGCTTCGAGACGGCGCAGGTAGCGGTCGGTGCGCCAGTCCTTTGCGAGCTCGACGGCGGCGCGCATCAGCTGGTCGGGATATTGCTCCAGCTTGGCCTCGAGCCGCTCGAGCAGGGTGAAGGCGTCGGCGGTCGCGCCGGCAAAACCGGCAATGACATCGCCCTTGGCAAGGCGGCGCACCTTGCGCGCATTGCCTTTCATGACGGTCTGGCCAAGGCTCACCTGGCCATCGCCCGCCATGACAACCTTGCCGTCCTTGCGGACGGTGATGATCGTCGTGGCGTGCATGGAAGCATAGGGATCGTGTTCACTCATATCAGACCTCTGAGGCCCGAGGACCGGGCAGGGATACCGCCGGCGAGGCGGCTTCGTTGTGCCCTATGTAAGCAGCGGTTCGGCGATTGCAAAGGCCGCGCGCCGTCGTCGCGCGCCCGGCGCATGGAAAGCGCGGGAGAGGCTGGCTTCGTCCAAAATAAGCCTTGCTTTGTCTCTGGAATGCGCGGGTTATGGTTTCCCATCCAAAGTGAGGGTTATGACGATGGCCAAGGGTCAGGTCCGCAGCAACAAGGAAGTCCGCAAACCCAAGAAGGACAAGGTGGCCGCAAAAGCCGCCCCGACCCTTGGCGCGCAGGTCAAGAACAGCGAAAGCGCCACCAAGAAGAAATGACGTTGGTGAGTGTGGCCTGGTGAGTACGGCGGCTTTGGGTGTGGCCACCGCACGTACGGCGACCGTAGGTGTAACCCGGCTAGTGCGATGACCGCGGGTGCCGCGGCTGTCGGTGTGGCAACGGTAAGTGTGGTGGCGGTGCGTGTAATAGCGACCGCAACCACCCCCAAAACACGGGGACGCCGCCACCGGAAAAACCCAATCATTCCAATCCCGGCCGCCCTTTTCACACGCAAATCATCCCCGCTCCCCGAACCGCGTCTATCCTGAACGTCCTTCCGCCGCCGGACGGATCGCGTAACGTGTCGATGCGGGCGGGAGGAGGCGCTTTCGTTGTCTGCCGTAACGTGCGGCGGGGGCGAGAGAGGTTTGGAGCGACGAGGGGGTGACGCCCTTCGCCGTGCGGGGCTTCCCCCTTCCCCGGGTCGCGGGGTCGGTTTGGGTCCGCCATGCAGGCAGGATGGCAGCGCATATCCCCGAAAAGTGCGGAACGCGGTTTTCGGAAAAGGCATATGCGCCAACAAACTGCGCAGCGAAGCCCTGCCATGCCTGAAGGAGGACAAGACCGCCTCCGAAGAACGCCTGGGCCGCGCGAAAGCGAAGCCACCACACACACGCTTTCCAGAGGCAACGCTTTCGCGCGGTTCTCCGGATTGCCCAATGCTGATCACCCCGGCGGCGTCTCCGCGCGGGATCGTTGCCGCATGCGCCGGAAACCCTCGAAAGACTGGCGTTTTATGAAGAGCCCTGTTAAGGAGCGCCAATAGTTTACCGGAGACTGCAATGAGCCGCACCGCCAGCGTTTCGCGCAAGACGAACGAGACCTCCGTATCGGTCACCGTCGATATCGACGGCACCGGCACGTCGACCATTTCGACGGGCGTCGGTTTCTTCGATCATATGCTCGACCAGCTGTCGCGCCATTCGCTCATCGACATGGAGATCAAGACCGAGGGCGACCTGCATGTCGACGATCACCACACCGTCGAGGATACCGGCATCGCCATCGGCCAGGCCATCGCGAAGGCGCTCGGCGACCGTCGCGGCATCACGCGCTATGCCTCGCTCGACCTTGCCATGGACGAGACGATGACGCGCGCCGCCGTCGATGTCTCCGGCCGTCCCTTCCTCGTCTGGAACGTCGATTTCTCGGCGCCCAAGATCGGCACCTTCGACACCGAGCTGGTGCGCGAATTCTTCAACGCGCTCGCCCAGCATGCCGGCATCACGCTGCATATCCAGAACATCTACGGCGTAAACAACCATCATATCTCGGAGACGTGCTTCAAGGCCGTCGCGCGTGTGCTGCGCACCGCGACCGAGATCGATCCCCGTCAGGCGGGCCGCGTTCCCTCGACGAAGGGTTCGCTGGCCTGATCCAGAGGCATAGTCGGAGGCCGTCATGGCCACATTCCTCGTTCTGATACCGCCGGGTGCCCTGAGGGGCGATGAAAAGGCCCGGTTCGTGCGCGACCGATTCTCCTGGGTCGCCTTCTTCCTGCCGTTCCTCTGGCTCGCCTGGCATCGCGCCTGGTTTGCGGCCGCCCTCGCCTTCGCCGTTCAAACCCTCGGCTCGACCATCTCGGATCATCCGGTCTTCGGGCTTGCCGGGCTCGGCATCTGCCTTGCCACCGGCCTGCTCGTGGCGCTCGAAGGCCCCTCGATGGTCGTCGCCGGCCTCGAGCGAAAGGGCTGGACCATCGATGCCGTGATCTCGGCCGAGGACCGCGCCACGGCGGAAGACATCTACGACATGGAAACCCCGGCCGGCGAGACGGAGGCGCGCGACAGCGTTTCCCTGCCGGCCTCCGGAACCGCGACGCGCCCGCACGCTCCCATGCTCGGCCTCGTCGGTTTCAAGGAAGGACGCTAGAATGCGCGTAGCCATCATCGATTACGGTTCGGGCAACCTCCGCTCGGCCACCAAGGCCTTCGAGCGCGCCGCCCGCGAGGCCGGCATCGACGCCAAGATCGACCTCACGGACAAGGCCGATCGCGTGGCATCCGCCGACCGCATCGTGCTGCCCGGCGTGGGCGCCTATGCCGATTGCCGCCGCGGCCTCGACGCCGTGCCCGGCATGGTGGAGGCGTTGCGCGAGGCGGTGGAGGCCAAGGCCCGCCCCTTCCTCGGCATCTGCGTGGGCATGCAGCTCATGTCGTCGCGCGGCCTGGAAAAGACCACGACACAAGGCCTCGGCTGGATAAAGGGCGACGTGGTGCTGATGACGCCGCGTGACCCGGACCTCAAGATCCCGCAGATCGGCTGGAACACGCTGGACCGCAAACGTGCGCATCCGCTGTTTTCCGGCATCCCGGAAACGCTACACGCCTATTTCGTGCACTCCTACCACCTCGCCGCCGAAAACCCCTACGATGTGGTCGCGACCGTCGATTACGGCGGCCCGATGACCGCCTTCGTCGCCAGGGACAACAAGGCCGGCGCGCAGTTCCACCCGGAAAAGAGCCAGGCGCTCGGCCTCGCCCTCATCTCCAATTTCCTCCGCTGGAAGCCCTGAACTGGAAAACGCCATGATCCTCTTTCCCGCCATCGACCTGAAGGACGGCCAGTGCGTTCGCCTGAAACTCGGCGACATGGAGCAGGCCACCGTCTACAATCCCGACCCGGCCGCGCAGGCCAAGGCCTTCGAGGACCAAGGCTTCGAATGGCTGCATGTGGTCGACCTCAACGGCGCCTTCGCGGGGACAAGCGTCAACGGTGCCGCCGTCGACGCCATCCTGAAGGCCACGAAGAACCCCGTGCAACTCGGCGGCGGCATCCGCACGCTCGACCATATCGAAAGCTGGCTGTCGCGCGGGCTCTCCCGCGTCATCCTCGGCACCGTGGCCGTGCGCGATCCAGCACTCGTGATCGCGGCCTGCAAGGCGTTTCCCGGCAAGGTCGCCGTCGGCATCGATGCCAAGGGCGGCAAGGTCGCGGTCGAGGGCTGGGCGGAAGCCTCCGAGCTCGGCGTCATCGAGCTTGCGAAGAAGTTCGAGGGCGCCGGCGTTGCCGCGATCATCTATACCGACATCGATCGCGACGGCATCCTAACCGGCATCAACTGGGCCTCCACGCTGGAACTGGCCGACGCCGTGTCCATCCCCGTCATCGCCTCGGGCGGCCTCGCCTCGATGGACGACATCCGCCGCCTCGTCGCCCCCGATGCCCGCAAGCTGGAAGGCGCGATCTCCGGCCGCGCGCTCTACGACGGCCGCATCGATCCCGCCGAAGCGCTGGCGGTGATTCGTGAAGCACGAGGAGAAGCCGCATGACCCTCAAGGCCCGCGTTATTCCCTGCCTGGATGTAAAGGACGGCCGCGTCGTGAAAGGCGTCAGCTTCCTCAATCTGGTCGATGCCGGCGATCCCGTCGAATCGGCCAAGGTCTATGATGCCGCCGGTGCGGACGAGCTGTGCTTCCTCGACATCACGGCCTCCTCGGACAACCGCGACACGATCTTCGACGTCGTGGCGCGCACGGCCGACCATTGCTTCATGCCGCTCACCGTCGGCGGCGGCGTGCGCACGGTCGCCGATATCCGCAAGTTGCTTCTGGCGGGTGCCGACAAGGTCTCGATCAACTCGGCTGCCGTCTCCAATCCGGATTTCGTGGCCGAGGCCGCCGACAAGTTCGGAAACCAGTGCATCGTCGTCTCCATCGATTCCAAAAAGGTCTCGGCCGAGGGCGAGGAAGACCGCTGGGAGATCTTCACCCATGGCGGGCGCAAGCCGACCGGCATCGACGCGGTGGCCTTTGCGGAAAAGATGGTGGAACGCGGTGCCGGCGAGCTGCTGCTGACCTCCATGGACCGCGACGGCCAGAAGGGCGGCTATGACATCGCGCTGACCCGCACGATTGCCGACCGCGTTCCCGTACCGGTCATCGCATCGGGCGGCGTCGGCACGCTGGACCATCTCGTCGAGGGCGTGCGCGACGGCCATGCGACGGCCGTGCTCGCCGCATCCATCTTCCACTTCGGCACCTATACGGTGGGTGAAGCCAAGCGCTACATGGCCGAGCATGGCATCGCCATGCGGCTGGACTGACGCGGCAGCGGCACATGCCAAGCAATGAACAGGAGGCCCCGATGAGCATGTTTACCCTGGCCGATCTCGAAGCGATCGTGGCTGCCCGCGCGGCCGCCGATCCCTCGGAGAGCTGGACGGCCAAGCTCGTGGCGGCCGGGCAGCCGAAGGCGGCGAAGAAGCTGGGCGAAGAAGCCGTCGAGACCGTGATTGCGGCCATCGAAGGCGACAGGGCCGCGCTGACCAGCGAGGCGGCCGATCTGCTCTATCACCTGATGGTCGTCTTGAAAATCGGCGGCGTGCCGTTACAAGATGTGCTGGGGGAGCTGGAGAGGCGCACGGGCCAGTCCGGCCTAGCGGAGAAGGCCAGCCGGAAGAACTGATGATCCAGGCAGCGCGCGACAAGGACCAGCCGGATATTCCAGATGATTTCGGCAACCGGAATTATTCGCCGTACCGGTTCTTCCCGGCGGAGGAATGGGCGCATTTCCGTGCCGATACGCCGCTGACGCTGACGGCCGACGAGGTCCAGCGGCTGCGTTCGCTGAACGACCCGATCGATCTCGACGAGGTCCGGCGCATCTATCTATCGCTGTCGCGCCTGCTGTCGGCCCATGTCGAATCCTCGCAGATGCTGTTCGAACAGCGCAAGCGGTTCCTGGCACTGTCGAACGAGGCCAAGACGCCCTTCGTCATCGGCATTGCCGGTTCGGTCGCTGTCGGCAAATCGACCACGGCGCGTATCCTGAAGGAACTGCTGTCGCGCTGGCCGTCCAGCCCGAAGGTCGATCTCGTCACGACGGACGGTTTCCTCTATCCGAACGCCGTGCTCCAGCGCGAGAACCTGATGGAGCGCAAGGGTTTTCCGGAGAGCTACGACACCGGCGCGCTGCTGCGCTTCCTGTCGGCGATCAAGGCCGGCAAGCCGAACGTGCCGGCGCCGATGTATTCGCACCTCACCTATGACGTGCTGCCGAACGCCTTCCGCGCCGTCGACCGGCCGGATATCCTGATCTTCGAGGGCATCAATGTCCTGCAATCGCGCAACCTGCCGGCCGACGGCAAGATCGTGCCGATGGTGTCGGACTTCTTCGACTTCTCGATCTATATCGACGCCGAGGAAAGCCTGATCCACAGTTGGTATGTCGAGCGCTTCATGCGGCTGCGCGACACTGCCTTCCAGAACCCGGATTCCTACTTCCACCGCTATGCGCGGATCAGCGAAGCCGATGCGCTCGGCATCGCCGAAGGGCTCTGGCACAATATCAACCTGAAGAACCTGCACCAGAACATCCTGCCGACGCGACCGCGCGCCGACCTGATCCTGCAGAAAGGCGAGAACCACCTCATCGAGACGGTGGCACTGCGCAAACTTTAGCCGGATTCGAGCTAAGGATTGACGCGACGCAGCGTCAGGTTGATGCGCCCGGGATTTCTCAGGAGCGTGGACGTGCCGGGATAGACCCGGTCGACGCCATGGAAGATGAGCCGGCTTTCGCCCCCGAACACGAAGACATCGCCGCTCGACAGCCGGAACGAGCGCGTCGGATCGCTGCGCGACGTGCCGCCGACGCGGAACAGGCACTGGTCGCCAAGCGAGACGGAGACGACGGGCGCGGCAAGATCCGTCTCGTCGCGGTCCTGATGCAGGCCCATCTTCGCCTCCGGGTCATAGAAATTGACGAGGCAGGCCTCCGGCGGCTTCGCGAAGCCGGAAACCGCTTCCCATAGCGCCAGAAGGGTTTGCGGGATGGCCGGCCAGGGACGGCCGGTTTCCGGGTGGGTGGCCTGGTAACGGTAGCCGTTGTCCTTGTCCGTCACCCAGCCCAGCGCACCGCAATTGGTCATGCGGACGGACATCGCCTTGCCGGTCTTCGGCATGCGCGGCACGTAAAGCGGCGCATCGGCAACGACCGCGCGGATAGCGGCCACGAGGGCTTCCTGCGCCGCGCGATCGAAATAATCAGGGAAATAGCGCAACCCCGGTGCGAGGTCGTGCCCCGTCTCCGTCACATCAGGTCTCCGACAGGTCCGGGATGCGCAGAACCTGGCCGGGATAGATCTTGTCCGGATGGGACAGCATCGGCCGGTTGGCGTCGAAGATCACGGTGTGCTTGGCACCCTTGCCCTTGCCGTACTGGGCTTCGGCTATCTTCCAGAGGTTGTCGCCCTTCTTAACCGTGTAGAAGACCGGCTCCCTGGCGGGCGCGGACGCCACGGCAAGGTCTTCCGTATCGACCTTGGAGACGCCCAGCGTGTTGCCGACGGCGACGATGGCTTTCTCGAACACGGTCTGGTCCGCGACGCTGCCCTTCAGGACGACCTTGTCGTCGACAACCTCGACCTGCACCGCATCGGTGCCGAGGCCGTGCGATTCCAGTTCCTTCTTCACCGCCTCGGCATCCGGCGCATCGTCGTCACCGCCGATGCCCAGCTTCTTGCCCGCGTTCTTGATAAAGCTGAAGAGACCCATGTGTTTACCTCCCGTTTTCAGCCGAATTAAGCAGACCCTTCCGGTAAAGGGAAGGAATTGTTTTCTTCAAGCCGATAAACGGCCAAGTTGCGACCGTCATTCGCCATCCGGCCGGGTGCGCATGCGCTTGACGTCGGAACGGCCGGATTTCGCCTTGAGGCGGCGCTCGACCGAGCCCTTCGTCGGCTTCGTCTTGCGACGCGGCGGCGGTGGCGGTTCGGCAGCCTTGAGGATCAGCTCCTTCAGCCGTTCGCGTGCATCCTCGCGGTTGCGCTCCTGGCTGCGGAAGCGGCTGGCCTCGATCATCAGCACGCCGTCCTTCGACACCCGGCGCCCGGCGAGCTTCAGCGCATTGGCCTTCACACGCTCACTGAGCGCGGGCGAGTTGCGCAGATCGTAGAACAGCTGGACCGCCGTCGAGACCTTGTTGACATTCTGTCCGCCCGGACCGCCCGCCAGCACGAACTGCTCGGTCAGTTCCCAGCCGGCAATGGTGATCGTGTTGCTGATATGGAGGGGTTCGCTGGCCATGAGAGTTCCTTTCCAAGCCGTTGTAACGGCGCGACCGGGAAACGGGAAGCCATCAGCGGCAACGAAAAACCCGGCCTTGCGGGCCGGGTTTCACGTGAATCACCGTCTGCAACAGGCTTATTCTGCCGCGACCTTCAGGCCGGGAGCGGCGTCGCGCACGCTGCCGTCGACCTGATCTTCGAACTTCTCGAAGTTCGCGACGAACATGTCGACGAGCTTCTGGGCCTGCTTGTCGTAGGCGGCGCCGTTCGACCAGGTCGAGCGCGGATCGAGGATCTTGGTGTCGACGCCCGGCACCGAGACGGGCACCTGGAAGCCGAAATTGTCGTCGCGGCGGAAGAGCGCATCCTTCAGCGAGCCGTCGAGGGCGGCGGCGAGCAGGGTGCGGGTCGCCTTGATCGGCATGCGACGGCCTTCGCCGTAGGCGCCGCCGGTCCAGCCGGTGTTGACCAGCCAGCAATCGACGCCGTGCTCGGCGATCAGCTCCTTGAGCAGGTTGCCGTAGACCGTGGGGTGGCGCGGCATAAAGGGCGCGCCGAAGCAGGTCGAGAAGGTGGCTTCCGGCTCGGTCACGCCGCGCTCCGTGCCGGCGACCTTGGCGGTGTAGCCAGACAGGAAGTGGTACATGGCCTGGTCCGGCGTCAGACGGGCGATCGGCGGCATGACGCCAAAGGCATCGGCCGTCAGCATGATGATCGTCTTCGGATGCGGTGCACGGCCGGTGTCGCTGGCATTCGGAATGAAATGCAGCGGATAGGCGCAGCGCGTGTTTTCCGTCAGCGAGCCATCGTTGAAGTCGGGCACGCCGTTGGCGTCCAGCACGACGTTTTCCAAGACGGTGCCGAAACGCTGCGTCGTCGCGTGGATTTCCGGCTCGGCCTCGGCCGAGAGGCGAATGGTCTTGGCGTAGCAGCCGCCTTCGAAGTTGAAGATGCCGTTCTCGCCCCAGCCGTGCTCGTCATCGCCGATGAGCGTGCGGTTCGGATCGGCCGAAAGCGTGGTCTTGCCGGTGCCCGACAGGCCGAAGAAGACGGCGGCGTCGCCATCGGGACCGACATTGGCCGAGCAGTGCATCGGCATGACCTTTTCGCTCGGCAGCAGCCAGTTGAGCACCGTGAAGACTGACTTCTTCATCTCGCCAGCATAATGGGTGCCGGCGATCAGCACGATGCCGCGCGTCAGATCGCAGGCGATCATGGTTTCGGTGCGCGCACCGTGGCGGGCCGGATCAGCCTTGAAGGTCGGCAGGTCGATGATGGTGAGTTTCGGCGCGAATGCCGCAAGGTCCGCCTCTTCCGGACGGATGAGCAGGTTGCGGATGAACAGCGAATGCCAGGCGAGTTCCGTGACGACACGGGTCGGCAGGGCGTAATCGGCATCGGCACCGCCGATCAGGTCCTGCACGAAGAGATCGCGTTCGGCGGCATGGGCCAGCATGTCGGCGTGAAGCGCATCGAAATGCGCGCGCGACACGGCCTTGTTGTTATCCCACCAGATGGCGTTTTCGGTGTTTTCGTCGCGCACGACGAACTTGTCCTTCGGCGAGCGGCCGGTGTGCTGGCCGGTCAGCGCGCGAAGCGCACCATGGGCGGTCTTGACCGCCTCGCCGCGGCCGAGCGCCTCTTCATAGAGCGCCTCGGCTGCAAAGTTGTACCGGACCGTGCCGTTTGTATGGATACCCATCGCGGTAAGCCCCTGCGCGGGGTTGCGAACGCCAAGTTCCTGCATGGTCCAGCTTTCCTCCGTGGACGAAGACGCAAGGTCAATCTGGGCGGAACCTAATATGCAACTGTCACAAAGGCAAGCGCTTGATCGAAATTAGGCAATGATATCAAATAATTAATCGATTTAAATCTTTGTACTACTTTTTTAATCGTTTGAATAATCGATTTAAAAATGATTCGAAAAGCCGCGGCCGAACGTCACCCTTTATCTTTGCCACAATTTGTTCCACCTTTATCCCCACAGAGGCGCATCACTTACCAGGACAGGAACTCGATCCGAGGTCGGGAAAGGCGCTCATGACTATGGAGACCAGCAGGATGCAAACGATCGCACTCGTCGACGATGACCGGAATATTCTGACATCCGTGTCGATCGCGCTTGAGGCGGAAGGATACAAGGTTGAGACCTATACGGACGGCGCCTCCGCGCTCGACGGCCTTCTCGCCCGCCCGCCGCAGCTTGCAATCTTCGACATCAAGATGCCCCGCATGGACGGCATGGAGCTTCTGCGCCGCCTGCGCCAGAAGTCCGACATCCCGGTGATCTTCCTCACCTCCAAGGACGAGGAGATCGACGAACTGTTCGGCCTCAAGATGGGCGCGGACGACTTCATCACCAAGCCGTTCTCCCAGCGCCTGCTGGTCGAGCGCGTCAAGGCGATCCTGCGCCGCTCCTCCAACCGCGAGGCTGCCGCATCGGCCGGCGCCGGCGGCAACGCCGCCAAGGCCGGCGAGATCGCCGCCCGCTCGCTGGAGCGCGGCCAGCTGGTCATGGACCAGGAGCGCCACACCTGCACCTGGAAGGGCGAGCCGGTCACGCTGACCGTTACGGAATTCCTCATCCTGCATTCGCTCGCCCAGCGCCCCGGCGTGGTGAAGAGCCGCGATTCGCTGATGGACGCCGCCTATGACGAGCAGGTCTATGTCGACGACCGCACCATCGACAGCCACATCAAGCGGCTTCGCAAGAAGTTCAAGATGGTCGACACGGACTTCGACATGATCGAGACGCTCTACGGCGTCGGCTACCGCTTCCGCGAGGCAGCGTAAGGCGCGATTTCGCTTGCATGAACCGCGGCGGCAATGGCATGCCGCGGTCGGCTGCGGAATGGCTCGAAAGGACGGATGCGCGTGTTGCAGGAGGTGCAGGAAAGGGCTGGTGAGGACGCCGAAGGCCGGCAGATGCCGCGTTCGTTGCGCCGCCGCTGGACCCATCCCTTCACGCTGGCGCGCCGCATCTTCGGCAATGCCGTCTTTTCCAGCCTGACGCGCCGCATCCTGTTCTTCAATCTCGTCGCGCTCGTCGTGCTGGTGGCGGGCATCCTCTATCTCAACCAGTTCCGCGAGGGGCTGATCGACGCGCGCGTCGAAAGCCTGCTGACGCAGGGCGAAATCATCGCCGGCGCGATTTCCGCCTCCGCCTCGGTCGACACCAACTCGATCACCATCGACCCGGAAAAGCTGCTCGAGCTCCAGGCCGGCCAGAGCATCACGCCGCTGCCGAACGACGAGGACCTGGAGTTCCCGATCAATCCCGAACGCGTGGCGCCCGTGCTGCGGCGGCTCATCTCGCCGACGCGCACCCGCGCCCGCATCTACGACACCGACGCCAACCTGCTGCTCGATTCGCGCCATCTCTACACGCAGGGCCAGGTGCTGCGTTTCGACCTGCCGCCCGTCGAGCAGGAGAATGCCGGCGTCTTCGAGCGCCTGAACATATGGTTCAACCGCATGCTGCAGCCCAGCAGGCTGCCGCTCTACAAGGAAGCGCCGGGCGGCGACGGCTCGATCTACCCTGAAGTGATGAACGCGCTGACGGGCGTGCGCGGCGCCGTCGAGCGGGTCAACGACAAGGGCGAGGTCATCGTCTCGGTCGCGGTGCCGGTGCAGCGCTTCCGCGCGGTGCTGGGCGTGCTGCTGCTCTCCACGCAGGCCGGCGACATCGACAAGATCGTGCATGCCGAGCGTCTCGCCATCATGCGCGTGGCGGGTGTCGCGGGTCTCGTCAACATCGCACTGTCGCTGCTGCTCTCCAGCACCATCGCCAACCCGCTGCGCCGCCTTTCCGCCGCGGCGATCCGCGTGCGGCGCGGGGGCGCGAAGGAGCGCGAGGAGATCCCCGATTTCTCCGTCCGCCAGGACGAGATCGGCAACCTGTCCATCGCGCTCAGACAAATGACCACGGCGCTCTATGACCGCATCGACGCGATCGAAAGTTTCGCGGCCGATGTGAGCCACGAGCTGAAGAACCCGCTGACCTCGCTGCGCAGCGCTGTCGAGACCCTCCCGCTGGCGCGCACGGACGAATCGAAAAAGCGGCTGCTGGATGTCATCCAGCACGACGTGCGCCGCCTCGACCGGCTGATCAGCGACATTTCCGACGCCTCGCGCCTCGACGCCGAGCTTGCGCGCAGCGATGCCCGCACGGTGGATCTGGAAAAGCTGCTGGGCGACCTCATCGACGTCTCGCGGCAGATCAACACGCGCAAGAAGCCGGTGACGCTGGATTTCGTCGTCGACCGCAAGGACAATCCGAAGGCGCGGTTCGAGGTCAGCGGCTACGAACTGCGCATCGGCCAGATCGTCACCAACCTCATCGAGAACGCCCGCTCCTTCGTGCCCGATCCGGGCGGGCGCATCGTGGTGCGGCTGTCGCGCGGGCGCGGCGACCGCTGCCTCGTGCAGATCGAGGACAACGGGCCCGGCATCCAGGCGGAAAACATCGACCGCATCTTCGAGCGCTTCTACACCGACCGGCCGGCCGGCGAGGCATTCGGCCAGAATTCTGGCCTCGGCCTCTCCATCTCGCGGCAGATCGCCGAGGCGCATGGCGGCACGCTGAAGGCCGACAACATCATCGACAAGGCGACGGGTGAGATCGCCGGCGCGCGCTTCACCCTCTCGCTGCCCGCCGACAAGCAGAAATGACGGCCCCTGCCCCCGGCCCCGCCCCGGTCAACGTGCATGGAACGGCCATCGTGATCGGCACGACGGGGCTTCTCTTCACCGGCCCCTCCGGCGCGGGCAAGAGCATGGCCGCGCTGCATTGCATGACGGAGGCGCGGGCGCGCGGGCTGTTTTCCGCGCTCGTCAGCGACGACCAGGTCCTGGTGAGCATCGAAGGTGGCCGGCTCATCGCCCGGGCACCCGCTTCCATCGCCGGCCTTGCCGAACTGCGCGGCGCGGGCATCGTCTCCGCCGGGACCATCGAGGCGGCCGTGCTGCACCGTGCCATCCGGCCGATCGCACCACCGTTTGCCGATCGGCTGGCGCCGGAAGGCGAAACCGTGGAGGTGCTGCCCGGCCACGCCCTGCCGCTGACGCGGCTGCCGCTTGCCGCCGGTTGCACCGCCTTTTCGCTGCTCGCCGCAATTCACCCGGAAATTACCGGGACTTGATCGCGAAAGCCGCTCGAAAAGGGAAAAACGGCCATTTTAGGCTTGCCTTCGGACTTTTCATTGACATGATGGCCACCCCAATGGTGGACGGAATTGTTGCATTGCGATATTCCGCCGTCCGTTCGAATTGGGAAACGGGAGCGACTGCTGATGATCGGACTGGTGCTTGTCACCCATGGCAAGCTGGCGGAGGAATTCCGGCACGCCCTTGAACACGTTGTCGGACCGCAGAAGGCGATCGAGACCGTCTGTATCGGCCCCGAGGATGACATGGACCAGCGTCGCCAGGATATCCTGCGGGCGGTCCAGGAGGCCGACCAGGGCAACGGCGTCATCATCCTCACCGACATGTTCGGCGGCACCCCGTCCAACCTCGCCATCTCCGTGATGAACGGCGACGGCATCGAGGTGATCGCAGGCGTCAACCTGCCGATGCTGATCAAGCTTGCCG
This sequence comes from Shinella oryzae, assembly GCF_023038235.1. Lineage (NCBI taxonomy): Bacteria > Pseudomonadati > Pseudomonadota > Alphaproteobacteria > Hyphomicrobiales > Rhizobiaceae > Shinella > Shinella oryzae. Next base: position 3,107,822 of record NZ_CP081987.1, on the reverse strand, counting down.
GTATCCGCGGCGAGAACAACATGGAGAAGGCGCTGATCGACGCATCGGAAGCCGGCCGGAAATACATCAACGTCGCCAGCCGCGTCCTCAGCGGCAAATAAGGTCTCCCGCCCTCCATGACCGTCTCGAAAGAGCTCCTCATCATCAACAAGCGCGGCCTGCACGCCCGCGCCTCGGCGAAATTCGTCCAGACGGTCGATGGCTATGATGCCGAGGTCACCGTCTCCAAGGACGGCATGACCGTGGGCGGCACCTCCATCATGGGCCTGATGATGCTCGCGGCCAGCCCCGGATGCAGCGTGCACGTCACCGCCACCGGCGCGCAGGCCCAGGAAGTTCTCGACGCGCTCGATGCGCTGATCGCCGACAAGTTCGGCGAGGAGATCTAATCCTCCATCAGACATAAGGACATAAAGACTTCTTTATGTCTTGGTTGCTCCAGCCGGCATTTCCTGATAGGAAGCGCCATCAACCAGAGCCAGAAGGCTGGAGTATTTCATGACCACCACGCATGACTACCACGTCGCCGATATCGCGCTTGCCGATTTCGGCCGCAAGGAAATCGAGATCGCCGAGACGGAAATGCCGGGCCTGATGGCCTGCCGCGAAGAGTTCGGCGCCTCCAAGCCGCTCAAGGGCGCGCGCATCACCGGCTCGCTGCACATGACCATCCAGACCGCCGTTCTCATCGAGACGCTGGTGGCGCTGGGCGCGGACGTGCGCTGGGCCTCGTGCAACATCTTCTCCACGCAGGACCACGCCGCTGCGGCCATCGCCGCCGCCGGCATCCCGGTCTATGCCGTGAAGGGCGAGACGCTGACGGAATACTGGGAGTACACCGACAAGATCTTCCAGTGGACCGATGGCGGCCTCTCCAACATGATCCTGGACGACGGCGGCGACGCCACCATGTACATCCTGCTCGGCGCCCGCGCCGAAGCCGGCGAGAACGTGCTCTCCAATCCAGGCTCGGAAGAAGAAGAGATCCTCTTTGCCCAGATCAAGAAGCGCCTTGCCGCCTCCCCGGGCTGGTTCACCAAGCAGCGCGACGCCATCAAGGGCGTGACCGAAGAGACCACGACCGGCGTCAACCGTCTCTACCAGCTGCAGCAGAAGGGCCTGCTTCCCTTCCCGGCGATCAACGTCAACGACTCGGTCACCAAGTCGAAGTTCGACAACAAGTACGGCTGCAAGGAATCGCTGGTCGACGGCATCCGCCGTGGCACCGACGTCATGATGGCCGGCAAGGTCGCCGTGGTCTGCGGTTACGGCGACGTAGGCAAGGGCTCGGCCGCCTCGCTGCGCGGCGCGGGCGCGCGCGTCAAGGTCACGGAAATCGACCCGATCTGCGCCCTGCAGGCCGCCATGGACGGTTTCGAAGTCGTGCAACTCGAGGACGTCGTGTCCTCGGCCGACATCTTCATCACCACGACCGGCAACAAGGACGTCATCCGCGTCGAGCACATGCGCGAGATGAAGGACATGGCGATCGTCGGCAATATCGGCCACTTCGACAACGAGATCCAGGTCGCGGCCCTCAGGAACTTCAAGTGGACCAACATCAAGCCGCAGGTGGACATGGTCGAGTTCCCGAAGGGCAACCGCATGATCCTGCTTTCCGAGGGCCGCCTGCTCAACCTGGGCAACGCCACCGGCCACCCGTCCTTCGTGATGTCCGCCTCGTTCTCCAACCAGGTGCTGGCGCAGATCGAGCTCTTCACCAAGGGCGACGCCTACAAGAACGAAGTCTATGTCCTGCCCAAGCAGCTCGACGAGAAGGTCGCACGCCTGCACCTCGCCAAGCTCGGCGCGAAGCTGACCGAGCTTTCCGATGAACAGGCCGGCTATATCGGCGTGACGGTGCAGGGCCCGTTCAAGGCCGAACACTACAGGTACTGATCCTTACCCGGATTATCCACAACATCTAGAGGCGGCGTGCTTGACACAAGCGCGCCGCCTCTTTTTTAGGCCCATCCCTTCCCGACGATTCGGTAAACAAGTATCGTTAACGCGTTGATTCGGCGTGCAGATGCGGACCCTTCGCGCCGGATTGGGATGTCTTGTCGATCAGGCGGCAAACGGACGGAGACATACCGGGGATGATGTCGGAACTGAAACGAGGCCGTTCCGGGCAGGCTTTTGGCATGCCGGAGCGGGACAGGGCGCATTCGGTTGCGCCGCAAAATAGCTTTATGGTTAACAGACGGTTGATGCGCCCCGTGGCGCGCCGCCTGGCATCCGTGCTGGCGGCGGGATCGGCGCTGACGATGCTTGCCGGACCGGCCCATGCCGCCGGCCCCTATCTCGCCACCACGGAAATCGTCACCGTGTCGATGCTGCTCGGCGTGATGTCCGCGGCCATGCTCTCCGCCATCTGGATGATCCGCCAGCGCGGCCGCATGGAAGCGGAAAACCGCGAGCTGCGCGCCCATCTCTCCGACGCCCGCCACAACGTGTCGCGCCTGCAGGCGCTGATCGGCGACAAGGACCGCCGGATCGTCATGTGGGACGGCCTGTCGGGCAAGCCCGAATTCCTCGGCCAGCTGGCGCCGGAAACAGGCGCACCGGTCGCCGACCGCGATTTCCTCGCCTTCGGCCGCTGGCTGAAGCCCACTTCCGCCGCCGAGATCGAGCGTGCCGTCGAGCGGCTGCGCACGCAGGCACAGAGCTTCGACCTCATTCTCGAAACGGGGCGTGACGAAGTGCTGGAGGCACAGGGCCGCGTTTCCGGCGGGCAGGCCTTCGTGCGCTTCGTGGCGCTGAACAATCTGCGCGCGGAAGCCGCCGAGCTGAAGCTCGAACGCGAACGGCTCGTCGCCGCGCTGAGCACATTGCAATGCCTCATCGACCAGATCGATCTTCCCGTCTGGCAGCGTGCGCCCGACGGCTCGCTTGCCTGGGTGAACGAGGCCTATGCGGAGGCCGTCGAGGCGAAGGACGCCGCCGCCGCCGTGCGCGAGGCGCGCGAGCTTCTGCCGACCGTCGCGCGCGAAAAGATCCGGGCGACCAGCACCTACGACACGCCGTTCCGCGACAAGGTCTCGACCGTCGTTCGCGGCAATCGCAGCTTCTTCGACGTGGTGGACGCGCGCACGCCCAATGGCTCGGCCGGCATCGCGATCGACGTCTCGGATGTCGAGGCGGTGCGCGAGGAACTGACGCGCACGCTGAAAAGCCATGCCGAAACGCTCGATCACCTTGCCACGCCCGTCGCCACCTTCGACGGTGAGCAGCGCCTGCAATTCTATAACCAGGCCTTCCAGCGCATGTGGGAGTTCGACACTGCGTTCCTGGAGAGCAAGCCCGGCAACGGCGAACTGCTCGACCGCCTGCGCGCCGCCGGCAAGCTGCCCGAACAGCTGAACTGGAAGCAGTGGAAGGACACAGCCCTTTCCGTCTACCGCGCCATCGACACCCAGAGCGACCTCTGGCACCTGCCGAACGGCCAGACGCTGCGCGTCTTCGCCACCGCCCGCCCGCAGGGCGGCGCCACCTGGGTTTTCGAGAACCTGACCGAGAAGGTCGACCTCGAGACGCGCTACAACACGCTGATGCTGGTGCAGGACGAGACCATCGACCACCTGGCCGAGGGTGTCGCGGTGTTCAGCCCCGACGGGCGCATCCGCCTGTCCAACCCGGCCTTCCGCGCCATCTGGGGCATCAGCGAGGCCGAGGCGAAGTCCGGCACGCATATCCGCGCCATCGAGCAGGCCTGCGCGCCGTCCTATGACAAGCCGGACGGCTGGAAGCGCTTCGGCCAGATGATCACCAGCTTTGACGACGAACGGCCCTCCTCGCAGGGCATGCTGGAACTGCGCACCGGCCTCGTGCTCGACTACGCCGTCATCCCGCTCTCCAACGCGCAGACGATGCTGACCTTCGTCAACATCACCGACAGCGTGCGGGTCAGCCGGGCGCTTACCGAAAAGAACGAGGCGCTGCGCAAGGCGGACGCGCTGAAGAACGATTTCGTCCAGCACGTTTCCTACGAGCTGCGCTCGCCGCTGACCAATATCATCGGTTTCGCCGATCTCCTGAAGACGCCGACCATGGGCGAACTGAACGAGCGGCAGGCCGAATATGTCGACCATATCGCCACCTCGTCCGCGGTGCTGCTGACCATCGTCAACGATATCCTCGACCTTGCGACCGTCGACGCCGGCATCATGGAGCTCGACTATACCGAGATCAACCTGACGGACCTGCTCGACGACGTGTCCATGCAGTTCGCCGACCGGCTGCACGAGGCGCAGGTGACGCTCGAGATCACCGCGCCCGACAGCCTCGGCACCATCGTCGCCGACCAGCAGCGCCTCAAGCAGATCCTCATCAAGCTCCTGAGCAATGCCGCCAATTTCGCGCCGGAGGGCAGCGCCATCGGCCTGCGCTGCTGGCGCGAGGGGGCCGACCTCGTGCTGACCGTGACCGACCGTGGCCCCGGCATCCCGCAGGACCTGCTGACCACCGTCTTCAACCGCTTCGAAAGCCATGGCCGCCAGGGCGGTCCGGGGCTTGGCCTCTCGATCGTCGAGAGCTTCGTCAGCCTGCACCACGGCACCGTCACCATCGACAGCCAGGAAGGCCGCGGCACGAAGGTCGCCGTGCGCATTCCTTCCGCGTCGATGACCTCGTTTGCAGCGGCGGAATAGCATGGCGCTCGACATCGTCCTTGCCGATGAAGCCGCGACCATCCGCTTCGGCGAGGACATGGCACTGGCGCTGAAGCGCGGCGACTATGTCGCACTGTCGGGCGATCTGGGTGCGGGAAAATCCACCTTCTCCCGCGCCCTGATCCGCGCCATCGCCGACGATGCGTTTCTCGAAGTGCCGAGCCCGACCTTCACGCTCGTCCAGACCTATGACCTGCGCATTCCCGTCGCGCATTTCGACCTCTACCGCATCGCCGATGCCGCCGAGATCGACGAGCTGGGTTTCGACGAGGCGCTGTCGGACGGCATCTGCCTGGTGGAATGGCCGGAAAAGGCCGACGGCACGCTGCCCGCCGATGGCATAAGCCTGACCTTCGTGCATGAAGGCGATGGCCGGCGCGTCTTCATCGACGGCCCGGCAGCGGCGCTCGCCCGCATCCGCCGGTCGCTCGCGATCCGCGCATTTCTTGACGAAGCCGGCTACGGAAACGCCACGCGCCGCCACCTGACGGGCGACGCCTCCACGCGCGCCTATGAACATATCCATACCGGCGCGGGCCGCTTGGTGCTGATGGATTCGCCGGCGCACCTGCCCGGGCCGATCCTCGCGCAGGGCAAGTATTACCAGCAGATCGCCCATATCGCCGAGGACGTGAAGCCGTTCATCGCCGTGGGCCGCTATCTCGTTTCGCGCGGCCTGCGCGCGCCGGCAATCCACGCCATGGATATCGCGCAGGGCATTCTCCTGATCGAGGATCTCGGCAGCGACGGCGTACTCGATGCCGACGGCGCGCCGATCCCCGAGCGCTACCGCGAAAGCGCGGCCTGTCTTGCGCATCTGCACGGACAGGCTTTCGAACGCGACCTGCCGGTGGCCGACGGTATCATCCACCGCGTGCCGGATTTCGACCGGGACGCCATGCAGATCGAGGTGAGCCTGCTCACCGACTGGTACCTTCCCTTCACGCGCGGCACGCCGGCAAGCGACGCCGAGCGCCGCGACTATATCGCCATCTGGGACGGGCTGATCGAAAGCCTCGGCGCGGCGGAGCACAATCTGCTGCTGCGCGACTTCCATTCGCCCAACATCATCTGGCGGCCGGATGCCGCGGGCACCGACCGGGTCGGTATCATCGACTTCCAGGACGCGATGATCGGTCCTTCGGCCTACGACGTCGCCTCGCTGGTGCAGGATGCCCGCGTCGACGTGCCCGACGCGGTCGCGCAAGGCGTGCTCGACCACTATCTTTCGCTGCGCGCGGCTGAGGGCGGCTTCGACCGGGAGCGCTTCCTGCGCGACTGGCACGTTATGGCGGCGCAGCGCAACTGCAAGCTCATCGGCCTGTGGGTGCGGCTGATGCAGCGCGACGGCAAGCCGGCCTATATGCGCCACATGCCGCGCACCTTCCGCAATCTCACGCGCGCACTTTCCCATCCCGACCTCGCCCCCTTGCGCGACTGGTGCGAAAAGGCTGGAATCCTCGCGACCGAATCATAAGCGCGGGATAGTAATGAAGATCGAAGACGCCATGGTGCTGGCCGCCGGCCTTGGAACGCGCCTGCGGCCCATCACCGATACGATGCCGAAGCCCCTGGTGCCGATCGCCGGAAAACCGATGATCGACTACGGGCTCGATGCGCTCGCCGCAGCGGGCATCACGCGCGCCGTCGTCAACGTGCATCACTTCGCCGCGCAGATGCGTGCGCATCTCGTCCACCGCGCGGTGCCGGAAATCCTTCTCTCCGACGAGACGGACCGGCTGATGAATTCCGGCGGCGGGCTGGCCAGGGGCCTGAAGCTGCTCGGGCGCGGGCCGGTGATGGTGATGAATGCCGATCTCTTCTGGATCGGCGAGAAAGCCGGCGAAAGAACCAATCTCCAGCGGCTTGCCGAACGGTTCGACCCTGACGCCATGGACATGCTGATGCTCTGCGTGCGGCTGGAGGATACGACGGGCCATAACGGCAAGATCGATTTTTCGCTCGATGATGCTGGACGCCTCACCCGCTATCGTGAAGGCTTCGGCACGCCGGTCGTCTATGCCGGTGCACTGGTGCTGATGCCGGGCCTGCTCGACGACGCGCCCGACGACGCCTTCAACCTCAACATCTATTTCGACCGGGCCATCGAGAAGGGGCGGCTTCACGGCATGCTGCTCGACGGGCACTGGATCACCGTCGGCACGCCCGAGGCGGTCGGCGCTGCGGAGGCCGTGATCGCCTCGTTCGGCGAGGCGGCGGCATGAGCGGCGCGCCGGGCGGCCGGATCTATACGATCCCGGCGAGCCTGCCCTTCCTGAAGACAGTCGCCGAAGCGCTTGTCGACGGGCGGCTCGTACCCGGCTTCACCTACGATCCCGCCGACCCGCTGGCCTTGGCGGATGTCACCATCTATGTGCCGACCCGCCGCTCCGCACGCGTGCTGCGCTCGGAATTCGTCGACCTGTTCGGCGGCCGCTCGGCCATCCTGCCCACCATCCGGGCGCTGGGCGAGACAGAGGACGACAGCGGCTTCTTCGACGAGGTGGCGCCGGCCTTGCTCGACATGGCCGAGCCGCTCTCCGGCTCGACGCGGCTTCTGGAACTTGCCCGCCTCGTGCTGGCCTGGCGCAACCAGCTGCCGGCCGCCGTGACCGCGGTGCATGCCGAAAGCCCGCTTGTCGCCCCGGCGAGCCCGGCGGATGCCGTCTGGCTTGCCCGCAATCTCGCCGACATCATCGATGCGATGGAGACGGAGGAGCTGGACTGGACGGCGCTCGATACGCTCGATACCTCCAACCATGCGCTGTGGTGGCAGCTGACGGCCGAATTCCTGAAGATCGCCAGCGATTTCTGGCCGGCGCGGCTGGCAGAACTCGGTCGCTCCTCCCCTTCCCTAAGGCGCAATGCGACGCTGCACGCCGAAACGGAACGCTATCGCCACTCGCCGCCGGCCGGCCCCGTGATCATCGCGGGCTCGACGGGCTCGATTCCCGCCACCGCGGGGCTGATCGCGGCAGTGGCAAAGCTGCCGAACGGCGTCGTCATCCTGCCCGGCCTCGACCGCTTCATGAGCGATACGGACTGGCTGCTCGTCGGGCATCAGGGCGGCGGCGCGGACACGGCGCGCAAGCCGGATGCGGCCTCGCGCAGCCATCCGCAATACGGGCTCCACCGCCTGCTTGCCCGCATGGGCTGCACGCGCGACGATGTCGAGCCGCTGGGCAAGCCGCCGGAGACGCTGGAATACCGCGCGCGGATCCTCTCCAGCGCATTCCTGCCGACGCAGGCCACGGCGGGCTGGGGCGACGTGCGCTCGACGCTGGATGCCGGGCGCGTGGCCGACGCCTTCCGCGACGTCGCGCTGGTGGAGGCGGCCAATGAACGCGAGGAGGCCGTGGCGATCGCCATCGCGCTGCGGCTCGCGCTGGAGGACGGCCCGGACGCGCAGGCGGCGCTGATCACGCCGGACCGCAAGCTTGGCCGTCGCGTCGCCGCCGAGCTTGCCCGTTTCGGCATCGAGGCGGACGATTCCGCCGGCACGCCGCTCCTTTCCACCCCGCAGGGCACGCTGCTGCGCCTGCTCGCCGAGGCGGCCCTGCGCCCGGGCGATCCCGTGGCGCTCGTGGCGCTGCTAAAACATCCGCTTGCCCGCTTCGGGCTTTCCGCCGACGACCGGCGCGACGCGGTGACGGCGCTGGAGCTGACCGCCCTGCGCGGCGGCACGGCGGAAATCGACATTTCGACGCTGGAGCCTTTGCTCGACGCCGCCGTGGCGCGGCAGGCCGACGACCGCCACCCGCCGCGCTGGCGCAGTGCGCTGCCGGAAACCGCCCTTCCCCTGGCGCGCATGCTTGCACAGCGCGTGGCGGATGCAGTGGAGCCGCTTGCCGGTGTGCTCGTGCAGCAGAGCCGCACGGGGCGGCGCTTCTCTTCCAGGCTTGCCGTCTCGGACTGGGCGGAACGCACCGGCCGTGCGCTGGAGGCCGTCGCCATCGACGAGCGCAACGACCTGGCTGCGCTGTGGTCGGGCGAGGCGGGCGACAGCCTCGCCAACCTGCTCAAGAGCGTGATGGAGACCGACGGGCAGATCGAGGCCGACGGGCCGCAATGGTGCGATATCATCGAGGCGCTGGCGGCGAGCGAAAGCGTCAAGCCGCGCTCGATGCGCCATCCCCGGGTCTTCATCTTCGGCGCGCTCGAATCGCGCCTCCAGAGCGTCGATACCGTGGTGATCGGCGGGCTCAACGAGGGCACCTGGCCAGGCCAGGCGGCCAACGACGCCTTTCTCTCCCGCATCATGAAGGTGGAGATCGGCCTGGAGCCGCCGGAGCGCCGCATCGGCCAGCTCGGCCACGACCTGCAGATGGCTGCGGGCACGCGCAAGCTGACCCTCACACGGGCGTTGCGCAACGGCACCGCCCCGACCGTCGCCTCGCGCTGGCTGCAACGGCTGCTCGCCGTGGGCGGTCCTTCGCTGGCAAGCGACCTGCGCAGCCGCGGCCGCGACCTGATCGACTGGGCCGGTCGGATCGATCAGGGCCGGAGCGTGCCGAACGCGCCGCGCCCATCGCCCAAACCGCCGGCCGGGCTGCAACCGAAGAAATACTCCTTCAGCGAGGTCGGGCGACTGCGCCGCGACCCCTATGCGATCTATGCGCGGCATATCCTGCGGCTCGACCCCATCGCGCCGTTCAACCTCGACCCCGGGCCGACCGAGCGCGGTTCGCTCTATCACCGCATCGTCGACCGGTTCGTGCGCGAGGAGAAGACCGGCGAACCGCTTTCCCTGATCGACCGTATCCTGCACGAGGAATTCGATGCGGTGGCGCTGCCGCCGCATATCGATGCCGTCTGGCGGCCGCGCTTTGCCGCCGTCGCCCGCGCCTTCGTCGCCTGGCATGGCGAGCGCGCCGGCGGCGTGCGCGAGAGCCTGACGGAGGTGCCGGCGTCGCTCGATCTCTCGGTCGGCGACATAAGGCTGACCGGCATTGCCGACCGCATCGACATCCTGCCCGACGGCAGCGCCGACATTCTCGACTACAAGACCGGCAGCACGCCTTCGCTCAAGGTGGCGCGCGCGCTGCTTGATCCGCAGCTGGCGCTGGAGGCGGCGGCGATGCGGCGCGGGGCCTTCCGCGGGCCGGGACGCCGCGACCCGGCTAACCTTCTCTATGTGCGTCTGAAGCCCGGCGAGCGTTTCAAGGTCGAGCAGGTCAACAACGAACACACGAAATCCGCCAGCACTACGCCGAAATCCGCGTTCGATCTGGGCGAGGAGGCGCTGACGGAGCTGGAAAAGCTGCTGACCGGGCTGATCGAAGGGCGCTTCGGCTTCGCCTCGCGGCTCATTCCCGAACAGGAGCGCGACTATGGCGGCGAATATGACCATCTGGCGCGCGTCGCCGAATGGTCGTCTGCCGAAAATAGCGGGGAGAGCGACGATGCTTGAAGACGACCGTCCCGCATCGGCGGAGCCGGCCGCCTGGCTGAGCTGGACCACGCAGAAACAGGCGATGGCGTCCGATCCCGCCCGCTCGGCCTGGGTTTCGGCCAATGCCGGCTCGGGCAAGACCCATGTGCTGACGCAGCGGGTGATCCGGCTGCTGCTCGCCGGCTGCCGGCCATCCGCCATCCTCTGCCTGACCTATACCAAGGCCGCCGCCTCCGAAATGTCGAACCGCGTCTTCGAGCGGCTGGCCGAATGGGCGACGCTCTCGGATTCGGACCTGTCCGACCGGGTGGCGGCCATCGAGGGCGCGCGGCCCGACGTCTTCAAGCTCGCGGAGGCACGGCGGCTTTTTGCACGCGCGCTCGAAACACCGGGCGGCCTGAAGATCCAGACCATCCACGCCTTTTGCGAAGCGCTGCTGCACCAGTTTCCGCTCGAGGCCAATGTCGCCGGCCACTTCTCCGTGCTCGACGACCGTGCGGCCGCCGTGCTGCTGGCGGATGCGCGGCGCACGCTGCTGACGGCGACGGCGAGCGAGGACGACCAGGCGCTGGCGGATGCCTTCGCCACGGTGCTCGACATTGCCGACGATACTGGGCTGGAACGGCTGATCTCCGACATCATCGCCAGCCGCGGGCCGATCCGCGACGTCCTCGAGCGGGCGGACGCGGCGGGCGGCATCGAGGCGATCCTTCGCCGGGAAACGGGTCTTCGCCCGCAGGAAACGGCTGAGGACATCCTCGCCGCCTTCTGGCCGCTCGATGGGCTGAACGGCGCGGTGCTGGACGCCTATCTCTCGGCGGCGGAAAACCTCGGCAGCGAGACGGTGAAGACGTCAGCCGCCGGCCTGCGCGGCGTGATGCGCCTCACAGATGCCGAAGCGCGCCGGGCTGCGCTGCACGATCTGTTCTTCACGGCGACCGGCTCGCCGCGCAGCATCGACCGGTCCTTCCTCTCGAAGAAAGTGCGCGACAGCGCGCCGCATTTCGAGGCGGCCCTGCTTTCCGCGCAGGCCCATGTCATTGCCTGCGACGACCGCCTGCGGCGCTTTCGCATGTATGAGGCGACGAAGGCGGCGCTCGTCATCGCCGAGCGGCTGACCGGCGACTACGAAGACCTGAAGCGGGCGCGCAGCCTGCTCGATTTCGACGACCTGATCGACCGGACGGCGACGCTTCTGACGCGCGACCGGGTGAGCGCCTGGGTGCATTACAAGCTCGACCAGGGCATCGACCATATCCTCGTCGACGAGGCGCAGGACACCAGCCCCCGCCAGTGGGAGATCGTAAAAGCGCTGACGGACGATTTCTTCGCCGGCGAAACAGCCCGCATCGCCGGCCGCACGATCTTTGCCGTGGGCGACGAGAAACAGTCGATCTACTCCTTCCAGGGCGCGCGGCCCGAGCGGTTTGCCGAGGAAGGCCGCGCGGTCGCCCGTCGCACGCAGGTGGCCGAAACCGCCTTCAGCCCGATCCGCCTCCTCCTGTCCTTCCGCTCGACGCGGGACGTGCTTTCCGCGGTCGACCAGGTCTTTCTCGATCCCGCCAATGCGCGCGGGCTCACGCCCGACGGCGGCGATATCGTGCATGCCTCCAATCGCGGGCGCGAGCCGGGGGCCGTCGATGTGTGGGCCATGATCGCCGCGCCGCCCGGCCTCGACGAGGAGGACTGGACCGCGCCCTTCGACGCGGTGGCCGAGGAAGCGCCGATCAATGTGCTGGCGCGGCGCATCGCCGATACGCTTGCCGGCTGGATCGGCCACGAGACGGTGACGGAAAAGGGCAAGGCGCGGCCCATGGCGGCCGGCGACATCATCGTGCTGGTGCGCAAGCGCGACGCCTTCGTGAATGCGCTGACACGCACCCTGAAACAACGCCACGACCTGCCGGTGGCGGGCGCCGACCGGCTGGTGTTGACCAAGCACATCGCCGTGCAGGACCTGATGGCACTGGGCCGCTTCGCCGTGCTGTCGCAGGACGATCTGTCGCTCGCCGCGCTCCTGAAAAGCCCGCTCTTCGGCCTGAGCGAGGAGACGCTGTTCGAACTTGCCGCCCGGCGCGGCGAGAACGAGGCGCTCTGGGCGCATCTTTGCAGCGTGGCCGCGTCGGACGACCGACTTGCGCCCGTCGTCGCACGGCTGGAACGGCTGATTGCCGATGCGGGCACGCAGTCCGTGCATGATTTCTATGCGCGCATCCTCGGCGCGGGCGGCGGGCGGCGGGCGTTCCTTGCGCGGCTCGGCGTCGAGGCGGGCGAGATCATCGACGAGTTCCTGACCTTCGCCCTGGAGCAGGAGGACAACGGCCTGCCCGGCCTGCAGGCCTTCGTCTCCACGCTGGAACTGGAGGCGCCGACGGTCAAGCGCGAACAGGACAAGGCGCGCGGCGAGATCCGCATCATGACCGTGCATGCCGCCAAGGGGCTGGAGGCGCCGGTCGTCTTTCTCGTGGATGGCGGCGCCAAGCCCTTCAGCCACAGCCACATGCCGCAGCTGCGCTTTCTCTCAACGACGGATCTTGCCGGCGGCCTGCCGGCCTGGCTGCCGCTCAAGGACTTCGCCAACACGCTGACGGAAGCGGATGCGGAGCGCATCAAGGACAGCGCCGAGGAGGAATATCGCCGCCTGCTCTATGTCGCGATGACGCGTGCGGCCGACCGGCTGATCGTCTGCGGTTATCGCGGGCGGCAGGAGAACAAGGACACCTGGCACACGATGATCGCGACGGCGCTCGCCGCCGACACCCAGCGTTGCGTAGAAACAACCTTCTCGACGCGCAGCGAAAGCTGGGAAGGGCTGTCCTGGCGCGAGGCGGGCGCGGCGGCGATCGGCGAGGTGACGGTGGCAAGCGCCGAGGAAAAGCCGCAGATCCGGCTGCCGGAGGCGCTTGCAAGACCGCTGCCGCCGCAGAAATCCCTGCCGCGACCGCTCAGCCCCTCGGGTGCGGCGGCGGTGATCGAGACGGATGCGGCCGATCTGCTCGTGCCCTCCGCCCTGTTCGGCAAGGGCAAAGGCGGCCCGCCGGGCGCCGGGCTTGCGCTGGAGCGCGGGCGCATCCTGCACCGCTTCCTGCAGGTCCTGCCGGGCTTCGACCCCGCCGAGCGGCCGGCGGCGGCGCGGCGCTATCTGGAGCGTGCGGCCGCCCATTGGCCGGAGGGCGCGCGGGCCGGGCTGATTGCCGCGGCGCTTCACGTCATCGACGACGAGAGCCTGCGCGCCGTCTTCTCACCTGCGGCGCGCGCGGAAGTCTCCATTATGGGCACGTTGACGCTGGGCAGCCGGGAGTTTGCGGTATCCGGCCGCATCGACCGCATGGTGGTGACGGAGAGCGCGGTCGAGATCGTGGATTTCAAGACGAACCGCGTGCCGCCGGATACCGTCGACGCCATCCCGTTCGAGCACCGGGCGCAGCTTGCCATCTACCGCGCAATCCTCGCGCCGCTCTATCCCGGCCGGGAGATCCGCTGCGGGCTGATCTACACGGAGGCGGCGAAAACCTTCTGGCTGGAGGCGGCGCTGATGGAGGCGAGCCTTGCCGAACTCACGGCAAAGTGAGATACGGGACAGGACGTTTCGCTCACGGTGCGCGCCCTGACGGGCTTGAAAACGCAGCCCGGCGGCATCACATCTTGTGCAACACCCACCATTCAAGGAGCAGCCCTTATGGCTACCGTTAAAGTCGACCAGTCCAATTTCGAAGCCGAAGTGCTGAAGTCCGCAGAGCCGGTCGTTGTGGATTTCTGGGCCGAATGGTGTGGCCCGTGCAAGATGATCGCGCCCGCGCTGGAAGAAATCTCGACGGAACTCGCCGGCAAGGTGAAGGTCGCCAAGCTCAACATCGACGAGAACCCGGAGCTGGCCGCCCAGTTCGGCGTGCGCTCGATCCCGACGCTCGCCATGTTCAAGGGCGGCGAAGTGGCCGACATCAAGGTCGGCGCCGCACCGAAGACGGCCCTGTCGTCCTGGATTTCCGGCGCCGCCTGATCGGCCCGACCGGTCCAACCGAAAAGCCCGGCTTAAAGCCGGGCTTTTTGTTGTCAGGTGGGCGGCGTACCGTTGTCGGCCAGCACGTCGCCGACGAGATAGAGCGAACCGCCGATCAGGATGCGCGGCGGCACCGAATCCTCGGCCGTGATGCGCACGATCTCCACCAGCGCCTCGCCCACCGTCGCAAGCGGCGCGGCCTCCAGGCCCGCGCGTGCGGCATCCTCGGCGAGTGCGGCTGGGTCGAGCCCGGCATCGGAGCCGCGGATCGGCACGGTGAAGACCCGCTCGGCAAGGCCGCGGAACGGGTCGAAATAGCCGACGGGATCCTTCGTGTTGATCATGCCCGTGATGAGGAAGAGCGGACGCGCCTCGCGCTCCTCGAAATTGGCCATGGTCTCGGCAATGACCTGTCCCGCACCGGGATTGTGGCCGCCGTCGACCCAGATCTCGCTTGCGGGCGGAGCAAGGCGGAAGAGCGCCCCATCGGGGAGCCTTTGCAGGCGGCCCGGCCATTCGACGCGTGACAGCCCCGTCTCGATCGCCGGCTCGCCGACAGCGAAGCCGGCCGCCTTGACGGCGCGGATGGCGGCGGCGGCATTGGCATATTGGTGCCGGCCCGGCAGGCGCGGCAGGGGAAGATCGGCAAGGCCGAACTCGTCCTGGTAGACGAGGCGGCCGAATTCCTCATGGGCGAGAAAATCCTGGCCGTAGACGGCGTGCGGGCAGCCCAGCCGTTCGGCGGTCTCGATCAGCACGTCGCGGGCCGCCTCTTCCGGCTGGTAGCCGATGACGACGGGCACGCCGCGCTTCATGATGCCGGCCTTTTCGGCGGCGATGAGTTCGACCCGGTCGCCGAGATAGGCCTGGTGGTCGAGCGAGATCGGCATGATGACGCATGCGGCCGGTCGCGGCATGACATTCGTGGCATCGAAGCGGCCGCCGAGGCCGACCTCGATGATCGCCACATCCGCCGGATGCTCGGCAAACAGCAGGAAAGTGACCGCGGTCAGGATTTCGAAGACGGTGATCTTCTCGCCGCCATTGGCATCGGCCACGCGGCGCACGGCATCGGCGAGAACGGCGTCCTCGACGAACTGACCGCGGCCGCCAGCGACACCGAGGCGATAGCGCTCGTGCCAGTTGACGAGGTGGGGCGAGGTGTGGACGTGGACGCTGAGGCCCTGGGCCTCGAGGATCGCCCGGCAGAAGGCCGTGACCGAGCCCTTGCCGTTGGTGCCGGCCACATGGATGACCGGCGGCAGTTTCAGGTGGGGATTGTCGAGCGCCGCGAGAAGCCGCGTGATGCGGTCGAGCGAGAGGTCGAAGCCCTTGGGGTGGAGACCGAGAAGCTTCTCGATCTCCAGCGCCGCTTCGCTGACCGCGACGCCCGTCATGTTATTGCGCCGCGATGGCGACGGCGCCGGTTTTTTCCACCACGGGTGCGGAGGCGGCCGGCTTCTTCATCAGGATCTTGAGAAGGCGGGCAAGCGTGGCGGGAATATCGTGGCGCTTGACGACCATGTCGACCATGCCGTGCTCAAGAAGGTATTCCGACGTCTGGAAGCCCTCGGGCAGCTTTTCGCGGATGGTCTGCTCGATGACGCGCTTGCCGGCAAAGCAGATTTCGGCGCCCGGCTCGGCGAGATGGATATCGCCCAGCATGGCGTAGGACGCCGTCACGCCGCCCGTCGTGGGGTTGGTGAGCACGACGATATAGGGCAGGCCGGCTTCCTTGAGCATTTCCACGGCGACCGTGGTGCGCGGAAGCTGCATCAGCGAGAGGATGCCTTCCTGCATGCGCGCGCCGCCGGAGGCGGGGAACATGACGAGCGGGCACTTCTCGGCGATGGCGCGCTCGAAGGCCTTGATGATGGCTTCGCCGGCGGCGATGCCGAGCGAACCGCCCATGAAGCTGAATTCATGCACGACGGCGACCAGCTTGACGCCGCGCACCTTGCCGACGCCGGCGAGGATCGTGTCCTCGAGGTCCGTCTTGATGCGGCTGTCCTTCAGGCGATCGACATATTTCTTGGAATCGCGGAACTTCAGAGGGTCCTGCGCCACCTTCGGCTGCTGCAACGACTCGAAGACGCCATCGTCGAACAGGTCCTTGAGGCGGGCTTTCGCCGGCATCTTCATGTGGTAGCCCGAGGCCGGGATGACCCACTTGTTTTCCTCGAGATCGCGATGGAACACCATCTCGCCGGTTTCCGGGCACTTGATCCAGAGATTTTCCGGCACATCCCGGTCAGGGCGGCCGAGCATCGAGTTGATCTTCGGCCGAACGTAATTCGTGATCCAGTTCACGGTCTAGACTCCCGTTAATCTGCGCAATTCCGGGCGGAAAACCGCTTCACGGTTCTCCTGAAATTGCTTTCCGGTCCCATGTGGGAACTTTACTCCGCTGCCGCAAGGCGCGATGCGCGCACGCCGGATGCGAGGCTCCTGACGAGCGTCTCGACACCGGGAACGGTGGCCGCGCTCGCCTTGCCGTCCGCCGTCAGGCTGGAGGCGATCTGGTTGACGATGGTGGTGCCGACGACGACGCCATCCGCCGACGCGCCGATGGCGCGGGCATGTTCGGCCGTCTTGACGCCGAACCCGACGCAGACCGGCAGCCGGGTATGCGCCTTGATGCGACCGACCGCGTCGCCGATCAGCGACGGATCCGGCAGGGCCGAACCGGTGATGCCGTTCATCGAGACATAGTAGACGAAGCCCGAGGTATTCTTCAGCACAGCCGGCAGACGCTTTTCATCCGTTGTCGGCGTGGCGAGACGAATGAAATTGATGCCGCGTGCCAGCGCCGGGATGCACAGTTCGTCGTCCATTTCCGGCGGCAGATCCACGACGATGAGGCCGTCGATGCCGGCTTCCACGGCGTCATCGAGGAAACGCTCGACGCCGTAGATGTAGATGGGGTTGTAGTAGCCCATCATGACGATCGGCGTCGCATCGTCCTCACGGCGGAAATCGCGCGCCATCTGGATGGTCTTGGCGAGCGTCTGGCCCGCCTTCAGCGCGCGCTGGCCGGCCACCTGGATCGCCGGGCCGTCGGCCATCGGATCGGAAAACGGCATGCCCAGCTCGATGACATCGGAGCCTGCCTTGGGCAGCGCCTTCATGATCTCCAGCGAGCTCGCGTAATCCGGATCGCCACCCATGAAATAGGTGACGAGCGCCGGGCGACCTTCGGCTGCGAGATCCGCAAAACGTTTGTCCATGCGTGCGGTCATCTTAAAGCTCCATGCCGAGGATCTTGCCGACGGTGAAGATATCCTTGTCGCCGCGGCCCGAGAGGTTCATCAGGATGATCTGGTCCTTGCCCATCTGCGGGGCGCGCTTGATCACCTCGGCAATGGCATGGCTCGGCTCCAGCGCGGGAATGATGCCTTCGAGCTTGGTCAGCAGCTGGAAGGCCTCCAGCGCCTCGTCATCCATGATCGGCACATATTCGGCACGGCCGATATCGTGCAGCCAGGCATGTTCCGGACCGATGCCGGGATAATCCAGACCGGCCGAAATGGAATGGCCTTCCTTGATCTGGCCGTCCTCGTCCTGCAGCAGATAGGTGCGGTTGCCGTGCAGCACGCCCGGGGAACCCGCGGTCAGCGATGCGCAATGCTCCTCGCCCTCCAGCCCCCGGCCGCCAGCCTCGACACCGACGATCTGCACGTCCTTGTCGTCCAGGAACGGATGGAAGATGCCGATGGCGTTCGAACCGCCGCCGACGGCGGCGATCACCATATCCGGCAGGCGGCCTTCGGCGGCCAGGATCTGTTCGCGCGCTTCCGTGCCGATGACCGACTGGAAATCGCGCACCAGCTCCGGATAGGGATGCGGGCCGGCCGCGGTGCCGATGAGGTAATAGGTGTCGTCGACATTGGTGACCCAGTCGCGCAGCGCCTCGTTCATGGCGTCCTTCAGCGTGCCGCTGCCGGCGGTGACGGGCTTTACCTCGGCACCGAGCAGCTTCATGCGGAAGACGTTCGGCGCCTGACGCTCGACATCGGTCGCGCCCATATAGACGACGCAGGGCAGGCCGAAGCGCGCGGCGACCGTGGCGGAGGCCACGCCGTGCTGGCCGGCACCGGTTTCGGCGATGATGCGCGTCTTGCCCATGCGCTTGGCAAGAAGGATCTGGCCGATACAGTTGTTGATCTTGTGCGAGCCGGTGTGGTTCAGCTCCTCGCGCTTGAAGTAGATCTTCGCGCCGCCGAGATGCTGCGTCAGGCGCTCGGCATAATAGAGCGGGCTCGGACGGCCGATATAGTGGGCGCCGAGGTCCTTGAGTTCGGCCTGAAAGGCCGGATCGGTCTTGGCCTTGTTCCACTCTTCCTGGAGATCGAGGATCAGCGGCATCAGGGTTTCGGCAACGAAACGACCGCCGAAGATGCCGAAGCGGCCGTCTTCATCCGGTCCTTCGCGGAACGAATTCAGGTTGGGTGACTGGTTCACGTGCCTCTCCCTGCGACGGCGGTTTCGCTTTGCGCGTTTCGTGCCGCTTCAAAAAACGCTTCGATCAGGCCGAGGTCCTTGACGCCGGGCGCACTCTCGACGCCGGAACTGGCGTCGATGCCGGGCGCGCCGGTCAGCTGGATCGCCTCGGCGAGGTTATCCTTGTTCAGCCCACCCGAAAGCATGTAATCCACGCTTCCGTCAAGCAAATGCATGAGGTTCCAGTCGAAGGAAACCCCGTTGCCGCCCGGAAGCTCAGAGCCTGCCGGCGGCTTGGCATCGAAGAGGAACCGGTCGGCGATGCCGATATAGGGATCGATCTTCCTGAGGTCGTCGGCTTCGCGCACCGAGAAGGCCTTGATGACCGGCAGGCCATAGACCGCCTTGACGGTGAGGACCCGTTCGGGACTTTCCTTGCCGTGCAGCTGGAGAATGTCAGGCGAAAGCTGGTCGACGATCTCGTCCAGCGTATCGCTGTCGGCATCGACCGTCACCGCGACGATCTTGACGCGGCCGCGCACGCGATCGGCCAGCCGGCCGGCATCGGCCGGTTCGATGTTGCGCGGGCTCTTGGGAAAGAAGATGAAGCCGATATGAGTCGCGCCGAGCGCCACCGCCTTGTCGACGGCCTCCTCGGTCTTCAAACCGCAGATCTTGATATCGAGTGTCATGGGGGACGAAGTCGCACGAATCACCGGAAGAGTCGAGCCGAAAGACGGCGGCAATAGGGCTTGCTGCGACGCCCTTGTCCGCCGCGTTGCCGGGCCCATATGGAAGGAAACGACCGATCGGAGACCATCATGCGGCTCATCATCGCCATCCTCCTGCCCTTTCTCGCGTTTTTCACCATCGGACGGCCTGTTGCCGGCATCATCTGCCTTATCCTGCAAGTCACGCTGATCGGCTGGCTGCCCGCCGCGATCTGGGCCGTCTATGCGCTTGGCCAATACAACACAGACAGGAAGATCAGCGAAGCGCTCGGCAACCGGCGCTAGTCTTCACCGCGCTGTCGGGCCGGATCAGCCGAAATCGACTGCGTGCAGGAGGCTGCCGTTGCGTTTCAGCCAGCGCTTGGCCTCCTCCGTCGCGGGGCAGAGCCTTTCGCACAGCGCCCAGAAGGCCGAACTGTGGTTCATCTCCTCTAGATGCGCGACCTCGTGGGCGGCGAGATAATCGATGACATGGGGCGGCGCCATGGCGATGCGCCAGGAGAAGCTGAGCGCGCCATCCGCCGAGCAGGAGCCCCAGCGGCTGCGGGTATCGCGCAGCGTCATCGACTTGACCTTGCGCCCGATGCGGCCGGCATGGACGGCAACCAGCCGGTCGAGATCCAGCCGCGCCTCCTTCTTCAGGAAATCGCAGATGCGGCGGGGAATGCTTTCCTCCATGCCGCCGACACGCAGCACCGCCTCGTCGTCCACCACCACCGCTTCCGTGATCCCGCGCAGGCGGCCCGTCGCCTCGATGCGATGGGACACGCCGCGGATCATGACATAGCCGCCATCGGCCAGTTCGTTCGTCGTGCGGAACCTGGCAAGCTTCGTCATCAGCCAGCCCTGATGACGATCGAGAAAATCCTTGATGTCACGCTCTGCGATGCCCGAGGGCACCGTCATGCGCAGCGCCCGGCCGCCGGGTTCGATGCGCAGCGTCAGGCGCGTCGCGCGCAGATCCCGCCGGATGGTGAGCGGCAGCTGCCGGCCGTTGACGTCGATCTCCCGCCGCTCCGGCGGAGGCGGTGACTTCAGGGCCTTTCTGGGCGTGCGGAACGAGGGAAACATGCTGTTCTTCTTAGCCGATTCGAGACCGTCTGAAACGGCCCAACAAAAAACCGGCGCTCGCGGCGCCGGTCGATTTCAGTGCTTGTCCAGCCTCTCCGCATCATGGCCAGGTTGACCCGACCATGACGAGAACGGAGGCGGCTTACGTCGCCGGGAAGCCGGGGACGTCGCCTTTGCCTTCGCTGCGGCGCTCGCGCATGAAGCGGTCGAACTCCTCCTGGTCCTTGGCGCGGCGAAGCTCGCGGACATAGGAATCGAACTCTTCACGCATCTCGTCGAGCTTGCGGCGTTCCTCATCGAGGCGCGACAGTTCGGCGTCGCGCCAGTCGTCGAAGGCGACATTGCCGGTGGCACGGCGGAAGGCCGGGCCCTTGCCGCGGCCGAAGGCGCTGCGGCAGGAGGCGAACATGCCATCGACGGTATCATTGGCGTCCTTCCTAAAGGACTTCAGGCGGTCGCCGAAGATGATGTAGGCCAGCATGGCGAGGCCGAGCGGCCAGAACACCACGAAGCCGAGCACCATCAGGGCGATGGTCGCGGGGGTCCAGTCGGGACGGATCAAGGCTGACTGATTCATGTGCAATCTTCCTCACGATCGGCGGAAACCACCTCGGTTTCCGGTGAATCCGATGTGGTTAGACCGCCTGTCGCGTTCAAGACAGCGCAAGGTTAATTCGGGCAAGTGCCTGTAAACGGCCTGAAAAATCAGGCCGCGCCGTCGGATTTGCCGCCCTTGATGACCCGCGGCACCGGTTTGGCCGGCCTGGCCTTGGACGCCTTGCCATGCGCCTGCACGAAGGAGACGATGCGCGGCGCGATCTCCTTGCGGAAGCGCGAGCCGTTGAAGACGCCATAATGGCCGACATCGGGCTGCATGTAATGCATGCGCATGTCATCGGGGATGTTGGTGCAGATCGTCTGCGCCGCCTTGGTCTGGCCGACGCCGGAGATGTCGTCGTTCTCGCCCTCGACGGTCAAGAGCGCCACGTTGCGGATGGCGGTCGTATCGACCGGGCGGTCGCGATGCATCATCTCGCCCTTCGGCAAGGCGTGCTTCATGAACACGGTTTCCACGGTCTGGAGGTAGAACTCCGCCGTCAGGTCCATGACCGCGAGATATTCGTCGTAGAAATCGCGGTGCTTTTCGGCGGCGTCGCCGTCGTTCTTCACGAGATGGGCGAAGAACTCCTTATGGGCGATGACGTGGCGGTCGAGGTTCATCGACATGAAGCCCGACAGTTGCAGGAAACCGGGATAGACCATGCGCATGAAGCCCGGCTGCGGCCACGGCACCGGCATGATGACATTGTCGCGGAACCACTCGATCGGCTTTTCTTTTGCCAGCTGGTTGACGGCGGTGGGGTTGATGCGCGTGTCGATCGGCCCGCCCATCAGCGTCATGGTGGAGGGCGCGAGCGGGTCGTTGTCGGCTTCCATCACCGCGACGGCGGCCAGCACCGGCACCGCCGGCTGGCAGACCGCCACGACATGGGTATCCGGTCCCAGCGCATGCAGCATCTGGATGACGTAATCGATGTAATCGTCGAGGTCGAAGCCGCCGTCGGCCAAGGGCACCATGCGCGCATCCACCCAATCGGTGATGTGCACCTCGGCATGCGGCAGCAGCGCTTCCACGGTGCCGCGCAGCAGCGTCGCATAGTGGCCGGACATCGGCGCGACGATCAGGATCTTCGGGTCCTTGGGATGGCCCGCCGGCAGACAGCGCTCGAAATGGATGAGATTGCAGAAGGGCTGCTTCCAGACGATCTTCTCATGCACGGACACGCTCTTGCCGTCGATGGTGGTCTGCGGCAGGTCGAAATCGGGCTTGCCATAGCGGCGGGTGCTGCGCTCGAGAACCTCGAAGCCCGCCGCCATCGTGCGGCCGAGATAGGTGTGCGCGATCGGGTTGAGCGGGTTGCGGAAGGCGATCCGCATCTGGTCGGCCGCCGCGCGCCAGGGCGCCATCATCGCATGGTTGAGTTCATAGAGCTGATAATACATCGGTCGCGTTATCCCATTTCCCGATGCGGGCCGTTGGGCCGCCGCACCGTCTCACCCGGTTTCCGCAGTTGCGAAAACACTAACAGGTTTTCGCTGCGTGGCAACATGCCACGCCGGCATCCTAGACGCGCGATCCTTTCCGGGAAATGAACGGGTTGCGGCCAGGCCGCGCACCGCCGCGGTTCAGGCCGCGACATGCACGATGGCCTTGATCAGCCCGGATTTCTGGGTTGCCCAGCGGGCGAGATCCCCGGGCGCATCGTCCAGCGTGGTGCGGTGGGTGACGAGTGCCTCGACCGGCACCCGGCCCGCCCGCATGCTGGCCATGACGTGATCGAAATCGACGCGCAGCGCATTGCGGCTGCCGACCAGCATCATCTCGCGCTTGTGGAATTCCGGGTCGGAAAAGCGGATCTCGTCCTTCACCACGCTCACCAGCACCAGCGTGCCGCCATGGGCGACATGGGCGAAGGCGCCCTCCATGGAGCCGGCGTGACCGGTCGCGTCGAACACCACGTCGAAACCCTCGCCATCCGTCATCCGCGCGACACCGGCGGCGGCCGACGCGCCCGCAAGCAGGCCCTCGCGGAAGCCGAAATGCGTATCGGCCATGGCCAGCCGTTCGGCGGAGGTATCCATCATCGTGACCGCATGGCCGGCGATGCGCGAGAAGATCGCGGTGCCGAGACCGATCGGCCCGGCACCGATGACCAGCGCCCGTGACCCTTCCGGCGCCAGCGAACGGCGCACGGCATGCGCGCCAATGGCCAGGAACTCGACCATGGCCGCAGCCTCGGGCGACAATCCTTCGGCCGGATAGAGGTTTTCGCCGGGCACGACGATCTCCTCGCAGAAGGCCCCGTCCGTGTGCACGCCGAGCACGCGGATCGCCGTGCAGCAATTGGGCTTGCCCTTGCGGCAGGCAATGCAGGTGCCGCAGGAAATGTAGGGGTTGACCACCACGGTCATGCCGGTGGCCAGCCCACTCTCACCCGGCTCGACGACGGTGCCGGAGAT
This sequence comes from Shinella oryzae, assembly GCF_023038235.1. NCBI lineage: Bacteria > Pseudomonadati > Pseudomonadota > Alphaproteobacteria > Hyphomicrobiales > Rhizobiaceae > Shinella > Shinella oryzae. Next base: position 3,084,497 of record NZ_CP081987.1, on the reverse strand, counting down.
CTCGTGGCCCATGATGCGCGGATATTCGAGGAACGGGTGCTTGCCCTCGAAGATGTGGTAATCGGTGCCGCAGATGCCGACATGGCTGACGGCGACGCGCGCCCAGCCCGGCGGCACGCTGGCCGGCGGCTCCCGTTCGACCAGCGCCAGGCGGCCGGGTTCAAGGCAGATGACGGCTCTCATCTCAGCGGCTTCCGCGGCGACGCAACTGGTCGAAATAGACGATCACGATGATCAGCAGGCCGGTGATGATGCGCTGCCAGAACGAATTGACGTTGAGCAGGTTGGCGCCGTTGTTGATCGTCGCGAGGATGAAGGCGCCGAGCAGCGGGCCGTGCACCGAACCGACCGCGCCGAACAGGCTCGTGCCGCCGATCACCGACGAGGCGATCGCCTGGAGTTCCCAGCCTTCCGCCTGCGTGGCATTGCCGATGCCGATGCGCGAGGCGAGCAGCAGGCCGACGAAGGCCGCGCAGGTGGCCGACAGGATATAGGCGAGATAGATCGTGCGATCGACATTCACGCCGGAAAGCCGCGCCGCCTCCTTGTTGGAGCCGACGGCGAAAAGATAGCGGCCGAAGCGCGAGAGATGGAGGAAGATGAAGGCCGGGATGCCCACCAGGATGACCATCCAGAACAGGCTCGGGATGCCCAGGAAATCCGCGCGGGAGAAGTTGGTGAACCCCTCGTGCGTGATCGAGATGGTGGAGCCGTTCGTGATCAGAAGGCCGATCCCGCGCAGCGAGGTCAGCGTCGCCAGCGTGATGATGAAGGGCGGCAGGCCCATGCGCACGATGCCGAAACCGTGGAAGGCCCCGATCGCCACGCCCATCAGCAGCGTGAGGATGATCGCGGCCCAGAGCGGCACGCCGGCCTGCAGCAGCCAGGCGACGATGACGCTGGTGAAGCCGACAATGGCCCCCACCGAAAGATCGATGCCGGCGGTGATGATCACGAAGGTCTGGCCGACGGCGAGGATCGCCGTCATCGCGCCCTGGCGCAGCAGGTTCGAGATGTTGTTCGGCGACCAGAAGGCATTCGTTGCAAAGCCCAATGCCACCCAGAGCGCCAGCAGGAGCCCGAGCAGCGTCAGGCCGAGCAGGATGTTCGTGCCCTTTCTGGGTGCCGGTGCGCTTTCCGTGGTCGTCTCAACGCTCATGTTCTTCTCCCTTTCTGCGCGACGCTCAGCCTGTCCTGCGCGGTTGCGGACGAATGCCGCCGCGCAGTCCTGCCGGCACTGCTCTAACTGCCGATGGCCTGGGTCAGGACGTCTTCATGCGTGGCCGCCCGGTGGTCGTGGCTGGCGACGAGCCGGCCGCCGCGGAAGACGTGCAGCCGGTCGGCGAGCTCGTAGACCTCCGGCAGGTAGGACGAGATCAGGATGATGCCCGCCCCCTGCTTGAGCAACTCGCCGAACAGCCGGTAGATTTCCGCCTTGGTGCCGACATCGACGCCGACGGTCGGCTCGTCGAAGATGAAGAGCCGGGCGCCATGGCTCAGCCACTTGCCGATGACGATCTTCTGCTGGTTGCCGCCGGACATGGCCGAGGCGAGCACGTGGCGCGATGGCGTCTTGATACGGAGGTCGGCGATCTGGCGCTCGGCGTTGCGGGCGGCATCGCCCCGCCTAATCGTCAGGCCCGAACTCAGCCGCTTGAGGACCGGCAGGTTGATGTTGAGCCCGATGGGCAGGTTGAGGCACAGGCCCTGGTCGCGCCGGCTTTCCGGCGCAAGCGCGATGCCGAGCGCCATGGCGACCCGCTCATTGGGAATGGAAACCTTGCGGCCCTCCCAGAAAATCTCTCCGGCGGTCACGGGCTGGCGGCCGTAGAGGCCGAGCGCGAACTCGCTGCGCCCTGCCCCGATGAGGCCGTAGAGGCCGACGATCTCGCCGGCACGGACCGTCATCGAGACATCCTCGAAACCCGGGCCGGACAGGCCCTTCGTCTCGACGATGACATCGCCGACGGGCACCTGTTCCTTGTGGTAGATCTGTTCGATCGAGCGGTTGATCATCAGGGCGATCAGCTCGTTCTCGTTGGTCTCGCCGATGAGGCGCGTGCCGACATGGGTGCCGTCGCGAAGCACGGACACGCGGTCGGCGAGCTCGAAGACCTCCTCCATGCGGTGGCTGATATAGACGACGGTGACGCCCTGATCGCGCAGGCGGCGGATGAGGCGGAAGAGCTGGGCGGATTCCTGGCGCGTCAGATAGGCCGTCGGCTCGTCGAAGATGATGAAGCGGATGCCGCGCATGGCGGCCTTGGCGGTGGCGACCAGCTGCTGCTGGCCGATGGTGAGGCTCTCCAGGCGCGCGCCGGCCGGCAAGTGGAAGCCGAGATCGTCCAGCACCGCCTGCGCGGCCTTTTCCATGGCGGCTTTGCGCATCAGGCCATTGCGGTTCATCTCGTCGCCGAGGAACATGTTGGCGGCCACGGAGAGGTGCGGGCACAGCACGACTTCCTGATGCACTGCATTGATGCCGCGGGAGATGGCCTCGGTGGGGGTGGCGAGCTGCACCGGCTTGCCGCACCAGAAGACCTCGCCGGCCGTGCGCCGGATAACCCCGGTCAGAAGCTTGATCAGCGTCGATTTGCCGGCACCGTTCTCGCCGACGATGGCGTGGATTTCACCCGCCAGGAAGCTGACCGTCACCGGCTTCAGGGCCTCCACCAGGCCGTATTTCTTCTGCAGGCCACGCAATTCGAGGATCGGCGCGCCGCGCGGGACGGTATCGGATTCGGCAAGCCCGGCCTGGTCTTCATGCCGGCGGCTGAGTTCTTCGAGGCTGCTCATGGCGTTTCCTCCCGGACTGGGGAAAGCATCCCGCCCGAAGCAGAGCCCGGGCGGGATGTGGCTGGGCCGCGAAGGCCCGGCCGATCAGTTGACCTTCGGGTTCAGCAGGGCGTCGATCTTGGGATCGGCCATGTTGTCCTTGGTCACGAGGTTGGCGCCGGTATCGACGAAGGTTTCGACCTTCTCGCCCTTGGAGACGGCGAGCGCCGTTTTCACGCCGTCATAGCCCATGCGGTAGGGATCCTGCACGACGAGGCCGGCCAGCACGCCTTCCTTGAGGAAACCGACGGTCTTTTCGTCGCTGTCGAAGCCGATGACCTTGATCTTGTCGCCGAGCTTGTTTTCCGCGATCGCCTGGCCGACGCCCTGCGCCATGATGAGGTTGGAGGCGAAGACTCCGACGAGGTTCGGATTGGCGGTGATGAGGTCGGTCATGATGTTGAGGCCGGTCGTGGCCTGACCGTCCGCATATTTGTCCGCGACCACCTTGAGGCCCGGATACTTGGTCTTCACCTCATCCAGGAAGCCTTCGCGGCGCTGGTCGAGCGAGCCGACGCCCGGAAGGCTGGTGATGATGGCGATGTCGCCCTCGTCCTTGCCGGTGGCGGCCTTGATGGCGGCGGCGAGGCCATCGGCGGCGATGCGGCCGCCCTGGACGTTATCCGTCGTCAGGAACGAGGTGAAGGCCTTGGAATCCGCCGACGAGTCGATGCCGATGATCGGAACGGACTTCGCCGCCTCGTCGATCGGCTTGCCGAGCGCCTTGAACTCCGTGGGCGAAATGACCACGGCGGCCGGTGCGCCGGCCACCGCGTTTTCGAGAATGGTGATCTGGCCGTTGATGTCGGCTTCCGACTGAGCGCCGAGTTCCGGCACCTTGACGCCGAGGTCCTTGCCGGCCTGGCGCGCGCCGGCCAGCACGATCTGCCAGTAGAAGGAGGTGGTGTCCTTCACGATGATCGGAATGGTGACTTCCTGCGCGAACGACTGCGCAGGCGTCATGGTGGCGAGGACTGCGGCACCCGCAAGCGCGGTGAAGGCGCGGCGGGTCAGAAGCGATCTTACAATGCTCATCTGGTTTCTCCTCTCAGGTGCTTCCTGTCCTCCTTGCGGGATCGGGTTGCAGGAAGCGAACAACTCGATCTTTTATCGATAAAAAACATTTATCGTTGCAAGCTACACCCGCTGCCATGCCTTGGCAAGCGGGGCATTTCTCTCTCGGAAACCTTGTTTTCCAGCACTCCAGTCCATGCCCTCGTCCTCCCAAACGACGGCGTCGGGTCCTAGACCCGGACGGATTCCTGCGGGTGCACGACACCCATCTTCAAGATCAGATTGCCATAAAGACGGGCTTCCGTCGTGGCCACAATGCAGGCGGCCTTGCGCGCCATCTCGTAGAAGGCGAAACGCTCGACTGGATGGATCGTGAAATCGCCCGCATGGCGATGCACGACCTCCTGGAAGGTGGCGCAGACCTCCGGCACCGCGCCCGGATCGCCCACGACCTCCATGCGCCAGGCGGCCTTCGGCACGAAGGTATCGAGCGGCATGTGGGTCAGGATCGCCTCGGCCATCGCGACGGCGTCCACACCATCCGCGCGCACGACCCTGGGCCCGAGGAACGTCACCGGGAAATTGGCATCGGCGATGACGATATCGTCGCCGTGGCCCATCGACCGCAGCGCATGCAGCAGGTCGGGACCGAGCAGGGGATGAATGCCTTTCAACATGGGTTTCGACCTTCCACGCTATTGCCGCACGGCCTCTTGCCCGAGTTCGGGCGCGACCAGCGTATACGGCTCGAAAGCCGGGTAAATGTTTTGGGGCAACGGCGCGCGCGCCAGCTGCATGTTCCGGCGCAGGCTCTCGGGCCGCGCGGTGCCGATGAGGATGGAGGCGACCGACGGGTTTTCCAGCGGGAACCGCAGCGCCGGTGCGGCGAGCGGCACGCCGTTCTTCTCCGCGATCTCCACCATCGCGCCGACCTTGGCGGCGACATCCGATGTTGCCGGCATGTAATCGAAATGCGCGCCCTCGACCGGCCCCGTCGCGAGAATGCCGGAATTGAAGACACCGCCCACCACCAGCGACGTTCCGCGCGCCGCGCAGAGCGGCAGGAGCGCGCTCTCGGCGGTGCGGTCCAGCAATGTGTAGCGTCCGGCAAGCAGGATGCAGTCGAGATCGGCATGGCGCATGACATCGAGGCAGACCGGCACCTCGTTCACGCCGAGCCCATAAGCCTTGATCGCGCCCGACGACTTCAGCTCCGACAGCGCTTTCAGGCCGGAATCGAGCAGCTGGCGCAGATGGAAGGCGTTGCGTTCGGCACCGTGCGTATAGACCCCGATATCGTGCACATAGAGGATATCGATGCGGTTGAGGCCAAGGCGTGCGTGGCTGAGTTCCACCGAGCGCATGATGCCGTCATAGCTGTAGTCGTAGCGCACATCGAAGGGCAGCGGATCGACATAGCCGTAGTCCGGCACCTTGTCGTCGGCGACGGGAACCATGATGCGGCCGACCTTGCTGGACAGCACATAGCTTTCCGACGGCTTGTCGCGCAGGAAATCGCCGGTGCGGCGCTCCGCCAGGCCGAAGCCGTACCAGGGCGCGGTATCGAAATAGCGGATGCCCTCATCCCACACCGCTTCGAGCGTCGCCATCGCCGCATCGCGCGGGCAGGCCCGGTACAGGCCGCCAAGCGCTGCCGTGCCGAAACTGAATTCGGTGACGGCAAGGCCGGTGCGCGCAATGGTGCGTGTCTTCATGGGTCCTCCCGACCGGCGTCCTCCCGCCGGCTATTTGTCTTTTATCGACAATAGACAGATCGTCGTCAATGGGTAATATGAAGTCCCCAACGCAACAGGACGGCGTGCACTCCGCCAGGACATCTGGCCATTCGCCCGTTCAGCCGCTAAGGGGCGCAGGACACAACGAACGGCAGCATTCATGGCCAAGCAGAACACCGTCTTCAAGGACGCCTTCAACCGCTGCCTCAAGCTTCTGGAACAGACGGCGAGCCTGCCTTCGGAACCGGAACTGGGCGCCACGCTCGGCGTGAGCCGCACCACCGTCCGCGCGGTGCTCGGGCGGCTGGAGGAGGTGGGCCTCTTGGCCTGGGACAAGCGGCGCAAGATCGTGCTCCGCAAACCCGTGGCGGCCGACTACTTTCCGACGGAAGAGACGGATTCGCTTTCCGAGATCATCGAGCGCAGCTTCATGCGCCGGATTCTCGACGGCGGCGCACAGCCCGGCATGCAGATCAACGAACTGGAACTTGCCCGCGAGATCGGCATCGGCACGACGGGCGTGCGCGAATTCCTGATCCGCTTCAGCCGCTTCGGCCTGATCGAGAAGAGGCCCAACAGCCATTGGGTGCTGAAAGGCTTTACCCGGGAGTTCGCGCTCGAACTCACGGAGGTGCGCGAGATCTTCGAACTGCGCTCGGCGGCGGCCTTCGCGCATCTGCCGAAGGATCACGCGGCTTGGCAGGAGCTGGACGCCATCGAGGCCGTGCACCGTGACATCCTCGCCGACATCGACAATCGTTACCTGGATTTCTCCGAGCTCGACGAGCGCTTCCATCTTCTGGTGCACCGCGCCTCGCGCAACCGTTTCATCGTCGATTTCTACGACGTGATCGCCATCGTCTTCCACTATCACTACCAGTGGAACAAGACGAATGCGCGCCAACGCAATGCCCGCGCGCTGGAGGAACACCTGGCCTATATCGCGGCCTTGCGCTCGCGGGACCCGATCGAGATCGAGCTGGCCTGCCGCCAACACCTGAAATCCGCCCGCGAAACCCTGCTTCAGTCCATCAACTGACGGAGCCGCCATGGCCACGCCGATCCTGCAATTCGGAACCAGCCGCTTCCTCCAGGCGCATGCCGACCTCTTCGTCGACGAGGCCCTGAGAAGCGGCGACGCGCTCGGCCGTATCACGGTGGTGCAGACCACGGGCGCGGCGGAACGCGCCGGCCGGCTCACCGCACTTGCGGCTCCCGGCGGCTATCCCGTCATCATCCGCGGCCGCAAGGACGGCCGCGACATCGAACGGCAGCAGCAGGTCGAAAGCATCGCCCGCACGCTTTCGACGGCAAGCGGCTGGGACGCGGTGCGCCGGGTGTTCCGTGACGAGGCCGCCGTGATCATCTCCAATACCGGCGATACCGGCTATCGGGTCGAGGCCGACGATCTGCGCAATCCGGTGCCGGCGTCCTTTCCCGGCAAGCTGCTTGCCCTTCTCAAGGCGCGCTTTTCGGCGAACGGCCGGCCGCTCACCATCCTGCCCTGCGAACTGGTGTCGCGAAACGGCGACGTGCTGAAGCGGATCGTGCTGGAGCTCCAGGTCGATCATTACCCGGATTCGGCTTTTCGGGACTGGCTGGCGAACGCCGTCATCTGGGCCAATACGCTGGTCGACCGGATCGTTTCCGAACCGCTCGAGCCGGCGGGCGCGATCGCCGAACCCTATGCGCTTTGGGCGATCGAGATGCAGCCGGGCCTTACCCTGCCCTGCCGCCATCCCGATATGGTGCTGGTCGACGACCTCACGCCTTACGAAAAGCTCAAGCTGCACATCCTCAATCTCGGCCATACCGTTCTGGCGGATATCTGGATGCGGGAGAGCCGGCCGGCCGATGAGACGGTAAAGGCCATTCTGGCCGATCCCGCCGTTCGTGGGCGGCTTGTCTCACTCTATCGCGGCGAAGTCATTCCCGGTTTTGCCGCGCACGGCCTTGGCGCAGAGGCCGAGGCCTATATTGCCGCAACGCTGGAACGCTTCGACAATCCGTTTCTGGCGCACGGCCTGCGCGATATCGCGAACCATCATGCGGAAAAGCGTGCCCGCCGCATCGGCGATTTCCTGGCCTGGAGCCCGTCCGTCCCGATGCCGGGACTGGCGGCCATCGCCCGCGGTCAGTAACCGCCGCCGCGCGCCGCTGGAGCGGCTTCGCTGAGAAACTGGCGTCGCAGATCGCCCACGGCCGCGACAAGGCAATTGACGTCGGTGCCGATCGCCATGAAATCCGCGCCGAGATCACGATAGACCGCAGCCTGCGGCAGCGAGACCGTCATGATGCCGCGGGCCTTGCCATGCGCCTTGATCCGGCTAAAGGCATGGATGATCGCAGCCAGTACCTCCGGCGCGCCGGGATTGCCGAGATGGCCCATGTCGGCGGCGAGGTCGGACGGGCCGATGAAGACGCCGTCGACACCCTCGACCGCCGCGATCTCGTCGATGGCGGCGAGGCCCGCGCGGTTTTCCACCTGCACGATGAGACAGATCTCGTCATTGGCGGTCGTCACGTAATCCGCCACGCGGTTGAAATCGCTGGCACGGCCGAGGCCCGCGCCGACACCGCGGATGCCGTGCGGCGGATAGCGCAGCGCCCGCACCAGCGCCCTGGCCTGTTCGGCGGATTCGACCATGGGAATGAGGAAGGTCTGGGCGCCCTGATCGAGCAGCTGCTTGAGGATCCAGGCCTCACCCATGGGCGGGCGGACCATGGCATGCGTCGGCGTATGGCGCAACGCGCCGAGCTGGGCGCCCATCAAGGGCACGTCGTTCGGGCCATGCTCGCCGTCGATCAGCAGCCAGTCATAGCCGCTGGTCGCGAGGATCTCGGCCGCATAGGCGCTGCCGAGCGCTGCCCAGAGCCCGAGCTGGAACCGGCCTTCGCGCAGCGCGGCCTTGAAGGTGTTTTTCGGAGCGGACACGGTCTTTCCCTTCTTCAAACGCAAACCGGCCGGCAAGCGCCGGCCGGAAACATCAAACCCTTGCCTGATCTCAGCCGATACCGCCGAGGCAGACATATTTGATTTCGGTGAACTCCTCGATGCCGTAGCGCGAGCCCTCGCGGCCGAGGCCGGAGAGTTTTACGCCGCCGAAGGGCGCTTCGGCCGTGGAGATGAGGCCGGTATTGACGCCCACCATGCCGTATTCAAGCGCTTCGGCCACGCGGAACACCCGCGACAGGTCCTTGGCGTAGAAATAGGAGGCAAGGCCGAACTCGGTGTCGTTGGCCTGCGCGATGACATCGTCCTCGTCCTTGAAGCGGAAGAGCGGTGCGACCGGACCGAAGGTCTCCTCGCGCGCCACCGCCATATCGGGCGTCACGCCGGCAATGACCGTCGCCTCGTAGAAGGTGCCGCCCAGTTCATGGCGCTTGCCGCCCTGGATGACCTTGCCGCCCTTCCTGACGGCATCGGCCACGTGTTCCTCGACCTTCTCCAGCGCGGCCTCGTCGATCAGCGGCCCGAGGATCACGCCCTCGTCGAAGCCGTTGCCGGTCTTCAGCTTTCCGACGGCCGCCGCGAGCTTTTCGGAGAAGGCGTCATAGACACCGTCCTGCACATAGAGCCGGTTGGCGCAGACGCAGGTCTGGCCGTTGTTGCGGAACTTGGCGATCATCGCGCCCTCGACGGCCGCATCCAGATCGGCATCGTCGAAGACGATGAAGGGGGCGTTGCCGCCGAGCTCCAGGCCGAGCTTCTTGATGGTCGGTGCGCACTGCTTGTAAAGCTCGGCGCCGATTTCCGTCGAGCCGGTGAAGGTGAGCTTGCGCACGGTCGGATTGGCGGTCAGTTCCGCACCGATATCGCGGGCCGAGCCCGTGACGACGGAAAACAGGCCGGCGGGGAGGCCGGCGCGCTCGGCCAGCACGGCAATGGCAATGGCCGAGAACGGCGTCTGCGAAGCCGGCTTCAGCACCATGGCGCAGCCGGCAGCGAAGGCCGGGCCGGCCTTGCGCGTGATCATCGCGTTGGGGAAGTTCCACGGCGTGATGGCCGCGACCACGCCGATCGGCTGCTTCATCACGAGGATGCGCTTGTCCTTCTGGTGGCCAGGCACGATATCGCCGTAGAGACGGCGGGCTTCCTCGGCGAACCACTCGATGAAGCTTGCGCCATAGACGATCTCGCCGGTGGCTTCCGCCAGCGGCTTGCCCTGTTCCATGGTGAGGATGCGCCCGAGATCGTCCTTGTTCTCGATCATCAGGTCGAACCACTTGCGCAGCACCGTGGAGCGTTCCTTGGCGGTGCGCGCCGCCCAGCCCTTCTGAGCCGCCGCGGCCGCGTCGATGGCTTCCTTCGTCTCCGCAGCACCAAGCTTCGGGACATAGCCGACCAGTTCACCCGTCGCCGGGTTCTTCACCGCGATGCCGCTCCCATCCGCGTCGATCCAGCGCGTGCCGACAAGGGCTGCCTGGCGCAGCAGGCTCGGGTCTTTCAGGCTCATCGGTATTCTCCCATGTCACGATGCCATCCGGTCTTCGACCGATGTTATAGGGCGCCAGCCACCCCTTCGACAATGCGACAGACATGCAATTTTGGCGCTTCGCAGCGGCCGGGCGCGGGTCTAATGTTTCGACGCACAGTCTGACATTCGAGGTTCGCAATGACCCATCCGACCGGCCGCAAGGCCGACCACACCATCGATCCAATCTTTCTCGACCGCTGGTCACCCCGCGCCTTTACCGGCGAAGCCATGCCGCAGGAGACGCTGCTGTCGCTGTTCGAAGCCGCCCGCTGGGCGCCGTCGGCCGCCAACAGCCAGCCGTGGCATTTCGTCTACGGCCACCGCGGCACGGAGGCCTTCGACACGATCTTCAACACGCTTTTCGAGGGAAACCGGCGCTGGGCCGACAAGGCCTCGGTGCTCGTCGCCATCGTGTCCCAGACCCATATTCCCTATGCCGAAGGCGAGTTGCGCCCGGCCTTTACCCACGCCTTCGATACCGGCGCGGCCTGGGCCTATCTGGCACTGGAAGCGACGCGCGCTGGCTACTACGCCCATGCGATGGGCGGTGTCGACCGGGAGGCCCTGAAAGAGGTTTTGGGCGTTCCCGACAATTTCCGGGTGGAAGCAGCGCTTGCCATCGGCAAGATCGCACCGAAGGAGACCCTGCCGGAAGACCTGATGCAGCGCGAAGTGCCGAGCACGCGCAAACCCGTCACGGCGTTCATTTCCGAAGGCAAGTTCTCCGCCTGAGCCCGATATGAAAGAGCCGCCCTGTGGGCGGCTCTTTGTCATCAGATGTCCAGGTTGGCGACGCTGAGCGCGTTTTCCTGGATGAAGTCGCGCCGTGGCTCCACCTCGTCACCCATCAGGCGGGCAAACAGGCCATCCGCGTCGGTGGCGTCGTTGACCTTGACCTGCAGCAGCGAGCGCACGTTCGGATCGAGCGTCGTTTCCCACAGCTGCTCGGCGTTCATTTCACCGAGACCCTTATAGCGCTGCATGGACAGGCCCTTGCGGCCGGCGGCGAAGACGGCGTCCAGAAGGGCGCGCGGACCGGTGATCTCCGTCTGGCCATCCTTGCGGCGCAGCACCGGCGGCACCGCGTAGGTTTCCTTCAGGCGGGCGGAGAGCTGATCGATATGGCGCGCATCGGCAGAGCCAATCAGGGCCATGTCGAGATGGGCGAATTCCTTGACACCGCGCACCATGCGCTCGAACCGCAGGCCGCCATCGGTTGCGACGGAACCCTCCCAGCCACGCTCGGTCTCCTCGGCAATGATGTCGAGGCGGCGGGCGACTTCCGTTGCCATGACGGCATAGGCGTCGCGGTCGTGGCTGGTTTCGAGGTTCAGCGCGCCGGCAATGGCGGCCTGCTCGATGAGATCACGGTTGTAGCGCGAATGCAGGCCTTCAAGCAGCGTGCGCAGGCGCAGGGCATCCTGGATGAGCTCCATGATATCGCGCCCGACGCGCACTTCGCCGGTCGAAAGCTCCAGCGCCGCATCATCGAGGCCGGTGCCGATCAGGTAGTCTTCCAGCGCCTTTTCGTTTTTCAGGTACTGGCTCGATTTGCCGCGCGACACCTTATAGAGCGGCGGCTGCGCGATATAGAGATGGCCGCGCTCGATCAGCTCCGGCATCTGGCGGAAGAAGAAGGTGAGCAGCAGGGTGCGGATATGGGCGCCGTCCACGTCGGCGTCCGTCATGATGATGATCTTGTGGTAGCGCAGCTTGTCGGCGTTGAACTCGTCCTTGCCGATCGACGTGCCGAGCGCGGTGATCAGCGTGCCGATTTCCTGGCTGGAGAGCATCTTGTCGAAGCGCGCGCGCTCCACGTTGAGGATCTTGCCGCGCAGCGGCAGGATTGCCTGGTTCTCGCGCGAGCGGCCCTGCTTGGCCGAGCCGCCGGCCGAATCGCCCTCGACGAGGAAGACTTCCGACTTGGCCGGATCGCGCTCCGAGCAGTCGGCAAGCTTGCCGGGCAGCGAGGAAATGTCGAGCGCGCCCTTGCGGCGTGTCAGTTCGCGCGCCTTGCGGGCGGCCTCGCGGGCGGCAGCGGCCTCGACGACCTTGCCGATCAGCGTCTTGGCATCCGTCGGATGCTCTTCCATCCAGGTGCTGAGCGCCTCGTTGACGAGGCTTTCCACGACGGGACGAACCTCCGACGACACCAGCTTGTCCTTGGTCTGCGAGGAGAATTTCGGATCGGGCACCTTCACCGAGAGAACCGCGGTCAGGCCTTCGCGGCAGTCATCGCCGGTCAGCGTGACCTTTTCCTTCTTCATAATGCCGGAGCTTTCGGCATAGGAGACGACCTGGCGCGTCAGCGCGCCACGGAAGCCCGCCATATGCGTGCCGCCATCGCGCTGGGGAATGTTGTTGGTGAAGCAGAGCACGTTCTCGTGGTAGCTGTCGTTCCACCACATGGCGACTTCGACGGTGATGCCGTCCTTCTCGCCGCGGATAGAGATCGGCTTGTCGACCAGCGGCTTCTTCGCCCGGTCGAGGAAGGTCACGAAGGCTTCGAGCCCGCCTTCGTACATCAGCTCGTCCTGCTTGATATCCGAATGCCGGCGATCGGTCAGGAGGATGCGCACGCCGGAATTGAGGAAGGCGAGCTCGCGCAGGCGGTGTTCAAGCGTCGAATAGTTGAAATCGATATTGGAGAAGGTCTCCGTCGAGGGCAGGAAGGTCACTTCCGTGCCGGTCTCGTTGCCGGCATCGCCCGTCACGGTCAGCGGGCCGTCCGCAACGCCATGGGTGAAGGACATTTCGTGGATCTTGCCGCTGCGGCGGATCTTGAGCTTGAGCTTGACGGAGAGCGCGTTCACCACAGACACGCCCACGCCGTGCAGGCCGCCCGACACCTTGTAGGAGTTCTGGTCGAACTTGCCGCCGGCATGGAGCTGGGTCATGATGACCTCGGCCGCCGACACGCCCTCTTCCTTGTGGATGTCGGTCGGGATGCCACGGCCGTTGTCCGTCACCGTGACGGAACCGTCCGGATTGAGCGTGACCGTCACGATATCCGCATGGCCTGCCAGCGCCTCGTCGATCGCGTTGTCGACGACTTCGTAGACCATGTGGTGCAGGCCCGAGCCGTCATCGGTGTCGCCGATATACATGCCGGGGCGCTTGCGCACCGCGTCAAGCCCCTTCAGAACCTTGATCGAATCTGCGCCATACTCGGCCGGGCCGTTTTCGGTCTCGGGTGTGTCAGTCATACAAACGTCTTTCCAGAGGTTTCGCGAAACGCGGGAGGCGCGGCGAATCACCGCTTTCCAAGTCCCTGAATATAGGGATTTTGGACCCAAGTTCCAAATCGGAGAGCACCGAAAACCGGCAGAATTCAGGGTATCTTCAGGGTTTTACCCGGGAATTGCACGCTTTTTCGAGAATACCCGCCAGACGGCGGACGGTCGCGGGCGGCAGATTGCGGATCTCGGCAGAAAGCCGGTTCGCCAAGGCGGTATATTCCGGTGGAAGACCCGATGTATCCACCACCACGCGGGGGTCGGAAATCTCGGCGATACGGAACAGTTCTTCCGCCTCGTCCCAGATGACGTTGAAGTAACCGGCGACGCGCTGGAGGAAATCGAAACTCGGTGTGCCGCGCTTGCCGTGTTCCAGCGCCGAGAGGTAGGCCGGGCTCACGCCGAGGGCCGCCGCCATCTCCTTTTGCGAAACGCCCTTGCGATCGCGCAGGTGGCGCACGGCCTTGCCGAAGGGCGTGGTCATCGCTTTTCCCCCGGCTGGCGGGCGAGCCGGACATAGAGCGCGCCCTCGCCGCCGTGATTGCGTGCGGCAGGCTCGTAGGACGAGATGAGCGGCCGGAATTCCGGCAGCGAGAACCAGAGCGGCACCGCCCGCTTCAGCGCACCGTCGCTGCCGAGCGACGTGCCCTTGCCGGTGATGACGAGCACGTGGCGCATGCCGCGCTCGTGGGCGCGGATAAGGAAGCCCAGCAGAAAGCCGTGCGCCTCGCTCTGGACCATGCCGTGCAGGTCGATGCGTGCCTCCAGCGCCAGGCGGCCCTTGGCGATCTTGCGCTTGACGGGAAGCTCCAGCGGATGGTGCCTCGTCTCCTTGCCGCGGCCGACGCTGAGCGCGATGCCGTCGCCGGCCGGCTTCTCCGCCTTCGCCTTTTTCGGTGCGGCAACCGGCTGCTCCTCGGCGGTCTCGATGAAAGCCGCCTCGAATTCGCTCAGCGCGTCGAGCTTGCCCGGCATGGCGCGCGTGCTGCGCGCCACCTTGCCCCACAGGATGCGATCCTCGCTGGAAAGGTTCTTATCCTTCGGCATGCAGGTAGCGCTCCGCTGCCGCCCGGGGGAGGAGAATGTGGAAGGTCGCGGGGTTGCGCACATGGCCCGCCAGCGCACCCGCCGCGTCGCCCGATCCGGTGAAGATATCGCCGCGCGCCGGCCCGACAATGGCCGTGCCGGTGTCCAGCGCCAGCATCAGCCGCCGGAACGGCTTGCCGCCGTCCATGTGGGTGAGGCTGTCGCTCGAGATGAAGAAGGGCAGGCCGAACGTATGGATCATCCGGTCGACGGCAAGCGAGCGTCCGGCGACCAGCGGCACCTTGGCGGCGGCGATCGGCCCGAGGTCGATATCGTCGACCACGGCCTCCTTGAAGAAGATGAAGGAGCGGTTGTGCCACAAGACGGCATCGACCTCACCCTCATGGCGGGCGAGCCAGTCGCGGATCGAGGCCATCGAGACGGTTGCCGCATCGATCTCGCCGCGATCGATCAGCAGCTTGCCGATCGGCGAGAAGGGATGGCCCGACTTGCCGGCATAGGTGATGCGCTTGAGCGTGCCATCGGGGTAGACGAGCCGTGCCGCGCCCTGCACATGCGCGAAGAACACGTCGACCTTCGAGCGGGCATAGGCGATTTCCAACCCGCGTTCCGAGAGGAAACCGCGTTCGATTTCGCCGCGATCCGGATGCTCGACGATGCCGCCCTCGGTCTGAAGGCCGAAGGCGTAGCCGGCCGGAAAACCCGCCGGCCGATTGTCGTCGTCGATATCGACCAGGTCGTCCGGCCGGCGATAGAACGGATAGCGATATTCCGCATCCGGTTCGGCATGCACGGACACTTCAGGCTCGTAGAACGCGGTGACGAAGCCGGGCGCGCCATCGGCCTTTTCGATCAGGAACGGAATGGTGTGGGCCTCGAAAAAGGCGCGCACGGCGTCCACGCCTTGCGGGTCTTCGGCGGCCATCGCATCCAGCAAGGACAAAAGCTCGCCGGCGGTGATGCCGAGCGAGCCTGTCTTGTAGGGCTTGACGTCGCGGATATGGTCGCGACAGCGGCGCATGGCCGCCATCAGCGGTGTCGGATCGTCCTCGTCCCAGCCGGGAATCGCGGAAAACCGGGCCGGAACCAGACGGTAGTCCATGACGCTTGCTCAGCCTTCCGATTCGGTGGCGATCAGTTTCCAGTTCGGATCGCGCGAGCGGGTGTCGCGGGCGAAGGTCCAGAGGTCGTTGACCTCGGCCACCGTCTCCGCGTCGCCCTCGACCAGCTTGCCTTCCTTGTCATAGGTGGCGGAAATCAGCTGGCTGACGATGCGCAACGTGATGTTCGCCTCGCTGTCCTTGACCTCGGCGCCGACGATATCGGCCTTCTCGATGCCGACGAACGAGGACCGCACGACCTCGCCCTTGCTCTCGCGCTCGGAAATCGCGGCGTCGAAGCCCTCATAAACCTCGCGGGAGAGAAGGTTCTTCAGCGTCTTGCGGTCGCCATCGGCGAAGGCGACGACGATCATCTCATAGGCCATGCGCGCGCCGTCGATAAATTTCTTCGGCTCGAAGGACGGGTCGGTCTTGGCGAGTGCGCGCAGCGACTCGTTGAGCGGCGTGCCGGGGGCGGCATAGGCATCGATCGCGGCATAGGGATTTTCATCCTCATCGAGATCCCGCCGCGGCAGGGTGACGACCTTGCCGCGATCGGCCGAATCAGCCGGCTCCACGCCTTCCCGCTTGGAATAGGGATCGAACGGCGGGCGCTCGTTACCGGTGCGGCGGCCGAGCACACTGCGCAACTGGAGAAAGATCACCACCGCAGCCACGAGGAAGAAAATCGTTACAAAGTCGAATGAGCCCATTATCGATCCGCTGCCGGTTCCTGTTTTTAGTTATCTTCCCCATATAGTCCGCAACGGCGGATCATTCAAATGGCGATGACGTGAATGCGCCGGCCATCTGCACGCGGTATCGGCTGACGGAAATCTATGCGACACTGGAGACCATGTTGAGACTTCTCTTTGCGTTCTTCTTTCTTCTCTTGCCGCTGGCGGAAATCGCCTGCTTCATCCTTGTCGGACGGCGGATCGGACTGATGCCCACGCTCGGGCTCGTCGTGCTCTCCGGCGTGGCCGGTATCGTGCTGATGCGCATACAGGGGTTCGGCGTGCTGGCGCGCATCCGCCAGTCCGGCCGGCAGGGCCGCGCGCCCGGCAAGGAACTGCTCGACGCCGCGATGATCCTGATTGCCGGCATCCTCTTCATCATTCCCGGCTTCCTGACCGATATCGTCGGGCTGGCGCTGTTTCTTCCGCCCGTGCGGACCTTTTTGTGGAACCGGCTGATGCGCAACATGGTTGTGGTGGATATCGGCAACATGCAGGGTGGATCGCGTCCGCAAACCGGACCGGACCGGACCATCGATCTCGACCGGGACGACTTCCATCGCGACGGCCGGCCTTGAGCCGAGGGTTGTAAGCCTATGGCCGAAATGCTAGATGGCCTGACTTTCCAGAGTCCCCGAGGATATTTCCATGACTGACGCAGCCACCCAGAACGACGCCGCGAACCCCTCGCTCAACATCCTTGCGCAGTATGTGAAGGACTTCTCCTTCGAAAATCCGGGTGCCCCGCGCTCGCTCCAGGCCCGCGACAAGGCCCCTGCGATCAATATCAGCGTCAATGTCAACGCCAACCCGCTGGCCGAATCCGATTTCGACGTCGTGCTTTCGCTGAACGCCGAAGCCAAGGACGGCGACAAGGTGCTGTTCAACGCCGAACTGTCCTACGGAGGCGTGTTCCGCATCACGGGCTTCCCGCAGGAGCACATGCTGCCGGTTCTCTTCATCGAGTGCCCGCGCCTGCTCTTCCCCTTCGCCCGCCAGATCATTTCCGACGCCACCCGCAACGGCGGCTTCCCGCCGCTGATGATCGACCCGATCGATTTCGCGCAGATGTTCGCCCAGCGCATGGCCGAAGAACAGGTCAAGGCAAAGGTCCAGCCGAACTAAGCGGCCGAACCACACGCACACGAAAACGCCCGGTCACCATGTGGCCGGGCGTTTTACTTTATCGGTCATGAGCCGGATTCAATCGCCGTATCTGTCCCAGATGGCCTTCGCGCCCATCTTCTCCACCATGGCGGCATGGGCGGCGCGCTCCTCGTCAGAAAGGCGGGGCGCAAGGGGCCTGGGCCGTATGCCGAGCGGCTGGATAATCTCGTCGTCCGCTTCGACCAGGGTCTTGCGGCCGTTCTCGGCGGTGCCGAGACCGAGCGCCGCCTGCCGGCCGCCGATCATCTCGATATAGACTTCAGCGAGAAGTTCGGAGTCGAGGAGTGCGCCGTGCTTCGTACGGTGCGAATTGTCGATGCCGTAGCGCCGGCAAAGCGCATCCAGCGAGTTGGGCCCCATCGGGTGCTTGCGACGGGCCAGCGCCAGCGTGTCCGTCACATATTCCATGGAGATGGGCGGCATGCCGAGCCGCTCGAATTCGGCGTTGATGAAGCCCATGTCGAAATTGGCATTGTGCGCCACCCAGCGGGCTCCCGCGAAGAACGTGGTGATCTCGTCCGCCACCTCGGCGAACGGCTTCTTGTCCTTCAGGAACTCATCGGTGATGCCGTGCACGGCAAGCGCATCCGGATGAACCTTGCGATCGCCCGGATTGATGAAGATGTGCAGCGTGCGGCCGGTCGGAAAATGGTTCTCCAGCTCAACGCCACCGATTTCGATGATGCGGTCGAGCTTGTTGTCGAGGCCGGTGGTTTCCGTGTCGAAGATGATCTCGCGCATCCGTCCGTCGTCCTTTCAAAGTCCTGGCCGCGCCTCATGCGCACAGGCGATTCACATCGGGGATGTGAGTTCCGCAATCACCTCTTCCACCTGTTTGCGCGCCGCTTCAAGCCCCCGGCCCGTATCGATGATGAAATCGGCCCGCCGGCGCTTCTCCGCGTCCGGCATCTGGCGCGACAGGATCAGTTCGAATTTTTCCTCTGTCATGCCCGGGCGGGCCAGGACACGCGCACGCTGCGTCTGTGGATCGCAGGTCACGACGACCACCTTGTCCACCCGCGTTTCGCCGCCGGTTTCGTAGAGCAGCGGGATATCGAGCACGACGAGAGGCTCGCCCTTCTCCCGCTCACGGGCGAGAAACGCCGCCTCACGCGCCCGCACCAGCGGATGGATGATCGCCTCCAGGTCGCGAAATCCGTCCGGCGCTTCGGCGAGAATGGCCGACAGCGCCTTGCGGTCGATGACGCCTTCCTTCAGCGCCTCGGGAAAGCGCGCCGCCACCGGCAGCACCGCCTCCCCCCGATAGAGGTCGTGCACGGTCGCGTCCGCGTCATGCACGGGGATATCCAGATCACGGAACATCGCAGCCGTCGTCGACTTTCCCGTGCCGATCGATCCGGTCAATCCCAACACGATCATCAGTGCGCATCCATGTCGGCCAGCACGACGGCGCGCAGCGCCGCGTCGACCTCAGGGCGAACGCCGAACCATTTCTCGAAACCCGGAACCGCCTGGTGCAGCAGCATGCCGAGACCGTCCACCGTCGCGAAGCCCTGTTCCTGCGCCTGGTGCAGGATCGGCGTGACGAGCGGCACGTAGACGATATCCGTCACGACCGCGCCGGGCGCCAGCGGCGAGAAATCGAAATCCGGCGCCGGCTCTCCTTCCATGCCGAGCGACGTGGTGTTGATAAAAAGCCCTGCCCCGCTCAAGACTTCGGCCAGCGCATCCATGGCATGCGCATGAACCCGCGGCCCGAACCGGTCGGCCAGTTCACGGGCGCGGGGTACGGTGCGGTTCAGCACATGGATTTCCCCCACGCCGCGATCGCGCACCGCCTGGATGATCGCCCGGCTCGCACCGCCGGCGCCCAGAACCACGGCACGCTCCGTCCTATCCCAGCCCGGCGCCAGCGCATCGAGATTGGCCAGGAAGCCGTAGCCATCCGTATTGGTGGCGTGAAGCTCTCCCTCGTCGAGCCAGAGTGTGTTGGCCGCGCCGAGCTCCTCGCTCAGGGCATCCGGCCTGTCGGCCAGCTGGAAGGCCAGCTCCTTGTGCGGGATGGTGACATTCCCCCCGATGAAGCCGGATTCACCGCTCTTGAGCCTTGATATGAAGCCGGCGAACTCAGCTGGGTCGACCTCCTGGCGCGTATAATTTCCCGCAAGGCCAAGCCTTTCCAGCCAGTGGCCGTGGATCAAGGGCGATCGCGAATGTTTGACCGGATAGCCCGTGACGAAGGCGCGGCGGGGGAATGTTTCACGTGAATCATGCATCGATGGCATCCAGATCGCGAAGTTTAGCCAGCAAGGGAAGAAGCGGCAGGCCGAGGATCGTGAAGTAATCGCCCTCGATACGCTCGAAGAGCTGCACGCCCTCCCCCTCCAGCTGGTAGGCGCCGACGCTGGCCAGAACGCGGGTTCCGACGCGCGCGAGATGGCGGTCGATGAAATCGGACGACAGCGGCCGCATCGTAAGATGGGCGACGGACACGTGACGCCACAGCACCGTCCCGTCCTGCACAAGCGCAATGCCGCAGTTCAGAGAATGGGTGCGTCCGGACATGGCGGCGAGATGCGACTTCGCTTCCGCCATATCAGCAGGCTTGTGAAACACGCGGCCTTCCAGCGAAAGCGTCTGGTCCGAGCCGATGACCAGTGCGCCGGGGTTGCGGCCGGACACGTCGCGCGCCTTTTCGACGGCAAGCGCCTCGGCAATCGCCTGCGGCGTCGGATTGCTTGCGGCCAGCGCTGCTTCGGCGGCGCGCTCGTCGATGGTCGCGGCCTCGGCCGTAAAGGCAAGGCCGGCATTCTCCATCAACATGCGGCGGAAGGGGCTTTGTGAAGCAAGGATGAGTGGCGGCGTCATGGCAATCTCCCGTTACCCCTCCGCGTTACCGAAGCTTGGGACGAAGAGCAACGATGGCGGCGGCCGTTTCCTCGATCGAACGGCGCGTGACATCGATGACGGGCCAGTTGTTGCGGGCACAGATCGCCCGAGCGTACTTCAGTTCCTCGGAAATCTGCGCGCGGTCGATATAGTCGTCACCGCGAAAATCCTGGGTCTGGCCGAGCACCCGGTTCTGCCGCACCTGGGCGATCCGGTCGGTGGTGGCGATGAGGCCGACGATCAACGGCCGCCTGGCCTCCGACAGGCGCTCGGGCAGCGGCACGCCGAGCACGATCGGCACATTGGCCGTCTTGATGCCCCTGTTCGCCAGATAGATGCTGGTCGGCGTCTTCGACGTGCGGCTGATGCCGATGAGAATGACATCGGCCTCTTCCAGATCGAGCGGAAGCTGTCCGTCGTCATGGTCCATCGTGAAGTTCAACGCATCGATGCGCGCGAAATAATCCGCGTTCATCACATGCTGCGCCCCGACGCGACGGCGCGACGGGGCGCCGAGATAGGACTGGAAGAGATCGATCACCGGCTCCAGCACGGAGACACAGGGCACGCCCATTTCCCGGCAGCGCTGGTCGATGATTTCCGAAAGCTCGCGGTCGACGACGGTGTAGAGCACGATGCCGGGGGCGCCGTCGATGGCCTCGAGCACCGGCATGAGCTGCTTGCGATTGCGAATCAGCGGATAGACATGCTCCAGCGCCTGGGAAGACTGGAATTGCGCGGCGGCAGCCCGGCCCGCGGCAATCAGCGTTTCGCCCGTCGAGTCCGAAATCAGGTGCAAATGAAAGTAGTTCTTGGTGCTGTCCACATTATCCTCCGCCCCCTGTTGATGACGCGGGACAAAGCGGAGCTAAGAACGGCCGGCGGGCGGAGGCAAGAGGATAAGTGCCGACTTGTCCACAATTGGCGATCGGCGGGAGACGGCGCGAAACGGCATGTGGATAAGACTCACGGCCATGGCATAGTGTCGCTGTTGCCCACAGCCTGTCCACAGACATGCGGTTTTGGAGGCCTCGGCAATCCGTTTGATTCCAAAGAGCGAATCGGCTTTTCCGCGTTTTGCATCCACAATCCGCTTTCGCAGATTGCTTTGTCCCGGCCACAACCGCAGCCGCTGGCTTTGTGTGGACGGGATTTAATCCTTGATAGTCACCGACTCTAAGAAATAGAAACCTCTTTAAAGAGATTATTTCTTGATTGGGAGAACCCTTGAGGTGTCTGTGAAAAGCCGGAAGATCGTCGATGTCCTGAATGGGAAGACGATTTCCCCTCCTCCCCTGTGGCTCATGCGTCAGGCCGGCCGTTACCTGCCGGAATACCGTGCAACGCGCGCAGCGGCCGGAAGTTTCCTCGATCTCTGTTATTCGCCGGAGCTGGCCACCGAAGTCACGCTCCAGCCGATCCGCCGCTATGGCTTCGATGCGGCGATCCTGTTTTCCGACATCCTCGTCATTCCCGATGCGCTCGATCGGAATGTCCGCTTCGAAGAGGGCCACGGACCGCGTCTCGATCCGATCGATACCGACGGCATCTTCGCCCTGAAGCAGGACGGCGTGCAGCAGCACCTCACGCCGGTCATCGAAGCGGTGAGCCGCATCCGCCACGCCCTTCCCGATGAAACCGCCCTACTCGGCTTCTGTGGCGCGCCCTGGACCGTTGCGACCTACATGATCGCCGGACACGGCACGCCCGACCAAGCGCCGGCGCGGCTGTTCGCCTATCGAGAACCGAAGGCCTTCGCGCATCTGCTCGATCTGCTTGCCGATCTCTCCGCCGATTACCTGGTGGCGCAGATCGATGCGGGAGCGGATGCCGTTCAGATCTTCGATTCCTGGGCCGGCGTTCTCGGTGAAAAGGAATTTGCCGACTATGCCATCCGGCCCGTGCGGCGTATCATCCAGTCGGTCAAGGCGCGGCGGCCGCATGCCAAGGTCATCGCCTTTGCCAAGGGCGCGGGCCTGCTCCTGAAGACCTATCGCCAGCAGACCGGTGCGGACGCGATCGGTCTCGACTGGTCGGTTCCGCTGTCCTTCGCGGCGGACCTGCAGAAGGAGGGACCCGTTCAGGGCAATCTCGATCCGATGCGGGTGGTGGCCGGCGGAAACGCGCTCGACGAGGGTATCGATGCCATTCTCCAGGCGCTCGGCAATGGGCCCCTGATCTTCAATCTCGGCCACGGCATCACGCCGCAGGCCGATCCGGAAAACGTGACGCGGCTGGTGGCGCGGGTGCGGGGAGACGTTCGGTGACCGACAGGCAGACGGGGGACGATGCGGGACGCCGCGCACGGATTCGCGCCGCCGCAGCCCTGACCGTCTTCGTCCTCGTGGCCGGCCTGCTGGTGCTCTTTCCGCCCGACGATCTCTATCTCTGGATCAAGGCGCTGCACATCGTGGCGGTGATTTCCTGGATGGCCGGCCTGCTCTACTTGCCGCGCCTGTTCGTCTATCACACGGATGCGCGTGCCGGTTCCCCGCAATCGGAGACGTTCAAGGTGATGGAGCAGCGGCTTTTCGGCACGATCATGCGGCCGGCCATGGCGCTTTCCTGGTTGCTCGGTCTCTATCTCGCCTGGTCGGTCTACGGCTTCCAGGGCGGTTGGCTGCATGCCAAGCTCGCTTTCGTGGTGCTTTTGACCGGCGTGCATCAATTCTACGGCCGCGCCGTCAAGGCCTTCGCCGAGGACAGGAACCGCAGGACCGGCCGGCAATGGCGCCTGTGGAACGAGGTGCCGGCGGTGCTGATGGTCCTCATCGTGATCATGGTCGTCGTCAAACCTTTGTGAGCCGCCGCGACAAATCGGACGAAATTCCAAAGCCCCCTTGCGAGCAGGGGCCGGAACCGCTATTTTCCGCGCATCTCATCTTTCGTGGCATGTGTATTCGTTCAGTGAACTGCATCCTTCCCCTCGCAGTTCGTCCTTGACCCGCACGCCTTTTTCCATCCCGATGACCCGCAGCATGGACCATTCATGGCCGAAATGAAGCTACAAGACCTCAAGAACAAGACTCCAACCGACCTCCTTGCTTTTGCCGAATCGCTCGAGGTCGAGAACGCGAGCACGATGCGCAAGCAGGAACTGATGTTTGCCATCCTCAAGATGCTGGCCTCCCAGGATGTGGAAATCATTGGCGAAGGCGTCGTGGAAGTGCTGCAGGACGGTTTCGGCTTCCTGCGGTCGGCCAATGCGAACTACCTGCCGGGCCCCGACGACATCTACATCTCGCCGTCGCAGATCCGCCGCTTCTCGCTGAAGACCGGCGACACGGTCGAGGGTCCGATCCGCGGCCCCAAGGAAGGCGAGCGCTACTTCGCCCTGCTCAAGGTCAACACGATCAACTTCGACGACCCGGAGAAGATCCGCCACAAGGTCCATTTCGACAACCTGACGCCGCTCTATCCGAACGAGCGCTTCAAGATGGAACTGGACATCCCGACGTCCAAGGACCTCTCCCCCCGCGTCATCGACCTCGTGGCGCCGCTCGGCAAGGGCCAGCGCGGCCTGATCGTCGCGCCGCCGCGCACGGGTAAGACCGTTCTGCTGCAGAACATCGCCCATTCGATCACCGCCAACCATCCGGAATGTTATCTCATCGTCCTGCTGATCGACGAGCGTCCGGAAGAAGTGACGGACATGCAGCGTTCGGTGAAGGGCGAAGTGGTTTCCTCCACCTTCGACGAACCGGCGACGCGCCACGTGCAGGTCGCCGAAATGGTCATCGAGAAGGCCAAGCGTCTCGTCGAACATGGCCGTGACGTCGTCATCCTGCTCGATTCGATCACCCGTCTCGGCCGCGCCTACAACACGGTCGTTCCGTCGTCCGGTAAGGTCCTGACCGGCGGTGTGGATGCCAATGCCCTGCAGCGCCCGAAGCGCTTCTTCGGTGCGGCGCGCAATATCGAAGAGGGCGGCTCGCTGACGATCATCGCGACGGCGCTGATCGATACCGGCAGCCGCATGGACGAAGTCATCTTCGAAGAGTTCAAGGGCACCGGCAACTCGGAAATCGTGCTGGATCGCAAGGTCGCAGACAAGCGCATCTTCCCGGCCATGGACATCCTCAAGTCCGGTACCCGCAAGGAAGACCTGCTCGTCCCGCGCCAGGATCTCCAGAAGATCTTCGTGCTGCGCCGCATCCTTGCGCCGATGGGCACCACCGACGCGATCGAGTTCCTAATCGACAAGCTGAAGCAGACGAAGAACAACGGCGATTTCTTCGACTCGATGAATACCTGATCATCGTTCGGGTAAAAATATCCGATGGTCCCGCCCTCGTGCGGGGCCATTTTTGTTTGAGACCATATTGATTCTCGACCGAAACGAACTTTTTCGATTCGTATCCGGAATAGCTTAGATGCGTGCTGGAACCATTTTTGCGCTGTCGAGCGGCGGCTTACCCTCCGGTGTTGCGGTCATCCGCATCAGCGGACCGGATTGCCGCACCGCGGTGGCGCAGCTTTGCGGCGCAGTGCCCCCTGAGCGCCGGGCCTCGTTGCGATCGATTCGGGACCGCAACGGTGATGTGATCGACCAGGGAATCGTGTTGTTCTTCCCGGGGCCCCACTCATTTTCCGGCGAGGATTGTGCGGAACTGCAAATTCACGGCGGGCGCGCGACCGTCGCCGCCGTGCTTGCTGCCTTGGGCGCTATCGACGGTCTGCGTCCGGCAGAGGCCGGTGAGTTCTCACGCCGCGCCTTCCTGAACGGTCGCATGGACCTTGTCGAAGTCGAGGGTTTGGCGGACCTGATCACCGCCGAGACCGAAATGCAGCGTCGTTTGGCAGCGGAGCAGGCGTCTGGCGGCCTGTCGCGCCTGTACGATTCGTGGGCGAAACGATTGACGCATGCGCGCGCGATGATCGAAGCAGAACTCGATTTCGCAGATGAAGACGATGTGCCCGGTTCCGTCGCTGCGTCCGTATGGTCGGATATGCGCGCCTTGTCGCAAGACATCCTTAACCATACCGACGGCGCGCGCGCGGGCGAGATTGTCCGAGACGGCCTGAAAGTCGTGATTGCGGGCCCGCCCAATGCCGGGAAATCGAGCCTTCTCAATTATCTCGCACGGCGTGACGTCGCTATTGTAACCGATGTCCCCGGCACGACGCGTGATGTTCTGCATGTCGATCTCGATATCGGCGGTTATGCGGTTCGTCTCTACGACACCGCGGGTTTGCGGGAGACGGATGATGTGGTGGAGCGCGAGGGTATTCGGCGTACCCAACTTTCGCTTCAACAGGCAGATTTGGTCCTTCTGCTTTCCGACGATGATGTGACGGATGCGGCAGACTTCCTGGGGAGCTACAGCGGACCTTTTCTACGCATTCGAAGCAAATCGGACATTTTTGGCGAGACTTTGCCGCAAGGTGCGATCGATGTTATGATCTCGACCAAGTCCGGTGACGGTATCGATGACCTGATCGAGCTGATCAGAGCTTATCTACCGACGCTCGAAGTCGGGAACGCTTTGGCCTTGCCGACACGCGCGCGACACAGGGACGGTCTTGTAGCCTGCCGGCAGCATATCCAGGCGGCTATGGAGAATGCGTCAGCGGGTCTCGATATCCAGGCAGAACATCTGCGTTTGGCGGGTCAGGCCCTCGGACGGATCACGGGCCGGGTCGATGTCGAGAATCTTCTTGACGTGATCTTCTCGGAATTTTGTATAGGAAAATGATTCACGTGAAACAATACAACGTCTACGAGTCGTGCGACGCGTTTCACGTGAAACAGGTGGATGAACCATGACCACAAAAGATCATTACGACGTCATCGTTATCGGCGGTGGGCATGCGGGCATGGAAGCGGCCGCGGCGTCAGCGCGTTTCGGCGCTTCGACCGCACTGGTCACGCACAAGGCGAACACGATTGGCGTGATGTCCTGTAACCCGGCCATTGGCGGCCTTGGCAAAGGGCATCTTGTCAGGGAGATCGACGCGCTCGATGGGCTGATGGGCCGCGTCGCGGACAAGGCGGGTATTCAGTTCCGCTTGCTGAACCGTCGTAAGGGCCCGGCTGTCCGCGGACCGCGCACCCAAGCGGACCGGAAGCTGTATCGCGAAGCCATGCAGGCCGAAGCCACTTCCATTGCAAATCTTGATATTATCGAGGGCGACGCCTTCGATATCGTCCTTGATCAGGGACGCGTCGCTGGGCTGACCCTCAAAGACGAACGGTCCCTATCCTGTCGTGCCGTGGTGGTCACCACCGGCACCTTCCTGCGCGGGCTCATTCATATCGGGAACGAAAAGATTCCGGCGGGGCGCGTGGGCGAAGCCCCATCCCTTGGTTTATCGGCGACCTTCGAACGTCTGGGTCTTGCTCTGGGGCGCCTGAAGACCGGAACGCCAGCGCGGCTGGATGGGCGCACCATCGACTGGGCGGCGGTCGGTCGCCAGGCAGCCGATGCAGATCCCGTTCCCTTCTCCTTTATGACGGACCGGATCACAACGCCGCAGATCGAATGCGGCGTCACGCGCACGACATCAGCGACGCATCGCATCATCGAAGAGAATATCGGCAAATCCGCCATGTATTCCGGCCAGATCGAGGGCGTTGGGCCGCGGTACTGCCCGTCGATTGAGGACAAGATCGTCAAATTCGGCGAGCGGGACGGGCACCAGATCTTTCTGGAGCCGGAAGGGCTGGATGATCCCACGGTGTATCCCAACGGTATTTCGACATCGCTCCCGGCGGACGTCCAAGCCGCGTTCATCCATACGATACCCGGGCTTGAGACCGTTACCATCCTCCAGCCGGGTTATGCCATCGAATACGACCATGTCGATCCGCGAGAACTTTCTCCGACGCTGGAAGTGAAGCGCCAAGAAGGTCTTTTTCTTGCCGGCCAGATCAATGGCACGACCGGATATGAGGAAGCCGCGGCGCAGGGTCTCGTTGCGGGGCTGAACGCCGCGCGCCGGGCCGCCGGTCGCGACGGGCACGTCTTCAGCCGGACGGACAGCTATATCGGCGTGATGATCGACGACCTGACCTCGCGCGGCGTCACGGAGCCCTATCGCATGTTTACCTCGCGGGCAGAGTATCGCCTCTCCCTGCGCGCGGACAATGCGGATGTGCGTCTGACGCCGCTTGGGATCGATCTTTGTATCGTCGGTCGCGAGCGGGCGGCCCGTTTCTCGGCCTGGTCCGATGCGATTCAGGCATTACGCGAGACGTTGCATGCGCTGAAGCTGTCCCCAAATGAAGCTGGTGCCCAAGGCATCCGCCTGAACCAGGACGGCGTGCGGCGCAGCGCCTATGAGCTTCTCGCCTATCCTGACATCGATTATGCGCGCCTTGCGGCCGTCTGGCCCGAAGCGCTTGCCGATGTGCCTGCTCGCGTTTCCGAGGCGGTTGAAATCGAGGCGGCTTATGCAGTCTATATGAACCGGCAGGAAGCGGATATTTCAGAAGCGCGCCGCGAGGAGCAGCGGCAGATTCCGGATGATTTCGACTTCAACACGCTGCCGGGCCTCTCCATCGAGCTGCGTCAAAAGCTGACGGTTGCGCGGCCTGCCAACTTAGCGCAGGCGGCCCGCGTGGATGGCGTTACCCCCGCCGCGCTCACCCTCCTGCTTGCCTATCTCAAACGCCTCGGTACAGAACCGGCGCAAAGAATTGCGAAGACATGACTGCACTTCCCCGGCTTTTGCGCGATCTCGATGTTTCACGTGAAACTGAAGAGCGTCTGACGATCTTTGTCGCGCTGTTTCAGAAATGGGCGAAAGCGATCAATCTCGTCGCGCCCTCCACCCTGTCGGAGCTCTGGAACCGCCATATCGTCGATAGCGCTCAGATTTACGCCCTTCGACCGGGCGCACGGATATGGGCCGATCTCGGCAGCGGAGGCGGCTTTCCGGGGATTGTCACAGGCATCCTGTTGGCCGGAATCGGTGACGGATGGGTGCATCTCGTTGAGAGCAACAAAAAAAAGGCGGCATTCCTGCGGACTGCGATCCTGGAAACGGGCGCCCGCGCTTCCGTTCATGCCATCCGCATCGAGCAGGCACCTGCTGTCATCGAGCATTGCGACACCATTTCCGCGCGTGCCCTCGCTGATCTCGATTTGCTGTTCGAATTCGGTTTGCCCTGGGCCGAACGAAATCCCGATCTCAGATTTTTTCTGCACAAAGGCCGGGATTACCAGCGCGAGGTCGATAAAGCGCTTGGTCGCTGGAGATTCGATCTGATAAAACATGCCAGTGTGGTCGAGCCGGATTCTGTCGTGCTCGAAATCGCAAAGCTTTCGCGACAACCTCAGTGAGACTGGCAGCGTCCATGATAGGCGATAAGAACCGGATCATCACCATTGCAAACCAGAAGGGTGGCGTCGGCAAGACGACGACGGCCATCAATCTGGCGACCGCCCTCGCCGCCATCGGCGAACGGGTTCTGATCGTCGACCTTGATCCTCAGGGCAATGCCAGCACGGGTCTCGGCATCGACCGGCGCAATCGCGAACTTTCGTCCTACGATCTTCTCGTCGGCAGCCACGGTGTGGCGGAAACGGCGTTGGCGACAGCGGTACCGAATCTCTCGATCATTCCGTCGACCATGGACCTGCTCGGTATCGAGATGGAGATCGCGCAGCAGAATGATCGGGTGTTCCGCCTCAAGCGCGCGCTGGCATCGGCCGATGCGATGGCTTACTCTTACGTCCTGGTCGATTGTCCGCCGTCCTTCAATCTTCTCACGATGAACGCGCTTGCCGCGGCGCATTCCGTTCTGGTGCCGCTGCAATGCGAGTTCTTCGCGTTAGAAGGTTTGAGCCAGCTGCTGGAGACCGTCGATCAGGTGCGTCGTACGGTCAATCCGCGCCTCGATATCCAGGGAATCGTGCTGACCATGTTCGATTCGCGCAACAATCTGGCGCAGCAGGTCGTCAACGATGTGCGCACCCATCTCGGCGAAAAGGTCTACCACACGCTCATTCCCCGGAACGTGCGGGTGTCGGAAGCGCCGTCCTATGGTAAACCGGCCATTCTTTACGATCTCAAATGCGCCGGAAGCCAGGCTTACCTTCAGCTCGCTTCCGAGGTCATCCAGCGTGAAAGGCAGCGCAAGGCGGCCTGAAATCCGTATCTGTGAGTAGAATCGATGAATGAAGACAACTCAAAGAGGCGGCTTGGCCGCGGACTTGCGGCCCTGATCGGCGAGATGGACCAGATTCCGGCCGCCGAGATCGGCGCTGCGCCATCGGTGAATCCCGACCGGCTCGTCCCCATCGAGTTTGTCGGGCGCAACCCTCGCAATCCGCGCCGGTACTTCGACGAGTCGGAACTTCAGGATCTTGCGTCCTCGATCCGCCAGCACGGCATCGTCCAGCCGGTCGTCGTGCGCACCACATCCGACAATCGCTACGAGATCATTGCCGGTGAGCGGCGCTGGCGGGCGGCGCAGCTTGCAGGCCTCACGGATATTCCTGTCATCATTCGCGACGTCGATGACCGTACGGCGCTGGAAATCGCCATCGTCGAGAACGTGCAGCGTTCCGATCTCAACCCGCTTGAAGAAGCGATGGGCTACGAGCTGTTGATCGCCGATCACGGTTATACGCAGAACGACCTCGGCGAAATCATCGGCAAGAGCCGCAGTCATGTGGCGAACAGCCTTCGCCTGTTGAAACTGCCAGATCCTGTTAGGGATATGCTGGCGTCGGGCACGATTTCGGCCGGTCATGCGCGCGCGCTTGTCCCGACCTCCGACCCG
Organism: Shinella oryzae; assembly: GCF_023038235.1. Classification (NCBI taxonomy): domain Bacteria; kingdom Pseudomonadati; phylum Pseudomonadota; class Alphaproteobacteria; order Hyphomicrobiales; family Rhizobiaceae; genus Shinella; species Shinella oryzae. The sequence goes on along the minus strand of NZ_CP081987.1, from coordinate 3,054,567 downwards.
GTCGCGCTCGCCCGGACGATTGTCGCCAAGGGCATGTCGGTGCGCGATGCCGAGCGTCTGGCGCAAAACGATATCAAGTCGCAGAACGATCCGAACCACGGCCAGGCGCCGCGCAAGGACGAGAAGGACGCCGATACGCTGGCGCTGGAACGCACGCTGTCGGACGTCCTGGGCCTCGACGTGACCGTCAACCACAAGGGCAATGGCGGACACCTGAAGATTTCCTACAAGACGCTGGAGCAGCTCGAGGAAATCTGCCGGCTTCTGGAGCGCCGGTAACTTCTTTAGCCGGATTCAGCGCCGTGCGGATTGCAGCACCGTCGCCAGCAGGGTCTGCATGGCGATGGTGTCTTCCAGGGCCGGCCGCTGCCGGCTTTGCAGAATGGCGGCCTGCAGGCGCTGCGTTTCACGCCGGATTGCGGGTGACGCCCATGTCTTCAGCGCATTTTCCACGATCGGCTTGCGCCGGAAATGCAGATGGCGGCCGAGCGTTGCCATGGCCTGGGCGGCCGGTGCCCGTTTCTCGTCCATTTCCGCACGCATCAGTTCCAGCAGCTGGAACTGCCTGAGGCAGCCCTGCAGCACGAGGAAGATGGGCGTTTTCGACGTCACGATCTTCTGGATCGCGTGGAGAAAACCGTCCTTGTCGCCCTTGAGGATGGCATCGATCGCGTCATCCGTGGAGATGGCGCTGGCATCTCCGACGATCTCCTCGACATCCTGCTCCTCAATGAGCTCGCGTCCGCGGCAGTAGAGCGCGAGCTTGCGCAGTTCATTGCGGGAGGCCAGCCGGTCGCCGCCGATCGTTTCAACGAGTCGCTGGCGTGCGGCGGGCGCGATACGAAGGCCCTCTGCCGCAAGCTCCTGATCGATCAGTGCCTGAAGCGCGCGTCCGTCATCGGCATAACACGGGATCGCAACGGCCTGGGATGCGGCTTCCGCCGCCTTCCGCAGGGCCGAACCTTTTTTGAGGTCACTAGCCTCGACGATGAGTGTCGACGGACCGGGGGATGCGCTGGCCAGCATATCGATGGCGTCGGCGACGCCCTTTTCGCTTGCGGCATTGCGGACCCAGACGAGACGTTCGCCGCCGAAAAGGCCGATGGCGTTCATCTCGTCCATCAGGCGTCCCGGCTGGTTGCCGATTTCGCCCGCATCGAGCTTCACGACGGAAAAGGCGTCATCGAGATCAACGCCGCTGGCGGCCGCGATTGCCGCCGCCCGCTCGGACACCAAACCCCTGTCGGGGCCGTAGATCAGAAAAAGCCGCACGGGCAACGGCTTCCGTTTCAGGAAGGCGTCGAATTCGTGCGACTTCACTTCCGCCATGACAGATCAGCGACGGCTGAGCGCCGTGGCGACGTCGGCGCGGATCAGCTCGGCAAGCTCGCGGGCGGCGCGGTTTTCCGCGTCGCGAATGGCGCGGAGCTTGGCGAACTCCTGCCGGGGGAAGTCGACGAGAGCGATTGCGGAGCGCTTTCCGGAGGTGACCGTTTCGCCCGTATCGACCTTCACCAGGGTGAAGGTTCCCGAAACGGTCGTGCGGCCCGCGCGCATCGTGTCGGTCGCGGGGTCGTTGAGCACGCCACCGGTTCCCGCGGTGACGCCGAGGTTGAGCCGGTAGGCCGCATTCTGCGGCTCGCCCGCGCCGCCGGCGAAGAGGAAGATCAGGTCGTTGCGAACCTGCTGCCCGACGCGGTTGTTGATCTCCGGGATCGACACCGATGCAAGCTTGCCTTCCGTGCCGCTTGCCGTGGAGTAGAGGGGACGCACCTGGCAGCCGGCGACGGCGGCCAGAAGCAGGACACCCGCGATGGTCTTTCCAAGCCGCGAGAAACCGGTTCCGTTAGACAACAACATTCACGATCCTCTGCGGTACGACGATGATCTTCTTCGGGCGCTGGCCGGCAAGAGCGGCCTGGACCGCCTCTATGGTCAGAACCGCGGCCTCGACCGCACTCTGGTCTGCGTCGCGGCTGATTGTCAAATCCGCACGCTTCTTGCCGTTGATCTGCACGGGCAGCGTCACTTCATTTTCGGCGACCAGGCGCTCTTCGTATTCCGGCCACGCGCTCATGGCGATGAGGCCCTCGCCGCCGATGGCACGCCAGCATTCCTCGGCAAGGTGCGGCGTCATCGGCGCGACGATGCGGATCAGGATATCGACGGCGTCGCGCAGGGCAGCCACGAGGTCGTCTGAGGCCTTGCCGGCGGCGGCCGTGGTCAGCGGTGCGGCCAGCGCATTGACGAATTCGTAGATGCGGGCCACCGCCTTGTTGAAGGCAAGCTTGTCGTAGTCGCCCTGGACGGCCTTCAGCGTGCGGTGCGCGACCTGCGATACGGCCAGTGCTTCGCCTTCAGCGCCCGGCCGGCCTTGCACGGCCTTCAGGGCCGGTGCGGCTTCGGACAGCAGGCGCCAGACGCGCTGAATGAAGCGATGTGCGCCTTCGACGCCGGCTTCCGACCAGATCACGTCACGATCCGGCGGCGAGTCCGACAGCATGAAGAAGCGGGCGGTATCGGCGCCGTAAGAGGCGATGATGTCGTCGGGGTCGACCACGTTCTTCTTGGACTTCGACATCTTCTCGATCGAGCCGATGGCGACTTCTTCGCCGGATTCGACGTGGATCGCGCGCCGCTTGCCGTCGATATCCTCGATGCGGATTTCGGCCGGCGTCACCCATTCGCGCTTGGCACCCTCGCCGCGGCTGTAGGTTTCATGCACCACCATGCCCTGCGTGAAGAGGCCCTTGAAGGGTTCCTTGAGATCGAGATGGCCCGTCGCCTGCATGGCGCGGGTGAAGAAGCGCGAGTAGAGCAGGTGCAGGATCGCATGCTCGATGCCGCCGATATACTGGTCGACCGGCAGCCAGGCATTGGCGGCCGCCGGATCGGTCGGATTGTTTTCCCACGGCGCGGTGAAGCGGGCGAAGTACCAGGACGAATCGACGAAGGTGTCCATCGTGTCGGTCTCGCGGCGTGCATCCTTGCCGCAATTCGGGCAGGCCACGTGACGCCAGGTCGGATGGCGATCGAGCGGGTTGCCCGGCTTGTCGAAGGTCACGTCGTCGGGCAGTTTCACCGGCAGGTCGGCCTTCGGCACGGGAACCACACCGCAGTCCTGGCAATGGATGATCGGGATCGGGCAGCCCCAGTAGCGCTGGCGCGAAATGCCCCAGTCGCGCAGGCGGAAATTCACCTTGCGCTCGCCCACCGGCCTATTGCCGAGCGTGGCGGCGCTGAGGCGGTTGGCGACCTCCTCGAAGGCTTCCCTGGTGTCGAGACCATCCAGGAAACGCGAATTGATCATCACGCCGTCGCCGACATAGGCTTCGTCACCAATGGTGAAGCTGGCGGCGTCCGCACCCTTCGGCATGACGACGGGCACGACGGGCAGGTCGTATTTGCGGGCGAAATCCAGGTCGCGCTGGTCGCCGGACGGGCAGCCGAAGATCGCGCCCGTGCCGTAGTCCATCAGCACGAAATTGGCGATGTAGACCGGCAGCTCCCATTCCGGGTCGAAGGGATGGCGCACGCGAATGCCGGTGTCGATGCCCTTCTTCTCGGCCGTTTCCAGCGCAGCGAGCGATGTGCCGGCGCGGCGGCACTCCTCGGCAAAGGCTTCGATAGCCGGATTCTGCGCGGCAACGGCCTTGGCCCACGGGTGGTCGGCCGCAATCGCGATGAAGGACGCGCCGAACAGCGTATCCGGGCGCGTCGTGTAGACGGTGATTTCGGGCGAGAGCTGTTCTTCGGCGGCGAGCGCCGTGGCGGCCAGCTTTGCGTCCTTGACCACTTCCCAGCGGACCAGCATGCCTTCCGAGCGGCCGATCCAGTTGCTCTGCATCAGGCGGACCTTTTCCGGCCACTGGTCGAGCGTCTCCAGCGAATCCAACAGATCCTGGCTGAAATCGGTGATGCGGAAGAACCACTGCGTCAGCTCGCGCTGTTCGACCAGCGCGCCGGACCGCCAGCCGCGGCCGTCGATGACCTGCTCGTTGGCGAGAACGGTATGATCGACCGGATCCCAGTTCACCTTGGACTGCTTGCGGTAGACAAGTCCCTTCTCCAGGAAATCCAGGAAGAGGTGCTGCTGGCGCTGATAGTACTCGACGTCGCAGGTGGCGAATTCGCGCGACCAGTCGAGCGACAGGCCCATCGATTTCAGCTGGCCGCGCATGGTCGCGATGTTCTCGTAGGTCCAGCCCTTGGGGTGGACCTTGTTCTGCATGGCGGCGTTTTCGGCCGGCATGCCGAAGGCATCCCAGCCCATCGGATGCAGCACGTTATAACCGCGCGCGCGCTTGTAGCGAGCGACGACGTCGCCCATCGCGTAGTTGCGCACATGGCCCATATGGATGCGGCCGGAGGGATAGGGGAACATCTCGAGGACGTAGTACTTCTCGCGCGGATCGTCGTTGTCCGTCAGGAAGACGTTTTCATCGTTCCATTTTGCCTGCCAGCGGGGTTCGGCATCGCGCGGGTTGTAACGTTCGGTGGCCATGTCTTTGATGTTCCGGAAGTCTTTTGGGAGTCTTGGAGGGCGGTTCGCCCCTGCGAATATGGTGTCGAGACCTTCATCATGAAACCACCGAAGCGTCAAGTTTTCCGGGCTTGCGGCGCTTGGCAAGGCGTGCCGTTTTCGCTAGGTCCGGGGTCTGGATGCCCGCGCATGCCGTTTCCGCAGATTTGCCCTTTAAATCCGCCCGGCCTGCCTTCGCCGATGGAGAATGATCATGGAACTTGAGGACCGTCTCGAAGAGGTGCGCAGCCGCGTGCGCAAGGCCGCAAGCGAGGCTGGCCGCAACCCCGAACAGGTCACGCTGGTCGCGGTATCGAAGACCTTCGATGCCGATGCGATCCGGCCCGCCATCGCAGCCGGGCAGCGCGTTTTCGGCGAAAACCGCGTGCAGGAAGCACAGGGCAAGTGGCCGGAATTGCGCGCGCAGACGGCAGGCATCGAGTTGCACCTGATCGGTCCCCTGCAATCGAACAAGACCGCGGATGCCGTTGCCCTGTTCGACGTGATCGAGACCGTGGACCGGGAAAAGATCGCGCGCAGCATCGCCGACGAGATGAAGCGGCAGGGACGGGCGCTGCGGCTCTATGTGCAGGTCAATACGGGGCTCGAGCCCCAGAAGGCCGGCATCGCGCCTGACGATACCCTCTCTTTCGTGACCTTCTGCCGCGAGGAGCTGGGCCTGACCATCGAGGGTCTGATGTGCATTCCGCCGGCGGATGAAAATCCCGGGCCGCATTTTGCCCTGCTGGCCAAGCTTGCTGCCCGCTGCAGCCTCGACCGGCTGTCGATGGGCATGTCGGGCGACTATGAGGTTGCTATCGGCTTCGGCGCGACCAGCGTCCGTGTCGGTTCGGCGATCTTCGGCACGCGCTGACAAAACGGCGTCAAGGCATTCCGGCCGCCCATCTCAGGCTTTGGTCTGGCTTTGCGGCGGTATCGCCCTCCCCTATTCTTCCTCTCGGAGGAACCGGCCGCTGCCGGGCATGTGGGAGAAGACGATGCAAAAGACCTATGCCGAGATTTATCGCGCGTGGAAGGACGATCACACGCGTCACTGGGCCGAGGCCGCGCGGGTGATAGACTGGTTCACGCCACCGGATGCGATTTTCGACGAGCGGCAAGGTGTCTATGGCCGCTGGTTTCCCGATGCCACCGGCAATACCTGCCACAATTGCGTCGATCGCCATATCGCGGCCGGCCGCGGCGACCAGGTGGCGCTGATCTATGACAGCCCGGTGACGGGCTGCAAGGCGATCTACAGCTACGACGACCTGCTTTCGAATGTCAGCGCCATGGCGGCCGTGCTCGTCGATCACGGGGTGGAAAAGGGCGACCGCATCATTCTCTATATGCCGATGATCCCGGAAGCCGTGTTCGCCATGCTGGCCTGCGCGCGCATCGGTGCGATCCATTCCGTGGTCTTCGGCGGCTTTGCGGCAAGCGAGCTTGCAACGCGCATCGACGATTCGTCGGCCAAGCTGGTCGTCTCGGCAAGCTGCGGCGTCGAGCCGAACCGGGTGGTGGCGTATAAACCGCTGCTGGATGCGGCCATCGGGCTGGCCCGGCACAAGCCGGTGCGATGCCTCGTGTTGCAACGGCCGGAACTGACGGCCGAGCTTAATCCCGCGCGCGATGTCGATCTCGGTTCGGCGCTTGTTGCGGCCCAGGGCCGGACGGTGCCCTGTGCGAATCTGGCCGCAACCGATCCGCTCTATATTCTCTACACCTCGGGCACGACCGGCCAGCCGAAGGGCGTCATCCGCGACAATGGCGGGCATATGGTGGCGCTCGCCTGGACGATGCGGGCGCTGTACGGCGTCGAACCCGGCGAGGTCTACTGGGCGGCCTCGGATATCGGCTGGGTCGTCGGCCATTCCTATATCGTCTATGCGCCGCTGCTGAACGGCAGCACGACGGTGCTCTATGAGGGAAAGCCGGTCGGCACGCCGGATGCCGGCGCCTTCTGGCGCGTGGTGGAAGAATACAGGGTTTCGGTGCTGTTCACCGCGCCCACCGCCTTTCGCGCCATCCGCAAGGAAGACCCGGATGGTGTTCTCGTCAAACGGTACGATCTCTCCGGCCTGCGGGCGCTGTTCCTGGCAGGCGAGCGGGCCGATCCCGATACGGTGCGCTGGGCGGAGGCCGTGCTCGGCGTGCCCGTCATCGATCACTGGTGGCAGACGGAAACCGGCTGGGCCATCGTCGGCAATCCGCTCGGTCTCGACCGGCTGCCCGTGAAACACGGCTCGCCTACCGTCCCGATGCCGGGCTACGAGCTCCATGTGCTCGACGATGCCGGCCACGCGGTGGCGCCGGGCACGCTCGGCAACATCGCCATCAAGCTGCCCCTGCCCCCGGGCTGCCTTCCGACATTCTGGAACGCGGATGCGCGGTTTCGCGAGGCCTGCCTTTCGGAGTTTCCCGGCTACTACAAGACGGCGGATGCCGGCTATGTCGATGAGGACGGTTACGTTTTCATCATGTCGCGCACCGACGACATCATCAATGTCGCCGGCCATCGCCTTTCGACGGGGGCGATGGAGGAAATCTGCGCCAGCCACCGAGACGTCGCCGAATGTGCGGTCATCGGCGTGGCCGACGCGGTGAAAGGGCAGATCCCGGTCGGCTTCCTCGTTTTGAAGAGCGGTGTTTCACGTGAATCATCGGAGGTGGAGCAGGAGGTGGTCGCGATGGTGCGCGAGCGGATAGGCCCCGTCGCCGCCTTCAAGACGGCGATCTGCGTGAAGCGGCTGCCGAAAACCCGGTCGGGCAAGATCCTGCGCGGCACCATGCAGAAGATCGCCGCCGGTCAGGATTGGACGATGCCGGCAACGATCGATGACCCGGCGATTCTCGACGAGATCGCCCAGGCTCTTTCAGGGCGTAGGATCTGCTGAGATGGAAAGCCGGTTGGCAGCCAGAGCCTGAAGGTGCCGGAGACAAAAAAACCGGCCGCTTGTGGCGACCGGTTTGTCATTTCGATTTGACGACGGCTCAGAAATTGTCGTCTTCGTCCTCGTCCGGCGTGGACGACTTCAGCGACTTGAGCTTGGCGAAGACGGCGTCGGCGTTGATTTCCTGCTCGTCCTCGCGGTCGGTGCTGTAGGGCAGCTTTTCCGTTTCCTGGGCCGATTCGAGGGTGGCGCCGAGTTCGGCGGCGGTCGGCAGCGGACGGCCCTTGGAGGCGCGCTCGACTTCCAGGTCCAGGTCGATCTGCGAGCACAGGCCGAGCGTCACCGGGTCCATCGGCGCCAGGTTGGCCGAGTTCCAGTGGGTGCGGTCGCGGATCTGCTCGATCGTCGACTTGGTGGTGCCGACGAGACGCGAGATCTGGGCGTCCTTCAGTTCCGGATGGTTGCGCACCAGCCAGAGAATAGCATTGGGACGATCCTGACGCTTGGAAACCGGCGTGTAACGCGGGCCCTTGCGCTTGGATTCGGGAACGCGGACCTTCGGGTCGGAAAGCTTCAGCTTGTGGGCGGGATTGGCTTCCGCGCGGGCGATCTCGTCGCGCGAGAGCTGGCCGGTGGCGATCGGGTCGAGACCTTTGATGCCCTGGGCCGATTCGCCGTCGGCGATGGCCTTCACTTCGAGCGGGTGCAGTTTGCAGAATGTCGCGATCTGTTCGAAAGACAGCGCCGTGTTGTCGACCAACCAGACCGCGGTCGCTTTTGGCATGAGGAGCTGCTGAGCCATGCATATAGTCCTTCTGTCCGTCCGCGCCGGGGTCGCGGGCCGTGGGTCGTAAACCACAATGTTCCGGGAATTCGGCCCTCTATAACCTCACTGTCTCAGAAATGCAATTCTTCAAGCACAAATGACCTTTTGTCTAATTGCCGGAAGGATTTGACCTGATATGAATGGTGCCGGAATGGCCGGGGCCGGAGGAAAAGCGGTGTCCCGCGCATGCGCAGTGAGGAGGCATCCATGTTCGCAAAGACCTATCCGGTCCTGAAATCCGCAAAAAGCCGTACGCTGATCGACAACGACACCTATCAGAAATGGTATCGCGAAAGCGTCGAGAACCCGGAGCGTTTCTGGGACAAGCACGGCATGCGGATCGACTGGTTCAAGCCTTATACGAAGGTCAAGAACACCTCGTTCAATGGCAAGGTCTCGATCAAGTGGTTCGAGGACGGCATCACCAATGTCTCCTATAACTGTATCGACCGCCACCTGAAGGCGCATGGTGACGACATCGCCATCATCTGGGAAGGCGACAACCCGTATATCGACAAGAAGATCACCTATAACGAGCTTCACGAACACGTCTGCCGCATGGCGAATGTGATGAAGAAGCATGGCGTGAAGAAGGGCGATCGCGTCACCATCTACATGCCGATGATCCCGGAAGCGGCCTATGCCATGCTCGCCTGCGCGCGCATCGGCGCCATCCATTCGGTGGTCTTCGGCGGCTTCTCGCCGGATGCGCTGGCCGGCCGCATCGTCGACTGCGAATCGACCTTCGTCGTGACCTGTGACGAAGGCGTGCGCGGCGGCAAGCCGATCCCGCTCAAGGAAAACACGGACACGGCGATCGATATCGCCGCGAAGAACCACGTCATCGTCAACAAGGTCCTCGTCGTGCGCCGCACCGGCGGCAAGACCGGCTGGGCGCCGGGCCGCGACATCTGGTACCACAAGGAAGTGCTGACGGTGCCGCGCGATTGTCCGCCGGCAAAGATGAAGGCGGAAGATCCGCTGTTCATCCTGTACACGTCGGGTTCGACCGGAAAGCCGAAGGGCGTGCTGCACACCACCGGCGGCTACCTCGTCTATGCCTCGATGACGCACAAGTACGTCTTCGATTACCAGGACGGCGATATCTACTGGTGCACGGCCGATGTGGGCTGGGTCACCGGCCACTCCTATATCGTCTACGGGCCGCTCGCCAACCGCGCGACGACCCTGATGTTCGAGGGCGTGCCGAACTTCCCGGATGCCGGCCGCTTCTGGGAGGTGGTCGACAAGCACAAGGTCAACATCTTCTACACCGCACCGACGGCGATCCGCGCGCTCATGGGCGCCGGAGACGATTTCGTGAAGCGTTCGTCGCGTTCGTCGCTGCGGCTGCTCGGCTCGGTCGGCGAGCCGATCAATCCCGAGGCCTGGGAATGGTATTACAACGTGGTCGGCGAAGGCCGCTCCCCGATCGTCGATACGTGGTGGCAGACGGAGACCGGCGGCATTCTCATCACCCCCCTGCCCGGCGCGACGGAGCTGAAGCCCGGCTCGGCGACCCGGCCCTTCTTCGGCGTCAAGCCGGAACTGGTCGACAACGAGGGCCGTGTGCTGGAGGGTGTCGCCGACGGAAACCTCTGCATCACCGACAGCTGGCCGGGCCAGATGCGCTCGGTCTATGGCGATCACAAGCGCTTCGTGGAAACCTATTTCTCCACCTACAAGGGCAAGTATTTTACCGGTGACGGCTGCCGCCGCGACGAGGACGGCTACTACTGGATCACCGGCCGCGTCGATGACGTGCTCAACATTTCCGGCCACCGCCTCGGCACGGCGGAAATCGAATCGGCGCTCGTCTCGCACCATCTCGTGTCGGAAGCGGCCGTCGTCGGCTATCCGCATAGCCTCAAGGGCCAGGGCATCTATTGCTATGTCTCGCTGATGGCCGGCGAGGAAGGCAACGATGCGCTGCGCCAGGACCTGGTCAAGCACGTCCGCAAGGAGATCGGCCCCATCGCGACCCCTGACAAGATCCAGTTCGCGCCGGGCCTGCCGAAGACCCGATCGGGCAAGATCATGCGCCGCATCCTGCGCAAGATCGCCGAGGACGATTTCGGTTCGCTGGGCGACACCTCGACGCTCGCCGATCCCGCCGTCGTCGACGACCTGATCGCCAATCGCCAGAACAAGGCGGGCGGCTGACAAGCGGACGTCACGACAAAGCGAAACGGCGGCCGATCGGCCGCCGTTTTCGTTTGGGGATTTCTGACTCCGGAAATTCATGGCTTCCTGAGCCGGCTTCCTAAACCTCAGAAATCGATGGCGCGGCCCTTGATTTCCCAGTCGCCAAAGCGGGCGGGGTCTTCGCCGCCGCGGCCGCCGATCTCGGGTTCCCGTTCCACCGGAGCGGCCGCCTTGCGTCGCTCTTCGGCTTCCTTCAGAGCGCGCTGCGCTGCGGGCGTGAGCACCTTGCGGCCATCCGAATGATTGTCGTTGTCGCTTTCCATAAAAACCGGCATCCTCCAGGGATATTGAAGACGTGCTGTTGGTTCACCATCATATAGGAGCGTGAGCGCGCTGTGGAAAGCGCTGATTCACGTGAAACATTCCCTTGACACGGGGAATTGTCAGGCAAGCACACGATTTTTACGGGAGCCGGAAACGCATGAACATCCTTCGCACAGCCATGCTTCTCGCCTTCATGACGGCGCTTTTCATGGGCGTGGGTCTGCTCATCGGCGGCAAGGGCGGCATGATGATCGCGCTCCTCGTCGCGATCGCCATGAACTTCTTCTCCTACTGGAATTCCGACAAGATGGTGCTGTCCATGTATGGCGCCAAGGAGGTGGATGAACGCTCGGCGCCGGAATATTACGGCATTGTGCGCGATCTCGCCAAGCGGGCCGGCCTGCCCATGCCGCGCGTCTTCGTCATCAACAGCGAGCAGCCGAACGCCTTTGCGACCGGCCGCAACCCGCAGAATGCCGCCGTCGCCGCCTCCACCGGCCTTCTCCAGGCGCTGAGCTATGAAGAGGTCGCCGGCGTGATGGCGCATGAACTGGCGCATATCCAGAACCGCGACACGCTCACCATGACGCTGACGGCGACGATCGCCGGTGCGATCTCCATGCTCGCGAACTTTGCGATGTTCTTCGGCGGCAGCGGCAACCGCGAGAACAACAATCCGCTCGGCTTCATCGGTATTCTCATCGCCATGATCGTCGCACCCTTCGCCGCGATGCTGGTGCAGATGGCGATCAGCCGCACGCGCGAATACTCCGCCGACAAGCGCGGCGCGGAAATCTGCGGCAATCCTCTCTGGCTCGCCTCGGCCCTGAAGAAGATCGCGGTCGCCGCCGGCCGCATTCCCAATGATGCCGCCGAGCATAACCCGGCGACGGCGCATATGTTCATCATCAATCCGCTGTCGGGCGAGCGCATGGACAACCTGTTTTCGACGCATCCGAACACGGAAAACCGCATCGCCGCGCTGCAGGAAATGGCCCGCGGCATGCAGGCCCGCTCGACGGAACCGGTCCGGACTGATAATGCCTCGCGCAAATCGCGTTCCGTCCCGACCACCGGCTGGGGACGCGGTGGTTCCGAACCACCCAAGGGTCCCTGGTCTTGAACGACGAAAATCGCAGAAGCAAACCGCATCCCAACCGGCATCGTGGCACACGGGGCCCGAAACCCGCGCCGGCCGCGGATCACGTCGAAAAACCGGGCCTGCGTGCCCGGCAGGCGGCAGCCAAGATCCTTGCGGCGGTGGTCGACCGCAGGACGCCGCTCGACGGGATGCTGGATACCGAAAACGGCAATCCGGCCTATCGGCAGCTGAACGACGCCGACCGCGCGCTGGTTCGCGCTATCATCAACACGGCGCTGCGCCATCTGCCGCGCATCGAGGCGATCCTGGATACGCTTGTCGGCACGCCGCTGCCGGACGGCGCCCGCGCGCTGCATCATGTGCTGGCGGTGGCCGCTGCGCAGATCCTCTATCTCGATGTGCCCGATCATTCCGCCGTCGACCTCGCGGTGGAGCAGGCGCAGCTCGATCCGCGCAACCGCCGTTTCGCCAGTCTCACCAATGCCGTGCTGCGCCGCCTGTCGCGCGAGAAGGCCACGCATCTTGCGGCCACGCAGGCGCTGCCGGTCATTCCGGCCTGGTTCTATGAGCGGCTGATATCGGTCTACGGCGAGGCGCATGCCGCCAGCATCGCGGATGCCGTGCTGGAACCGTCGGCCATCGACCTCACCGTCAAATCGGACCCGAAGGGCTGGGCCGACAAGCTGGGCGGGCTCGTCCTGCCGACCGGCTCCGTTCGCCTGCCTGCCGCCTCCGGCGCCATTCCGGCGCTCGAGGGTTTCGAGGCGGGTGAATGGTGGGTGCAGGACGCCGCTGCGAGCCTGCCGGCCAGGCTTTTCGGTGACCTCGCGGGCAAGCATGTCGCGGATCTGTGCGCCGCACCGGGCGGCAAGACCGCGCAGCTTGTGCTGGCCGGTGGCGCGGTGACGGCGCTCGACCAATCGGGCAACCGGCTTCGGCGGCTGGAAAGCAATCTGGCGCGGCTTGGCCTTTCCGCGACCACGCTCGAGGCCAATATGGCGGATTTCCGCCCCGAGACGCTGTTCGATGCCGTCCTGCTCGATGCGCCCTGCTCCTCGACGGGCACGATCCGCAAGCATCCCGACGTGCTCTGGACCAAGGGGCCGGAGGATATCGAAAAGCTGGCACGCCTGCAGGAACGCCTGCTGCGCCACGCCTTGACGCTGGTGAAGCCGGGCGGCGATCTCGTCTTCTCCAACTGCTCGCTCGATCCCGCCGAGGGCGAGGACATGATCGACCGGGTGCTGGCGGACAATCCGGACTGGCGGCTCATTCCCGTCGACGCGGCGGACTGGCCGGGCCTGGAGGAGGCGATTTCGCCGCGCGGCGAATTCCGCACCACGCCCGCCATGCTGCCTGCGACCGCCAGTCACGCCGGCGGCGTCGACGGCTTCTATGCGGTGCGGCTGCGCAGAAAGGGCTGATCCCGCCTGCATATTGCCGTCATCAACAGTCCATCAGCAGGCGATGAATTGACGCCGCTCCTCTCCTCGGCCTACCTATAGGCTTGGAGGCATTTGTTAACCATGCAGCTTTCCGACCGCCAACGGCTACTCTATCTGTATCTGCGTGAGGGTTGGCGCCGCTTCTCGCGAAGGCTTGCCCTGGGCAAGATCAGCGCCGTTCGCTTTTCCGGCAGCGCGCCGGACCGTCTCATCGTCGCGCCGACGGACCTGCATCCTGCCGATTCCTTCGCCGGCGAAGAGATTACCGCCGGTCGTTTCCCGCTTGCCGGTCGCGTATTGGACTGCGAGGGCGAATCACCCTTCGCGCTGGAGCTTCCGTCCGAAGAATTCGCCGTCCGCCTGCATTCCTTTGGCTGGTTGCGCCATCTGCGGCTCGTCGATCCCGACAAGGCGGCGCATACGGCCCGCTTCATCGTCGACGACTGGCTGCAAAGCCATGGCCGTGTCATCGGCGGGCTTGCCTGGCGCCCGGATGTCGCCGCGCAACGCATCATCGCCTGGCTGTCCCATTCGCCCGTCGTGCTCAAGGATGCGGATTATCCGTTCTACCGCCGCTTCCTCAAGAGCCTTGCCTTCCAGGTGCGTTATCTGCGCCATGTCGCCGATACGACGCGCGACGGCGAGCCGCGGCTTCGTGTGCGCATCGCGCTGGCCATGGCCTCGATCGCCATGCCCGCGACTGCGTCCAAGATGCGCAGCGCCGCCCGCAATCTCGATGCGGAGCTGGATCGGCAGATCCTGCCCGATGGCGGCCATTGCTCGCGCAATCCGCGGGCGGCACTCGACCTGCTGCTCGACCTGCTGCCACTGCGCCAGACCTATGTGAATCTCGGCCACGACATGCCCTTGCAGCTCATACCGAGCATCGACCGCATCTTTCCGGCCCTGCGCTTCTTCCGCCACCAGGGCGGTGAACTCGCGTTGTTCAACGGCGCGACCTATACGCTCGCCAACGAACTGATGTCTGTGCTGCGCTACGACGAGACCGGCGGCGCCCCCTTCAAGGCCCTGCCTTCGATCAATTACGACCGGCTTGCCGTGAAGGAGACGGTGGTGCTGATGGATACCGGCATGCCGAAATCCATCGATCTCTCCACGACGCATTCCGCCGGCACGCTGTCCATCGAGATGTCGTCGGGCAAGAACCGCTTCATCGTGAATTCCGGCCGGCCGCGCTTTGCCGGCGATGCGATGCGCCAGATGGCACGCATGACGGCGGCGCATTCGGTCGCCACCCTCAACGACACCTCCTCGTCGCGCATCTCCACTTCCCGCTTCCTCGGGCCGATCATCATCGGCGGCGTCAGCAAGGTGAATGTCGCCCGCGCAGAGCGCGATTCCGGCGCCGACGGCATCACGGCGAGCCATGACGGCTATCTCCAGCGCTTCGGCCTGATCTACGAGCGGGATATCTTCGTTTCCGCCTCGGGCACGGAAATTCGCGGCAGGGAGCGCTTCTTCAAGCCGGGCGCGCCCGGTGCCGCAATCGACAAGGGCACGGCCGTCGTGCGCTTCCACGTCCATCCGAACATCCAGCTCTATCCGGCTTCCGACAATGAAGTGCGGCTGGTCGCGCCCGATGGCGAGGCCTGGGCGCTGACCTGCCTCGATATCGGCATCGAGGAGGAGGAGGATGTGTTCTTCGCCGATCCCTCGGGCGTGCGCGCGTCGCGCCAGCTGACATTGACCATGCCGCTTGCGGAGACGCCGGAAGTCCAGTGGTCGCTGGCGCGTCGGCGCTGAGCTTTTCTCATTCGAGGTTTTCTCCGGGCGGCGCCTGTGTTAACGGGGCGCATGACCATCCGGCCCCCTCCTCCCGGGCCGTCAGAACGGAGCGCCCAATGGCCGTTGTTTCCAAGAAGATCCCCGCCCCCGATCGTGTTGCCGTGCGCACCGCGCTGCTCTCCGTCTCCGACAAGACCGGGGTCGTCGCGCTCGCCAGGGCGCTCGCCGACAAGGGCGTTCGTCTGCTCTCGACGGGCGGCACGCACAAGGCGCTCAGCGATGCTGGGCTTGCCGTCACCGACGTGTCGGAGGTTACGGGCTTTCCGGAAATCATGGACGGTCGCGTGAAGACGCTGCATCCTTCCGTTCATGGCGGCCTGCTGGCGATCCGTGACGATGCCGAGCATGTCGAAGCGATGAAGGCGCACGGCATCGGCGCTATCGACCTTGCCATCATCAACCTCTATCCGTTCGAAGATGTCCGCGCCAAGGGCGGCGACTATCCGACGACCGTCGAGAACATCGATATCGGCGGCCCGGCCATGATCCGCGCTTCGGCCAAGAACCACGCCTATGTCACCATCGTCACCGATCCCGCCGATTACGAGGCGCTGATCGCGGAACTGGCCGACGGCACGACTTCCTATGCCTTCCGCCAGCGCATGGCGGCGAAGGCCTATGCGCGCACCGCCGCCTATGACGCCGCGATCTCCAACTGGTTCGCCGAAGCGCTCGACATCGCCATGCCGCGCCATCGCGTCATCGGCGGCGTGCTGAAGGAAGAGATGCGCTACGGCGAGAACCCGCACCAGAAGGCGGGCTTCTACGTGACCGGCGAAAACCGTCCCGGCGTCGCCACCGCGACGCTCCTGCAGGGCAAGCAGCTTTCCTACAACAACATCAACGATACGGATGCCGCCTTCGAGCTGGTCGCCGAGTTCCTGCCGGAAAACGGCCCGGCCTGCGCGATCATCAAGCATGCAAACCCCTGCGGCGTCGCCACCGGCAAGACGCTGAAGGATGCCTATGCGCGGGCGCTGGCCTGCGACCCGGTCTCCGCCTTCGGCGGTATCATCGCGCTCAATTCGACGCTGGACGGCGAGACGGCGGAAGAGATCGTCAAGCTGTTCACCGAGGTCATCATCGCCCCGGATGCGGATGAAAAGGCCCGCGCGGTGATTGCCGGCAAGCCCAATCTGCGCCTTCTCGTGACGGGCGGCCTGCCCGATCCGCGCGCGCCCGGCCTGTCTGCCAAGACCGTTTCGGGTGGTCTCCTGGTGCAGAGCCGTGACAATGGCGTGGTCGAGGACCTGGAGCTGAAGGTCGTCACCAAGCGCGCGCCGACCGAGCAGGAACTGATCGACATGAAGTTCGCCTTCAAGGTCGCCAAGCACGTGAAGTCGAACGCCGTTGTCTATGCCAAGGACGGCCAGACGGCCGGCATCGGCGCCGGCCAGATGAGCCGCGTCGATTCGGCCCGCATCGCCGGCTTGAAGGCCGAGGAAGCCGCCAAGGCCATGGGGCTTTCCGAGCCGCTGACGCGCGGCTCGGCGGTGGCGTCGGAAGCGTTCCTGCCCTTTGCCGACGGCCTGCTCTCCGCCATTGCCGCCGGTGCCACGGCCGTCATCCAGCCCGGCGGCTCGATGCGCGATGCCGAAGTCATCGCCGCGGCCGACGAGGCGGGCGTTGCCATGGTGTTCACCGGCATGCGCCACTTCCGCCATTGATCCTTAGCCGGATTCTTGCCTAGACGGAGACGCCCCGCTTGCGGGGCGTTTTGCGTTTCAGAGGGAGACTTTGGCGGCGGGATAAGGCGTGCGCAGCAGGAGCAGGAAACCGGCCACGAGGAAGACGATCAGCGCCATCATGCCCAGGCGCGCCGAACCCGTCGCCGTGGTGACGAGGGCGACGGAAAGCGGCGCCAGGAAGGATGTCGCGCGGCCCGAAAGCGCATAGAGCCCGAAATAGCGGCCCGCCTCGTCCGGGTGGATGCTCTGGGCGAGATAGGAGCGCGCAGACGCCTGGACAGGGCCGAATGCGAGCCCGACCAGCAGGCCGTAGAGGATGTAGGCCTTTTCCGCGGCCGTGCCGAACAGCCCGCCCGTACTCTCGATGGGCAGCGGGACGAGGCCGAAGAGCGTGAAACCCGGTCCCGTCGAGACGATGCCGATCGTCGCGATCGTCAGGCAGACGAGACTTCCGACGACCACGGCCTTCGAGCCGAGGCGCTTGTCCAGCCGGCTGGCATAGAGGCAGCCGCCGATAGCAACGACATTGAGGATGATGCCGTAGATGCCGAGCTCGAAGGTCTGCCACGCGAACATGCCGGCGGCGAAGGTGCCGCCGAGCGCGATGAGGCCGTTGACGCCGTCCTGGTAGACCATGCGTGCGATGAGAAAGCGCAGGATGCCCGGCCTGCTGCGAAGATCGCGCAAGGCTGCGGTGAGGTCCGCAAAGCCTGCGCGAACGGCGTGTGCGATCGGCAGGCCCCTGCTCTGGTCCGGCGTGAAGAAAAACATCGGCAGGATGAAGACGAGATACCAGATCGCCGAGATCGGTCCGGTGATGCGGGCATCCTCGCCGGTCGCGGGATCGAGCCCGAATATCGGCCTGATGCCGAGGACAGTCTCGCCCGTTACGGGATTGGCGGCGATCAGCGCGATGACGACGATCAGCACGATCATGCCGCCGAGATAGCCGAGGCCCCAGGCAATGTTGGAGATGCGGCCGGTATCGGCCGGGCTTACCAGCCGCGGCATCATGGAATCGTTGAAGACGATCGAAAATTCCGCCGCGACGGTGGCGAGCACGATCATCGCCATGGCGAAGACGAGGCTGCTGCCCGGCGTGGCATACCAAAGCCCCATGAGCGACAGGATCTTCACCACGGCGAAGGCGGCGATCCAGGGTTTTCGGGCGCCCGAGGCGTCAGCGATCGAGCCCATGACGGGCGCCAGCAAGGCAATCACGATACCGGCGATCGTCAGCGTGTAGCTCCAGGCCGCCTGTCCCGCGACCGGATCGTCCGTCAGGCGCGCGACGAGATAGGGACCGAAGATGAAGGTGGTGATAACGGTGAAAAAAGGCTGCGCCGCCCAGTCGAACAGCATCCAGCCGGCAATGCCGAGACGGCTTGTGCGCGGCGCGGCGGTTTTCGTGTCCATGTTCATCGCCCCTCCTTTGCCGGGGCGATGATGCGCCCGTCCTCAAGCCGGCTAACGGAGCGTCGTCCGCCAGCCGGCAGGGGACTGTGTCATTTCACCCTTTCCTGCGCAAGGTCGCTCAGGATGCCGGCGGCGACGCTGACCTTGGCGAGGGTCGCCTCGCCGGTCTCGGTCAGCGCGGAAAGGTTGGCCGTCACACGGGCCAGCCGCTCCTTCTCGCTCTGCTGCCAGGCGGCAAGCGGCGCCTTGTCGCCCTTGTGGCGGGTCAGCACGGCGGTGGTGAGATCGCGGCGGGCATTGGCGATGTCGGTGAGGCTGCGCTGCAGGGCCAGCGCCTCGTAGAGATCGCCGGTCGGAATGCGGGCGGCGGCGGCCAGCAGGCGGCCGATGTTCAAGCTGCCGCTGATGCCCGCGAAGGCCTGCGCGGTCTTGCTCAGCGTATCGCCGGTCGCCGTCGCGATCAGCATCACCTCGGGAACGAAGATCAGCATGGAAAGCGTCGTGATCTCGGCGGCCAGTTCCGCCGGCACGCCTTCGTCCTCATAGGCATGGGCCCTGCGGCGGGCTTCGTCGCCGGCGGCCTCCGACACGAGCGTCGAAAGATGCGGGCGAAGCTGCTTCAGCGCCTGCTTGAGCTTGTGGATCGCCTGGTCGAGCGGGCCGGACACCGCGCCCGTGGTCAGGAGCAGGCTGGTGACCGTCGCATAGATGCGGCCGATCTCCTCGTAGAGCTCGTTCTGGACGTCTCCGGAAACCTGGTTGTCCAGCGCATCGACGCCGGCATAGAGCGCCGGCAGGCCGTAGCCGTCCCGTGCGATGACGGCAGCCTTGACCGCGTCGGCCGGGCCGAAGCCGGTGCCGTCGGTGAGGCCGTTGATGAAGGCCGGACCGCCGCGGTTGATCACCTCGTTGACGAGGATGGTCGCGATGATCTCGCGGCGCAGCCGATGCGAACGGATGTCGTCGGCATAGGCCTTCTGCATCTTGGCGGGGAAGTAGCCCGCCAGCGTCGGCTCGAAATAGGGATCGTCAGGCAGGCTGGTGTGAATGAGTTCGTCGAACAGCACTAGCTTGGCATAGGAGAGCAGCACGCCGATCTCCGGGCGCGTCAGCGACTTGCCGGCCTGGTAGCGTTCGGCGAGCGTGCGGTCATCAGGCAGGGTCTCGACCTTGCGGTTGAGATGGCCGGAGCCCTCCAGACGGTCCATCAGGCGGGTCAGGGATGCGCGGTTGCCCGTGCCCTGCCGTTCCGTGAGCGAAATCGCCAGCGATTGCAGGTAGTTGTTGCGCAGGACGAGTTCGGCGACCTCGTCGGTCATGGAGGCGAGCAGCACGTTGCGCTTGGCGCGCGTGAGCCGCTCGTCGCGCATGGCCGAGGCGAGCGCGATCTTGATGTTGACCTCGACGTCGGAGGAATTGACGCCCGCCGAGTTGTCGATGGCGTCGGAATTGCTGCGTCCGCCTTTCAGGCCGAAGGCGATGCGGCCGCGCTGGGTGACGCCGAGATTGGCGCCCTCGCCGATCACCTTGGCGCGCACGTCCTCGCCGACGATGCGGATGGCGTCGTTGGCGCGGTCGCCGACCTCGGCATCCGTCTCGTTCTGGCCGCGGATATAGGTGCCGATGCCGCCGAACCACAGCAGGTCGACGGGGGCTTTCAGGATCGCCGTCATGATCTCGAACGGCGTCGCCTTGGCCTTGTCAATGCCGATGACCGCCATGGCCTCCGGCGTCAGCGTCACGGATTTTTCCGTACGCGGAATGATCATCGCACCCTTTGAAAGTACCGAGCGGTCGTAATCCTGCCAGCTGGAGCGCGGCAGGTTAAACATGCGGCGCCGCTCGGCAAAGGACGTGTCGGTATCCGGGTTCGGATCGATGAAGATGTCGCGATGGTCGAAGGCCGCGACGAGGCGGATCTTGCGTGACAGCAGCATGCCGTTGCCGAAGACGTCGCCCGACATGTCGCCGACGCCGGCCACCGTGAAAGGCGTCTTCTGGATGTCGATGTTCATTTCGCGGAAGTGGCGTTTGACGGTTTCCCAGGCGCCGCGCGCGGTGATGCCCATCTTCTTGTGGTCGTAGCCGGCCGAGCCGCCGGAGGCGAAGGCGTCGTCGAGCCAGAAGCCGGCTTCCTGGGCAAGGCCGTTGGCCGTGTCGGAGAAGGTGGCCGTGCCCTTGTCGGCCGCGACGACGAAATAAGGATCGTCACCGTCGAGACGGACGGTATCGGCCGGCGGCACGACGTCCTGCCCGACAATGTTGTCGGTGACGGAGAGCAGCGTGCGGATATAGGTCTTGTAGGCCTCGGTGCCGGCCTTGAAGATGGCGTCGCGGCTGCCGCCGGCGGGAAGCTGCTTGGGGTAGAAGCCGCCCTTGGCGCCGACAGGCACGATGACGGCGTTCTTCACCTGCTGCGCCTTCACGAGGCCGAGCACTTCGGTGCGGTAATCCTGCGCCCGGTCGGACCAGCGCAGGCCGCCGCGGGCGACTTTGCCGAAGCGCAGATGCACGCCCTCCACCTCGGCGCCATAGACGAAGATCTCGCGGAACGGCCGCGGTTCCGGCAGACCGTCGAGCGCCTTCGGGTCGAGCTTGATCGCCAGCGTCTTGCGCGGTTTGCCGTCGGCGTCATGCTGGAAGTAGTTGGTGCGCAGCGTCGCCTGCAGCGCATTGACGTAGCGGCGCAGGATCCGGTCCTCGTCGAGGCTCGGCACGTCGGCCAGCGCATCCTCGATGGCCGTTGCGGCTTCCGTGGATTTCTTGTCGCGCTGTCGTTCGGACAGTTTCGGGTCGAGGCGCGAATCAAACAGGCGGAACAGGCTTGCGGCAATGGCCGGGTATTTGTTCAGCGTATCGGCGATATAGCCTTGGGAATAGGCGATGCCGGTCTGGCGCAGGTAGCGCGAATAGGTCCTGAGCGCCATGACCTCGCGGGCGGAAAGCCCGGCGGTGATGATGAGCCGGTTCAACGCGTCGTCGTCCACCTCGCCGTGCCAGGCGGCGAGGAAAGCCTCCTCCAGCATCGGGCGCAGCTTGGCGAGATTGATCTCGATACCGTCGCGGTGCTTCAGCTCCATGTCATGCAGCAGCACGCGGCGCTGCTCGCCATCGAGACCGACGACGGTGAGGTCGTGCGTCTGCTCGCTGATGACGTTGAAACCGAGATTCTCGAGCAGTGGCACGCGGCGCGACAGCGAGACCGGCTCGTTGGCGTGGAAGATCTTCAGCTCCACGGAGCTGAGATCGGTGTTCCAGGCCTTGCGGTAGAAGGCGATGCTGATCGGGTTGTCGGCGGTCGCGGTGGTGATGAGCGCGAGGTCCGCATGGGCTTCCGCGGGGGTGAAGTCCTCCTGATAGCCGCGATCGGCGATGAGCCTGAGGCCATCCCTGTTGGACAGCGCCTCGAAGCGGTCCGTCCAGCGCGTCGCGATCTCGCGCACGGCCTGTTCGAGCTTGTTCTGCGCGATGCGCGGCGTCTTGCCGCCTGAGCGGCCGATGATGAAATGCACGCGCGCGAGGCCCCCTTCCGGGAAGGCCGGATAATAGGCGGAGACGCGGCCGTCGTAGGCCGACTTCAGGTAATTGCCGATCTTCTCGCGCACATCCGAATCATATTGCTCGCGCGGCACATAGACGATGACGGAGACGAAGCGGTCGAAGCGGTCGATGCGCGGCAGGACGCGGATGCGCGGCCGGTCGGACAGTTCGTTGATCTGTTCGCAGAAGGTGGCGAGCAGGCCGGTGTCGATCTGGAAGAGATCGTCGCGCGGATAGGATTCCAGCGTGTTCATCAGCATCTTGCCGGAATGGCTCTTCGGGTCGTAGCCGAAATGCTCGACGACATGCTCCACCTTGGAGCGCAGCAGCGGGATCTGGCTGGCTGCGTGGGTATAGGCGGTGGAGGTGAACAGGCCGACGATACGCAATTCGCCGATGACCTTGCCCTTCTCATCGAAGCGCTTGAGGCCGATATAGTCCATATAGGCGCGCCGGTGCACGACGGACTTGGCATTGGCCTTGGTGACGATGAGGAAATCCGGCCCCTCGAGGAATTCCAGGATTTCCGGTGTTGTCGTCACGGCATCCTTGCCGAGGCGCAGCACGCGGACGTCGGGATCGGAGAGAATGCCGAGGCCCTCGCCGCCACGCTCCACCGTCGCATTCGCGCCCTTGCCGGAATAGCTGTATTCCCGCATGCCGAGGAAGGTGAAGTTGTTGCCGCGCAGCCAGTCGAGGAAGGCGAGCGCTTCGCTCTTGCCGGCTTTCTCCTTGGCGAAGCGCTCCAGGTCGCCCCGCGCGCCATCGAGCTTTTCCAGCATGGCGGGCCAGTCGTCCACCGCGAGATGGACCTGATTGAGGACGTTTCTCACGCGCTCTGTGAGGGCCGCGGCTTCCGCTGCCGACATCTCGGGCAGGTGGATCTCGATATGGCTGACCCGTTGGCCGGGTTCGCTTGGCTCGTCCGGCGAAAACAGCTTCGGCGCGGCACCGGGCGCGACAACGAGAATGGGGTGGATCGCGAGAAGGATATCGCGGTAGCTGCTGGTCACCTCGCCCATCACCGAATCATAAAGGAACGGCTGGTTGCGGTCGGTGACGGCGAGGACGGAGACCGGCTGGCCCTGCGGTTTCACGTCCGGCAGGGTGGTGACCGTCACGCGCGGGGCGGTGCCGTCCCAGGCTTCCAGCTCGCCCATGGCATGGGCGGAAGCAACCGCCAGCATCGCGCCGGTATAGTGGTCGAGGTCGTCCTTGCTGGCACGTCCGAAGAGGATGTCCGGGTTCAGTGTTTTCGCGCCGAGGGCTGCGGCGGCCGCCTTGGCGGCCTCGATATGCTTTTCTCTTTTCATGCTCATCCTGGAACCCCTGGAAATTCCTTCGAATCCGATGCCGGGACGTTAGCAGAAGAAAAAAACGGCGCGATGAAATTTGTGTTTTCCTGAGAAAATTCAATCGATTTTGTCTGGAATAGGTCAGTTATACTGTCGTTTCGACGGGAAATTCATGGATTTTCGCCGGAATGCCGTTTGAAGCGGCTCTGGACTGTATCGGACGTCGGTCTGCATGATGCCTTCTGTAGGTGCCGACGTTGACAGGGCGTGGTGCGGTTTGCCATCACTTTTGCGCAGAAGGGGAGCAGGCCATGGGTGAGAGCGACAAGGGCGCGGTCATCGTCATTTCGAGCCATGTGGTGCGTGGCACGGTGGGCAATCGCGCGGCCGTCTTCGCGCTGGAGACGCTCGGCCATCCCGTCTGGGCGCTGCCGACGGTCATCCTGCCGTGGCACCCGGGCCATGGGAAATCCACGCGCGTCGTGCTGTCGCCGGAAGAGTTCGATGCGATGATCTCCGACCTGATCCAGGCGCCCTGGCGCGGCGAGGTCAAGGCCGTCCTGACCGGCTATCTCGGCAGTGCCGCGCAGGTGCGCTCCGTCGCGCGGCTGGTCGAGAGCCTCAGGGCCGACAATCCCGATCTTCTCTATATGTGCGATCCGGTCTGCGGCGACGAGAAGGGCCTCTACATCGCGGAGGAGACGGCGGTCGCCATTCGCGACGACCTTATTCCACTCGCATCGATCGCAACGCCCAACCGGTTCGAACTCGCCTGGCTTGCCGGCGCGCCCTTGGAGACGAACGGGCAGATCATGGAGGCGGCGCTGGCGCTCGGTCCCTCACGCATGCTGGTCACCTCGGCGCTGCCGCTGATGGCGGGCAGTACGGGCAATCTCTACCTGTCCGGCCGCAACGCGCTCTTGGCCGAGCACCGGCTCGTGCCCGACCCGCCGAACGGCACCGGCGACCTGCTGGCCGCCATTTTCCTGTCGCGCCTGATGGAGGATCTGACGGAGGAGCGGCGCCTGATGACGGCGACGGCCAGCGTCTTCGAGATCGTTGCGCGCACGGCCAAGCGCGGTGCCGACGAGCTCACGCTGGAACAGGACGCATCCAGCATCTCCACGCCGATGGCCATGGTGCACATGCGCCGGCTGATGCATCCGGCGCAGACGCGCAAGACCTGATGCGATCCGGCCTTGCGCGGTGGCCTTCGGGATGGTTTATGCAGAACCGGATGAGGCCATCCGCCAGATCGCACACGGGGTATTCCGACACCATGAACCGCTTTCCCGATCGCCTCCTGAACGGCTACCGCAATTTCATGTCCGGGCGTTATGCCGAGCAGTCGGCGCGTTACCGCGCGCTGGCCGAGACCGGCCAGAAACCCAAGACGCTCGTGGTCGCCTGTTGCGACTCCCGCGCCGCACCGGAGACGATCTTCGACAGCGGCCCGGGTGAACTCTTCGTCGTCCGCAACGTGGCCAACCTCGTGCCGCCCTATGAGCCGGACGGGCAGTTCCACGCCACGTCGGCCGCGCTCGAATTCGCGGTGCAGTCGTTGAAGGTCACGGACATCCTCGTCATGGGCCATGGCCGCTGCGGCGGTATCTCGGCCGCGCTCGATCCGGAAGCCGAACCGCTTTCGCCGGGCGATTTCATCGGCAAGTGGATGGGCATGCTCAAGCCCGTCGCCGAGCAGATCCAGGGTGCGGAAATGCTCACGCAGGGCGAGCGCCAGCGTGCGCTGGAGCGCGTTTCCATCCGCAATTCCATCGCCAATCTCAGGACCTTCCCCTGCGTGCGCATCCTGGAGGAAAAGGGTCGCCTCCAGCTGCATGGCGCCTGGTTCGATATCTCGACGGGCGAACTGTGGATCATGGATGCCGCCACCGGCGATTTCCGGCGCCCGAGCGCATGAAAAAACCGGCGTGGTTGCCCGCGCCGGTTTCATGTCCATGAGTTGGTAGCCTTGCCGCGGCGCGATGCGCCGCGCAGCAAGACGTTCCTCAGTTGCCGTCGATTTCAGCGCCGATGATGGCAATCGCGCGCTGGTAGACGCTTGCGGCGTTCCAGCCCTGAAGCGCGCCGAAGTTCGGCTGGCCGGGCTGGTAGCCCGCGCCCGCGCTCCAGCCATGGCCGCGCAGGAAGTTGGCCGTGGAGGCCAGCGCGTCGGCCTTGGAGCCGACGAGATCGATGCGGCCGTTGCCGTCGCCGTCGACGCCGTATTTCAGGACGTTTGCCGGCAGGAACTGCGTCTGGCCGATCTCGCCATGCGCCGCGCCGCGGGCCGTGGTCGAAAGCGTGCCGTTCTGCACGAGCTGCAGCGTCGCGTAGAGCTGGTTGGTGAAGTATTCCGAGCGGCGGCAGTCATAGGCGAGCGTCGCGACGGCGGAGATGGTGTGCTCCTTGCCGAGGAAGCTGCCGAAGCCGGTTTCCATGCCCCAGATCGCCAGAAGCGGGCCGGCGGGAACGCCGTAGCGGGCTTCGATGCGGTTGAAGAGGGCCGCGTTCTGCTGCTTCAGGCTCTTGCCGCGGCGAATGATCGCCTGGCCGCCGCGCTTCTGCATGAACTGGTCGAGGGAAAGCTTGAAGCTTTTCTGCCCGCGGTCGGCGCGGATCGTCGCGCGGGCGTAGCTGACATTGGAAAAGGCCTTGTCCAGCGTCGAACGGCTGATGCCGCGGCTTGCCGCCTCGCCCTTGAAAGCGTCGATCCAGGCGGGGAACCCGCCCGCGTCGTTGCCACACTTGGCAGCGTGTGCCGCCGCCGGCATCGCCGCGATGGCGATCATTGCGGCCAGAACCTTGCCCGCGCTCTTTGTCATGCCCATCAAGAACCCCGTGATCTCGTCAATACCGCTGCGGGAACATGCCATGCTCCCCTGTTCCTGTCATCGCAACTCGGCGTGAACCGGCCGAGGCCTTCAAGACAAAGCCCCGACTGTTCTTTAACGGAACAACCGGGACTTTTATTGAAACATGATTAAGAGAACGTTGCCATTTCTTGAGAAAGCCGGCCGAACCGTTCCCTTATCCTATCAGGCCGCCTGCTTCTTCGCCTTGATCAGGCCGCGGGCCACGAGCAGCTCCGCGATCTGGATGGCGTTGAGGGCCGCGCCCTTGCGCAGGTTGTCGGAAACGACCCACATGTTCAGGCCGTTCTCGACGGTCGCGTCTTCGCGGATGCGCGAGATGTAGGTGGCGTCCTCACCAGCGGATTCGTAGGGCGTGATGTAGCCGCCGTTCTCGTGCTTGTCGATCACCTGGCAACCGGGCGCCTCGCGCAGGATCTCGCGCGCCTCGTCGGCGGTGATTTCCTTCTCGAACTCGATGTTGACCGATTCCGAATGGCCGATGAAGACGGGAACGCGCACGGCCGTGCAGGTGACCTTGATCTTCGGGTCGAGCATCTTCTTGGTTTCGGCGAGAACCTTCCACTCTTCCTTCGTGTAGCCGTCTTCCATGAAGTTATCGATGTGCGGAATGACGTTGAAGGCGATGCGCTTGGTGAACTTCTTCGATTCGACGGGATCGGCGACGAAGACGGCGCGGGTCTGCTGGAAGAGTTCGTCCATGCCTTCCTTGCCGGCGCCGGAGACGGACTGGTAGGTCGAGACGACGACGCGCTTGATGGTGGCGCGGTCGTGCAGCGGCTTCAGCGCCACGACGAGCTGGGCGGTCGAGCAATTCGGGTTGGCGATGATGTTCTTCTTGCTGAAGCCCGCAATCGCATCCGGGTTCACTTCGGGAACGATCAGCGGAACCTCGGCGTCGTAGCGCCAGGCCGACGAATTGTCGATGACGACGCAGCCCTGGGCGCCGATCTTCGGCGAATACTTCTGCGAAACGGTGCCGCCGGCCGACATCAGGCAGATGTCCGTATCGGAGAAATCGTAGTTCTCGAGGTTCTGCACCTTCAGCGTCTTGTCGCCGAAGGAGACCTCGGTGCCCTGCGAACGGGCGGAGGCGAGCGCCACGACCTCATCGGCGGGAAAACCGCGCTCGGAAAGGATGTTCAGCATTTCACGGCCGACATTGCCGGTCGCGCCGGCGACTGCGATCTTGAAACCCATGTCTAAAGCTCTCTTTCTCTGTCTCTCCGCTGGGTCAGGAGGGGAAACCCGTCGGCCATGACGCGGGTTTCGGTCCCCGGCCATACCGGGGAGAGAGCGGTGGCCAGAGACGTCAGACGGTTTTCGTCGTCGTTTTGGCCGTTGTTTTGGAAATCGATACGCAATGACGAACCCGTCCGGCGTTGAAGGCCGGAGCGATCATGCGGGCGATGGAATTTCCAAGGCGAAACATGGCGGTCCCTTTTGCGTGCGTGCTGAATACGCTCATCTGGTGAAGAGTCAAGTGTTCCTTGACGCTCGGCGGCATTCATCAGCCACCCCCGCCTTCCACTTAAGTCTTACGCCAAAAGTCATAAGCCGAAAGCAGCGGTGATGTCACAATCTGTTTTCTGTCATCCTTTCATCAGGCGCACCCTGCCCTGTGTTCTCGGGAGGAACACGGGGCGTTTCACGGGCTGCCCGACACGCCGTTTTTGTGGAGGACAATGAAATGGCAAATGTTTCGACCGTGGGCGACGCCAAGGCCGCGCCCATGACGGGCGAGCAGAAGAAGGTGATCTTCGCCTCTTCGCTCGGCACCGTCTTCGAGTGGTACGACTTCTATCTTTACGGTTCGCTGGCCATCTATATCGGCGCGACCTTCTTCAGCCAGTATCCGGAAACGACGCGCAACATCTTCGCGCTCCTGGCCTTTGCCGCCGGCTTCCTGGTGCGCCCCTTCGGCGCGCTGGTGTTCGGCCGCCTCGGCGATCTCGTCGGGCGCAAGTACACCTTCCTCGTCACCATCCTGATCATGGGCGTCTCGACCTTCGTGGTGGGCCTGCTGCCCGGCGCCGCCACCATCGGCATTGCGGCCCCGATCATCCTGATCATCCTGCGCATGCTGCAGGGCCTGGCGCTCGGCGGCGAATACGGCGGTGCTGCGACCTATGTCGCCGAGCACGCCCCGCAGGGCCGGCGCGGTTACTTCACCTCGTGGATCCAGACGACGGCGACGCTCGGCCTGTTCCTGTCGCTGGTGGTGATCCTCTCGGTTCAATTCATCGTCGGCAAGGAAGCCTTCGCCGAATGGGGCTGGCGCATTCCGTTCCTGCTGTCGGTCGTTCTGCTGGGCGTTTCCGTCTGGATTCGCCTGAAGATGAACGAATCGCCCGCCTTCAAGAAGATGAAGGAAGAGGGCAAGGGCTCCAAGGCACCGCTGACGGAAGCCTTCGGCCAGTGGCGCAACGCCAAGATCGCACTGCTCGCGCTGTTCGGTGCCGTCGTCGGCCAGGCCGTCGTCTGGTATTCCGGCCAGTTCTACGCGCTGTTCTTCCTGACGGGCGTGCTGAAGGTGGACGGCCAGGCGGCCAATATCATGGTCGCCTGTTCGCTTCTCATCGGCACGGGCTTCTTCGTCTTCTTCGGCTGGCTGTCGGACAAGATCGGCCGCAAGCCCATCATCATGGCCGGCCTGCTGCTGGCGATGCTGACCTACTTCCCGCTGTTCAAGGCACTGACCTGGGCCGGCAACCCGGCGCTCGCCGAGGCGCAGGCGACGATCCGCGCGACCGTCACCGCCGCGCCCGGCGACTGCAAGTTCCAGTTCAACCCGACGGGCACGGCGAAGTTCACGACATCGTGCGATATCGCCACCTCGTTCCTCACCCGCAACTCGGTGCCCTATGACGTCGTCACGACGGCGCCGGCCGGCACGCCGGCCACGGTGAAGATCGGCGAACAGACGATCACGAGCTATGACGCGATCGCTGCCGGCGACCAGGCCAAGGCCCTCGACGGCGCCTTCCAGAAGCAGACCAACATCGCGCTCCACGACGCCGGCTATCCGCTGGTGCGCGGCGCGGCCAAGGTCCCGGACTCCAAGCTCGACGCCTTCGTCGCGGCCAATCCGGAACTTGCGCTCGATGCGACGGCGATCCGTGCCGGCGAGAAGGCAACCACGCCGGTCGCCGATCTGGTCACGGCCAAGCTCTTGACGGCCGAAGAGGCTGCCGGCGCCACCGAGATGGATGTCTACACGATTGCCAATGGCGGCGCCTTCACCATGGTCGCCGACCCCGCAAACGTGAACTGGATCGGCACCATCGCGGTCCTGACCGTCCTCGTGATCTATGTCACGATGGTCTATGGCCCGATCGCCGCGCTGCTGGTCGAACTGTTCCCGACCCGCATCCGCTACACCGGCATGTCGCTGCCCTACCATATCGGTAACGGCTGGTTCGGCGGCCTGCTGCCGGCAACCGCCTTCGCGATGAGCGCGGCCCAGGGCGATATCTATTACGGTCTCTGGTATCCGATCGTCTTCGCAGGCATCACGCTGGTCATCGGCCTTCTGTTCCTGCCGGAAACGAAGGACCGCGACATCCACGCCATGGATTGATCACCCCCTTCCGATCCGCCCATGGTGACCCGGCTCGTGGCAACACGGGCCGGGTTCTTTCATTTCGGGGGTGGAAGAAGCGTGGTCAGCCGCGGCCAGCCGCTTTCGCCGAACCGGAAGAGCCATTGTCGGCTGGCGAAGAAAAAGGCGGTTGCCACGGCCGTCCAGAGGCCGAGCAGGAGGCCTGCGGCCACGTCGCTCGGATAATGCGCGCCGACGATGACGCGCGAGACGCCGATCGTAAGAGCGCCCAGCAGGAAAAGCGGCCGCAGCCGCGGCGCGAGCATGGAGAAGGCGCCGAAAAAGGCCCCGACGGCCGCCGAATGGCCGGACGGGAAGCTGGAATAGAGATCGTCATAGGCGAACGGCGTCAGGCTGTAGGCGCCGTGGTCGGCAAAGAGTTCCGGCCGTGCCCGGCCCACGATCAGCTTGAAAAGGTGCACCAGCGCGCTCGTCGCGCCGATGGTCACGAAGAAATAGAGCGCGAGCCATCCCGCCGCCGTCGCCCGCTCTCCCAGCGCATGGTTCCAGCTCACGCGCCCGAGGATGTAGGCGAGGATCACGACCAGCCCGGAGCCGTAGATCATCCAGCGGAAGGTACCGAAATCCGTGATGTGCCGGTTGAAGGTGACGATGGCGTCCGGAAGCCCCTGCGCGTGTTGTGAAATCAACGGATCGAGGGGAAGCAGGGCCACGACGAGCACGGCCGTGGCGGCGAAAATCCAGAGCGAGGAGGTCGCAAGCGATCGGTTCATGGTGGTCCTTTGCAACAGGCGTCGTCTGCATGTGTTCGCCGGTTGTGACTTTTCAAGGGATGCAAACGAAAAAGCTCCCGGCGCGCTGGCGACGGGAGCCTTTTTGGACCACGCCGGCGGTGCCGGCGTGTGTTGTCAGGCAGAGAGTTTCTTGAAGGCGGCGAGGATGGCGTCGCCCATTTCGACCGTGCCGACCTGGCGGCAGCCTTCGGCCATGATGTCGCCGGTGCGCACGCCGCTGTCCAGGACCTCGGCGATGGCCTTTTCCAGGTTGTCGGCCTCGGCGATCATGTTGAAGGAGTAGCGCAGGCACATGGCGAACGATGCGATCATGGCGATCGGGTTGGCGATGCCCTTGCCGGCAATGTCGGGCGCCGAGCCGTGCACGGGCTCGTACAGCGCCTTGCGCCGACCCTTGACGTCGGGGGCACCGAGCGAGGCCGACGGCAGCATGCCGAGCGAGCCCGTCAGCATGGCGGCGACGTCGGAGAGCATGTCGCCGAACAGGTTGTCCGTTACGATGACGTCGAACTGTTTTGGCGCACGGACGAGCTGCATGCCGCCGGCGTCGGCGAGCATATGCTCCAGCTTAACGTCGGAATAGCTGCGCTTGTGCGTTTCCGTCACGACCTGGTTCCACAGGACGCCGGACTTCATGACATTGCGCTTTTCCATGGAGCAGACGCGGTTGTTGCGCGTGCGGGCCAGTTCGAAGGCAACGCCTGCGATGCGCTCGATCTCATAGGTGTCGTAGACCTGCGTGTCGATGCCGCGCTTCTGGCCGTTGCCGAGATCGATGATCTCCTTCGGCTCGCCGAAATAGACGCCGCCCGTCAATTCGCGCACGATGAGGATGTCGAGGCCTTCCACGAGCTCCGGCTTCAGCGAAGAGGCATTGGCAAGCGCCGGGTAGCAGATCGCCGGGCGCAGATTCGCGAAAAGCTGCAGGTCCTTGCGCAGGCGCAGCAGGCCGGCTTCCGGCCGCACTTCATAGGGCACGTCATCCCACTTCGGGCCACCCACGGCGCCGAACAGGACGGCGTCGGCCGCAAGCGCCTTCTCCATGTCGCTTTCCGAGATCGCCGCGCCATGGGCGTCGTAGGCGCTGCCGCCGACGAGGCCTTCGTCGGTGGTGAAGCCCGCGCCGAGTTCGGCGTTCATATAGGCGATGATCTTGCGGACTTCCGCCATGGCTTCCGGGCCAATGCCGTCGCCGGGCAGAAGGAGGAGGTTACGCGCTGTCATGGGATTGTCCTTGATGTCACGGAATGGTCGCGCGCTTCTTAGCGCAACTTCCGTTCAAGGAAAATCGCCGAAAAGAAAGAATTTTGCGCGATTGCCTCGGTCGTTCGGCTAGGTCCGGCGCAGGGCCGTCACTTCGATCTCGATCAGCATTTCAGGCCGGATGAGATCGCAGACGATCATGGTCGCAGCCGGCCGGACCGTGCCGAAGGTTTTGCCGAGAATGGGAAAGACGCGGTCCGCAAAGGCGGGGTCCGTGACGTAGTAATGGCAGCGCACGATGTCTTCGACGCCAAAGCCGGCCTCGGTCAGAACGTCGCTGATGGTGGCAAGGCAGTTGCGCGCCTGATCCTCGACGCTGTCGGGCATGGTCATGGTGGCATAGTCGTAGCCGGTCGTGCCGGAAACGAAGCACCAGTCGCCCTGCACGACGGCGCGCGAATAGCCCGCCGTCACTTCGAAGGGAGAGCCGGACGAGATCAGCCGGCGCATGGCATCAAGCCCAGGGGCGCGAGGATGCGGTCTGCTTCTCGAAACTGTCGATGGCGGTCGCCTTCTCCAGCGTCAGGCCGATGTCGTCGAGGCCGTTCAGCAGGCAGTGGCGGCGGAAGGCAT
Source organism: Shinella oryzae (assembly GCF_023038235.1). Lineage (NCBI taxonomy): Bacteria > Pseudomonadati > Pseudomonadota > Alphaproteobacteria > Hyphomicrobiales > Rhizobiaceae > Shinella > Shinella oryzae. Next base: position 3,022,499 of record NZ_CP081987.1, on the reverse strand, counting down.
CGATTTCGAAGCCGATGCGGCCACCGTCGGGACCGGTGATTTCCTGGGCTTCCAGGTCGACGGTCAGGATGGCGTTCGAACCGCGGCTGGCGTCGTCCATCAGCTTGTCCAGGTCTTCCTGGCTGACGACGATCGGCAGGATGCCGTTCTTGAAACAGTTGTTGTAGAAGATGTCGGCGAAGCTCGTGGAGATCACGCAGCGGATGCCGAAGTCGAGCAGGGCCCACGGCGCATGTTCGCGCGAGGAGCCGCAGCCGAAATTGTCGCCGGCAACGAGGATCGAGGCGTTCTGGTATGCCGGCTTGTTCAGCACGAAGGTGTCGTTGAGGCTGCCATCCTCATTGTAACGCGCTTCGGCGAAGAGACCCTTGCCGAGGCCCGTACGCTTGATGGTCTTGAGGTAGTCCTTCGGAATGATCATGTCCGTGTCGATATTGACGACGGGGAGCGGCGCGGCGACGCCGGTCAGCTTGACGAACTTGTCCATGCGGAAACCCTCGGAATATGGAAGTCGATTTCGCCAAGCGTTTAAATCAGTTTTCCCGGAATTTGAAGGAAAATCTTGATTAGGGCCGCAAGGGCGGCGCCGGGCGCGGAGGCAGGCGCCCGGATGTCCTCTTTCGGGAGGACGCCTCTGTCAGAGGTCGATGATCGTACCGCGGCCGTCGTTCCAGATCCGCGGCTCGCGCTGGCCGGCGGTCGCTCGGTCGTTGCGGGTGCGCGCCGTTGCGCGGACCGGGGTCGGCTGGAATTTCGCTGCAAGCAGGGAGCCGAGCATCAGGACGGCGGTGATGCCGACGATGGCGATGCCGACCGAGGCGGCGAACACGATGGTCACGCCGGCGACAAGCATGGCGAAGACGGTGAAGATGATGGAGCGAATGCGCTGCATTTTGATTTGCCCTTTTCTCTGACAAGCAATGTGGGGGGCGATTTTGTCCATTGCAAGGCTGAATCTCATCGTGCTTGCGGGTTGCGACAAAGCGCGTCACAAAGGCACGATGAACAGGACGCCCCATCACCATCCGCTTCACTTGCGCCGCTCGCTGTTGAGCGTTCCCGCGGTCAATGCGCGGGCGCTCGCGAAATCCGCGTCGCTCGATTGCGACGCGATCATCTATGATCTCGAGGATTCCGTCCTGCCGGAGAAGAAGGCCGAGGCGCGCGCCGCGCTGATTGCGCATTTCGCCGCGCTTGACCGTGGCGACGGGCGCGAGCACGTGATGCGGATCAACCCGCTCGACGGGCCGGACGGCCTGCGCGACCTCGAGGCCGCGCTCCAGTGCATGCCCGATGCCGTGCTTCTGCCAAAGGTGTCGGGGCCGCAGGACATCCTCGCGGCTGCCGACTGGTTTTCCGAAGCCGGTGCCGACGACGGGCCGCGCCTCTGGGCGATGATCGAGACGGCCGCCGCCCTTCTCAATCTCTCTTCCATCGCCGAGGCGGGTCGTACGCAGGGCGGACGCCTGGATTGCTTCATCGTCGGGCTGAACGACCTGCGCAAGGAAACCGGGATCGCCGATATTGCCGGCCGGCCCTTCCTCGTGCCTCTGTTGCTTCAGGTGGTCGTGGCCGCGCGCGCCTGCGGCCTCGATGTCGTCGACAGCGTCTTCAACGATTTCGCGGACAGCGACGGCCTGGCCGCCGAATGCCGGCAGGGCCGCCAGATGGGGTTCGACGGCAAGATGCTGATCCATCCCGCGCAGATAGCCGCCGCCAATGACGCCTTCGGCGTGACGGAAGCGGAAGCCGCCGAGGCGATCGCCGTCGTCGCTGCCTTTTCGGCGCCCGAAAATGTCGGCAAGGCCGTCGTGAATATCGCCGGCCGCATGGTGGAGAAGTTGCATGCCGAGCAGGCGGAGCGTCTGCTTAGCAAGGCCGACCTGATCAACGAGAGAAAGAAAGCATGAAAGTCTACCGATTCCTGACCGGCCCCGATGACGCATCCTTCTGCCACAAGGTTACGCTTGCGCTGAACAAGGGCTGGGAGCTGCACGGCTCGCCGACCTACGCCTACAATGCCGAGGCGAAGATCATGCAGTGCGGCCAGGCCGTGGTGAAGGATGTGCCCGGCAAGGACTACACGCCCGATATCAAGCTTTCGGAGCAATGAGCGCGATATAAAGCGGCTGCTACGTGCACCGCCGAAGCGCTTCAAGCCCGATTATTCCGGTATCATCGGTCGGGCTTGACCTGCCTCAGGAGGATTGCTCTGCCGCGATCTCCGCGCTCGCCTCGATGCGCTCCATGTCGTCATCCGACAGGCCGAAATGATGGCCGATCTCGTGGATGAGGACATGGGTGACGATGTCGCCGAGCGTTTCCTCGTTCTCCGCCCAGTAATCCAGGATCGGACGGCGATAGAGCGTGATGCGGTTCGGCATTTCGCCTGTCTCGACGGTGAAACGCTCGGTGATGCCGCGGCCCTCGAACAGGCCGAGCAGATCGAAGGGCGTTTCGAGCGCCATGTCCTCGAAAACATCGTCGCTGGGGAATTCGGAGATCTCGATGATCAGGTTGCCCGTCAGCGCGCGGAATTCCTCCGGCAGGTGGCCATAGGCCTCCAGCGCAAGGGATTCGAATGTGCTGATGGTCGGGGCGTGGCGGTTGCGCCAATCCTCGGTCTGGTCAATGCGGGCCATGAAGTCTCCTTTGACCGTCATATAGACGATTTCCAGCGTTTTTCGAGGGTTGAATTTGCACGCCGGGCATGCGCGCTGGGCGTCCCTCATGGCGAGGCGGGACGATTCGTGTCGCCAGAGGCAGGGCAAAGGCGTCAGACCGTCGGTTATGCAATAAAACGTGATCGGTCAGTTTGTCGCACGTTGTCGCGTTTTTTGCCCGCCGGCCCGAGCCGTAAGCGCATGAAAAGACGATATTTTTAATCAAGATTAGAACGACTCTAAGTTTGCGCGCGGCAGCAAGTGATGCGATCATTCTTGACAGTCAATGTCCTCTTTTGCTTAATCCCGGAAACTCAGTGCTTTGCGTATGATGGGCAAGTCGAAATGCTGGTTTGCAGCTGCAATTTCATCACCGAAAAGGACATCGTGGACGTGATCAACGGCCTCCTCGACGAGGACTGTTGGCAGCTCATCGTGCCTGCGAAAGTCTATCACGCGATGCAAAAGCGTGGCCGTTGCTGTGGCTGTTTTCCCAACGTCGTGGACATCATCATCCGCACGACGGAGCAATACCACGCCCGCGGCGACTCGACGGATGCCGAGATTTTTGATTTCATGACCCGCCTCAAACAATTCCATGAAGAAAACAGGAGAGCGGATCTTGAAAGGCGACACAAGGGTCATCGAGCAGCTTAACGAAGCGCTCTATCTCGAGCTGGGTGCTGTCAACCAGTACTGGCTTCACTACCGCCTTCTCGAGGACTGGGGTTACACGCTTCTCGCCAAGAAGGAACGTGCCGAGTCCATCGAAGAAATGCAGCACGCCGACAAGCTCGTCGCCCGCATCATCTTCCTTGAAGGCCACCCGAACCTGCAGACCGTCGCACCGCTGCGCATCGGCCAGAACGTCAAGGAAGTTCTGGAAGCCGACCTCGCCGGCGAATACGATGCCCGCACGGCCTACAAGAAGTCGCGTGACATCTGTCACGACGCCGGTGACTACGTCACCATGAAGCTGTTCGAAGAGCTGCTGATCGACGAGGAAGGCCATATCGACTTCCTCGAGACCCAGCTTGAGCTGCTCGGCAAGCTCGGCGAGGAAAAGTACGGCCAGCTCAACGCGGCGCCGGCGAACGAAGCCGAATAAGACCGGCCTTCATCGACAAATACGAAAATCCCCGGCTTGCCGGGGATTTTTGTTTGTCAGGGCGCGAGATAGGCGAAGGTCGCCACGACCTCCTCGTAGACCTTGCGCTTGAACGGAACGATGAGTTCGGGCAGGTCGCGCATGGGCTTCCAGGCCCATTCGTCGAACTCGGCCGTGTGCCCGCCCGGCGGCGGGTTGATGGCGATCTCGCTTTCATCGCCCTCGAAGCGGAAGGCGAACCAGCGCTGCGTCTGGCCGCGATATTTTCCCTTCAGGCCAATGCCGATCAGGTGTGCCGGCAGGTCGTAGTTGATCCAGCGGCCGGCATCGGCGATCAGCGAGACGCTCTTCATGCCGGTCTCTTCGTAGAGCTCGCGATACGCGGCCTCCAGCGGGTCCTCGCCCTCGTCGATGCCGCCCTGCGGCATCTGCCAGAGCTGCGGCGAGCCGTCATATTCGGAATTGCCGACCGCGAGCCGGTGCCCGGCCCAGACCTTGTTTTCGGCGTTCAGCACCATGATGCCCACACAGGGGCGGTAAGGCAGGTCCTCGGCCCTGACCACCTTGTCCTTTTCCTTGCCCATCGGGAGTTCCTATCGTTTGGCGGGGATGTCTGCGAGCGATGCGACGCCGACGATCTCGATGCCGCGCGTGCCGGCTTCCTCGCACCATTCGCGGATGGCGTCCACACTTTCGTCGAAGGCCGAGGCGATGCCGATCGCGGTGCCGTTGCGCCGTGCGATGCGTTCCAGCTCATCGAGCTTCTTCAGGACGGCCGTGCGCGAGAGATCGGCGTCGAGCTGGAGGTCGGCAAAGGCATGCGGTGCGGAGACGGCGCCGGCAATGGTGCCCGAAAGCGACTGGGCGGAGCTGGCGTCGTCCAGGAAGAGCAGGCCGCGGCTTGCCACGTCGCGCATCACGGGCTCCAGCGCGTCGGCGCTGGAGAGGAAGCGACCGCCCATGAAATTCACGATGCCGGTATAATTGGTGATCCGCGCCATCGCGCGGTGCAACTCGGCGAGGTTCTGCGCCTCGCTCATATCCGTGCGCAGCGTGTAGGGGCCGGGATCGTTCTGCGGATAATCGAAGGGTTCGAGCGGCAATTGCAGCAGGATTTCGTGGCCGGCGCGCCGCGCCTCCTGCATCCAGCGCTGCAGGCTGTTGCCGCTGGCGGCAAAGGCCAGCGTCACCTCGCCCGGCAGTTCGCGGATGGCGCGCTGCGTGCCCGTCTGGCTGAGGCCGAGGCCGCCCACCACGATGGCGATCCGCGTGCCGCGCGCGCCCGACCAAGGGCGGGCGTACTGGTCCATCGGGCGCGTGCCGTCGAGACCGATGATCGGGATCTTGCCGTCGGAGGTGTCTTCCAGGAGGTCTTCGTTCGGGAAGGCTGCCGTGCGGGCATCCTGGCCGACGCGGTTTGCCTCGAGGATAACGGGACCGGTGCCGTCGCGCGTGCCGGGCGCATATTTGCGCACGACGCTTCCGTCGTCGGTGACGGTTTCCTCGACGCGGGCGCCGGAAAGGCCATTGGCCCGGCGCACGCCGTCGCCGGGCTCGGCGGCCTTTTGATCGGGCCTAGCGTCTGCGGTTTCGATGGTTTCAGCAGGGGCGACGAACGGTTCGGTGCGCAGGCCGCTTGGCGCCAGCGCCGTCCAGCCGGACAGCCCGATCAAGCCCGCGACGGCCAAAGCAGACACGACCCTGCCGGCGGAGAACCGTGACGGTCCCCTCCGTCCTGGCCTTGCCTTGCGGTCCTGGCCGAGAGGTGCGTGAATGTCTGTGCCCAAGGTCAGTCCGCGCTGGCCGGAAGGTGCGTGAAGACAGGGCCCGCGCGGTGACGGGCCCTGCGAATGCGACTTACTGCTTCAGCTCGGCCTTTTCCGGATTGGCCGGGAAGGACGGGTCGGACTTCTGGCCACGCAGCAGTTCGAGCGCGTATTGAAGCTGGACGTCGTCCTTGGCTTCCGGCGGCACGTAGGCGGAGGAGCCCGAACCCGCTTCCGTCTCGCTCTGGCCCTGGATATGGCCGCGCAGGCTGGATTCGGCCGCGTTCTCGATCTTGCCCTGCAATTCGGGCGGCAGCGGCTGCTCGACGGTGATGTCGGGCGTAATGCCGGTGCCCTGGATCGATTTGCCCGACGGCGTGTAGTAGAGCGCCGTCGTCAGGCGCAGCGCGCCGGCGTCGCCCATCGGGATGATGGTCTGGACCGAGCCCTTGCCGAAGGACCGCGTGCCGAGCACGGTGGCGCGGCGCAGGTCTTGCAGCGCGCCGGCGACGATTTCCGAAGCCGAGGCCGAGCCGCCGTTGATCAGCACGACGACCGGCTTGCCGTCGGTGATGTCGCCCGGGGTCGCGTTGAAGCGGCGGGTTTCGTCATCGTTGCGGCCGCGCGTCGAAACGACTTCGCCGCGCTCCAGGAAGGCGTCGGAGACGTTGATCGCCTGGTCGAGCAGACCGCCCGGGTTGAGGCGCAGGTCGAGCACGTAGCCCTTCAGCTTGTCGGCCGGAACCTCTTCCTTGATCTTGGTGATCGCGGCTTCGAGATCGTCATAGGTCTTCTCCGTGAAGGAGATGACGCGCAGATAGCCGACATTGTCCTCGACACGCGACTTGACGGCCCTAACAGCGATGATGTCGCGCTTGATCGTCAGCTCGATCGGCTTGTCGGCGCCCTTGCGGATCAGCGTGAGCTTGATGGGCGTGTTGACCGCGCCGCGCATCTTCTCGACGGCGTCCTCGAGCTTCAGGCCGCGCACGTCCTGTCCGTCGATCTTGGAGATGAAGTCGCCGGCCAGAACGCCCGCGCGCGAAGCCGGCGTATCGTCGATCGGCGTGATGACCTTGACGAGTTCGTCTTCCATCGTGACCTCGATGCCGAGGCCGCCGAATTCACCCTTGGTCTGGGTGCGCATGTCCTCGGCATCCTTGGCATTCATGTAGGACGAATGCGGGTCGAGCGAGGTCAGCATGCCGTTGATGGCATTCTCGATCAGCTGGTCTTCCTTCGGCGGCGTCACATACTGGGCGCGCACGCGTTCGAAGACATCCCCGAAAATGGAAAGCTCGCGATAGGTCGACGAGCCGGCGGCTTCCGCGGGCAGCGTAACCGTGTTGATGACGCTCATGGCCGTGGCACCCATGAGTGCACCGACGATAACAAGTGAAGCCCTACGTATCATTGCGTGCCTTTCCAGAAATCTTGGCGGACCACCACGGTCGGGAATCAACCGGTTTTCCGTTCTTTCGAAACTCAATGTAAAGTGTCGGCTTGTCCGTTTCCAGCGTCAAAGCGTTCACACTTGCGATCCTCTTTTCGCCCATCACGGCGAGCGGCTCTCCCGCCACGACGAACTGGCCTTCCCGCACGTTCACCTTGTCCATGCCGGACAGGACGAGGTGGTAACCCTCCCCCGCGTTCAGAATGATCATGCGTCCGTAACTGCGAAACGTCCCGGCAAAGACGATCCATCCATCGGCAGGGGCCGTGACGAGCGCGCCGGGATTGGTGGCGAGCGTCAGCCCTTGGGAATCGTGGCCGGTTCCGTCGGCGTCGCCGAATTGGCGCAACGGGTCGCCTGCCACGGGATAATCGAGTTTTGCCTGCAACTGTGAAAATTCATATGCGGGAGCAATGCGGTTTTTGTCGGGCACGCTGTCGCGCGCCAGCGCCCTCGCCTTCTCGCGCTCGGCCTCGCTCAGGCCGCGCCGTTCCTCTTCCTTGGCGCGGGCAAGCGCAGCGGCATCACGCACCGAGCCGATCTCCTTCTCCAGGCTGCCGATCAGGCCTTCCAGGCTCGTCGCGCGGCCGGCCAGCTCCTCCGCGCGCCGCTTTTCGGCGGCAAGCGTGCGATTGTTGGTTTCCGTCAGCGCCTCGTTCTGGGCGACCAGCAGCTCCGAGCGCTTTTCTTCGTCCAGGCGGATCTGCATGGCGTCCGTCAGCTCGGTCTTTTCGCGGTCGATGTCGCTCTTGATGTCCATTAGGGCGGCGAGATCGTCGATCAGCGCATCGGTTTCCTTGCGGATGCCGGGCACGACGGCGCCAAGCAGGATGGCGCTGCGCACGGAAGCCAGCGCGTCGTCGGGCGTCACCAGCAGGGCGGGCGGCGGATTGCGGCCCATGCGCTGCAAGGCGGCGAGAACCTCGGCCAGCACGCCGCGCCGCTCGTGCAGCGAGGCGCGCACGCCCGCCTCCTGTTCGCGCATGCCTTCGAGCCGCTTTTCGCCGGCGAGAATCTTCTCCTCCATCTGCTTGCGCAGGGCGGCGGACTGCACGATGGCGTCGCGCAGGGTCTGGCGGGACTTGTCGAGCCGGGCGATCTCCGCCTCCAGCTCTTTCGTCTTTTCCTCGGAAACGCTGATGGACTGGGAGAGCGATTCGAGTTCGCGGCGCGTGCTGTCGCGGCGAAGGGCAAGGGCCGCGGCGGGATCCGGTTCGACGCGGGGCAGGGAACCGGTCTTTTCGGTCGTGACGACCGTTTCGTCCGGTTCGGCAAGCACGGGATGGGCAATCGCAGCTGCCAGGAGCACAGCCGACAGCATTGCCGGCCGCAGCAGGCGGCTGACACATTCACCGGGATGGGCTGTGCCAGTTTTCCTCATCGTCTTCCGAACATCCGTTCCCTTCGCTCTATGCTGATTTGCGGACTTCGCCAAGAAGAGCGCCAAAAATAGGGCTGGCGGCACAGTGCACGGTCAGGCTTGTGCCGCCATGGCGCGTGTGTCAGCTGCGATGATAGGGGTGGCCGGAAAGAATGGTGACGGCGCGATAGAGCTGCTCGGCCAAAAGGATGCGCACGAGCTGGTGCGGCCAGGTCATCTTGCCGAGGCAGAGTGTTGCGTCCGCGCGGTCGTAGAGGGCGGGATCGAGCCCGTCGGCACCGCCGATCGCGATCATCAGCTCGCGCTTGCCGGCATCGCGAAAGCCGCCGAGAAGAGTGGCGAAGCCGGGCGAATCGAGCGACTTGCCGCGCTCGTCGAGCAGGATCAGCATGGCGCCGTCAGGCAGTGCCTTTTCCAGCATCGCCGCTTCCTCGCGCTTTCGCGTATCGGCATTGCCGGCGCGGCTTTCGCCGACCTCCGTCATCTTGCCGAGTTCGAGGCCGATCGCCGGACCGGCCTTGGCGAAACGGTCGATATAGCGGGCCGCAAGATCCTTCTCAGGGCCGGCCTTGAGCCGTCCAACCGCAAAAAGTCCCACCCGCATCGCCGAAGCCCTGTCCGTTGTCGTGGTGCGGCGATCTCTACGCACGCACCGCTCTTCCTCGCCGGACAGGCGCCCGGCGTTATGTCAAAGCGCAGGTCTCGCGCAAAACCGCATCGCGGTCTTGCCGGATCCGCTCAGTGAACCGTACCGTCCTCGATTTCGGGAGCCGCCCACATCCGTTCGATGTTGTAGAACTCCCGGATTTCCGGCCGGAACACATGGATGATGATATCGCCCGTGTCGATCAGCACCCAGTCGCCGGCTTCAAGGCCCTCGACGCGGGCGTTGCCCAGGCCTTCGTCCTTGAGATCGGAGATGAGGTGATCGGCGATCGCCATCACATGACGGTTCGAGCGTCCGGACACGACCACCATGTAGTCGCCCAGCGCCGATTTCCCGGCAATGTTGATGGACACGATATCTTCTGCCTTCGAGTCCTCGAGGCTGGCGAGGACCAGTTGAAGGGCACGGTCGGCTGCATCGTCGCTGCGTCCCGCGCTCTTGGAGAAAACGCCATAGACGTTCCCCTTTGCGTGCACTGTTGTCAGGTTCGTTCCTTTCTGGATCAGAACAGCACGTCCCGTACCGGCAAAGCGCGCCGATACCTGCCAAATGTAGGCATCAATGGGTATCGGTTTCAAGACGTCACTTCTGAGGGATGGTTTTATCTAGGTCGGTGCGCGTGCGCAGGGCCGTGGAACTGAGCGCCGAGCGCGGCCCGTGGATGAAGGTCCAGGCGGGTGCGCGCCGGCCCGGCAGCGTCATGGCGTCCTCTTCGTCGACGCGGGCATAGTCGAAGGTCTTGGCCATGCGCGAGGAGAGATAGGCGAGCGTCGAGCCCGGCCGGTCGATGACGGCGATGGGGAAGGTGCAGGCGATCTTCCGCCAGTTCTGCCACTTGTGGAATGTCGCGAGATTGTCCGCGCCCATGATCCAGACGAAGTTCACCCCACGGTTCAGCGCCTGCACGCGCTCCAGCGTTTTGGCGGTATAGCTCTGGCCGAGCCGCTTTTCGAAGGCCGTCACCTTCACACGCGGCCCGGGCGCGATGGCCTCGCTCATGTGGATGCGCTCTGCGAGCGGCGCAAGCTGCTTGTGGTCCTTCAGCGGGTTTCCAGGCGTCACCATCCACCAGAGCTGGTCGAGGCCGAGCCGGCGCAGGGCCGTTTCGGCCACGAGCGCATGGCCCTCGTGCGGCGGGTTGAAGGAACCGCCGAACAGGCCGACCGCCATGCCTTTCTCGACATGGGGCATTCTCAGATAGCGTTCTTCGACCGCGTCCGACGTCACCTCAGGGCCGCACCTGTCCGGTGCCGCGCACTCGGTACTTGAAGGAGGTGAGCTGCTCGACGCCGACAGGGCCGCGCGCATGCATCTTGCCGGTGGCGATGCCGATCTCGCCGCCCATGCCGAATTCGCCGCCATCGGCGAACTGCGTGGAGGCATTGTGCAGCAGGATCGCCGAATCGATCTCGGTGAAGAAGCGCTCGACCACGTCGGGGTCGTCGGCGATGACAGCCTCCGTATGGGCAGAAGACCAGCGGTTTATGTGCTCGATGGCGCCCGAGATACCGTCGACCAGCGAAATGGAGATGATCGCGTCGAGATATTCGGTCGACCAGTCCGCCTCGGTCGCCGGCACGAGATTGGGGATGCGCGCGCGGATCTCGTCCGTCGCACGGACCTCGCAACCGGCGGCCAGCAAGCCTTCGACCAGCGGGGCAAGATGCGTATCGGCCACGGCGCGGTCGATCAGCAGCGTTTCGGCGGAGCCGCAGACGCCGGTGCGGCGCATCTTGGCGTTCAGGACGATGTCCCTTGCCATTTCCAGCCTGGCGGATTTGTCGACATAGACGTGGCAAAGGCCTTCGAGATGCGCGAAGACCGGCACGCGGGCCTCGCTCTGCACGCGCGCGACGAGGCTCTTGCCGCCGCGCGGCACGATGACGTCGATGGCGCCGCCAAGCCCGGAAAGCATGGCGCCGACGGCCGCGCGATCCGTGACCGGCACATACTGGATGGCGTGCTTCGGCAGGCCGGCGGCCTTGAGGCCGGCGACCAGGCAGGAATGGATAGCCTGCGATGAATTCACACTGTCCGACCCGCCGCGCAGGATCACGGCGTTTCCGGCCTTCAGGCACAGCGCGCCGGCATCCGCCGTCACGTTCGGGCGGCTCTCGTAGATCACGCCGATGACGCCGAGCGGCGTGCGCACGCGCTCGATATGCAGGCCGTTCGGCCGGTCCCATTCGGCAATGACGTCGCCGACCGGATCCTTGAGGCCGGCGATATCGCGGATGGCGGAGGCGATGCCCTCGATGCGCTCCGGCGTCAGCGTCAGCCGGTCGAGGAAGGATGCGGCGACGCCGCTTTCCTTCGCATTGGCAAGGTCGAGCGCATTGGCGGCAAGGATCGCGTCGCGGTTTGCCAGGATTTCGGCGGCCATGACCTCCAGCGCGCGGTTCTTCTGTTCCGCGCTGGCGATGGAAAGCGGACGGGCGGCGGCGCGGGCATTGCGGCCGATCGTGTCCATCAGGGCGTCGATATCGGTCCTGACCTGGTCAAGCATGGCTCAAATCCTTCCCTGCCTCGGCAGCGGCCGGCACGGCGAGGCCGGTCACCACGAGGTCGTCCCGGTGCACCATGGCGGCGCGGCCGGCATAACCCAGAATGGCGGCGATATCCGCCGATTTCTTGCCGACGATCAGCCGCGCTTCGTCGGCATCGTAGCCCGCGAGGCCGCGGGCGATCTCGCGGCCGTTCGTGCCGTAGATCGAAACCGTGTCACCGCGCGAAAACGACCCCCACACGCCGCGCACGCCGGCGGGCAGCAGGCTCTTGCCGGCGCTGAGCGCGGTTTCCGCACCCGCATCGATTTCCAGCCGTCCGGCCGGCTGCAACTGCCCGGCAATCCACGTCTTGCGCGCGGTCACGGGCGACCCCGACGGTGCAAACCAGGAGGAGCGTGCGCCTTCTTCGATGGCGCGCAGGGGATGGTCGACCTTGCCCGAGGCGATGATCATGGCGCAGCCCGCGCCCGTCGCGATCTTGCCGGCATCGATCTTGGTGCGCATGCCGCCGCGCGACAGTTCCGACGCCGCACCACCGGCCATCGCCTCGATCTCCGGCGTGATGGCCGCGATGGTCTCGAGGAATTTCGCGTCGGGATCGAGATGCGGCGGTGCCGTATAGAGCCCGTCGATGTCCGACAGCAGCACCAGCAGGTCGGCGCCCGTCATGGTGGCGACGCGGGCGGCAAGCCGGTCGTTGTCGCCATAGCGGATTTCCGTGGTGGCGACCGTGTCGTTCTCGTTGATGATCGGCACGGCGCCGAGCTTCAGGAGCTGGTTGATCGTCGCGCGCGCATTGAGATAGCGGCGGCGCTCCTCGGTATCGCCGAGCGTCAGGAGGATCTGGCCGGCGACGATCGCGTCGGCCGACAGGCTTTCCGACCAGGCGCGCGCCAGCGCGATCTGGCCCACGGCGGCGGCAGCCTGGCTTTCCTCCAGCTTCAGGGCGCCCGAGGGCACCCTCAGCACGGAGCGACCGAGCGCGATGGCGCCGGAGGAGACGACGAGAACCTCGGTGCCGCCGGCCTTCAGCGCGGCAATATCCTTGCACATCGCGTCAAGCCAGGCCTTCCTGAGGCCGCTTGCGCGGTCGACAAGCAGCGCCGAGCCGATCTTGATCACAATCCGGCGGTATTTTCCGAGCGGTTTGCGGTTCCTGGTCATCTCAGTCGTCGGATCCGGCATTCTTCGATTGAACGATGACGTCGCGCAGCGCGCGCAGCGTGCTGACCATGCCGACATTGGCGACGGCGGAAAGCTGCAGCACAGGCTGGCCGCAGGCCTTCTGCAGCGCCTTGGACTTCTTCTTCAGTTCGTCCTCGTCGAGCAGGTCGATCTGCGAGAGCGCCACGATCTCCGGCTTGTCGGTGATGCCGCCGCCATAGGCTTCCAGCTCGTGCTTCACCGTCTTGTAGGCCTTGGCGACATCCTCCTCCTGGGCGGAGACGAGATGCAGCAGCACGCGCGTGCGCTCGACATGGCCGAGGAAACGATCGCCGAGGCCCACACCGTCATGAGCGCCTTCGATGAGGCCGGGAATGTCCGCCAGAATGAACTCGCCGCCGTCGATGGTGGCCACGCCCAGATTGGGATGCAGCGTCGTGAACGGATAGTTGGCGATCTTCGGCCGGGCGCGCGTGCAGGTCGCGAGGAAGGTCGACTTGCCGGCATTGGGCAGCCCGACGAGACCGGCATCGGCAATCAGCTTCAGCCGCAGCCAGATGGTCTTTTCCTCGCCCTCCAGGCCGGGATTGGCCCAGTTCGGCGCCTGATTGGTCGAGGATTTGAAATGCGCGTTGCCGAAGCCGCCATTGCCGCCGGCGGCCAGCTTGAAGCGCTGCCCCTCCTGCACGAGATCCACGATCAGCGTTTCGTTGTCTTCCTCGAAGATCTGCGTGCCGACGGGCACCTTCAACGTCACGCTCGCGCCGTTCGCGCCGGTGCGGTTGCGGCCCATGCCGTGCGTGCCGATCGTCGCCTTGAAGTGCTGCTGGTAACGGAAGTCGATCAGCGTGTTGAGGCCGTTGACGGCCTCCACCCACACGTCGCCGCCGCGTCCGCCGTCACCGCCGTCGGGGCCGCCGAATTCGATGAATTTTTCGCGGCGGAACGAGACAGCCCCTGCCCCGCCGTCGCCGGACCGGATATAGACTTTTGCTTCGTCCAGGAACTTCATCGGCTCGCCGTTCGCTTTACTCTGATCAATATGGTCATTTTGCCGTCTTCGATATAGCCGCTTCCCGCAGAGGTCAAAGACTATCGTGAAATTCGTCAGCTATAACATCCAGTACGGGATCGGTCTCGACGATCGCCTCGACCTGCCGCGCATCGTCTCCTCGATCCATGGCGCCGACATCATCGCGTTGCAGGAAGTGACCCGCAACTTCCACCGCAATGGCGGCATCGACATGGTCGCCGAATTGCAGACCCTGCTGGCGAACCACTACTCCGTCTTCTGGCCGGCCTGCGATCTCGACGCCGGATCGGCGATCGAAAAGGGCCGCGTGGTCAATCGCCGCTTCCAGTTCGGCAACATGATCTTCTCCCGCTGGCCCATCCTCTCCAGCCGTCTCATCCCGCTGCCGCGCACCCGCACGCTGGACAAACTGAACCTCCAGCGCGGCGCCACCGAAGCGGTCATCGCCACACCGGGTGGCGCGCTGCGCGTCTATTCCGTGCATCTCGACCATGTGCACCGCGACGAGCGCATCGCCCAGATCCGGTATCTCAAGGACCGCGCCCAGCTCTACGGCTTCGAGGGCGGCGCGATTTCCGGCGCCCATGAACTCGGCCTGCCCGAACCACCCGTGCCGGAGGACTATGTCCTGATGGGCGATTTCAACATGGTGCCGGAATCGCCCGAATATTGCGAAATGGTCGGCGGCGTCGATCCGCTTTATGGCCGCCAGATCCGCGCCGGCAACCCGGTCGATGCCATCGCCGGCCTCGGCAAGCGCCATGCCGCGAGCTTCAGCTGGATCAATCCCCAGGACCATGCCGACCGCATGTTCCTCGATTACTGTTTTCTCAGCCACGGCCTCGTGGAGCGCCTGACGGATGCCTGGGTCGACGAGACGGCCTTCGGCTCCGACCACATGCCCGTCTGGTTCGAATTGTCGTAGACCGGGGCGGATCGCTCCGCCCCGGTCGATGTCAGTGCCGCGGCGCGGCCGGGCGAAAATCGCCCGGCGCCAGTACGGTCTCGAGATGTGGCACCATGGCGGCGCGCGCGACGCTGAAGACCTCGCTGCAGCCGGTGATGCGGAAGCCCGCCTTTTCCTGCACGCGAAGAGACGCGAGGTTGTCGGCGAAGATGCCCGAGTGGATTTCCGTGCCCGGCATGCGCATCAGGAAGCGGGCGATGGCCGCATGCACGGCCTCGCTCATATAGCCGCGCCGCCAATAGAAGCGGTTCAGCCAGTAGCCGATTTCCCAGCCCTTGCTCCGTCTCTCGAAGGAAACGCAGCCGATATGCACGTCGTCGCCAGCGGTGATGGCGAAGGCCCAGCCATCGTTAAGATCGGTGGTCGCCATGCCAAGCCATTCGGCGGCATCCTGCCGGTCATAGGGGGCGGGAACCCGCGCCAGCATGCGCGAGACCTGGAAGTCGGCAAGCGACTGGGCGATGGCGTCGGCATCGGACATGCGGTGCGGACGCAGCGTGAGGCGCGCCGTCGCAATGGTCGGGCAGGGGCCAGGCCCGGCGGTGCGAGCCCGTTCGACGGAGGTTTGCATGGCGTTCATCGCATGCCTCCCCAGCTCTTCAGCGAGACCCAGGTCTTGCGATCGAGCCGGTACCATTCGACGGGCACCATGCCGCCGACGGCAAGGCTCTGCACCATGCCGGTCGCCTGGAACTGGAAGCCGCACTTCTGGATGACCCGCCGCGAGGGGATGTTCATGACCCGGCAGCGCGCATCGATCTGTTCGATGTCGCGGGTGCGGAAGACCATGTCGATCAGCGCATGGGCCGCTTCCGTGACATAACCCTGGTTCCAGTAGGGTTCGCCCAGCCAGTACCCCAGCTCGACCGTGCGTCCGTCGTCATGCGGCTCGATCCCGCAGCAACCGAGGAAGGCGCCGTTGTCGGCTTTCGTGATGGCATAGACGCACTTGCCAATCGCGCCGTCGCGCGTGCGTCGCACGAAATCGGCGGCGTCCGCAACCGTGTAGGGGTGCGGCATGCGGGCGACCATGTTGGCGATATTGGCGTTGTTGGCGAGATGGGCAAGGGCGTCGATGTCGTCTTCGTGCGGGGCTCTCATGACAAGCCGCGGCGACAGTAAGATCGGGCAATCGGTCCTCGACCGGTCAGGCCTTGGCCTTTCCTGGGGAGACCTTGATTGGTCTTCCCGCAACAGTTCGGTTTGCATGTTCAGTCCTCCAGAACGAAAAAGGGAGATAAGGTCTTGCCTCATCTCCCTTTTTCTTCTTCAGGCCTGAAACCTGTCGCGCCAGCCGGGTCGATGAGACGCCGGCTGTTTTAGAGCGCTACCGGCTTATTCCGCTGCTTCCGCTTTCGGGGCTACAGACACGTAAACGCGACCGTTGGCCTTCGTACGGAAATTCACATTGCCAGCCGTAAGAGCGAAGATCGTGTGATCCTTGCCGAGACCGACATTGGCACCGGGATGCCACTGCGTACCGCGCTGACGCACGATAATGTTGCCTGCGAGGACGGCTTCGCCGCCGAACTTCTTCACGCCAAGACGCTTGGACTCGGAATCGCGACCGTTGCGCGAGGAACCGCCAGCTTTTTTGTGTGCCATGGGAGTTCTCCTTTACCTGTCCGGGTTATTCGGCTGCTGCAACGGCTTCGGCTTCAGACTTCTTGGAAGCCTTCTTTGCCTTGCCGCCGGCGGCTGCGATGTCGAGGATACGGACAGTCGTGTTGTGCTGACGATGTCCGCGCGAACGCTTCGAGTTCTGGCGACGACGCTTCTTGAAGGCGATGACCTTCTTGGCGCGGCCGTGCTCGACGACTTCTGCGGTGACGATCGCGCCTTCGACGAAGGGCGCACCGATCGTCGCATCGGCGCCGACGCCGACCATCAGCACTTCGGTGAATTCGATCTTTGCACCAGCGTCGCCCGACAGCTTTTCAATCGTCAGAACGTCGTTGGCGGCCACGCGGTACTGCTTACCGCCGGTCTTGATGACTGCGAACATTTTGTATCCTTTCATGTTCGTACCGGCTCTGCGCCCTGGGGCACGGCCGTCTTTTTATCAGTCGACAGGGATGGCGATGCATTGGCGCATCACCGGCTCGGGTGGTTCCCGCAGAACGCGGCGCCGAAAAATCAGGCCGCTCGACAAAAAGAACCATGTCGCGGCACAGGTCAGACCCATGCCACTGCACCTTGCGCAATAGGTGAGGGGCGGGAAACTGTCAAGGGAATTTCCGTCACCATGACAAATAGATGACCTTTCAACGGTCAAGGCCTCTTGCAAGCCTGCACGACACCCGCTATGTACCGCCCGCGCCTCAAAGGTGCCGACCGACATCCGGAGAGGTGGCAGAGTGGTCGAATGCACCGCACTCGAAATGCGGCATACCTGCAAGGGTATCGTGGGTTCGAATCCCACCCTCTCCGCCATTCCCCGCTGATGATCGCACTCAGAAAAATTGTCTTCACAGGCGTGCTGCAATACCCGCTGATATATTGGCTATAGCTGCAGAACGAGAGGGCAGTGATCCGAGACTTCCGGGTCGTGGATGACGTCGAACGATGTCACGGCGTCCACGCGGTTCACAAGCATATAGTCGGCGAACCGGCCCGGTTTCTTGTAGTGCGTGGTTCGGGTGCTCTCAATGCCACGCCCCGTCACCAGCTCATGCAGTCCGGCATCGGCCAAGATCGCGAGCGTTTCGCTGCCGGGTTCGACATTGAAGTCGCCGCAGACCACCACGATGTCACCCGGCTCTGAAATCTGTCGGGAAAGATCGAGCAACCTTCGTGCCTGCGCGGCGCGTTCGGGTGTGTCCATCTTGCCGTTCAGATCGCGCAACCCGTGCATATGCGTGATGCTGACGCACCGCCCCGCTCTGTCATCATAGACCCTGACGCCATGGGCGCTGCGAGACCGCGGATGGTCACCATAGCCGGCCGGTGAAAAGCCCTTGTGAACAAAGCCCTGTATCTGGCCGATGATGGGCAGAGAGCGGCGCACGAACGTCGCCAGCCCCCATTGCGACGGGACGGGTTGGTCCTGATCCCAGAGGACGCCCTGTGCCGCCGGGCAGAAGATGGCGACATGATCGGGTAAGGCGTTCGAGACATCGCGAAAGAAGTTGGCGCGCTGCGCCAGGACGTGGTCGCCATCGCGATAGGTCAGCCAGTCCTTGCCGGATTCGGGACTGTGAATGACTTCCTGCAGGCAAAGGACATCGGGTTCGCTGTTTTTGAGATAGGGCAACAGTTTTTCGTGCAGCTTACCGCCCCAGCCGTTCAGGCACATCACTTTCACGGATCTATCCTTCAAGCCGCAGAGTCTCGAAGTACACGACTTTGGATGCTTTGAGAAACGCCTGCAAGCCGGGTTAAAGCGAATGGGGTTATCCGTATCAGCGGCGCAATTTCAGCCGGGACGACAAGGTCCCAGAACATAACGATCCGGCATATTAAAGTTGAAAAAAATCATTAAAACGGGTGTTGGCCGCTGTTAGCCTCTTGGTAATCGGGAGGAGAAGAATGGCGACATTGGAGGAAATGTTCGACGTTCGCGGCAAGTCGGTCATCGTGACCGGCGGCGCCAGTGGCATCGGGCGCGCTTACGCCGAGGTCATGGCGGACAACGGCGCGCGGGTCTGTATTTTCGATCTCAATCCAGCGCAGCTCGACAGCGTCGTGGCCGAACTCAAGGCGGATGGCGGCGATGTCTGGGGGCAGGTGGTCGATGTGGCCGATCGTGCCCGCATGAAGGAAGCCTTCGATGCGGTGGCCGAACGCCATGGCCGCATCGACGTGGTCTTCGCCAATGCCGGCGTCGATGCCGGACCGGGCTTCCTGTCGACGACCGGCGAACGTATCCCCGAAGGCGCCATCGACGTGCTCGACGACCATCACTGGGACCGGGTCATCGAGGTCAATCTTTCATCCGTCTACACCACCGTGAAACATTCCGCGCGCCACATGAAGGCGACGGGCGGCGGCCGCATCATCGTGACATCCTCCATCGCTGCGCAGATCAACGAGGCGATCGTCGGTACGCCCTATATGCCGGCCAAGGCGGGCGTCGACCATTTCGTCCGGCAGATGGCGATGGAGCTGGGCATGTTCGGCATCCTGGTGAACTGCATCTCGCCCGGGCCCTTCATGACCAACATTGCCGGCGGGCGGCTGAAGATCCCGGCCGACCGCAAGGCCTTCGAAGAGCAGTCGCTGATCGGCCGGATCGGCGACACCGAGGATATCAAGGGGCTGGCGCTTTATCTGGCGTCGCCCTGCTCATCCTATGTCACAGGGAGCCAGATCGTGATCGACGGCGGTTCGATGAACCGCATCAAGTGAGGCGATTGCCGGGTCTGGGAGGACCGGCCGCCACCGCATGCGCGTCAGACGACAAGAACACCAGAGGGAGGAGACCAAGGTGGACCTGAAGACGAAATTTGCGCAGCCATCCCGCCGCACCGTGCTCAAGGGCATGGGGGCCGGCCTTGCCGCCGCCACGCTCGGCGCGCCGATGATCGCCAGGGCGCAATCGGCCGGCACGATCAAGCTCGGCTTCGTGACGCCCACGACCGGTCCGCTTGCGCTGTTCGGCGAGACGGACGGCTGGGCGGCGCAGAAGGTCAAGGAGATGCTGAAGGACGGGCTGGAGACAGCCGCCGGCAGGTTCGATGTCGAGATCCTGATCCGCGACAGCCAGTCCGATCCGAACCGTGCCGCAGAAGTCGCGGGCGACCTCATCCTGAACGACGGCGTGCATCTGCTCCTGCCGGCCTCGACGACCGACACCGTCAGCCCTTCGGCCGATCAGGCCGAACTCAACGAATGCCCGTGCCTGTCGACCGGCGCTCCCTGGCAGGCGGTCATCTTTCCGCGCGGCGGCCAGAACGAGCCGTTCAACTGGACCTACCACTTCTTCTGGGGTCTCGACGAGGCGCTGAACACCTTTGTCGGCCTGTGGAACACGCTCGACACGAACCGCAAGGTCGGCATGCTGTTTCCGCAGAACGCCGATGGCGAGACCTGGGGCAACAACGATTATGGCCTGCCCGCGCCTGCCCAGAAGGCCGGCTTCGAGATCACCGTTCCCGGCTTCTTCCAGCCGCGCACCAATGACTATTCGGCACAGATCGCCGCGTTCAAGAACGCCGGCTGCGAAATCGTCGGCGGCATCACCTATCCCGACGACCTCAAGACCTTCGTCAACCAGTGCGCCCAGCAGGGTTACAAGCCGAAGGCCATCACCGTGGCCGCAGCACTTCTCTTCCCGGGTGGCGTGCAGGCGCTCGGGCCGCTCGGTGACGGCATGTCCTCGGAAGTCTGGTGGACGCCCGCCTTCCCGTTCAAGTCGACGCTGACGGGCCAGGTGAGCCGCGAGATCGCCGACCAGTGGGAAAGCGAGACCAAGAAGCAGTGGACGCAGCCGCTCGGCTACAGCCATGCGATCTGGGAAGTGGCGCTCGACATCCTCAAGCGCGCCGCCAACCCGCTCGATCGCACCTCGATCCGCGACGCCATGGTCGAGACCAAGGTGGAGACGCTGATCGGCAAGGTCGATTTCTCCAGCGGACCGCACAAGAATGTCTCGACGACGCCGATTTTCGGCGGCCAGTGGGTGAAGGGCGATAAATGGCCCTACGACCTGAAGATCGTCGACAACACCGTCAACAAGCTGTTCGAGCCCGAGCAGAAGATGAAGGTAATCCCCTGGGCGAGCTGAGCCCGGGCATGCTGGACATGGCTGCCGGGCGGCAATGTGCCCGGCCACAGGCAGAACCATCCGAGTGCATGAGAAAACCGGGCACGCAGCGCGTGGAGGCGCCTGCCGCGGCCCGGGGCGGAGGATCGATTGGACGGCGTATTGCTAGAAGCGAGAGGATTGAGCAAATCCTTCGGTGCGCTCCGCGTGCTGCACGACATCAGTTTCGATGTCCGGCGCGGCGAGGTGCTGGGTATTCTCGGTCCCAACGGCGCCGGCAAGACCACGCTGTTCAACCTGATCAGCGGCGACCTGCACAACGATGCCGGCG
This sequence comes from Shinella oryzae, assembly GCF_023038235.1. Taxonomy (NCBI): domain Bacteria; kingdom Pseudomonadati; phylum Pseudomonadota; class Alphaproteobacteria; order Hyphomicrobiales; family Rhizobiaceae; genus Shinella; species Shinella oryzae. Next base: position 3,001,755 of record NZ_CP081987.1, on the reverse strand, counting down.
ACCTTGTTTTTGGCGGTGAACGGCTCGTCGGCCAACCGCCCTATGCGCGCTGCAAGATCGGCATCGGCCGGACCTACCAGATTCCCCGGCCCTATGTGGGCATGTCGACCTTCGAGAACCTGCTCGTGGCGGCCACCTTCGGGGGCGGGCGCACGGAGGCGCAGAGCTATGCGTTCTGCGCCGAGATCCTGCGCGACTGCGAGCTGGCGGACAAGGCCAATCGCTCGGCCGGATCGCTGACGCTGCTCGATCGCAAGCGGCTGGAACTGGCCCGCGCGCTGGCCTCGGGCCCGAGCCTGCTGCTGCTCGACGAAATCGCCGGCGGTCTCACGGACGAGGAAGGCAAGGCGCTCGTGCAGCTGATCCGCCGCATCCGCGATCGTGGCGTCACCATCGTATGGATCGAACATGTGCTGCACGCCCTGCTGGCGGTGGCCGACCGGATCATGGTGCTGAACTTCGGCGAGAAGATCGCCGAGGGCCAGCCGGATGACGTCATCAAGGACCCGGAAGTCCGCCGCGTCTATATGGGGATCGAGGCATGACGGCAAAGACGCTCCTCTCCACCCACGATCTCAAGGCCCGTTACGGCGATTTCCAGGCGCTCTACGGCGTCGATTTCGATATCGCCGAGGGTGAAGTCGTCGCCCTGATCGGCGCCAACGGTGCCGGCAAATCCACCCTCTTGAAATCGATCATGGGCCTGATCAGGGTCGCACCTGACATGGTGCGTCTCAATGGCCGGCCGGTCGGCGGCAGCAAGCCGCACCACATGGTGGCCGACGGCGTGGCCATCGTGCCGGAGGGGCGCCGGCTGTTTGCCGGCATGTCGGTGCTCGACAACCTGCGCGTCGCCGTCGACCATGCCGCACCCGGCCGCGGCGATGCCTGGACGATCGAGCGCGTCCATGCGCTGTTCCCGATCCTGAAGGAAAAACAGGCGGTGCCGGTCCAGTCGCTTTCCGGCGGCCAGCAGCAGATGGTGGCGATCGGCCGCGCGCTGCTCAACCAGCCGCGCCTGCTTCTGTGCGACGAGATCAGCCTCGGGCTGGCGCCGAAGGTGGTCAAGGAAATCTACCAGTCCATCCCGTCGATTTCGGCAAACGGTACGGCCATCGTTCTGGTGGAGCAGGATGTCGGCCTCGCCAAGTCCTCTTCGGACCGGCTCTACTGCATGCTTGAGGGCCGCGTGACGCTGACCGGCCGCTCCGCGGACCTGTCGCGAGAGGCGATCGGCGAAGCCTATTTCGGAGCATCCCATGCAGTGGCTTGACGGACTAGTCCAGGGCGTTCTTCTGGGCGGCCTCTATGCACAATATGCCCTCGGCATGGCGCTGATGTTCGGGGTGATGCGGGTCGTCAACATCACCCATGGCGACCTCATGATCCTGCTGGCGCTGGTCGGCATCAGCCTCGCCTCGACGTTCGGCCTCGGCCCTTGGTCGGTGCTGGTGGTGCTGGTCGCGCTCGGCGGCATCATCGGCATCATTTTGCAGCGGCTGATCCTCAACCGCGTCGTCGGCGCCGATCCGCTGCCATCGCTGATCGCTACCTTCGGCCTGTCGATCGCGCTGCAGAACGCGATGTTGCAGGTCTGGTCGGCTGATACGCGGTCGCTGCCGAGCGACGGCCTCGCCCAGGCGTCCTTCCAGCTTGGGCCGCTTTTCGTCGGCGTGCTGCCGGTGATCGTACTGGGTACGGCCACCGTGCTGACGGCGGCGCTTGCGGCCACGATGCAATATACCCGCTTCGGGCGTTCGCTGCGCGCGGCCGCCGCCGATGTCGAGGCGGCCGCGATGACGGGTATCGACCCGAAAGCCGTCTATGCCGGCGCGACCGCGCTTGCCGTCGGCATCCTGGGCTTTGCGGCTGTCTTCCAGTCGATGCGCTCGACGGTCTCGCCGGCCGATGGCGCCTTCCAACTCATCTATGCCTTCGAGGCGGTCATCATCGGTGGCATGGGCTCGATCTGGGGGGCCTTCATCGGGGCCATGGTGCTCGGCATCAGCCAATCGATCGGGTTCCGCATCGATCCCGGCTTCGGCATCCTCGCCGGCCACCTCGTCTTCCTCATCATTCTCGCACTGCGGCCGCAGGGCATCCTCGGAAAGGGCTGAGACCGTGACCCAAGCGTTCGCAACCGCATCAGCATCTGCCGCCGCCATGGATCTTCCGCCGGTGCGCGTTCAGCGCCAGACCCTGTCGGGCGTCATCGCGATGGGGCTCGGCATCGTCGCGCTCCTCGCCATCGCCGCGATGCCGTTCTGGGCGAGCCAGGGGCTGATCCGCGATGTCGTCGAGCTCTGCTGCTACATCGCCGTCGCGCAGATGTGGAACCTGCTTGCCGGCTATGCCGGGCTGGTATCGGTCGGCCAGCAGGCCTTCATCGGCGTTTCCGCCTACATGATGTTCGTGATGGCGCAGCTCTGGGGCATCAACCCCTTCGTCGCCGTCGTGCTGGCGATGATCGCGCCGGCCCTGCTTGCCATTCCCACCTATGGCCTGCTGCACCGGCTCGACGGTCCCTATTTCGCGATCGGCACCTGGGTCATCGCCGAGGTGCTGCGGCTTGGCACATCGGTCTTCGGCTATGTTAATGGCGGCGCGGGCATGAGCCTGCGCGTCATGACCGGCTACTCGCCCATGGAGCGCGCCATCGGCGTCTCGCTGCTCTGCGCGCTGATGCTGCTCGTCACGGTCGGCGGCAGCTACTGGCTGCTGCGCTCGCGCTACGGGCTGGCGCTCATCGCCATGCGGGACAATCCCGTCGCGGCGGCCAGCCAGGGGGTGAATGTCGGCCGGCTGCGCTTCCTTATCTGGGTCGCGGCGGCGGTCGGCACGGGCCTTGCCGGCGCCATCTATTTCATGGCGCAGCTGCGCATCACCCCGCCCTCCGCCTACGATCCGAGCTGGGCCAATATCGCGATCTTCATCGTCATGGTCGGCGGGCTGGGCTCGCTGGAGGGCGTGCTGATCGGGGCGCTGATCTACTTCTTCGCCGAGCGCTGGTTCGGTGAATATGGCGCGACCTACATGGTGGTGCTCGGCCTGCTCACCGTGTTCATGGCGCTGTTTGCGCGCGGCGGCCTCTGGGGCCTGATCTGCAAGGTCGTCGATGCCCCCTGGTTCCCGACGCGCCGCCGCCTGATGGAGGACCGTATATGAAGGCCGTTCTGTTCGATGCCGTCGGACTGCCGTTGACGGTGGGCGAGCGCCCCGTCCCGGAGCCGGCAGAGGATGAAGTCCTGCTGAGGATCGCAGCCTGCGGCATCTGCGGGTCCGACCTGCATATGACCGAGGACCCGAAGACCTTCGGGCTCAACCGCCATGACGTGCTCGGCCACGAATTCGCCGGCGAGGTGATCCGCTGCGGCAGCACCGTCTTGGGGCTCAAGCCGGGTGACCGCGTGGCGGTGGCGCCGATGCGCGGCTGCGGCGCCTGCGGCAGTTGCCGCAAGGGCGAACCGGCTTGGTGCGCCGAGATGCGGCTGATCGGCGGCGGCTATGCCGAATTCACCACCGTCGCCGCCCGTCAATGCCGCATCCTGCCCGACGACCTGCCCATCGAGGAGGGCGCGCTGGCCGAGCCGGTCGCCGTGGCGCTGCATTGCGTCATGCGGTCGGGCCTGAAGCCGGGTGATCGCGTGCTGATCCTCGGCGCCGGGCCGATCGGCCTGCTGGTCGCCTTCTGGGCGCGACGCCACGGTGCGCGCGACGTCATCGTCGCCGATATCAACCGGCATCAGGAAGAGCGCGCCGCCGCTGTCGGCGCCACCGGTTTTGCCCTTTCCGGTCCCGGCCTTGCCGAGGACTTCAAGGCCCGGACGGGCGGGGAGGCCGACATCGTCTTCGAATGTGTCGGCAAGCGCGGGCTCATCGATTTCGCCTGCAAGCTCGTGCGTACCCACGGAACGGTGGTTGGTGTGGGCCTCTGCGTCGGCGGTGACGAATGGGATCCGTTCGTCGCCCTGTCGAAGGAAATCCGGCTCGTCTTCGCGGTGTTCTTCAACATGGCCGAATTCGAGACGGCGCTGGGCGCGCTCGGCCCCGGCCGTTACCGCCCGCAGGCGCTGATCACGGATCGAATCGGCTTCGATGCCGTGCCCGAGACTTTCGAAGGGCTGAGGCGCCGCACGACCCAATGCAAGGTGCTGATCGCTGCCGATGCCGCGTGAAGCGAATGGACGAGGAGGAGAGGTTATGGAATTCGAAACGCTGACGGAGGACATCGACGGTGTGCGGACGGTCGTCAAGGCGATCGGCAACGGACCGGCCGTGATCGCCCTGCACGGCGCGGCGACGATTGAGGGTTACGACTGGGCGCGCGGCCTTGCCGACCGCTTCCGTGTCTACCTGCCCTTCCATCCCGGTTTCGGCGAGAGCGCCGAAGCGCCGCATATTGCCGGCATGCAGGACATGGTGGTCCACAATCTCCGCCTCGTTGCCGCGCTCGGCCTCGAGCGCCCGCATCTCGTCGGCCATTCCATGGGCGGCTGGATGGCGGCCGAGATCGCCGCCGTCGCGGGCGAGCGGTTCGGCAAGCTGGTGCTGAATGCGCCGGCCGGGCTCAATCATCCTGATCATCGCGGCGCTGACCTGAGCCGTATCCCGCCAGAGGAGTTTCCCGCCTATCTCGCCCACGATGCCGCGGTCGCGGCGCGCTACTTTCCCGGCGGTTCGGAATGCCATTCGGCAGAGGCCTTCGTGGCGGCCCGCGAGAAAGAGGGTCCGGCACTCGGCAACATTCTCAAGGTGCACGGCATGGGCCATCCCAATCTCGGCCGCTGGCTGAGCCGCATTCCCAACGAGACGCTGATCGTCTGGGGCGACAGGGACCGCATGCTGCCGGCCTCGCAGGCGCCGCTCTGGCAGGCCGCCATTCCCAATGCCCGAACGCTGATCATCGAGGAGGTCGGCCATTTCGCCATGCAGGAAGATCCGCGCACCGTCGCGGCCATCGGCGACTTCCTGGTCACGTGAAACCCGAGCGCGGCGCTTAGAGCGATCCGCGACAACAGGACCATCAAGGAGGAATTGTCATGAACGCACCTATCAAGCACGCATCCGGCTACTGGGGCACGAAGACGGACTTCGCATCCCTCATGGCGCATATCGAGACGGTCGGCCCGATCCTCGACAAAAATTCCGAGGCAAACGAGAAGCTCGGCCGCCTGAACGAGGAAACTTTCGAGGCGCTCAAGCCTGTCCGCATGAGCCATATCTTCGCGGGCGAGGATATCGGCGGCGCGCAGCTCTCGCCGACGCAGGGCCTGCAACTCATCGAGGCCATCACCTATCACAGCGGCGCGGCCGGCTGGGTGTCGATGGTCCATGCCTGCATCGGCGCGATGTCGGCGGCCTTCCTGCCCGATACTGCCATCAGCCGTCTCTATGACGGCAAGACCGACAACCGGTTCTCCGGCCAGGGTACGCCCACCGGCATGTTGAAGAAGGTCGACGGCGGTTATCGCCTGAATGGCAAGTGGGCCTATGCGAGCGGCATCTATCACGCGACCTACACGCACACCGCCGCCCTGCTCGACGACGGCAACGGCCAGCCGGCCAAGGATGAAAATGGCGACGTGATCGTGCTCTGCGCCCATGCGCCGGTGGACGAACATGAACTGCTCGGCAACTGGAACGTGCTCGGCCTTCAGGCCACGGGCAGCATCGATTACGCCGCCAACGATGTCTTCATCCCTGACGACATGGTGTTCCCGATCCTGACGGCCGAGCCGCAGCGCATGCAGGAATTTTTCAGCCTCGGCGTGGTGGGGCTTGCTGCCATCGGCCATTCCGGCTGGGCCATCGGCGCCGCGCGTCGCATGCTGGACGAAGCCGCGAAATATGCCAAGACCAAGACGGGCCGCGCCGGCCTGCTCGGCGAGAGCGACAAGTTCTGGTACGATTTCGGCCGTGCCGAGGCGCGCGTCCGCGCCGCCCGTGCCTTCCTGTTCGAAGTCTGGCGCGACGTGGAATCCTCCATCGAGGCCGGCAACCGCATGACGACACGCCAGATCAGCCTGGTGCATCTCGCCAAGTCGGAAGTGCACGAGGCCGGCGTGGATGCGTGCCATTTCGTCTACCGCTCACTCGGCGGGGCCTCGCTGCGCTACGGTGTGATGCAGCGGATCTACCGCGAGATGCTGACAGCGGCGAACCATTTCACCATCAACCCGAACATCGTCGGTGCCGCCGGCCGCGACCTTGCCGGCCTGTGGAGCGACCGCACCTGGCAGTTCTACGACCTGATCGAAAAGAAATGAGCGCGCCGGCGAAAGACATGCCGGGCAAGGGGGCTGCGCCTGAAACGGGCGCCGCCGCCGCTGGCTCCGGCCTCACCGAGGCGTTCCTGGCCGCCTTCCGGCATCATCCCTCCGGCGTCGCCATCATCACGGCGGAGGGAGCGGACGGGCCGGTGGCACTGACGGTGAGCTCGCTGATCTCGATCAGCGCGTCCCCGCCGATGGTCGCCTTCTCGCTTTCGGCATCGTCCTCCAGCGCGAAGGTGGTCGAGCGCGCCGCGTCGGTGGTCGTGCATTTCGTGCGCCGCGCCGACATGCAGCTCGCCCGGCTCTGCGCCACGTCCGGCAAGGATCGCTTCGGGCCGGATGTGCGGTGGTCGCGGCTCGACAGCGGGGAACCTTACTATCCGCAGGTCGAGTTGTGGTTCCGCGCCGAGCTGCGCGGCCGGCTGGAAACGCCGGGCGCCTGCCTGGTGACAGCGGAGCTGACCTCCGTCTCCGCCGGGGCGCATGCCACGCGGCAGGCCGAGGCACTGGTCTATTCCAACCGCGCCTGGCACGCGCTGGGGCCGGTGGTCGATACGGCATCGGCGCCGGTGCTGTTGTGGCCGGACGATTCCGCGACCTTCTGAGACAAGAGCCGGCGAGATGCCGCCGGCTCTCCCCTACATGCCCCAGATAACGGATTGTTCGTGGCGCTTGATGAGATGCCGCAGATTCTCGAAACTTTTGCGCAGATGCGCCGAAAACGCCTCGATCGCCGGGGCCCCGAGATCGCCCGAGCGCCGGAGCAGGCCGAGCGCCCGCTCCGGATGGGGGATTTCGACCGGCAGCGCGGTGATCGCGCGGTCGTTGCGATAGGCGAAGACGACGCTGTGCGGCAGGATCGTCAATGCATCGCTTTCCTTCATGTAGTTGATCGCGCTGGTCAGCGAACCGCCGGCATAGCGGATCTTCGTCTCGGTGGCGCCGAGCGAGAGGACGAGGCTGCGCAGGTCGGCGAGCAGCGGGCTGCCGGGCGGCGGCGCGATCCAGGGAAAGTCGAGCAGTTCGGGGCCCGAAAGCTTGCGCTTGAGCAGCAGCGGATGCGTGACGCGGCAGGCGACGACGTTTCGCCCGGGCAGCAATTCCTGGAAATGCATGCCCGAGCCCTCTTCGAGCATGTCGATCGGGCAGATGGCGAGGTCGATGCGATCCGCGACGATGGCGGCTTTCAGTTCCGAAAGGTAGCCGTAGCTCTGCTCGACGCGCACGTCGGGGAAGGCATTCTGGAAGCCCGCCAGCATACCGGCGATCAACGCATCCATGAAGAAGGGCGTGCCGCCGACGCGCACCAGCCCGGTGCGGCCATGACGAAAGCCTTCCACGAGGCTCGAAGCCTTGCGGGCGGAGGTCAGGATCGCCTGGCCGTGATCGGCCAGCGCCCGGCCGAGCGGCGTGGGTTGCAGCGGGCGCCGTCCCTTGAGGAACAGCGGCTCGCCCAGGCGCTTTTCCAGCATTGCAAGCGTGCGCGACACGGCCGGCTGGCTGAGGCCGAGCATGGTCGCGCCCTCGGTCACGCCACCCGCCTGGACGACCGCCGCAAGCTGCGCAAGGTGCCTTTCGTCAATCTTCATAACAATAACGAATATAAATCGCCGAAAAAATTATCAAGCACGCAGTTTCGGCCTGTTAGGTTCTCGTTATGGGAGAAGTCATGCCAGACATATCGTTCAGTGAGCGCACCTCTGCGCAGCGCGTTGCCGAGCGGCTCGACAAGCACGCCGCAGGACCGCTGCAAGCCTTCATGGTTCCCTTCATCGAGCACCTGCACAAGCTGATCCGGGAGACGCGTCCCTCGCAGGCCGACTGGCGGCGGGCGATGGAATTCCTGACGGATGTCGGCCATGCCAGCGATGGCCGCCGGCAGGAATGGGTGCTGCTGTCCGACCTGCTCGGCGTGACCGCGCTGGTGGAGGAGATCAACACGAACCGGCCGAAGGGCGCGACGCCCAACACGGTGCGCGGTCCCTTCTACCGGGCCGATGCGCCCCGGCTGCCGCTCGACGCCAACATATCGCTCGACGGTGTCGGCCCCGCGCTGTCCGTCAGCGGCCATGTGCGGGATCTCGACGGCAAGCCCATTTCCGGCGCCACGATCGAGACCTGGCAGGCCAACAGCGAAGGCTTCTACGAGAACCAGCAGCCGGACCAGCAGCCGGAATTCAACCTTCGCGGCATCTTCACGACCGATGGCCAGGGGTGCTTCCGTTACAAGACCGTGCGCCCGGGCGGCTATGCCGTGCCGAGCGACGGGCCCGTGGGCCAGATGCTGGGCGGGCTGGGTTTTGCCATGCGCCGTCCGGCCCATCTTCACTTCCTGATCAAGGCCGCCGGCTTCGAGACGATCAGCACGCATGTCTATGACGGCAGCGATCCGCATCTCGGCCAGGACGCATTGTTCGGCGTGAAGGACGAGCTGATCGGTGAATTCAAGCCGACCGGGAAGGGGGATGCGTCGACGCTCGACTTCACCTTCACCATGGTCCGGGCGAAGAAGGGGCGCGTCACGCCATGACACTCGACTTTACCTACCAGGCAAGTGCGGCGCGTATCGTCTTCGGCAACGGGGCGAGCGGCGATGTCGGCAAATGGGTGGAGGCGCTGGACTGCCGGCGCGCGGTGGTGCTGTCGACGCCGCATCAGGCCGCCGATGCGGAGGCGCTCTCGAAGCGGCTCGGGCCGCTTTCGGTCGGCACCTTCACCGAGGCCACTATGCATACGCCCGTCGATGTGACCGAGCGCGCCGTCGCGCGCGCGGCCGAAGTCGGCGCCGATTGCGTCGTCTCGCTCGGCGGCGGCTCGACGACCGGGCTCGGCAAGGCCATGGCTTATCGCACGGATATCCAGCAGATCGTGATACCCACCACCTATGCCGGTTCCGAAGTCACGCCGATCCTCGGCCAGACGGAAAACGGCGTCAAAACCACCGTCCGCAGCCCGAAAATCACGCCGGAAGTGGTGATCTACGATCCGCAGCTGACGCTCGGCCTGCCCGTCGGCATGAGCGTCACCAGCGGCCTGAACGCCATCGCGCATGCGGCCGAAGGGCTTTACGCGCCGGATCGCAATCCCATCACGACGATGATGAGCATCGATGGCATTCGCGCGCTCAAGGAGGCCCTGCCCGCCCTGATCGACAGCCCGCGCGATGGCGCGGCGCGCGAAAAGGCGCTTTACGGCGCATGGCTCTGCGGCACCGTCCTCGGCCAGATCTCGATGTCGCTGCATCACAAGATCTGCCACACGCTGGGCGGCAGCTTCGACACGCCGCATGCCGAAACCCATTCCATCATGCTGCCACACACGATCGGCTTCAACGCCTCCGCGGTGCCGGAGTTGATGACGCCGATCTCCGATATCTTCGGCGGCGCGACACCCGGACAGGCGCTCTACGATTTCGCCAAATCCATCGGCTCGCCGATGGCGCTGAAGGATTTCGGACTCAGCGAGGCGGACCTCGACCGCGCCGCCGATATCGCCACCAGGAACCCGTATTCCAATCCGCGCCCGATCGACCGCACGGCGATCCGCGCACTGTTACAGGACGCCTGGAGCGGAACACGACCGCCATATTGAATTCTTTTGGGAGGAGGAATGAATATGCTTACGAGACGTGACTTGCTGAAATCCGCAGCCGCCACGGGCGCATTGGCGGCGACATCCGGCCTCGCCATGCCGGCCCTGGCCCAGGGCGCGCCGATCAAGCTCGGCTATGTCAGCCCGCAGACCGGACCGCTCGCCGCGTTCGCCGAGGCCGACAAATTCATCATCGACGGCTTCTTGGCCGCGACCAAGGCGGCCGGCCTGAACTACGAAGTGGTGGTGAAGGACAGCCAGTCCAACCCGAACCGCGCCGCCGAGGTCGCCAAGGAGCTGATCGTCAGCGACGAGGTCAATCTCGTGCTCGTGGCCTCGACGCCCGAGACGACCAACCCCGTGGCCACGACCTGTGAGGCGGAGGAGGTGCCGTGCATCTCGACGGCCGCGCCCTGGCAGCCCTGGTTTATCGGCCAGCAGGCCAATCCGGGCGACCCGGCCTCGTGGAAGCCGTTCAACAGCGTCTTCCATTTCTTCTGGGGGCTGGAAGACGTCATCGCTGTCTACACCAATATGTGGGAACAGCTTGAGACCAACAAGAAGGTCGGCGGCCTGTTTCCCAACGACGGCGACGGCAACGCCTGGGGCGACAAGGCCGTGGGCTTCCCGCCGGTCCTGGAAAAGCTCGGTTACAGCCTCAACGATCCCGGCCGCTACCAGAACCTGACCGACGACTTTTCCGCCCAGATCAATGCCTTCAAGTCCGACGGCAGCGATGTCATCACGGGCGTGATGATCCCGCCCGACTTCACCACCTTCTGGAACCAGGCGCAGCAGCAGGGCTTCAAGCCCAAGGTCGCGTCGATCGGCAAGGCGATCCTGTTTCCGCAGGCGGTGGAAGCGCTCGGCAAGAACGGCCACAACCTGTCCTGCGAGGTCTGGTGGTCGGCGAACCATCCGTTCAAATCGTCGCTGACCGGCCAGAGCGCCGGGGAGCTCGCCGAGGGCTTCACGAAGGCCACCGGCCGGCCCTGGACCCAGCCCATCGGCTTCGTCCATGCGCTGTTCGAGGTCGCCGTCGATGTGATGAAGCGCGCCGATCCGACAGACAGCGAAGCGGTGATTGCCGCCATCGCCGCCTCCAATATCGAGACGATCGTCGGCAAGGTGGCCTGGGATGGCGCCCACCTGCCGCCCTTTGCCGGCAAGAATGTCGCCAAGACGCCGCTGGTCGGCGGACAGTGGCGCCTCAAGGACGGCGGCGGCTACGACCTCGTCATCGTCGACAACCAGACGGCGCCCAGCATTCCGACCGGCGGCAAAATGGAAGTGATCGGCTGAGCCATGCCTATCCTCGCCCTCGACCAGGTCTCGAAAAGCTTCGGTGCTCTCAAGGTCGCCGACCGGATTTCGTTTGCGCTGGAAAAGGGCGAGGCCCTGGGCGTGATCGGGCCGAACGGCGCGGGCAAGTCGACGCTGTTCAACCTCGTCACCGGCAATATCCGCGTCGATGCCGGCACCATCCGCTTCGACGGCGAGGACGTGACGCGCCAGCCGCCGATGGCGCGGTGCCTGGCCGGCGTCGGGCGGACATTCCAGATTCCGCAGCCCTTCGAAAAGCTGACGGTGTTCGAAAACCTGCTGGTCGCCGGCGCCTTCGGCTCGCGCAAGGCGGAGAAGGAGGTCGGTGACCGCTGCGCCGACATTCTCGTCGAGACCGGGCTTTACCCCAAGGCGAACCAGCCCGCCGGAAGCCTCGGCCTGTTGCAGCGCAAGCGTCTCGAGCTTGCCCGCGCACTTGCGACTGACCCGAAAATCCTGCTGCTCGACGAGATCGCCGGCGGATTGACCGAAGGGGAATGTCAGGAGCTTGTGGAAACGATCCGCGCCATCCACCGGCGCGGCGTCTCCATCATCTGGGTCGAGCATGTGCTGCATGCGCTGAATTCGGTGGTCGGCCGCCTCGTCGTCCTGCATTTCGGCCGGGTGATCGGCGACGGCGATCCCGAGACGATCATGGCGTCGAAGGATGTGCGCGAAATCTATCTCGGGATCGATGTGTGATGGCGCTGCTCGAGACCCATGGCCTGACGGCCTTCTATGGCGACTTCCAGGCCCTGTTCGGCGTCGATCTCGCACTCGATGAAGGCGAGACGGTCGCCGTGATCGGCGCCAACGGTGCGGGCAAATCGACCCTGCTGCGCTCGATTTCCGGCCTCATCCGCAATGTGCCGGGACAGATCCGCTTCGATGGGCGGGAGATCGGCGCGCTTGCCGCGCCCGATGTCCTGCAACTGGGCATCGCCATGGTGCCGGAAGGCCGCCGTCTCTTTCCATCGCTTTCCGTCGAGGAGAACCTGCTGATCGGCAAATACGGCCGCGCCGGCAACGGCGCCTGGTCGCTCGACGGCATCTATGAACTCTTCCCCGTGCTGAAGGAGCGCCGTCACCAGCCCGGCACCGCGCTGTCAGGCGGGCAGCAGCAGATGGTCGCGATCGGCCGCGGGCTGATGTCCAATCCGCGCGTGCTGCTCTGCGACGAGGTGAGCCTTGGGCTGGCCCCCGTCGTCGTCAGGGACATCTACGCGGCCTTTCCGAAGATCCGCGCGACGGGCGCATCCATCGTCATCATCGAACAGGATATCGGCCAGGCGCTGAAGGTCGCCGACCGGGTCTATTGCATGATGGAGGGACGGGTGACGCTTTCGGGAACGCCGGCAACGCTGAGCCGCGAGGATATCCACGCCGCCTATTTCGGAGCGCATGCGCGATGAGCTGGCTCGACACCATCCTTCAGGGCATCCTGCTCGGCGGCCTCTATGCGCTCTTCGCGGCGGGCCTCGCCCTCGTCTTCGGCATCATGCGGCTCGTCAATCTCGCCCATGGCGACCTGATCGTGCTCGCCGCCTTCCTGATCTTGCTGCTGGTCTCGGCGCTCGGCCTCAATCCTTTTATCGCCGCCGCGGTCGCGCTGCCGGTGATGTTCATGCTCGGCTGGGCGCTGCAATTCCTCGTGCTCAACCGCACGCTGGGCAAGGATATCCTGCCGCCGCTGCTGGTGACCTTCGGCCTTTCGGTGGTGATCCAGAACGGCCTGCTCGAGGGCTTTTCGGCCGATAGCCGGCGGATCTCGGCGGGCGCGCTGGAAACGGGGTCTCTGCAGATCGGGCCTATCAGCATCGGCACCATGCCGCTCCTCACCTTCCTGTCGGCGGTGGGCGTCATCGTCGCGCTCAACCTCGTCTTCTACCGCACCTCGCTCGGCCGCGCCTTCCGCGCCACCTCGGATGACAGCGCGACGGCCGGCCTGATGGGCATCCGCGCCGAGCGCATCTTCGCCACCGCCACCGGGCTTGCCATGATGGTGGTGACGATCGCCGCGCTCTATCTCGGCACGCGCGCGAATTTCGACCCCACCATGGGGCCGGCGCGGCTGATCTATGCCTTCGAGGCCGTCATCATCGGCGGGCTCGGCTCCTTCTGGGGCACGCTCGCCGGCGGCATCATCATCGGCGTCGCGCAGACCGTGGGCGCGGCGATCAACCCGGAATGGCAGATCCTTGCGGGCCATATCGCCTTCCTGCTGGTGCTGCTTGTGCGGCCGCGCGGCCTTTTCCCACGGGCGGTGGACTGACATGAGCGATCATCTTTCCGCATCCTCCTGGACCGTTTCGACCCGCACCCGCGGCTCCGCGGTATCGATGCTGGCGATCCTTGCGCTCGTGGCAATCGCCTTTGCCGCGCCGCTCTTCGTCTCGCGTTCGGTGGTGCAGGATCTCTTCTTCATCCTGACCATGCTGGTGCTGGCGCAATGCTGGAACCTGCTTGCCGGCTATGCCGGCCTCGTCTCCGTCGGGCAGCAGGCCTTTGTCGGCTTCGGCGCCTATGCGATGTTTGCCGGCGTCAGCCTGCTCGGCATGGACCCGATGGCGGCGATCCTGCTTGGCGGGCTTGCGGCGCTAGCGCTGTCGGTGCCCACGGCCTTCTTCGTCTTCCGCCTGCAGGGCGCCTATTTCGCCATCGGCACCTGGGTCATCGCCGAGATCGTGCGGCTGTCGCTGGCGCAGTGGAAGGCGCTCGGCGGCGGCACCGGCACGTCGCTGCCATCGGGCGCCACGCGCGACATGGTCGGTGTGCGCTTCGTGGCCGATCTGCTCGGCGTTCGCGGGCCGCAGGCCACCGATATCGTCTGCTACTGGCTGGCGCTCTTCCTGGCCGTCGTCACCATCGGTGCAATCTACAAGCTGCTGCGCTCGAAGCAGGGCCTGGGGCTTGCTGCCGTGCGCGATAACCGCGAGGCGGCCCGCTCCGTCGGCGTCGATCCGACCTGGACGAAGTCCTTCGTCTATCTGGTGGCCGCACTCGCGACGGGCCTAGCCGGCGCGCTGATCTATGTGCAGAAGGCGCGCATTTCGCCGGATGCCGCCTTCTCGGTTCCCGACTGGACCGCCTATGTGATCTTCATCGTGGTGATCGGCGGCATCGGCACGATCGAGGGGCCGATCGTCGGCGTGATCGTGTTCTACATCCTGCAGAACCTGCTGGCCGATTACGGCTCCTGGTATCTGCTGATCCTCGGCCTCATCGGCATCCTGATCATGCTGTTTGCGCCGCGCGGCCTGTGGGGCCTGTTTGCCGACCGCACCGGACTCCAGCTTTTTCCTGTCCGCCGTATCCTGGCGGGCCAGCCGAAACCCAAAGACATCAGAGGGAGTGACTGATGGCCGATATCGAAACCGACGTCCTGATCATCGGAACCGGCCCCGCCGGCTCTGCGACCGCCGCGCTGCTTGCGAGCTACGGCGTCGAGAACATGGCGATCAACCGTTACCGCTGGCTGGCCAACACGCCGCGCGCCCACATCACCAACCAGCGCACGATGGAGGTGCTGCGTGATCTCGGCCGCGAGGTCGAGGCGGAAGGCTACCTCCATGCCAGCCCGCAGGAGATCATGGGCGAGAACGTGTTCTGCACCGCGATTGCCGGCGAGGAACTGGGCCGTCTCAAGACCTGGGGCACCCATCCGACGTCGAAGGCCGAGCATCTGCTCTCCTCGCCGAGCGAGATGAACGACCTGCCGCAGACCTTCATGGAGCCGCTTCTGTTCAAGACCGCCTGCGCGCGCGGTACGCAGGCGCGCATGTCGACGGAATATGTGAGCCACGTGCAGGACGCCGAGGGCGTGACGACCACCTGCCGCGACCGCCTGACCGGCAAGGACTTCACCGTCCGCTCGAAATACCTGGTCGGCGCCGATGGCGGCAATTCGCTGGTCGCCCAGCATCTCGGCCTGCCCTTCGAGGGCAAGATGGGCGTCGCCGGCTCGATGAACATCCTGTTCAAGGCCGACCTCACCCGCTACGTCGCACATCGCCCCTCGGTGCTCTACTGGGTGCTGCAGCCGGGCTCGAATGTCGGCGGCATCGGCATGGGCCTCGTGCGCATGATCCGGCCGTGGAACGAGTGGCTGATCAACTGGGGCTATGACATCAGCCAGGGCGTGCCCGATGTCGACAACGCCTTTGCCGAGGGCGTGGCCCGCGACCTCATCGGCGATCCCGATATCGACATCGAGATCACCTCGGTCTCCACCTGGACGGTGAACAACTGCTACGCCACGCGCACCCAGAAGGGGCGCGTCTTCTGCATGGGCGACGCGATCCACCGCCACCCGCCGTCGAACGGGCTCGGCTCCAACACCTCGATCCAGGACGGTTTCAACCTCGCCTGGAAGCTCGCCATGGTGCTGAAGGGCCAGGCCGGTCCCGGCCTGCTCGAAACCTATACGGAAGAGCGCGCACCGGTCGCCAAGCAGATCGTCACGCGTGCCAACCAGTCGATCGAGGAATTCGGCCCGATCTTCGGCGCGCTCGGCCTGCTCGATTCCATCGATCCGGTGAAGATGCAGGAGAACATGGATCGCCGCTGCGAGGATGGCAGTGCCGCCGAAAGCCAGCGCGCGGCGCTGCGCGAGGCCATCGCCTTCAAGGTCTATGAATTCGATGCTCATGGCGTGGAGATGAACCACCGCTACAAATCCTCTGGTGTCGCGACCGACGGCCAGCCCGAGCCGGCCTTCACCCGCAATCCGGAACTGCATTTCGAACAGACCACCTGGCCCGGCGCGCGCCTGCCGCATGCCTGGCTGTTCGGCGAGGGCAACCGCAAGGCTTCCACGCTCGATCTGTGCGGCCACGGCAAGTTCACGCTCCTGACGGGTATCGGCGGGCAGGCCTGGGTCGATGCGGCCGAGACGCTGTCGGCGGAGCTTGGCCTGCCGCTCGTGGCCCATGTCATCGGGCCGCGGCAGACCTGGCAGGATCATTACGGCGACTGGGCGCGTGCCCGCGAGGTGGGCGATGCCGGCGTCGTGCTCGTCCGGCCCGATCATCATGTCGCATGGCGTTCGGAAGGGCTGGCGGCCGACCCCGCCGGCGAACTGCGCCGTGTGCTGAAGACAATTCTGGATCTGTGAGGCGACGATGGAAGCGCATGAGAAGGGTTATTTCACCGAGGAGAACTCCGTCGAGGTCGTGACCGGCCGCAATGCCGGCGCCAAGGACGCACGCCTGAAGGAGGTGATGGAGGTCATCACCCGCAAGCTGCATGAGGCGGTGAAGGAATTGGAGCCGACGCAGGAGGAATGGATGGAGGCGATCCTCTTCCTCACCCGCACCGGCCAGATGTGCAACGAGTGGCGGCAGGAATTCATCCTGCTGTCGGACGTGCTGGGCGTGTCGATGCTGGTGGATGCGATCAACAACCGCAAGCCCTCCGGCGCCTCGGAAAGCACCGTGCTCGGCCCGTTTCACGTGGCCGACGCGCCGGAACTGCCGATGGGCGCCAATATCTGCCTCGACAGCAAGGGCGAGGACATGGTCATCGAGGGGCGCATCCTCGATACCGAGGGCAAGCCGATCGCCGATGCCGTCATCGATGTCTGGCAGGCCAATGACGAGGGTTTTTATGACGTGCAGCAGAAAGGCATCCAGCCCGATTTCAATCTGCGCGGCATCTTCCGCACCGGGCCGGACGGGCATTACTGGTTCCGCGCCGTGAAGCCGAAATACTATCCGATCCCGGACGACGGCCCGGTCGGGCAGTTGCTCGGCCATCTCGGCCGCCACCCCTACCGCCCGGCGCACCTGCACTACATCATCAGCGCGGATGGTTTCGAGACGCTGACGACGCATATCTTCGATCCCGATGATCCCTATATCCATTCGGACGCGGTGTTCGGGGTCAAGGAAAGCCTGCTTGCGAAATTCGACCGGGTGAACGACCCGGCGCGCGCGAAGGCGTATGAATTCGATGGCGAATTCTGGGAAGTCAAACACGACTTCGTGCTGGCGCGCGACCACGCCTGACAGCAGTTCCGAAAGAAGAGGGGCGGATGCGCGGATCGCGTCCGCCCCCTTTTTCATTCTGCCGAATGAATGCGTTCGCGCTCGCCCATGAACGGTCCCTGCACCCACTGGATCGTCTTTTCGTGCTTTTCGACCGCGCGGCGAAGTTCGGCGAACTCCCGGCGCATATGGCCGAGAAACTTGCGGCCGGCGGGGTTTGAGTAGGGTTTCTTGCGCGTCATGACGCCGAGCACGCGTTCGGGCTGGGGAATATCGAGCGGGATGATGCTGATCTTGTTTTCGCCGCGGAAGGCGTGGACGACGGAATGCGGCAGGATCGCCAGCGCGTCCGTGCCGGCAAGATAATTCACGACACTCAGAAGCGAGCCGCCCGCATAGCGCAGCGACACCTCCGCCAGCCCCAGCGTCAGCAGGATATTGTGCAGGTCGAGCACCAGCGGCGAGCCCGGCAGCGGCGCGATCCAGGGGTAGTTGACGATATCCTCGGTCGCGAGGGTGCGCTTGCGCACCAGGGGATGCCCGGCGCCGCAGGTGAGCACGTTGCGCGCCGTCAGGATCGGCTCGAAATGCAGGTCGGCGCGCAGATCGACGGAGCCCGTCGGGGTCACCGCAAGGTCGATCTGTCCGGAATCCAACTCCGCCACGAGGTCGGGATAGTTTCCGTAGGACTGGTAGACCATGATTCCAGGCTCGCCGCGCTGGAACGAGGCGATCATCGGCGACACCACCGCATCCATGAAGAAGGGCACGCCGCCGATCCGCACCCGCCCCGACGAGCCGGACTTGAAGCTGCGGATGATTTCCATCGCCTTGCGCGACGATGCCAGGATGGCCTTGCCCTGCTGGCCGAGCTGTTCGCCGAGCGGTGTCGGCTGCATCGGCCGCCGGCCGGACACGAAGAGCGGTTCGCCGATGCGCTTTTCCAGGATCGACAGCGTGCGCGACACCGCCGACTGCGTCATGCCGAGCATGGCGGCCGCTTCGGTGACGCCGCCGGTCTCGATGACGGCCGCGAGCTGGACAAGATGGGCTTCGACGATCTTCATAGCAAATTGCTATAGCTTGCATGAACAAAGTCAATCACCGGCAGGCTCGAACCTCTATAGTGGAGACAATCACGGCCGGCTTGCGACAGGCGGGCTCCGGCCGTGGTTCCCGAGGCGGTGGAGGAACCGCATCCGGAATTGCAATGTCTTTGGAGGAGGACACCATGGCCCTTGTCAGCGGCTATCATCACCTGACGCTCTGCACCGACGGCGTGCAGGAGGATTACGATTTCTACACGAAGGTGCTCGGGCTCTATTCGGTCAAACGCACCGTGCTGTTCGACGGCACGATCCCCGTCTATCACCTCTATTACGGCTCGCGGAACGGCGATGCCTCGACCATCATCACCACCTTCCCCTTCCGCAAGCCGGCGGTTTTCGGCAAGCGCGGCACCAACCAGTCGAAGATCATCCAGCAGGCCATTCCGGTCGGCTCGGCCGACTATTGGGTCGACCGGCTGAACGAGAAGGGCGTCGAGGCCGCCAAGACGTCGCGTTTCGGCATTACCCGCGTGGCCTTCAAGCATCCGTGCGGCATTCCGCACGAGCTGGTCGAAAGCCCGGCCGACAACCGCCCGTCGATCGTCAACGAGGCGCAGGGCGTGAAGCCCGAGCACGGCATCAAGGGCATCTACGGCGCGGCCATCGCCGTCTTCGACCGCACCGCGATGGACGACTTCCTCGGCGTCGGCATGTCGATGACGAAGGAAGCCGACAGCGACGAGGGCCTGATGTTCTCGGTGCCGAATGCCGGCGGGCCGAACAGCATCGTCGAGGTGCTGCACGAATCCTCCGGTCCGCAGGGCACCTGGACCTTGGCCGGCGGCACGATCCACCACCTCGCGCTGAACACCGGCAACGAGGAAAACCAGCTCAAGCTCAAGGCGCATCTGGAAGGTCTCGGCTTCACCGACGTGTCGGACCAGAAGGACCGCAACTACTTCAAGTCCTGCTATGTCCGCTCGCCCGGCGGTGCGTTGTTCGAGATCGCCTGGTCGGTCGAAGGCGGCTGGGCGCTCGACGAGCCGGCCGACCAGATCGGCACGACGCTGGTCTTCCCGCCATGGTTCGAAGATCGCCGGCAGGAGCTTATTGCAGGCCTCGAACCCGCAGAATTCTGAGCCCGGCGCCATGTCGAACCACGACACGCCACTCCTCCTCGGCGCGAGCCCCGGGGAGGCCCTGGTGCACTGCGTCTTCATCCACGGGCGGACCCAGTCGCCCGAGGATATGGTCGAGCAGGTCATTTCCAGGCTGAAGGCGCCGGGCGTGGCCTTCGTGCTGCCCCGGGCCCGCGGCAACAGCTGGTATGATGCGCGCGCGACGGACGCGCTGACGGATCGCACCCGCAAACAGCTCGAGCAGTCGATCGCCTATGTCAGGCAGCTTGTCGGCGATCTCTCGGGCGCGAAAGATCATGCCAAGCCGCTCCTGCTCGGCGGCTTCAGCCAGGGGGCGTGTCTTTCGATCGAATATGCGATGCGGCACGGCCCGTGGAACGGCGCGCTCGCAAGCCTCACGGGGTGCCGCGTCGGCACGCCGGATTGCGACCGCCCCTTTGCCGATCTCGATCGGCTGCCGGCCTATCTGACCGGCTCGGACAAGGATCCCTGGATCCCCGTCGATGCCTTTGCCCAGGCAGCCGCGGCGCTCGCCCGCGCCCGCGCAAGGCTTCATTGCGATGTTCTGCCGGACAGGTCGCACGAGGTCTCGGCAAGCGAGATCGCGCAGTTCGAGACGATGCTGCGCGGCCTTTCGCATCAAAGCTGGTGGTAGCCGCGAACCGGGCGCTGGTTGGCGCCCGGTGCTTCATTCATTCGCCCAGGAAATCGGCCATTTCGACCTGATAGAAGGTCTTGGTGCGCGGGCCGGCGAGGAGCGGGTCGATGCGGCGCACGCATTCCTGGTAGTGCGCGGTCTTGCGGTGTTCGTCGACGGCTTCGGGCGAGGTGAACACCTCGTAGATCGTGAAGCTGTTTTCGTCCTCGGGATTGCGAAGCACGTCGAAGCGCACATTGCCCGGCTCCTGCCGAGTGCCTTCGTAATTGATGCGGAACGCTTCGAGAAACTCCGCGGTATGGCCCGGCTTGACGTTGATGCTGACCATCTGGATGAGCATGTCTTATTCCCTGTTATCTGTTGAAGTCCTGGATGAAGGGGTCAGAGGCCCGGCGCTTTCCACATGGCGGTGGTGACGCCCTCGTCGACGAGCTGGCGCTGAAGCGCGTAGGCCCGTGCCCAGCGTTCGCCCGCCTCGTCATAGATGGCCTTGTGCGTGAAATCGGGCTCGAAGTGCCTGTCCCAGCGCACCCAGCCGTCCGCCACCTCGACGAAATTCCGGCGCAGGCCGATGCCGATGGCCGCGGCCGCCGCGCAGCCGAGCGCGGTCGCTTCCTTCACGACGGGCGTGACGACGGGAAGGCCGGTGGCGCTCGACAGGATCTGCGACCAATGGGCGGATTTCGATGCGCCGGCGGCAAAGACGATCTTGTCGGGCGTCCTGCCCGACAGCTTGAAGATGGCGGCGAGATTGCGCGCCGCGACGATCGCCGCATTTTCCTGCAAGGCGCGGAAGATCGCCGCCTTGCCGGATTTTTCCGGATCGATGGAGAGGTTCAGCAGCGAGGGGGCTGCGTGATACCAGTTGCCGTAGTGCATGACGTCGGAAAAGACCGGGATGATGCCGTGCGCGCCGACCGGCACGTTAGCCGCCTTCTCCTCCAGCAGCCGGTAGGCATCGCCGCCGGGGCCAGCCGCCGCCACTTCCTCCGCGCCGAAACTGTCGCGGAACCAGCGCATGACGATGCCGACGAAGAAGCTGATCGCTTCGGCCTGGTTGAGGCCGGTCACGACATGCGGATTGATGCGCAGGTCCATCGACGGGTCGGAGACATCGAGGCCGACATTCACCACCTGCTGCCAGAAGGTGCCGCCGAGCACGGCGCAGTCGCCCTCGTTGACGACGCCGATGGCAGCAGCCCCGCTCTGGCAGTCGCCGCCGCCCATGACGACGGGCGTGCCGGGCGCAAGGCCGGTCTCGTCGGCCGCCTTTTCCGTGACGCGGCCGATGATCGTGCCGGGCTCGACGCTTTCGGGGAAGATATCGTCGCGCATGCCGGCCTTGGCCATCGCTTCCGGCAGCCAGTCGCGTTTCGAAAGGCTGTAGAGGCCGGTCGTTCCCGCATTGGACGGATCGCTGGCGATGACGCCGGACAGGCGTGCGAGCACCCAGTCTGACAGCATGCTGATCCGGTCGATGCGGGCATAGACGTCGGGCAGGTTGCGCTTCAGCCAGAGCAGGCGGGGCAGAGCGCCGAGCGCGAAGGTCTGGCCGCTTTGCGCATAAAGCTCGCTTTCGAGGCCTGGAAAATCGCGCTTGAGGTCGCGCACTTCGCTGACGGCGCGGCTGTCGACATTGGCGCAGGCCCAGATTTCCCGTCCGCCGCGATCATAGGCGACGATGGCCTCGCGCATGCTGGTGGCGCTGACGGCGCGGATATCGGCGGCCGTTATGCCGGCCTCGGCGATCGCCTGCCGGATGGCGCGCGAAAGGAGCGCCCAGTTGCCCTCCACGTCGAAATCCATCGAGCCGGGAAAGCGCGGATCGGTCTTGTGCCACCATTCGTGCTGGGCGCTGGCGATCTGGTTGCCGTTTTCGTCGAAGATCACAGCCCGGCCGCTGCCGGTGCCGGCATCGACAGCCAGCAGATATGTCGTCGTCATGGCGGTTCAGTCCTTGATTTCGAGGAGGCCGGCGGCCGTCGTCTCGTCCGTGATGAGGATGCCGACGAACTTTCCGCGCAGGGCGGCGTGGATGGCCTGGACCTTCTGGATGCCGCCGGCCGCCGCCACGACCTTTTCGGCGCGCGAGAGCCCCGCGAGCTTCACGCCGATCACCCGGTCGTGCAGGGGCAGGTCGAGCGCTTCGCCGCGCTCGTTGTAGAACTGGCAGAGGATATCGCCGACCGCGCCCTTGCGGCGCAGCGGCTCCACCTCGTCGGGGCTGACATAGCCGGCCCGCACCACCGTCGAGGCGGCGGAAAGCTCGCCGATACCGACGAGCTGGTAGGTGGCGTTGAGCGCCATGTCGAGCAGGTTCGCGACGGCCGGTTCGGAGGAAAGATTGCGCGCCACGTCCGGGTCGCGCACGACGAGCGGTGCCGGCACCAGATGCACGCCGCTGCCCCAATTGGCCGTGCGCATGCCGTCCACATAGGTGCTGACGCCGCCGGTGAGGCTGACGAGGCCGATATTGCGCTCGTTGGCGAGATGGCCGAGGCGCTGGATCGTGTTGGAGACGGTGGCGCCCCAGCCCACCGCCAGCAGGTCATCGGTCTGGAGGCGCTGCATCAGGAACTGCGCGGCGGCCTGACCGAGGCGATCGCTCGGATCCTGGTCGGGCAGCTGCGGCACGACATAGGCCTCGAGCAGCCCGTAGCGTTCCTTGATCTGCCGTTCGAGGGTGAGGCAGCCCTGATAACGCGAGTTGATGCGCACCTGGATGATGCCGGAACGGCGGCCGCTTTCGAGCAGGCGCGACACCTTGATGCGCGACATGTTCAGCTTTTCGCCGATCTCGTTCTGCGTCAGTCCGTCGTTGTAATAATACCAGGCGATGCGGGTGAGGATTTCCTCGTCCGTATCGGCATAACTCCATTCCCCGTTATCCGTCGCCATCAAGCGCCCTTTCGGTCATTTTCTGATCATTTGAATAACAAAAAAACTTTTGATACGTCAACGCATCGCGGCGGCTAAAAATTCTTCGCGCGGGCAATGCATTGATTTTCGCCGAGAAATCATATTTTGCAGTGCAATATCGCACGTTTGCAGCGACACCGCGCGCCTTGAGCATATTGACGGCCTTCGGTCACTATGATCACATGATTGCCGTGAATTACATATGAACAGGTGCAGAATGACGGATCAAGCGGCGACCGGGAGGGTCGCGCAGCTGACGGATATCTGGAAGTCCTACGGTGCCGTCCCGGTGCTGAAGGGCGTTTCGCTCGCCTTGCAGGCAGGGGAGGTGCATGCGCTTCTCGGCGGCAACGGTGCGGGCAAGTCGAGCCTCATGAAGATCATGTCGGGCGTCATTGCGGCCAATTCCGGCGCAATCGAGATCAACGGCCGGCCGCTCACCCAGGCCTCGCCGGCACTTGCGCAGGAGCTTGGCCTCTATCTGGTGCCGCAGGAAGCGCATATCCTGCCCAACCAGAGCGTTCTGGAAAACATCTGCCTCGGTCTTTCCGCCTCGCCGCGGGCGTTGCGCCCGCGTGTCGCGCAGCTGGTGGCGGAGCTTGCGGTGTCGCTCGATCTCGATGCGCAGGCCGCGGCACTTGAGATCGCCGAGCGGCAGATCGTCGAAATCCTGCGCGGCCTCGTGCGCGATGCGCGCGTGCTCATCCTCGACGAACCCACCTCGGCGCTGACACCCTTCGAGACGAATGCGCTGTTCCAGCGGGTGCGCAAGTTGCAGGCGCAGGGCGTCGGTATCTTTTTCATCTCGCACAAGCTGCGGGAAATCCGCGAAATCTGCCGCACGATCAGCGTTCTGCGCGACGGCGTCATCGTGCTGTCCGGTCCGCTCGACAGCTACAGCGATGCCGAGATCATCGATGCGATGAGCCGGGTTCAGATCAACGAGGCCTCCGGCAAGGACCGCACCGGCCGCAAGGTCTCGCAAATCGGCCAGCCGCGTCTCAGCGTGCGCGGCCTGAGCGGCGAGGGCTTCCGCGATATCAGCCTCGATGTCCGGGCGGGCGAGATCCTCGGCCTTGCCGGCGTCGTCGGCGCGGGCCGCACCGAATTCGCCGAAACGCTGTTCGGCCTGCGTCCCCAGACGGCGGGCAGCGTCGTCTTCGACGGCGCCGAGATGAAGAAGCGCTCGCCGCGTGTGTGCATCGACCGCGGCCTCGTCTACCTGCCGGAGGACCGCCAGCAGCACGGCCTCTTTCTGGAAGCGCCGCTGTTCTGGAATGTCTCGTCCTATCTCGTGCACCGCCTGCCGTTCTTCCTGCGCCCGGGCGCCGAGCGCAAGGTCTTCGACACGTTCCGGTCCTCCATGGGCATCAAGTGCACCGGACCCGGACAGGAGGCGCGTGGCCTTTCGGGCGGCAACCAGCAGAAGGTTCTGCTGGCGAAGTGCTTGTCGGCCCAGCCGAAGGTGCTGATCCTCGACGAGCCGACGCGCGGCGTCGACGTTGCGGCGCGCAACGATATCTACGATCTCATCCGCGAGCTTGCCGCCGAGGGCGTCGCCATCATACTCATCTCCTCGGATTTCGACGAGATCGAGCAGCTTGCCGACCGGGTGGAGGTCATGGCGTTCGGCCAGTCCGGCGGGGCGCTTACGGACAATATCTCGGTCGACGCCATCGCCCGGCTTGCCTTCGGCGCTTCGGAGGCCCGTCATGCTTGATCTTTTCGCACGCAACCGCGTTGCAACGCTCATCGTCGTGCTTACCGTCGCCTATGCGGCGATCGGCGCGGCCGCGCCCGGCTATCTCTCGGGCGCCACCGCCGCCGTGGTCATCTCCAACAGCCTCGTCTTGATGCTGATTTCGCTCGGCACGATGATCGTCATCCTGACGCGCAACATCGATGTGTCCAGCGGTTCGGTACTGGGGCTCAGCGCCGCCGTGCTGGGCCTCTCGCTCAATGCCGGCGCCGGCCTGCCGCTCGCCATCGTCTTCTGCCTGATGACCGGTGCCGCCGCCGGCGCCTTCAACGGGCTGATGGTCGCCTATCTCGGCATCCCCTCCATCGTCGCCACGCTCGGCACGCTCGGCCTTTATCGCGGCATCATGCTGGTGCTGACGGGCGGGCGGTGGATCGAGGACCTGCCGCAGGGCCTGAAGGCGCTGGCCGGCAATCTCGGCTTCGGCTTCTCGGCGCTGACCGTCGTCGTGCTTCTTCTCGTCGCGCTCGCCTGGTATTTCCTGCGCAAGACGCGCTTCGGCCGCTATTTCTACGCCGTCGGCGACAATCGCGCCGCCGCGCACCATCTCGGCGTGCCGGTCCGGCGCGTTCAGTTCACGGCCTTCGTCGCGACGGGCCTTTGCGCCGCCCTTGCCGGCCTCGTCTTCGCCGCGCAGATCGGCTTCATTCCCAACCAGGCCGGCAACGGTGTCGAGCTGAAGGCGATCGCCGTCAACGTGCTCGGCGGTGTCAGCCTGCTCGGCGGCACCGGCTCGGTCGCCGGCGTGTTTTCCGCCGTCATCTTCATCACGTCGATCGACAGCGCGCTCGTCTTCCTGAAGATCCCGGCCTACTGGAACGACTTCATCGCCGGCGCCATCCTGCTTTCGGTGCTTTTGCTCGACGGGCGCATCCGCCAGATCATCGACCGGCGCATCCGTGCCCGCCGCTACGCCGTGCATGAGCGCAGCCCTGTCCCATCCGATGAAACGACAACGGCACAGACCGTGGAGGCGGGCCGATGAAAAAGCTGATCTTCCGCTGGGAGACCGCGCTCCTCGTCATGCTGGTCGCCGAACTCGTCATCTTCGGCATCATCAATCCGCGCTTCCTCAATGTCGCGAACCTGATCTACGGCACCTCGGATTTCGTGCAGATCGGTATCGTCGCCCTGCCGCTCACCCTGGTCATCATCGCCGGCGGCATCGATGTGTCCTTCGCCTCGGTGATCGGCCTTGCCGCCATCGTCTTCGGTGTCGCCACCTTCTACGGCGTGCCGCTGCTGCTCTCGATTGCGCTGGCGCTTGTCGCCGGTGCGCTCTGCGGGCTGCTCAACGCTACCGTCATCCACCTGTCGAAGATCCAGCCGCTCGTCGTGACACTCGGCAGCCTCTATCTCTTCCAGGGCACTGCGACGGTCGCGTCGGGTCTTGTCGGCGCGGGCGGCTATGAGGGCATCGGCAACTTCCCGGATGCCTTCAACGCCTTCGGCTATGCCCAGATCCTCGGCCTGCCGGCGCCGCTCGCGCTGTTCCTTGTGCTCGCGCTGGTGCTGATCGTGCTTTTGCACTTCACGCGTTTCGGCCGCGCCGTCTTCCTGTCCGGCCAGTCGGAAAGTGCGGCACGCTTTGCCGGCATCCCGGTCGGACGCGTGCAGACCATCACCTATGTCATCACCGGCGTTTCGGCCGCCATCGCCGGTCTCGTCATGTCGGCCTATTTCGGTTCGGCCCGCGTGGACCTCGGTTCGGCGACGCTTCTGCCGGCGGTGACGGCCGCCGTGCTTGGCGGGGCCTCCATCTATGGCGGCCAGGGCTCCATCCTCGGCACGCTGATCGCCACCTTCGTGATCGGCTACCTGCAGCAGGGCCTGCAGGCCACCGGTGTGCCCAGCCAGATTTCCAGCGCACTTTCGGGAGGGTTGCTGGTTGTCGCGGTCGCATTGCGCCACGGAAGCGCCATGCTAGCCGATTTCATCGCCGTCGCCCGGCAACAGAAAAAATCCCGGGCGGCAGTCACTTCAGGAGGAGAATGATAATGATCAAGTCCATGTTGAAATCCGGTGCTCTGGCCGCCGCGCTCGTTGCCGGCACCATGCTCGCCTCGGGCACGGCCCATGCCGAAAACCAGATCGCCTTCATCCCCAAGCTGGTGGGTGTCGGCTTCTTCACCTCCGGCGGCGCCGGCGCGACGAAGGCGGGCGAGGAGCTCGGCGTGAAGGTCACCTATGATGGCCCGACGGAACCCAGCGTTTCCGGCCAGGTGCAGTTCATCAACAACTTCGTCAACCAGGGCTACAATGCGCTGGTCGTCTCCTCCGTCTCGCCGGACGGCCTGTGCCCGGCGCTGAAGCGCGCCATGGACCGCGGCGTGCTCGTGATGACCTGGGACAGCGACGTCAACCCGGATTGCCGCAGCTACTACATCAACCAGGGCACGCCCGAGCAGCTCGGCGGCCTGCTCGTCGACATGGCGGCCGAAGGCGTGACGAAGGAAAAGGCCAAGGTCGCCTTCTTCTATTCCAGCCCGACCGTGACGGACCAGAACGCCTGGGCAGAAGCCGCCAAGGCGAAGATCGCCAAGGAGCATCCGGGCTGGGAAATCGTCACCACCCAGTACGGCTATAACGACGCGCAGAAGTCGCTGCAGACGGCCGAAAGCATCCTGCAGACCTATCCGGATCTCGACGCGATCATCGCGCCCGATGCCAATGCCCTGCCGGCCGCCGCGCAGGCCGCGGAGAACCTGAAGCGCGCCGAAGGCGTCACCATCGTCGGCTTCTCCACGCCCAACGTCATGCGCCCCTATATCGAGCGCGGCACCATCCAGCGCTTCGGCCTGTGGGATGTCACGCAGCAGGGCAAGATCTCGGTCTATGTCGCCGATCATGTCCTGAAGAACGGCCCGATGAAGGTCGGCGACAAGCTGGAAATCCCCGGCGTCGGCACCGTCGAAGTCTCGGCCAACAAGGTGCAGGGCTACGACTACGAAGCCGACGGCAATGGCATCATCCTGCTTCCCGAGCGCACGGTCTTCACCAAGGACAATATCGCCAACTTCGACTTCTGATCCCGCATACGCGGCGGGCGGCTTCGGCCGCCCGCCGTATCCATTCGAAAAAACAGGACGATACGCATGAAAAGCCGCTGGAACGACGAGACCGCAGCCCGTTACGTGGAGGCCGCGCTGGCGGCAGGGCAGAGCGAGGCGCTCGGCCTTCGCATCTATACCTCCCGCATCATCGGCGGTGATCCCGATCTCGTGCTGCATGGCGGCGGAAACACTTCCGTCAAGGTCACGTCGGCGACGGGCGAGGCGCTGATGCATATCAAGGGCAGCGGCTGGGACCTCGACACGATCGAGGCGCCGGGCCTGCCGGCCGTGCGTCTCGAACCATTGCTGGAAACCCGCAATGGACCCAGGCTTTCCGACCCCGATATGGTGTCGCTGCTGCGCGCCAGCCTGATCGATGCTGACGCGCCCAATCCGTCCGTCGAGGCGCTGCTGCACGCCTTCCTGCCCTTCGCCTTCGTCGACCATACCCATGCGACGGCCATCCTGGCGCTGGCGGACCAGCCGGACATGCGCGAGACGGTCCGGCGCATCTATGGCGAGCGGCTCGCCTATGTGCCCTATGTCATGCCGGGCTTCGACCTTTCCATCGTCGCCGACCGCATCTATCGCGAGCATCCGGGCTGCGAGGGCCTCTGGCTGGAGAACCACGGCCTCTTCACCTTCGCCGACGATGCCCGCGCCTCCTACGAACTGATGATCGAATTCGTCACCATGGCCGAGCAGGAGCTTGCCCGGAAGGGCGTGGCGCTCTCCGGCCCACAGCCCAGCGACGGCCCGGAGGACATGGCGCTGAGGGCGCGGCTGGAGGCGGCGCTTGTCCGTGACGGCTCGCCTTTCGCAAAGGGCGTCTTCCTGGATTATCGCTCCACCGCCGCCATCCGCGCCCATGCGGGTAAGGCCAATGTGGAGGAGATCGGCCTGCGCGGCACGGTGACGCCCGATCACGTCATCCGCATCAAACCGTGGCCGATGGTCATCGAGGCCGATGCGGGTGCCGCCGCGATCGATGCGGCGCTTGCCGCCTATGCCGAGCGCTACCGCGCTTATTTCGCGCGCAACGCCACGCGCACCAGCGAGCCGAAGCAGATGCTCGACGTTTATCCGCGCGCCGTTCTCGTCAGGAACAATGGGGTCTACGCGCTGGGTGCGAGCGCCAAGGCCGCCGCGATCGGCGGCGATCTCTGCGAGCAGGCGACACGCGCCATCAATGCCGCCGAAGCCTATGGCCGCTTCACCCCCATCGGCGAGGCCGACCTGTTCGACATGGAATACTGGTCGCTGGAGCAGGCCAAGCTGAAGGTCGGCGCGGCGTAGCATCGCAAGCCCGTCGAATGCGTTGCCGTGAGGCCCTTGACCTTCTAGGACAATCGACCTAAAGCTAATTAGGTCGATTGTCCTAATGCGTTTTCGGGCTTCCCCGATTGCGCCATGGCCTGGAGGGTGGATCGTTGGGGGCTGGTGAAACACGCAGTCTGATCGTGGCCGCAGCCGACCGGCTCTTCTACGAGCGGGGCTATGAGGCCACGTCCTTTGCCGACATCGCCGAGGACGTCGGCCTGTCGCGCGGGAATTTCTATTATCACTTCAGGACAAAGGACGAGATTCTCGAGGCCGTGATCGGCCGGCGCATGGATAACACGCGCGCTTTGCTGGAGCGTTGGGAACAGGATGCGGACGCCCCTGTGGAGCGTATCCTTCGCTTCGTCGATATCCTCATCGCGAACCGGTCCAGGATCATGGAGCATGGATGCCCCGTCGGCACGCTCTGCACCGAACTGGCGAAGCTCGACCATGCCGCACACAATGACGCAGCCGAACTGTTCACGCTATTCCGGGACTGGTTGGCGCGGCAGTTCTCCAATCTCGGGCGCGCGGCGGATGCCGATGCGCTGGCCCTTCACCTTTTGATGCGCAGCCAGGGGGTCGCTACACTCGCCACGGCTTTCCGTGACGAGAAATTCATCCGCCGTGAGGTCGCCGACATGGAGGCCTGGCTGCTTGCGCAATGCCCGGCCGCTGCCCCCCCGTTCCAACTGATGGAGACATCATGTTCGTCATAACGCTTCGATTTGCCGACAAGACCAAGGCCGGACCGCTGATGGAGAGCCACAATGCCTGGATCAGCCGCGGCTTCGACGAGGGCGTCTTCCTGCTGGTCGGCAGCCTCCAGCCGGCCGCCGGCGGCGCGATCCTCGCGCATAACGCCTCGCGGGCTGAGATCGAGGCCCGCGTGCAGGAGGATCCGTTCGTTGTGGAAGGCGTCGTCCAGGCCGAGATCCTGGAGGTTTCGCCCGGTCGCCTCGATGAGCGGCTCGCCTTTCTGAAAGCCTGACGCCTCCCAAGAGGTGTCGTCGTGCATGCGAAATGTGCTAATGGCGCGCCATGAACTCGTATTCGGAAGATGCGCCGGTCTATCATCCGCCGCTGGAGCCCTATCTGTCGCTGCTTCACCGCGATGCCGACCTGCTCGTCTATGACAAGCCGAGCGGACTGCTTTCGGTGCCCGGACGGCATCCCGCGCTGCAGGACAGCCTGCTGACACGGGTGCAGGCGTCGTCGCCGCAGGCGCTGATCGTGCATCGGCTGGACAAGGACACCTCCGGCGTCGTCGTCTTCTCGCGCAATCGCAAGGCCCATGCCTTCGTGGCGCAGCAGTTCGAGGCGCGCACCACGCGCAAGTCCTATGTGGCCGTGGTCTGGGGGCGGGTCGCTGACGAGGCGGGCGAGATCGACCTGCCGCTGGCGATCGACCCCGAGAACAAGCCGCGGCACCGCGTGGATTTCGAAAACGGCAAGCCGGCCCGCACGCGCTTTGAAGTGATGGCGCGCGGCGAGACCACGACACGGTTGCGGCTCTTTCCGCTGACCGGCCGCACCCATCAGCTGCGGGTACACATGAAAGCGCTCGGCCATGTCATCCTCGGCGATGAATTCTACGCGGACGGTCTTGCGCTTTCGAGCGTGAACCGCTTGCATCTGCATGCGGAGGAACTGGGCTTCCGCCATCCCGATGGCTCGGAGGTCACTTACCGGGCTCCCGTTCCCTTCTGAGACCGACAGCGTGCAGAAACTCGAAAAATCGCCATTGATCGTCGATTTCGTCGGTGGAGCCGTCGGCCACCGCTTCCGTTCGGGTGAAGGGCGCGGGCAGGGGCTGGCGAAGGCCGCGGGCTTTTCCGCCGGCGTCACGCCGGACATCGTGGATGCGACGGCGGGCCTGGGGCGGGATGCGTTTCTGCTCGCATCGCTCGGCGCGCGGGTCACGCTCATCGAGCGGTCCGAACAGATGCATGCGCTGCTTGCGGAGGGAATCGAACGAGCGAAAGCGGAAGGCGGGCGCTATGCCGAGACGGTCGCGCGCATGACACTGATCCACGGCGATTCTCGCGAGTTATTGGCGGGACTGGCGCCGCAGGTCGTGCTGATCGACCCGATGCATCCGCCGCGCGACAAGACGGCGCTGGTGAAGAAGGAGATGCGACTGATCCGCGATATCGTCGGCGCCGATCCCGATGCCATGGAGCTGATGCAGGCCGCGCTCGAAGCCGCGCAGAACCGCGTCGTGCTGAAATGGCCCCTGCGCGCCGAACCCATGGCGGGCGTACGCAAGCCCTCCCACCAGATCATCGGAAAGAGCACGCGCTACGACGTGTTCGTCAAGGCGAAGATCGCCGCGCCGAAGAACTAGGCGGGCTCGGCCCCGGATTGTGCGGTTTGCCGTGACGAATGCGTGGACTTTTTGCGCTGCGTCATGGCATAGGGCTGGCACACGACGAGGCCCGTTTCCATGATCCGCATCGAGAATATCAGCAAGTCCAACAGCCATCGCATCCTCTTCATCGAGGCGGCCGCTGCGCTCAATCGCGGTGAGAAGATCGGGCTTGTCGGGCCGAACGGCGCCGGCAAGACGACGCTGTTTCGCATGATCACCGGGCAGGAGCAGCCGGACGAGGGGCAGGTCTCCGTCGAGAAGAACGTCTCGATCGGCTATTTCAGCCAGGATGTCGGCGAGATGGCGGGCCGCAGCGCCGTCACCGAGGTGATGGACGGGGCAGGGCCGGTCAGTTCAGTCGCCGCCGAACTGCGCGAACTCGAGGCCGCCATGGTCGATCCTGATCGCCTCGACGAGATGGACGAGATCATCGAACGCTACGGCGAGGTGCAGGCGCGCTACGAGGAACTCGACGGCTACGGGCTGGAAAGCCGGGCGCGCGAGGTTCTGGCGGGCCTGAGCTTCAGCGAGGAGATGATGGACGGCGACGTCGGCAAGCTCTCCGGAGGCTGGAAGATGCGCGTGGCGCTTGCCCGCATTCTTTTGATGCGCCCCGACGTCATGCTGCTCGACGAGCCGAGCAACCACCTCGATCTGGAAAGCCTGATCTGGCTGGAGCAGTTCCTGAAAAACTACGACGGCGCGCTTCTCATGACCTCGCACGACCGCGAGTTCATGAACCGCATCGTAACGAAGATCATCGAGATCGACGCCGGCTCGCTCAACACCTATTCGGGTGATTACGGCTTCTACGAGCAGCAGCGCGCGCAGAACGAAAAACAGCAGCAGGCGCAGTTCGAGCGCCAGCAGGCGATGCTCGCCAAGGAGATCAAGTTCATCGAGCGCTTCAAGGCGCGTGCCTCCCACGCCGCGCAGGTGCAGAGCCGCGTGAAGAAGCTCGACAAGATCGAGCGCGTCGAGCCGCCGCGGCGGCGCCAGACCGTGATGTTCGAGTTCCAGCCGGCGCCGCGCTCCGGCGAGGACGTCGTGAACATCCGCAACATCGACAAGAGCTACGGAAGCCGTGCGATCTACCGGGATTTCAGCTTCCTCATCCGCCGGCGCGAGCGCTGGTGCGTGATGGGCGTCAACGGCGCGGGCAAGTCGACGCTGCTGAAGCTTGTCGCAGGTGCCGCGGAACCTGATAGCGGCAGCGTGACCGTCGGCGCGAGCGTCAAGGTCGGCTATTTTGCACAGCATGCGATGGATCTGCTCGATGGCGACCTGACGGTGTTCGAATGGCTGGAGGCGGAGTTTCCGCGGGCCGGCCAGGGGCCGTTGCGCACGCTGGCCGGCTGCTTCGGCTTTTCCGGCGACGACGTCGAAAAGAAGTGCCGGGTGCTGTCCGGCGGCGAGAAGGCGCGTCTGGTGATGGCGGCGATGCTGTTCGATCCGCCGAACTTCCTCATCCTCGACGAGCCGACGAACCACCTCGACCTCGACACGAAGGAAATGCTGATCAAGGCGCTGTCGGACTATGAGGGCACCATGCTCTTCGTCTCGCACGACCGCCACTTCCTCGGCGCGCTGTCGAACCGGGTTCTGGAACTCAACGGCGACGACGTGCACCAATATCCGGGCGGCTATACGGAATATGTCGCGCAGACGGGCCAGGAGGCGCCGGGCCTGCACGGCTGAGCTATCGGCTGGCGGCGCCTGCCTGTCAGGCGCCCTTGCCGTGGTACTGTTCGTCCGTCACCTTTTCCAGCCAGGTTACCGGCGAGCCGTTCTCGGCTTCGGCGATGGCGACATGGGTCATGGCGGTCCTGTCGGTGGCGCCGTGCCAGTGCTTCTCGCCGGGCGGAAACCACACGACATCGCCCGGACGGATTTCCTCGATCGGGCCGCCCTCGCGCTGCGCCCAGCCGAGGCCGGCGGTGACGATGACGAGCTGGCCGAGGGGGTGGGTGTGCCAGGCGGTGCGCGCGCCGGGTTCGAATGTCACGATCGCGCCGCCGGCGCGACCCGGCGCTTCCGCCTTGAACGGCGTGTCGAGGCGCACATTGCCGGTGAAGTAATCCGCAGGGCCCGATGTGGAGGGGCTGGTGCCATTACGTCTGATATCCATGGCTGTCTCCGATTCGCTGCCGCTATCCTACACGCCGGACGGGCCACGATCACTGGCGCGGTCGCCGCGGAGCCTCTATGAGAACGGCGACGGGTTTGAAGGCGGGTGAGCGATGGGCAAGCGGATCGGGATCGTCGGCGGCGGGCCGGCCGGGCTGATGGCGGCGGAGGTGCTGTCGGCGCGCGGCCATGCGGTCACCGTGCTGGAGGCGATGCCCACCATCGGGCGGAAGTTCCTGCTTGCCGGCAAATCCGGCCTGAACCTCACCCACGCGGAGCCCTACGACCGCTTCGTCACTCGTTTCGGGGCCGCCAATGAACGGTTGCGGCCGGCACTCGATGGTTTTACGCCGCAGGATATGCGGGCCTGGGCGCAGGGCCTCGGTACGGAAACCTTCGTCGGCACGTCCGGTCGTGTCTTCCCGACGGTGATGAAGGCCTCGCCGCTGCTGCGCGCCTGGCGCGCGCGGCTCGAGGCGCAGGGCGTCGACATCCGCGTGCGCCATCGCTGGACCTGTTTTGTGCCGGGCGGGCTTTCGGTCGAGACGCCGAAAGGGCCCGGGACCATGGCCTTCGATGCGGTGATGCTGGCGCTCGGCGGTGCGAGCTGGCCACGGCTCGGTTCGGATGCCGGCTGGGTCGACATGCTTGCCGCGAAGGGCGTGGCAATGGCGCCGTTCCGTCCGGCCAATTGCGGTTTCGACGTGGACTGGTCGGCCTTTTTCACGGAGAAATTCGCCGGGGCGCCGGTCAAGGGCGTGACGGCGCAGTCGGCGGCCGGCATCATTCCGGGCGAGTTCGTGATTTCGAAGACGGGCGTGGAAGGCAGCCTGATCTATGCGCATGCCGCGGTGCTGCGCGATGCGCTGGAGGAGACGGGGGCGGCGACGCTGATGCTCGACCTGGCGCCCGGCCGCAGCGTCGAGCGACTGGAATGCGATCTCGCGCGGCAGGGCGGCAAGGCAAGCTTCTCCAGCCGGCTGCGCAAAGGCGCGGGGCTCGACGGCGTGAAGGCGGCGCTCCTGCGCGAAGGTTTTGCCGATAGCGCGGCACTCTCCCCCGCCGCGCTGGCGGCCGCCATAAAGGCGGTGCCGGTCCGGCTCGTGCGGCCGCGCCCGATCGCCGAGGCGATTTCATCGGCCGGCGGTGTCGCATTCGATGCCATCGACGCGGCCTTCATGCTCAAGGCGCTGCCGGGGGTCTTCGTCGCAGGCGAAATGCTCGACTGGGAGGCCCCGACCGGGGGCTACCTCCTGACCGCCTGCCTTGCAAGCGGACGCGCGGCGGCAAACGGTCTGGATCGCTGGCTTTCGGGCCTCAAAGACGCATTTGAGGGTGCTCCCGCCGGCTAGCGGAGGCTTTCGCTTGCCGCGTGGCAATTTCGACGCACTGGATGTCGCGAACCGGAAGGAGTCGCGGCAAGCGACAGCGTAGCTTTTGGCCATTCCAGGGGCTTGCACTGTCGCCAACCACCTGAAATATGCGCCAAGCCGTCGTTGCGGCCTCAGACAGGGGATTGCCGGGGCCACGCGCGCCGGCCGAACATGAGAAAAGAACCGATGACCAGCCACGTCCTGACCGTTTCCTGCCAATCGACCCGCGGCATCGTTGCTGCGATCACCGGCTATCTCGCCGAGAAGGAATGCAACATCGTCGACAGTTCGCAGTTCGACGATCTGGAGACCGGCCTGTTCTTCATGCGCCTGACCTTCACCAACGAGGGCGATGTGCCGGAGGAGGACATCACGGCAGGCTTCGCGCCGGTCGCCAAGCCCTTCGACATGAACTACCAGTTCCATTCGAGCGAGGAGCGCATGAAGGTGCTGCTCATGGTCTCGCGCTTCGGCCATTGCCTCAACGACCTGCTCTACCGCTGGAAGATCGGCGCGCTGCCGATCGACATCGTCGGCGTCGTCTCCAACCACTTCGATTACCAGAAGGTCATCGTCAATCACGACCTGCCCTTCTACCACATCAAGGTGACGAAGGAGAACAAGCCGCAGGCCGAGGCGCGCCTGATGGAAGTGGTCGAGCAGTCCGGCGCCGAACTCATCGTTCTCGCCCGCTACATGCAGGTGCTTTCGGATGCCGTCTGCAAGAAGATGTCGGGCCGCATCATCAACATCCACCACTCGTTCCTGCCGTCGTTCAAGGGCGCCAACCCCTACAAGCAGGCCTTCGAGCGTGGCGTGAAGCTGATCGGTGCGACGGCGCACTACGTCACGGAGGATCTTGACGAGGGTCCGATCATCGAGCAGGACGTCGCGCGCATCACGCATGCGCAGTCGGCGGAGGACTATGTGTCGATCGGCCGTGACGTCGAAAGCCAGGTCCTGGCGCGCGCCGTGCACGCCCACATCCATCACCGCGTCTTCATGAACGGCAACAAGACCATCGTCTTCCCGCCGAGCCCGGGCTCCTACGCTTCCGAGCGCATGGGGTGATTGAAGCCACCAACACAAAAAAGCCGGCGGAAACGCCGGCTTTTTTGTTGGTTTAAAGACCGAAGGCATCCTTGAACTGATACCACCAGGAGCCGATGGTGGAATATTGCGCGCGGAACATGCGCCCGCCGGGGAAGGGGATCCACGGCAGCTTCTCGAACTGGCTGAAGCGTGACAGGTCGCCATGGATCGCTTCGCTCAGGATCTTGCCGAAGAGATGCGAGCCGGTGACGCCGTGGCCGCTATAGCCGTGGGCGAAATAGGTGTTCTTGCCGATCTTGCCCATCTGCGGCACGCGGGAGAAGGACAGGGCGAAATTGCCGCTCCAGGCGTAGTCGATCTTCACGCCCTTGAGCGAAGGGAAGACCTTTTCAAGGTTCGGGCGGATCTTTGCGCGGACATCGGCGGGGTCGGTGCCGCCATAGACGGTGCCGCCGCCGAAGATCATGCGCTTGTCGGCCGACAGGCGGAAATAATCGAGGATGTAGCGCACGTCCTCCACGCACATGTCGGAGGGGATCAGCGCATCGGCGCGCTCGCCGAGCGGTTCGGTGGCGATCATCTGGGTCGAGACCGGCATGACGCGCGAGACGAGCTTCGGCACCACATGGCCGAGATAGGCATTGCCGCAGAGCACGGCCGTGTTGGCCGTCACGCTGCCCCTGGCCGTATGGATGACCGGCTTTTCCGCCTCGTGCTCGACGCGCACGACGGGCGACTGCTCGTAGATCACGCCGCCGAGCGATTCCAGTGCCGCCGCCTCGCCGAGCGTGAGGTTGAGCGGGTGCATGTGGCCGCCGGTCGTGTCCAGCATGCCGCCGATATAGGCGTCGGTGTTGACGAGCTTGCGCATCGCCGCCTTGTCGAGCATCTGGTGATCGTTCATCCCGTAGCTCGCCCACAGCGCCTTCTTGTGCTCCAGCTCCTTCATGTGGGCGGGCGTGTAGGCGGCGTAGATATTGCCGTCCTTCAGATCGCACTCGATGCCGTATTGCGAGACGATCCGGCGGATGATCCTGCCGCCCTCCTGCACGAGGCTGCCGACGAAGGCGCCCGCCTCGTCGCCGTAGCGCCGCTTGATCGTGTCGAGGCTGGCGTTGAGGCCGTTGACGATCTGGCCGCCGTTGCGCCCCGAGGCGCCCCAGCCGACGCCCGCACCTTCCACGACCACGACCTTGTAGCCTTTTTCCGCAAGGTGGATGGCGGTGGACAGGCCGGAATAGCCCGCACCGAGCACGGCGACGTCCGCGGTCACGGCGCCTTCCAGCACCTTGGGCGTGCGGATGATGTTGCGCGAGGCGGCGTAATAGCTGTCGGGATAGGCGCCGTTGCCGGCATAGGACGCGGTGTTTGCCATCAGACGATTTCCAGGTAGGCGCTGAATTCGAAGTCGGTCACCTGTTCGGCGAAACCGGCGATTTCCTGCCGCTTGCAGGCGATCAGCATGGAGCGGAGATCCTGGTCGAAGATCTCCGAGACGATCGAGCCATTCTCGAAGGCCGTCACGGCCGAGCCCCATTCGGAGGGAATGCGCGGCAGCTGGGACTGGTAGGCGCGGCCCGAGACGGGTGCCGGCGGCTCCCACTTGTTGCGGATGCCGACGAGGGCGGCGCCGAGGATGCCGGCCATGACGAGATAGGGATTGGCGTCGGCGCCGGCCACGCGATGCTCGATGCGCCGCGCCTTGTTGTTACCGCCGGGAATGCGGATGGCGGCGGTGCGGTTCTCGTAGCCCCAGGAGATGGAGGTCGGCGCGTGCGTGTCGGGGCGAAGGCGGCGATAGGAATTGAAATGCGGCGCAAAGAGCAGCGTCGATTCCGCCATGCCGCGCGTCAGGCCCGCCACGGCATGCTTCATGATGTCCGATCCTTCGGGCGTGCCGTCG
Source organism: Shinella oryzae (assembly GCF_023038235.1). Classification (NCBI taxonomy): domain Bacteria; kingdom Pseudomonadati; phylum Pseudomonadota; class Alphaproteobacteria; order Hyphomicrobiales; family Rhizobiaceae; genus Shinella; species Shinella oryzae. The sequence continues at coordinate 2,963,858 of NZ_CP081987.1, read as the reverse complement.
TCGAAGACGTTGTTGCCGTCGGCGTCGACAAGGCTGAAATGCATGTGCATGCCGCTGCCCGAGCGCATGCCGTAGGGCTTGGCCATGAAGGTGGCGGCAAAGCCGTGCTTGCGCGCCACGCCCTTGATGATGCGCTTGAAGAACAGCGCGTCGTCGGCGGCCTTCAGCGGATCGTCGGAATGGATGAGGTTGATCTCGAACTGGCCGATGCCGTTTTCGGCGACGGCCGAATCCGCCGGCACGTTCTGCCGCTCGCATTCCGCATAGACGTCCGAGAAGAACTGGCCGAAATCGTCGAGCTCGTCGATGGACAGGATCGCGTCGGAATCGAGCCGCTTGCCGGTATAGGGCGAGATCGGCGGCTCGGCGTGGTCGGGCTCGGCGTCGATTAGGTAGAATTCCATCTCGGAGGCGACGACGGGCTTGAGGCCCAGGTCGTGATACTGGCGCACGATATTGGCGAGCGCCTGGCGCGGATCGGCAAGGAAGGGCTCGCCGTTTTCCTTGAACAGCCACAACGGTACCACGGCGGACGGTTTCAGCGTCCAGCTCACCGGCAGCGCGCCGCGGCCGGTCGCCGCGCAGATGCCGTCCATGTCGCCCGAAGCGAAGACGTGGCTCGAGCCGACGATATCCTCGCCCCAGACATCGACGCCGACGATGGACAGCGGCATGCGGATGCCGCCCTTCAGCACCTTCTCGGCCTGTCCGACGGGAACACGCTTGCCGCGCAGAATGCCGTTGAGGTCGCAGACGACGGCCTGGATGCTTTCCACGCCATCGGCATTGATCAGCCATGCGGAATCTTCGCTCAAGGTCATGGTTCCCCTTCCATATCACATAATTATTTTTGTGATCACATTTTTGAAATATGCACACTTTCTTGTCACGGGTCAAGCTGCTAGAAACTGTGACAAGGGATCGAACAGCACCCGGCAGCCTGGCACAGGAGGAATGGATTGGGCAACTTGGCGCTTGAGCCGCTGGACCGGCCGGACGGCATGACAACGCATGAATATGCGCACCGGCGCCTGCGCCAGGCGATCATGGTGGGCTCCATCCGGCCCGGTGAATCGCTGACGATACGGGGCATCGCCGAGGCTATGGAATCGAGCCCGACGCCCGTGCGCGAGGCGCTGCGCCGGCTGTCCTCGGAAGGAGCGCTCAGGGTGCTGGACAACCGGCGCATCATGGTGCCGCGCATGACGGCGGACCGGTTCAGTGAACTCGTCTCGCTCAGGGCTGTGCTGGAACAGCATGCCGCCCGCCGCGCCGTGCCGCACATCACCGAACGCCGCATCGACCGGCTCGAGGAGATCGATAAGGCGCAGGACGAGGCCATCGCCCGCAAGGACAACGGCACGGCGCTGTTGCTGAACCAGGAATTCCACCGCACGCTCTACACGGCCAATCCCGAGCAGGTGATCATGCCGATGGTGGAAAGCGTGTGGCTGCAGCTCGGGCCCTTCCTCGGCATCGCCATGGAGCATGTCGCCCAGCTTTACTTCGTCGATCGTCACCAGGAAGCGATCGCGGCGCTGCGCAAGCGCGATGCCGACGGCGTGGCCGCGGCCATCAAGGCGGATATTTCCGAGGGTATCGGCGGTTTCGAGCGTTCGGCGATCGAAAACCTGCTGCGGCTCGCCGGGCAGTAGCGCTAGACGACGGTCACGCCGTCGCCGCATGCCACGCGGCCCGTGTCCACCACGTTCGCCAGCACCCCGAAACCGCCGCCGCCATGCCGGGCGATCGCGTGCAGGACGTCCTTGTCGAAGGGGATGCCGGGCTGGCCGAGCGCGGTGAAGGCGCATCGAGCACAGGGTTCGGTGATCTCCACCGTCGCATTTCCAAGCGAGAGCCGACGGCCGACAAGCCTCTGCTCGGCGAAATCGGCATCGTCGTCATCGGTCGCGATCAGGATGTTCGGCCGGAACCGGCGGACATCCAGGACCGCTTGTGGCAGCAGGGCCTGAAGGCGCGCGAGCGAGGATGTCGTCAGGATGTGCAGGTGGCCGCGCTCGTAGCGCGGTGCGGCTTCCGTGCCGAAGGGCAGGAAGCGCACGGGAAATCCGAGATGGCCGGAGGCGGCTTCGTCGGCCTGCGGCGAGGGCGCGGCATGCCAGACCGCGCCACCGCGGCTGATCTCAAGCCCGCCTGCGCCGAGCCGCGAGAAAAGATCGGGCACGGGCCGCCAGCGTCGCGCGCTTTCAGGTGCTGCGGCTTCCAGGCTGCCTATGTCGAAGAGGCCCCATTGCCGGTCCCCGGCGACACCGCCATCGTCGAGATCCGCGGCCTCGAGCCGTTCGCCCATGAGCGAGCTTACGGGGTAGCGCCAGAGTTCGCGCACGGTACCGAACCGCATGCCGTTTCCTTTCCGTGCCGATCGGATGCGACGCTATCGCCACATTCGCCTGGTGTCGACCGTCGTCGCCCACGGCGCTTTACCGCGGCCGGGCGGCTTGCATCGCGCGTTCGGGCCATGCAATGGATCGACAAGCGTGGCTATCGACGAAGGGGCGGGTGCATGAAGACGGATGTCATCGTTCTCGGTGCGGGCGTGGTGGGCATTTCGACCGCGATCCATCTGGCGCGGCGCGGCAAGTCCGTGGTGCTGGTCGACCGGCGCGGCGCGGCGGAAGAGACCTCCTACGGCAATGCCGGGCTCATCCAGCGCGAGGGCGTGTTTCCCTATGGTTTCCCGCACGATTTCGGTGCGCTGTTCCGCTATGCGCTGAACAACACGATCGACGCGCATTACCATCCCTCGGCCATTCCCGGCATCATTCCGTTCCTCGCCCGCTACTGGTGGCATTCGGGCTTTCGCCAGCACCAGAGCATCGCCCATCTCTATGCGCCGCTGATCGAGAACTCGATTTCCGAGCATGCCGACCTCATCGCGGCCTCCGGTGCCGAGGACCTCATCCGCAAGGACGGCTGGATGAAGGTTTTTCGCACGGAGAAGGAGCGCGACAAGGCCTATGCGGATGCGGAAAAGCTTTCCGCCAATTTCGGCGTCAACCACCAGAAGCTGACGACGGCGGACGTGGCGGCGGCCGAACCGTCAATCCGGGCCGATCTCACCGGCGGCCTGCGCTGGACCGATCCATGGTCGATCCTCGATCCGCAAGGTCTTCTCAAGCGCTACCTTGCCTATTTCCAGTCGCTGGGCGGGCAGCTGAAGGCGGGCGACGCCGCGACCATCGAGCATGTGCTGGAAGGCGAAGGCTGGCGCATCGCGACCCCCGAGGGGCCGCTGGAGGGCAGGGAGGTCGTCGTGGCGCTCGGTCCCTGGGCCGATACGGTGACACGCAAGCTCGGCTACCGCTTCCCGCTCGCCGTCAAGCGCGGCTACCACATGCATTACGGCGCGCAGGACGGGGCAAGCCTCAACAACTGGGTGCTGGATGCCGAGCGCGGCTATTTCCTCGCACCGATGAACCAGGGCATCCGCCTTACCACAGGAGCGGAATTCGCCCGACGCGACACGCGCAAGACGCCGGTGCAGCTGCGCCGGGCGGAAAAGGTGGCGCGCGAATTCTTCCCGCTTGCGGAACGCCGCGACGAGGAGCCGTGGATGGGCTCGCGCCCCTGCACGCCCGACATGATGCCCATCATCGGCAAGGCCCCGCGCCATGCCGGCCTCTGGTTCGCCTTCGGCCACGCCCATCACGGCATGACGCTCGGGCCGATCACCGGCCGCGTGCTGGCCGAGAAGATGCTGGGCGAGCGCACCGTCATCAATATCGGCCCGTACCGGCCGGAGCGCTTCATCGCCTGATGGCGGTGATGTGAAGGCGGAAGCGCCGTGAAGGGAAGACGTCTGGGCAAAGGGTGCTGGCCAAGCAGGCTGATTTGCCGCTGCCGCCTACCCCACCCACCGTCATCCTCGGGCTTGACCCGAGGATCCACACCTCACGGCACGTCTTGAGTTTTGTGGCATGGATCCTCGGGTCAAGCCCGAGGATGACGAAAGAGAGGTGGTGCGCTTCCGTCGGGACCGTTCCCACCTGTACCACTGTCTTCCTACCGCCTTATCCGCGTCGACAGGATGATCGACGACAGCGTGCGCTCAACGCCCTCGATTTCACCGATGCGGTCGATCAGGTGGTCGAGTTCGGCGATTGACGTCGCCTCCACGATGGCGATCAGATCGAAGCTGCCGCTGACCGAGTGCAGCGTGCGCACGGCCGAGATGGCGTGCAGTTCCGTCGTGATTCGCGCCAGCGTCTTCGGCGCGATGGTGATGAGCACATGGGCCTTCACCATGCCGCTCTCATAGGCGTCGGAGAGTTTCACGCCGTAGCCGGCAATGACCCCGTCCCGTTCCAGCCGGTCGATCTTCGCCTGCACCGTCGTGCGGGACAGGCCGAGCCTGCGGGCGATGGTCGCCGTCTGCTCACGGGCGTTCTCGCTGAGGATGGCGAGGAGTTCGCGATCCTTGGCGCCTAGCGTCGAAATGCTCATCTTCACCGTCATTCTGCCGATACTAGTCATGTATTATGTCATGTATGGCGCTTTAAATCGACGGGTCCCGCCTCCAAAATGTGTGCATCAGTTCATGCCGGAGGGAAATCACATGAAGGACATCGTCGTCATCGGCGCAGGCAAGATCGGTTCGACCATCGCGCGCATGCTGGCTCACAGTGGAGACTACCGCGTCACCGTCGCGGACCGCTCGGAAGATCAGCTTGCCGGCATCGAACGCCACGCTGCCGTCGCGACCAAGGTCGTCGACATCGCTGACGCGGCCGCGATGAAAGCCCTCCTGTCCGGCAAGTTCGCCGTTCTCTCGGCTGCGCCGTACCACCTGACCGTTGCGATCGCCGAAGCGGCTGCCGCTGCCGGCGTGCACTATCTCGACCTCACCGAGGATGTCGAATCCACGCGCCAGGTCAAGCGCATCGCCGAAAACGCCAAAACGGCCTTCATTCCGCAGTGCGGGCTGGCGCCGGGCTTCATTTCCATCGTCGCCAACGATCTCGCCAGCCGCTTCGACACGCTCGAAAGCGTGCGCATGCGCGTCGGCGCGCTGCCGCAGTATCCGTCCAACGCGCTGAACTATAACCTGACCTGGAGCACGGACGGCGTCATCAACGAATATATCGAGCCCTGCGAAGCTATCGTCGAGAGCGCGCTGATCGAGGTTCCGGCGCTGGAAGAGCGCGAGGAATTCTCGCTCGACGGCGTGACCTACGAGGCCTTCAACACGTCGGGCGGCCTAGGCACGCTGTGCGAGACGCTGAAGGGCAAGGTGCGCACGCTGAACTACAAGACGATCCGCTATCCCGGCCATGCCGCCATCATGAAGGCGCTCCTGAACGACCTCGGCCTGCGCCATCGCCGCGACGTCCTCAAGGACATCTTCGAGAACGCGTTGCCGACCACCACGCAGGATGTCGTCATCATCTTCGTGACGGTTTCGGGCCGCAAGGGCGGGCGCCTGATCCAGGAAACCTATGCCAACAAGGTCTACAGCGCGCCCGTCGCCGGCACCCTGCATTCCGCCATCCAGATCACGACGGCCGGCTCGATCTGCGCGGTGCTCGACATGCTCGCCGACGGCACGCTGCGCGCCGAGGGCTTCGTGCGCCAGGAGGAAATCGCGCTCGACGCTTTCCTCGCCAACCGCTTCGGCCATCATTACGCCCAGGAGCAGCACGGCGCCCGCGCCGCCTGATTCTCCGAAGACTTCAGACGCCTCGGCCTCAAAAAGGGCCGGGGTGTTTTCGCATCTGTGGCCCAAGGCTGCGGGGAAGAGAGAAGAACGCCAGAAGGCGCGGACACATAAAAATGGGGCCTCTTTCGAGGCCCCTTTTCTTTGCCGGGCTCAGACGAGCTTGTCGCAGGCGTCGGCGATGCGTTTCAGGGCTTCCGTCAATTCCGCTTCCGACGTGGCGTAGGAGATGCGGAAATAGGGGGAGAGGCCGAAGGCGGAGCCGGGCACGACGGCGACATGGGCGTCTTCGAGGAGATAATCTGTGAAGTCGCTGTCGGCCTCGATGCGCTTGCCCTTCGGCGTCGTCTTGCCGATCATGCCGGCGCAGCCGGAGAAGGTGTAGAAGGCGCCTTCCGGGGTGCGGCAGGCAAGGCCGGGAATGGCGTTCAGCGCCGAGACGACGAGGTCGCGGCGGTGCTTGAAGCTTGCCTGGCGGTCCTTCAAAAAGTCCTGCGGGCCGTTGAGGGCCTCGACGGAGGCGGCCTGGCTGACAGAGGAGGGGCAGGAGGTCGCCTGGCTCTGTATGACGGCCATGGCCTTGATCAGCGCCTTCGGACCGCCGGCATAGCCGATGCGCCAGCCGGTCATCGCATAGGCCTTCGAGACGCCGTTGATCGTTAGCGTGCGGCTTTTCAGGCGTGGCTCGATGGCGACGGGCGTCACGAACTTGAATCCATCGTAGACGATGTGTTCGTACATGTCGTCGACCATCAGCCAGACATGCGGGTGCTTCAGGAGCACGTCGAGCAGCGGCCGGTAGTCGGCTTCGCTGTAGGCGGCGCCTGACGGGTTGGACGGCGAGTTGAGCAGCACCCAGCGCGTCTTCGGCGTGATCGCCTTTTCCAGCTGTTCGGCCTTCAGGCGAAAACCGGCTTCCGCGTCGCAGGGGATCAGCACCGGCACGCCGCCGCAGATTTCCACGATGTCGGAATAGGAGGTCCAGTAGGGCGTCGGGATGATCACTTCGTCGCCCGGATTGACGCTCGCCATGAAGGCGTTGAACAGGATCTGCTTGGCGCCCGTCGCGACGGTGACTTCGTCGAGTGCGTAGTCGACGTTGTTTTCGCGCCGAAACTTCTCCGAAATCGCCTTCTTCAGCGCCGGGGTACCGTCGAGCGCGGTATACTTGGTGTCGCCGCGGTCGATGGCGGCCTTGGCGGCTTCCTTGACGTTGTCGGGCGTATCGAAATCAGGCTCACCGGCGCCAAGGATGATGACCGGCAGGCCGTCCTTCTTCATGGCAGCAGCGCGCGCGCCGATCTGCAGGATTTTTGAAACGCCGATAGAGGCTATGCGCGAGGCGGGCTGGAAGCCCGCCTCCTCGATCTTGTTCTGACTGTTCATATCGGTTTACTCGATATCGAAGGAGACGCCCTGGGCGAGCGGCAGGGCCTTCGAGTAGTTCACCGTGTTGGTGGCGCGGCGCATGTAAGCCTTCCAGGCGTCGGAGCCGGATTCGCGGCCGCCGCCGGTTTCCTTCTCGCCGCCGAACGCGCCGCCGATCTCGGCGCCCGAGGTGCCGATGTTGACGTTTGCGATACCGCAATCCGAACCGTCGGCCGACAGGAAGCGCTCGGCTTCCTGGACGTTGAGCGTGAAGATCGACGAGGAAAGACCGGCCGAGACGGCGTTGTGGTCGTCCAGCACGGCGTCGAAGTCGGAATACTTCATGACATAGAGGATCGGCGCGAAGGTCTCTTCGAGAACCGGGCCGGCCTGCTTCGGCATTTCGACGATGGCCGGCTTCACGTAGTAGGCCGTGTCCTTGCCGGCCTCAGTGACGCGCTCGCCGCCGGTGACGGAACCGCCCTCGGCCTTGGCCGCTTCCAGCGCCTTCTGCATGTTGTCGAAGGCCTGCTTATCCACGAGCGGGCCGACGAGGGCCGAGGTCTCCAGCGGGTTGCCGACGGAAACGCTGGTATAGGCCTTCTTCAGGCGCGGCACGAGCTGGTCGTAGACGCTGTCGTGCACGAAGAGGCGGCGCAGCGTCGTGCAGCGCTGGCCGGCCGTGCCCATGGCGCCGAAGGCAATCGCGCGCAGCGCCATGTCGAGATCGGCGGACGGGCAGACGATGCCGGCATTGTTGCCGCCAAGTTCGAGGATCGAGCGGGCGAAACGCTTGGCCAGACGCGGGCCGACTTCCTTGCCCATGCAGGTGGAGCCGGTGGCCGAGACGAGCGCGACCTTGGGATTGTCGACAAGGGCTTCACCGATGGCGCGATCACCGATGAGGACCTGGCTGAGGTTTGCCGGCGCATCACCGAAGCGGGCGAGAGCACGCTCAAGGATGGCCTGGCTGGCGAGTGCCGTCAGCGGGGTCTTTTCGGAGGGCTTCCAGACGATGGAATTGCCGGCGACGAGGGCCAGCGCCGCATTCCACGACCAGACGGCGACCGGGAAGTTGAAGGCGGAGATGATGCCGACGACGCCGAGCGGGTGCCAGGTTTCCATCATGCGGTGGCCGGGGCGCTCGGTGGCGATGGTGAGGCCATAGAGCTGGCGGGAGAGACCGACGGCGAAATCGCAGATGTCGATCATTTCCTGCACTTCGCCGAGGCCTTCCGAGGTGATCTTGCCGGCTTCGATGGAAACGAGGCGGCCGAGATCGGCCTTGGCGGCGCGCAGCTCTTCACCGAGCAGGCGCACGAGTTCGCCGCGCTTGGGGGCGGGCACGAGGCGCCATGCCTTGAAGGCTTCATGGGCGGCGTCGATGGCCTTGTCGGTCTCTGCGCTGGAGACGGTCTTCAGCTTGCCGATTTCCTCGCCGCTGACCGGGCTGAAGGAGGCCATGTCGCCACCCTGCCAGGCGCTGCGGGCAACGCCGAGCTTGTCGAGAAGGGCTTCGGTTTCCTTTTTCACGTCGACTGTCGTCATGGGGTATCTCCCTGTTATCTCTCAGAATGTCATGGCGCCGAGCGGACCCGGCGAGGTGATGGTTTTCAGCCCGGCCGCGAGCTCGCGGAGCTTTTCCGGGGTGTATTGGTCGTAGAAGGTCTGGTTCTTGCGGCCGATGGCATGTTCGGCGCTAAAACTGCCGCCGAAGTTTTCGACGGCGACGGTGAAGACCCATGCGCGCAGGTCCGCCTCGAAATCGGGATCGGCAAGGCGCGGGTCGTCCTTGGCGACGACGAGGTTGAAGTGCACGCCGCCATCGCCGATATGGCCGAAGTCGCAGATCGTGACGTCCTCGAAATGCTCCGGCATCTCGGCCTTCATATGGGCGAGGAAGGGCATGATGTCACCCCGGCGAAAGGACAGATCGAAGGCGATCAATCGCCCGCTATGCTTCACGCCTTCGGACAGCGCGTGGCGCAGCGCCCAGATCTCGTGCGGCGGGCCGACGAAGGCATCGGCGAGCGGCGCATCCTCGCGTTCCCAGATCGCGGCAAGCACTTCCTCCAGCACCGCATCGAGCGGCTGTTCGCCTTCGCGTGGCGGGGTCGAGCGGGAGATTTCGGCGAGGATGACGAAATCGGGCACCACGCCGCCCTGGAAGGGATTGCGCAGCGAGGGCACATGGTCGAGGGCTGCGCTGATCGCGTTGCCGGACATGCCCTCGAAGGCCGAGAGGTAGCTGCCGAGCGCATCTTCCATGGCGACCAGCAGTGTCGCGACCTCAGCGGGCGAGGAGGGCACGAGCAGGGCGGTTGCGGACTGCTTCGGCGCAGGCTCCAGGTTGAGAACGCATTCCGTGATGATGCCGAAGGCGCCCGAGGTGCCGATGAACAGATGCTTCCAGTCGACGCCGGTGTTGTTCTTGCGCAGGTCCGAGGACAGGTCGAGCACGGTGCCGGCTTCGTCGGCGAGCACGACGGTGAGGCCCAGCGTGTTGCGGCGCACGTCGCCGTAGCGCAGGAAGCGCGAGCCGCCGGTGTTCGTCGCGATCATGCCGCCGAGGCGCGGATCGGCGCCGAGGTCGATCGGGAAGAATAGGCCGGTGTCTTCGAGCTTTGCGTTGAGGTCGGAGAGGCGAACGCCCGCGCCGGCCTTCACCGAGCGGTTCACCCGGTCCAGCTCGAAGGGGGCCGTCAGGCGGTCGAGGCTTAGAACGCCCTGTCGGCCGCTGTCGTCGGGTGTCGAGCCGGAAACGAGGCCGGTATTGCCGGATTGCGGGACGAGCGCGATGCCGTTCTGCACGCAATAGGCGACGATGGCGGAGGTCTCGGCGGTCGTCGCGGGTCGGGCGACGAAGGCGGCGCTGCCCTTGTCGTAGCGCGCGCCCGTCTCATAGGCCGCCCTATCGCCGGGCGCGGTGAGAAGGCCCTTCTCGCCGAGTAGGCTTTTCAGCGTTTCGATATGGCGCGCCTCGATCATCCGCTTGTCCCCTATTCCGCAGCGGCCGCCATGTTGACGATGCCGAGGCACTTTTCAAGCGAGGCGCGCTCGATGCCGGCATAGTGGGCGAACTCGTCGAGGACGGTGGCGCCGAGATCGCGTTCGAACATCACCTGGTTGGGGCTTGCGACGAAATCCTGCGTGGCGTCGTCGCCAAGGTTGGACTGGAAGATGCCGGCGGCGCTGACCGGCAGGAAATCCTCATAGACGATGGGGTCGAACTGGATGAGGCCGGCTTCGATCGCGGTTTCGAGGTCGGCGCTGCGGTCGGAGGACGCCTTGCCTTTTTCCGTCAGCGAATAGCGGAAATAGCCGAGGCCGGCCTTGCGAATACCGTCCCAGGTGTCCGGGAAGGCCTTGAAGACGTCGGCAAGCGCTGCCTCGTATTCCGCGGCGTTGGAGCCGTCGGCGGCCGGGCGCACGCGGGCGCGGGTATCGTTCAGCAGCTTGTCGTAGAGCGCGCGGCCCTTCGGGGTCAGCGCCACGCCGCGCTGCTCGATCTCGCCGAAGCGGGCGGTGTGCGAGCCCTTCTGCCAGCTGCCGTCCGCGCCGATGAAGGACACGGCCTCTTCCAGCGCCTTGAACGAGGTCTGGCGCAGCAGGATGGGGCAGGTGCGGGTCGGCGGACCCTCGACGATGGCCTTGGGCGCGATGCCTTCTTCCGGCATGCGGGCCTGCACCTTGTCGATATCGAGCGTGCGCGGCGTCAGGTGGTTGATGTGCGGGCCCTTGAAGGACACCACGTCGGCGATCAGGCGGTGCGCGTCGTGCAGGCGCTTGTACATGTCGGCGCTGACGATGGCATGGTCGTGCCAGCGGAAGGTTTCCAGCACTTCCGCCACGAAACGGGCGGCGTCGTCCTCACCGAGGCCGCCGTCACGCTCGGCCTTTTCGACCAGCCGGACGGCCTCGTCGGTGAAGATCTTGCGCGCTGCGAGCACGGCGGCGGCCTCTTCCCGGAGCTTTTCATCGGCGATCAGGTCGAGACGCAGCAGCGAGGTGAAGACGCGGAAGGGATTGCGGCTCAGGCTCTCCGCGCCGACCGGGCGGAAGGCCGTGGAGTGGACCGGCACGCCGGCCGTCGACAGGTCGTAATAGCCGACCGGGAACATGCCCATGACGGCGAAAACGCGGCGCATCATGGAAAGCTCTTCCGGCGTGCCCAGGCGGATGGCGCCGTGGCGCTCTTCCGAGATGCGGTCGAGCGAATCGGTCGCCTCCAGGCGTTCCTTCAGATGCGGATCGGCGGCGAGCGTCTCGTCGTTGACCCTGGCGACCAGCGCCATCAGCGTGCCATAGGCCGGAACCTCGTCGCGGTACATGGCCGACATGGCGGCGGAGAAATCCGAGCGGATCTTGTCGGCGGAAAGGATCGAATTTGCCTGCATGGGAAGTTGTCTCATCTGTTTGACGCGATTCCGGACGGAAAACCGTTTCACACTTTTCCTGGAATTGCTGTACAAGGTGGGAGGCCCTGTTCATTCTCAAAACGGATCATACCGGATCGTTTCCTTGAGTGATTGCGACCGTTCTGACTATGTTGATGCGAGGAATGAATGAAGCTCAGTCGAAGGCTGATCCCCGACGTCACCACGCTGCAGGCGTTCGAATGCGCCGCACGCCATGGCTCCTTCACGCAGGCCGCGCACGAGCTGAACCTCACCCAGAGCGCCGTCAGCCGCCAGATCAAGGATCTGGAGGAACAGCTCGGCGTGCTGCTCTTCGAGCGTGTGCGCCAGCGCGTGGTGCTGTCGGATGACGGGCGGCGCTTCCTGCCGGAGGTGCGCAAGCTCCTGCACCAGACGGAAGAGACGATGCTGCGCGCCATGGCATCCGCGTCGTCGGAACACAGCCTCGCCATCGCGACCCTGCCGACCTTCGGAAGCCGCTGGCTGACGCCGCGCATCCCCGGCTTCCTCGCGCAGCATCCCGGCACGATCATCAACATCGCCTCGCGCTCGGCGCCGTTCGATTTCGACGAGGAGAATTTCGACCTCGCGATCCATTACGGCCAGCCCGTCTGGGCGCGCGCCTCCTGCTCCTATCTGTGCAGCGAGATCATCCTGCCGGCGGCAAGCCCGGATCTCCTGAAGTCCTGGGCCCCGTCGGAGCCGAAGGATCTGGAAACGGCGCCGCTGCTGCATCTCGCCACCCGGCCGAAGCTGTGGGCGCAATGGTTCGAGCTGAACGGCGGATCGGCCGATACCGCCTATCGCGGCCACCGCTTCGACCAGTTCTCGATGGTGATCGAATCCGCGGTCGCCGGCCTCGGCTTCGCGCTCCTGCCGAAATACCTGATCGAGCAGGAGCTTGCGAGCGGACGCCTTGCCGTCGTCTTCGACCGGCCGATGGAGACGGAGAACAGCTACTATCTCGTCGTGCCGGAGGGCAAGCTAGAGAACCCGCTCAGCCAGGCGTTCCGGGCCTGGATCGCCGGGCAGGTGCCGGCCTGACAGCCCGCCGGCATCATGCGGTGGGGGCATGACCCGGTTCGCAATTTTTGCTTTAGTGAGAAAGCCGCATGGTCGATGCTGTGCGGACAATCCTCCTTGTGAAAAGACACACCACGATGCTCAATGATCCGCGCTCCCATGGCCTCTGGGAGATGACCGCCCCGCCCGCCCCCGACACCGTCGCCTTCTCCGGAAAGGCCGAAGCGGATGTCGTCATCGTCGGCGGCGGCTATACCGGGTTTTCCGCAGCGCTCCATCTGGCCGAACGCGGCACGGGGGTCGTCCTGCTGGAAGGCGCGGAGATCGGCTATGGCGGGTCGGGCCGCAATGTCGGCCTCGTCAATGCCGGCATGTGGGTGATGCCCAACGAACTGCCGGGCGTTCTCGGCGATGTCTACGGCAGCCGCCTGCTCGATGTTCTCGGCAACGCGCCACGCCTCGTCTTCGACCTCGTCGAAAAACACGGGATCGACTGCGAGATCAATCCGGCCGGCACGCTGCATTGCGCCGTCGGCCAATCCGGCCTCGACGAGCTGAAGCAGCGCGCCGAGCAATGGTCCCGCCGGGGTGCGCCCGTGCGGCTGCTCGATGCGGCGGAAACGGCCACGAAGGTCGGCACCGACGCCTATGCCGGCGCCCTGCTCGACATGCGCGCCGGCACGATCCAGCCGCTCGCCTATGCGCGCGGCCTTGCCCGCGCCGCCATTGCGGCCGGCGCGCAGGTGTTTACCGGAAGCCCGGTGACGGGGGCGGAGCGCAACGGCGCCCGCTGGACCGTGAAGACGGCGCGCGGCGACGTGACGGCCGATTGGGTGATCGTGGCGACCAATGCCTATACCGTCTCCCCCTGGAACGTGGTGCGCACGGAACTCGTGCACCTTCCCTATTTCAATTTCGCCACGGTGCCGCTGTCGGCCGAAATGCAGGCGAGGATCCTGCCGGAGCGCCAGGGAGCATGGGATACGAAGGAGGTGCTGTCCTCCTTCCGGTTCGACAAGCGCGGCCGGCTGGTCTTCGGCAGCGTCGGCGCTCTGCGCGGCACGGGGCTCGGCATCCACAAGGCATGGGCGCGCCGTTCGCTCAGGAAGCTGTTTCCCGGCATCGGTGACGTCGCCTTCGAGGCGGAATGGTACGGCAAGATCGGCATGACGGCAGACAACCTGCCGCGCTTCCACCGGCTGGCCGATAACGTCGTCGGCTTCTCGGGCTACAATGGCCGCGGCATCGCGCCGGGCACCGTCTTCGGCCGCACGCTGGCCGAGCTCGTGTCCGGCCGCATCGCGGAAGCCGACCTGCCGCTGCCGGTCACCGACCCGCAGGCGCAATCCTTCCGCTCCGCGCGGGAGGGTTACTACGAACTCGGCGCCCAGGTGGCCCATTTCGCAGGCGCGCGGTTCTAGACGATGCCACAAACAAGACGCCCGGCCGAAGCCGGGCGTTCTGCGTTTTTGGGCCAGCCTCAGTGCTTCGCCGGCAGGCGCGGCAGGAAGATCGTGAGGATGCCGAGAAGCGGCAGATACGAGCAGATCTGGTAGACGAAGTTGATGCCGTGGCTGTCGGCAACGCCGCCGAGCAGGGCCGCACCCAGGCCGCCCGCGCCGAAGGCGAAGCCGAAGAAGATGCCGGCGATCATGCCGACGCGGCCCGGCACCAGTTCCTGCGCGAAGACGACGATGTTGGAGAAGGCCGAGGAGAAGATCAGGCCGATCAGCACCGTCAGCGCGCCCGTCCAGAACAAGTTGGCATAGGGCAGCATCAGCGCGAACGGGATGACGCCGAGGATCGAGAACCAGATCACGAAGCGCGTGCCGAAGCGGTCGCCGATCGGCCCGCCCATGAAGACGCCGAGCGCGGAGGCGCCGAGGAACAGGAAGAGCATCAGCTGTGCCTGCTGCACATCGAGCCCGAAACGGCCGATCGTGTAGAAGGTGAAGTAGCTCGAGATGCTGGCGAGATAGGCATTCTTCGTGGTGGTCAGGAGGACGAGGACGGCGAGCGCCCAGGCGACGCGGCCGCGCGGCAGCGGCAGGTCGCGGCTGGCGGCGGGCCGGCCGGCGGCCAGGCGGCGCTCGCCGGCATACCAGTTGCCGACCCAGGTCAGGATCGTCATGCCGAGCAGGGCGGCGACCGAAAACCACGCGACGCTGGACTGGCCGAAGGGCAGCACGATGAAGGCGGCGAGCAGCGGACCGAGGGCGGTGCCGGCATTGCCGCCGACCTGGAACATCGACTGCGCCAGGCCGTGGCGACCGCCCGAGGCGAGGCGCGCGACACGCGAGGATTCCGGGTGGAAGATCGCCGAGCCGAGGCCGATCAGGCAGGCGCCGAAGACCAGCACGGGGAAGGAATGCGCATAGGCCAGCATGATCAGGCCGCAGAAGGTGCTGCCCATGCCGACCGGCAGCGAGAAGGGCATCGGCCAGCGGTCCGTCACGATGCCGACGGCCGGCTGCAGGAGCGAGGCCGTGACCTGGAAGGCGAGCGTCAGGAAGCCGATCTGCATGAAGTCGAGCGCGTAGTTCGCCTTCAGCAGCGGATAGAGCGACGTCAGGAGCGACTGCATGATGTCGTTCAGCATGTGGCAGGCGCTGACGGCGATGATGATGGAATAGGATGTGGTGGCGGCGCTACGGGGCGCCGCGGGGACGACAGTCGACATTTTTTCCTCGAGGTTTCGACCCGGACAGGTTTTTTCTTGCTGAATTACAAGGATTGCCTGCGGCCTGCTTTCGTGCTGAGGTCCATTTCTTACGCGATTGGGCCAAAGATGGAAAAACTCACGGAATCCCGCCTCAAGACGCTGATTGAGGAGCATGTCCGCAATCTTGCCCGCATGGAGCAGTCGAACGAGGACGTTCTGGTGCACAGCACCGACGTTCCGGGCGGCTATACCGTTCCGCCGCACCATCACCGCCGCACGCAGTTCCTCTGCGTTTTCTCCGGCGTCGTGCTGGTCGCGACGGATCGCGGCCGCTGGATGATCCCGCCGGGCCACGCCCTGCTCATCCCGCGCGGGCTGGAGCATTCCGTCGAGATGTATTCGGATGTCAGCATGCGCTCGGTCTATATCTATTCGCCCGAGGGACGCGCGGCGGCGCGCGAGCCCGTCGTGCTGGAGGTGACCGATCTCGCCCGCCAGCTCATCGCCGAGGCGCTGCGCAAGGGGGCGGTGGCCGAAGACCGGGTGCGGGGCGAACTGGTGATGGCCCTGCTGCTCGACGAGATCGGCCGCCTGCAGGAGCGCCGGCTGGGCCTGCCCTTTCCGGCGAGCGGCCGGCTTGCCGGGCTTTGCCGCGATTTCGTCGCGCAGCCTTCGCCGGCCGCCAAGATCGACGACTGGGCGCGTCGCCTCAACATGAGCCGGCGCACCTTCACGCGCTTCTTCCGGCAGGAAATGGGGGTCAGCTTCGTGACGTGGCGCCAGCAGGCCTGCCTTTTTGCCTGCCTGCCGCGCCTTGCGGCCGGCGAGCCGGTGACGCGGGTGGCGCTCGATGCCGGCTATGAAAGCGTGCCGGCCTTCACCACCATGTTCAGGCGCATGCTGGGGGCGGCACCGCGCGCCTATCTGACGAGCCGCGAGGCGGCCTAAAGTCTCAAAAAGACCGACAAAGGACGTGATCGGGGGGCTGTTTTCCGCGGGCTTTTGGGATTAGGAAGGGCTGCGGGACCCAAACCGGGCCGCAAACCGGGAGCGCTGGCCGCACGGGAGAGGGGCATGAAAAAGATATCGGTCATCGGCATCGGTGCGGGCAACCCCGAGCACATGACCATTCAGGCCATCAATGCGCTGAACCGGGCGGATGTGCTGCTCATTCCGCTGAAGGGCGACGAGAAGGCGTTCCTGGCCGATGCGCGCCGCGATATCTGCGCGCGTTTCCTCACCAATCCCGGCTGCCGCGTCCTGGATTATGCCGTGCCGGTGCGCAATGCCGACGGCGTCTACGAAGACGGCGTGCGCGACTGGCACCAGGCCATCGCCGCCATCTACGAACGCACGCTCCTGAACGAACTCGGCGACGACGAGACGCTCGGCCTGCTCGTCTGGGGCGATCCGATGCTTTACGACAGCACGCTGCGCATCGTCGATCACGTGCGCGCCGCCGGCCGCGTCGCCTTCGAGATGGAGGTCATTCCCGGCATCACCAGCGTGCAGGCGCTCTGCGCCGGCCACGGCATCGCGCTCAACCGTATCGGCCTGCCCGTCGAGATCACCACCGGCCGCCGGCTGGCGGAGGGCTGGCCGGCGGCGACGCGCGATGCGCTGGTCATGCTGGATGGCGTGCAGGCTTTCAAGACGGTGCAGGACCCCGACGCGGAAATCTGGTGGGGCGCCTATCTCGGCACCCCGCACGAGATCCTGCTGTCGGGCCGGCTTGCCGACATGGCCGAGACGATCACGCAGACCCGATCCAGGGCGCGGGCCGAACACGGCTGGATCATGGACACCTACCTGATCCGCCGCCCCGTCGCCGATGCCGGGGAGGACGCAGCATGACGGCCGCGTCCCACCGTATCGATACCGACACCCTGCGCCGCGGTGCCTGCCCCTCGCTTGCCGCGCCCATGCAGACCGGCGACGGCCTTCTCGTGCGCCTTCGGCCCGTCGCGCCTGCGCTGACGGCGGATGATCTGCTCGCACTCGCCAGCCTCGCGCGCGAAACCGGCAACGGGCTTATCGAAATCACCGCACGCGGCAATATCCAGCTGCGCGGTCTCACGGGCGCTTCGGTGCCGCGTCTGGCGCAGGGCCTTGCCGCCGTCGGCATCGTGCCGCAGACCGGCGTCGCGATCGAGACGCCGGCGCTGTCCGGTATCGACCCGTCCGAAATCGCCGACGCCACGCCGATGGCCGATGCCTTGCGCGCCGCAATCGCGGCTGCCGGGCTTACTCTCGCGCCGAAACTCGCCATCGTCGTGGATGGCGGCGGCGTGCTGTCGCTTGCCGATATGGTTGCCGATATCAGGCTCGATGCCGTCGTGGCGAATGAGGGCACCGTCTGGCGCCTGGCCGTCGGCGGCGATCGCGAAACGGCGCGTTCCGCCACCCTTCTGGCTGCGGATGCCGTTATCGACGGCACGATGGCCGTCATCGCCGCGCTGGCGGCCGCAGGTCCGGCGACGCGTGGCCGCGATCTGGACCTTCCGACCCTGAGCGCCAGCCTCCCCGAGGGGGAGACGGGGCAGGAAACGCTTTCCTGGTCCAAATCCGGCCCACGGCATCCGATCGGCAAACACAATATCGGCGGCCATCCGGTTCTCGGTGTCGCGCCCGCCTATGGCCAGATGCATGCGGATCGCCTTGCAGCCCTCATTCAAAGCCTCTCGGCCTGCGGCGCCACGGAGTTTCGTCTTGCGCCGCACCGCACCCTTCTGGTGCGCGGCCTTTCGGAAGACGGGCTGGTCGCCGCACAAGGGGCGGCTGAGCGCGAAGGCTTCTGGTGCACGGATCAGGCGCCGGGGCGTTCTGTCTCGATTTGCGCCGGAGCCGCAGGCTGCGCGTCCGCAAGCTTCGATACGCATGCCGCAGCCGATGCCGTGGCGGCCCACGCGGCCGGCCTGCTCGACGGCTCCGTCGATGTCCATGTTTCCGGGTGCCCCAAGGGCTGCGCCCATCCGGCGCGCGCGGCCGTCACGCTGTGCGGCACGGCGGGTGGCGTCGGCCTTGTCATGAGCGGCAAGGCATCCGATCCGGTGCTGGCAACCGTTCCCGCCGAGGGCTTCGTGCCGGCGATCCAGCGTCTCGGCGCCCTCTTGTCCAATCGCCGCGCCGAAAGCGAGACGGCGAAAACCCTTCTCGACCGCACGGCGCCCGACACCATCGTTTCCGCATATCAAGGCCATCCATGACTGAATACGACTACATCAAGGATGGCATGGCCATCTACGAGAAATCCTTCGCGATCATCCGCTCGGAGGCCGATCTTGCGCGCTTTTCCGAGGCGGAGGCCGATGTCGCGGTGCGCATGATCCATGCCGCCGGCCTCGTCGAGGCAGCACGGCATTTCGTCTTCTCGCCGGATTTCGTGTCGTCGGCGCGGGCCGCGCTTCAGGCCGGTGCGCCGATCTTCTGCGACGCCGAAATGGTGGCCCGCGGCGTGACCGCCGCCCGCCTGCCGGCCGGCAACGACGTCATCTGCACGCTGCGCGATCCGCGCACGCCGGAACTGGCAGGCGAGATCGGCAATACGCGCTCGGCCGCCGCCATCCGGCTCTGGCTGGAGCGCATGGCCGGCTCCGTCGTTGCCATCGGCAATGCGCCGACGGCGCTGTTCTACCTGCTTGAACTGCTGCGCGACGGCGCGCCGAAGCCGGCGGCCATCCTCGGCATGCCGGTCGGCTTCGTCGGCGCGGCGGAATCGAAGGATGCCCTGGCCGAAAATTCCTACGGCGTGCCCTTCGCCATCGTGCGCGGCCGTCTCGGCGGCAGCGCGATGACGGCCGCCGCCCTCAATTCGCTGGCGAGGCCGGGCCTATGAGCACGATGACGGGACGACTCTATGGCGTGGGCACGGGACCGGGCGACCCGGAACTGCTGACGCTGAAGGCGGTGCGGGCGATCGGCGAAGCTGATGTGCTCGCCTATTTCGCCAAGGCCGGCCGCTCCGGCAACGGGCGCGCCATCGTCGAGGGCCTGCTGAAGCCCGGCATGGCGGAACTGCCGCTCTACTATCCCGTGACGACGGAAATCGACAAGGGACACGACGACTACAAGGGCCAGATTACCGGCTTCTACGATGCGTCGGCCGACGCGGTCGCCGCGCATCTGGCGGCCGGCCGCACGGTCGCGATCCTCTCGGAGGGCGATCCGATGTTCTACGGCTCCTACATGCATCTGCATGTGCGGCTGGCCCATCGCTTCCCGACGGAGGTCATTCCCGGCATCACGGCGATGTCCGGCTGCTGGTCGCTCTCCGGCCTGCCGATCGTGCAGGGCGACGACGTGCTGTCCGTCCTGCCGGGCACGATGGCCGAGGGCGAGCTGGAGCGCCGGCTGGGCGACACGCAGGCCGCCGTCATCATGAAGGTCGGCCGCAACCTGCCGAAGATCCGCCGCGCGCTCGCAAGCGCCGGACGCCTCGGCGAGGCCGTTTACGTCGAGCGCGGCACCACGCCGTCGAGCATGTCCATTCGCCTGTCCGAAAAGCTCGACGACACCGCGCCCTATTTCTCGCTGGTGCTCGTGCCCGGCTGGGGCGGGCGGGCATGACGGGCAAGCTCTTCGTGATCGGCACGGGGCCGGGCAATCCCGACCAGATGACGCCGGAAGCGCTGCGGGCGGTCGAGGCGTCCAGCGAATTCTTCGGCTATTTTCCCTATATCGACCGCCTGAACCTCAGGCCCGACCAGATCAAGGTCGCCTCCGACAACCGCGAGGAGCTGAACCGCGCCCAGGCGGCGCTGACGCGCGCGGCCGCCGGGGTGAATGTCTGCGTCGTCTCCGGCGGTGATCCCGGTGTCTTTGCCATGGCGGCCGCGGTCTGCGAGGCGATCGACGCGGGGCCTGAGGAATGGAGAACGGTCGACCTCGTCGTCGTGCCCGGCGTCACCGCCATGCTGGCGGTCGCCGCCCGCATCGGCGCGCCGCTCGGGCATGATTTCTGCGCGATCTCGCTGTCCGACAATCTGAAGCCCTGGGAGATCATCGAGAAGCGGCTGCGCATGGTTTCCGAGGCGGGCCTCGTCATCGCGCTCTACAATCCGATCAGCAAGGCGCGGCCCTGGCAGCTCGGCAAGGCGTTCGAGATCCTGCGCGAGACGCTGCCGGCCGAAACCCCCGTCATCTTCGGCCGCGCGGCGGGCCGTCCCGACGAGCGCATGCTGGTCATGCCGCTGCGGGAAGCCGAGGCGGAGCGCGCCGACATGGCGACCTGCGTGGTCATCGGCTCGCCGGAGACGCGCGTCATCGCCCGCTCCGGCCTGCCCGACCTCGTCTACACGCCGCGCTTCCTCAGGGACGAGAGCAGATGATCGGCGAGCCGCTCCGCTTCCTCGGCCGTTCCGGCGCGATGCCCGTCATCGGCCGCCGCCCGCTCGACGAGCACGACGGGCAGGCCGAGAATGCGCGCGGCGACGATCTTGCCGTGGGTGGCCTCGCCGCCGGAATTCTTGCTGACGATCACTTCGATCCGGTGTTCGCGAAGAAGAGCGACCTCGTCTTCCACCGCGAAGGGGCCGCGCGCCAGCAGGTATTCGACCTGCGGCGCATCGAGCGGCGGGTCGACCGGATCGACGCTGCGCACGAGATAGCGGTGCTGCGGCGCGGCGTCGAAAGCCTTGGCCTCCTGCCGGCCGATGGCGAGGAAGACGCGGCGCGGGTCTTTTCCGAGCGCTGCGACGGCGTCGGCCATCGTGGCGACGCGCGTCCAGCGGTCGCCGTCCGTTTCGTCCCAGCCGCGACGTTCCAGTCGCAGAAGCGGAATGCCGGTTTCCCGGCTTGCGGCACGGGCATTGGCGGAAATCTGCCGGGCGAAGGGATGCGTGGCGTCGATCAGGAGATCGATCGCCTGCGCGCCGAGATAATCGACGAGGCCGGCCACGCCGCCGAAGCCGCCGCTGCGCACCGGCACGGGCTGCGGGGCGGGGTCGATCGTGCGGCCGGCAAGCGAGAGCGTTACGGCGAGATCGTCGCGTTTCGCCAGGCGCGCGGCGAGTTCGCGGGCCTCTGCCGTTCCGCCCAGTATGAGGATGCGTTTCTTGTCCACGCCTGATCCGACCCTTTCGACGGCCGCCCCGTGGCTTTCCATCGTCGGGATCGGCGAGGATGGTCTAGCGGGTCTGGGTGACGAGGCCAAGGCCGCCATCTCCGCCGCGACCGTGGTTTTCGGCGGCGCGCGGCACCTGGAGCTCGCCGACAGCGCCATTAACGGCACGCGGCAGGGCTGGCTCAGTCCGTTCGAGCGGTCGGTGGAGGCGGTGCTTGCCGCCCGCGGTCATCAGGTCGTCGTGCTCGCCTCGGGCGATCCCTTCTTCTACGGCGTCGGCGTCACGCTGTCGCGCCGCATTCCCCGCGAGGAGATGCGGGTCTTTCCCGCGCCCTCGGCCTTCAGCCTCGCGGCCTCGCGCCTGGGCTGGGCGCTGCAGGACACGGTCTGCGTTTCCCTGCACGGTCGCCCCGACGATCTCATTCGCCCGCACCTGCATCCGGGCGCGCGCATCCTGGCATTGACATCCGACAGCGACGGGCCGGCCGCGCTCGCTGCCCTTCTTGCCGAAAGCGGGTTCGGCGAATCGCGGCTTACGGTGCTGGAAGCGCTCGGCGGGACACGCGAACGTGTCAGCCATCACACGGCCGGGAGATTCGCGCTCGTGGGTGCGGATATGCTCAATGTCTGCGCGGTAGAGGTCGCGGCCGCGCATGATGCGCGCATCCTCGCTTTTACGCCGGGGTTGAACGACGCGCTCTTCGAGCATGATGGGCAGATCACCAAGCACGAGGTCCGCGCGCTGACGCTGTCGGCGCTGGCGCCGCGCCGGGGCGAGCTCCTTTGGGATATCGGCGCGGGGTCGGGCTCGATCGGCATCGAATGGATGCTGGCCGACCCGTCGCTCAGCGCCATCGCCATCGAAGGCCATCCCGAGCGCGCTGGCCGCATCCGCCGCAATGCCGGCAAATTCGGCGTGCCGGGGCTTGCCGTCGTCGAAGGCACGGCGCCGGATGCGCTGGCCGGGCTTGCCGCGCCGGATGCCGTTTTCATCGGCGGCGGCGGCAGCGAGGCGGGCGTGATGGACGCGGCGATCGCAGGGCTCAAGCCCGGCGGACGGCTCGTCGCCAATGCGGTGACCACGGAAATGGAGGCGGTGCTGCTGGCGCATCATGCCCGGCTCGGTGGCGTGCTCATCCGCATCGATATCGCACGCGCGTCGCCCGTCGGGCAGATGACGGGCTGGCGGCCGGCCATGCCGGTCACGCAATGGCGCTGGGTCAAACCGGCCGAACAAGTCGAGGACTAGCACATGACCGTTCACTTCATCGGCGCTGGACCGGGTGCCGCCGACCTCATCACCGTGCGCGGCCGTGACCTCATCGGCACATGCCCGGTCTGCCTCTATGCCGGCTCCATCGTCTCGCCCGAACTCCTGCAATATTGCCCGCCCGGCGCGCGCATCGTCGATACCGCGCCGATGTCGCTCGACGAGATCGAGGCGGAGTATCTCAAGGCCGCGGCAGCCGGTGAGGACGTGGCGCGGCTGCATTCCGGCGACCTGTCCGTCTGGAGCGCGGTTGCCGAGCAGATCCGCCGGCTGGAGAAGCACGGCCTCGCCTATACGATGACCCCCGGCGTGCCGTCGTTTGCGGCGGCCGCAGCGGCGCTCGGCCGCGAGCTGACCATTCCCGCCGTGGCCCAGAGCCTCGTTCTCACCCGCGTTTCGGGCCGCGCGTCGCCGATGCCGAACCGCGAGACGCTGCAGGGATTCGGTGCGACGGGCGCGACGCTTGCCATCCACCTCGCCATCCATGCGCTCGACCAGGTGGTGACGGAACTGACGCCGCTCTACGGCGCCGATTGCCCTGTCGCGATCGTGGTGAAGGCCTCCTGGCCGGATGAGCGCGTGGTGCGCGGCACGCTCGCCGACATCGCTGCCAAGGTGGCGGAAGAGCCTATCGAGCGCACGGCGCTGATCTTCGTCGGGCGGTCGCTCGGGGCCGAGGATTTCCGCGAAAGCTCGCTCTACGACCCCGCCTACCAGCGCCGCTTCCGCGGCCGCGGGGTGTGATTATTCGGCAGCTGCGACGGCGTTGACCGGCACGTAGTTCAGCACTGGACCAAGCCAGCGTTCCACCTCGGAAACCGCCATGGCCTTGCGGCGGGCATAGTCCTCCACCTGGTCGCGTTCCACCTTGGCGACGCCGAAATAGTAGCTTTCGGGCGAGGCGATATAGAGGCCCGAAACGGAGGAGCCAGGCCACATGGCGTAGCTTTCCGTCAGTTTGACACCGATCTGCTGTTCCGCGTCGAGAAGGCGGAACAGTGTCGTCTTTTCCGTGTGATCAGGCTGCGCGGGATAGCCCGGTGCCGGGCGGATACCGGCATAGGGCTCGCCGATCAGGTCGGTCGGGGCGTAAGTCTCGTCCGGCGCGTAGGCCCAGAGTTCCTTGCGCACGACCTCATGCATGCGCTCGGCGAAGGCCTCCGCGAAACGATCGGCCAGCGCCTTGACGAGGATCGAGTTGTAATCGTCGTTCGCCCGCTCGAAGCGCTCGGCAATGGCGATCTCGCCGATGCCGGCCGTCACGACGAAGCCGCCGAGATAATCGGGTTTGCCGCTGTCGACGGGCGCGACGAAATCGGAGAGCGCCACGTTCGGCCGGCCGTCGCGCTTGGAGAGCTGCTGGCGCAGCGTGAAGAATGTGGCCAGCTCCTTATTGCGGGCCTCGTCGGTGAAGAGCCTGATATCGTCGCCCACGGCGCCGGCCGGCCAGAAGCCGACGACGGCTTTCGGTGTGAACCACTTTTCCGAAATGATCTTCTCCAGCATCGCCTGCGCGTCCGCAAAGAGCTGGCGGGCAGCAGGGCCCTGCTTCTCGTCGTCGAGGATCTTCGGATAGACGCCCTTCAGCTCCCAGGTCTGGAAGAACGGCGTCCAGTCGATGTAGCGGGCGAGGTCCGCGAGGTCCCAATCCTGCCAGACGCGCGTACCGAGGAAGGAGGGCGTCTTCGGCTGGTAGGCCGACCAGTCGGCCCTGAACGCGTTGTCGCGCGCCTTGGCGATGGGCAGGCGCTGCTTTTCGGCCTCGCTGCGGGCATGGGCATCGGCCACCTTGCGGTACTCCGCCTGAAGCGTCTCGACATAGCCCGGCTTCATGTCGGCGGAGAGCAGGCTGCCGACGACGCCGACGGCGCGGCTGGCATCGGTGACATAGACCGCCTGGCCGCGATCGTAGCGCGGATGGATCTTGACGGCGGTGTGCACGCGGCTCGTCGTGGCGCCACCGATGAGGAGGGGAATGTCGAAGCCTTCGCGCTCCATCTCCGCGGCGACATGCACCATCTCGTCGAGCGAGGGGGTGATGAGGCCGGAGAGGCCGATGATATCAACCTTCTCGGCCTTCGCCGTCTCGAGGATCTTCGTCGCGGGCACCATGACGCCGAGGTCGATGATCTCGTAATTGTTGCAGGCGAGCACGACGCCGACGATGTTCTTGCCGATGTCGTGCACGTCGCCCTTGACCGTCGCCATCAGGATTTTTCCCGCACTCTGGCGTTCGCCGCTGCCGCCATTGGCGCGCTTTTCGGCTTCCATGTAGGGCAGGAGCACGGCGACGGCCTGCTTCATCACACGGGCGGACTTCACGACCTGCGGCAGGAACATCTTGCCCGCGCCGAAGAGGTCACCGACCACGTTCATGCCGGCCATCAGCGGTCCCTCGATGACGTGCAGCGGACGTTCTGCGTTCTGGCGGGCTTCTTCGGTATCCTCTTCGACGAATTCGGTGATGCCGTTGACCAGCGCATGTTCCAGCCGCTTCTCGACCGGCCATTCGCGCCAGGCGAGATCGCGCTCCTTGGCTTCCTTGCCGGCCGCGCCCTTGAAGCGTTCGGCGATGTCGAGCAGCCGTTCGGTGGCGGTGCCGCCGGCCTTCGGCTGGCGGTTCAGCACCACGTCCTCGCAGGCCTCGCGCAGGTCCGGTTCGATCGTGTCGTAGACGGCGAGCTGGCCGGCGTTCACGATGCCCATGTCCATACCGGCCTGGATGGCGTGGTAGAGGAAGACCGCGTGCATTGCCTCGCGCACCGGCTCGTTGCCGCGGAAGGAGAAGGAAAGGTTGGACACGCCGCCCGAGATATGGACATGCGGCAGCGTGCGCGTGATCTCGGCCGTCGCCTCGATGAAGTCGACACCGTAATTGTCGTGCTCCTCGATGCCCGTCGCCACCGCGAAGATGTTGGGGTCGAAGACGATATCCTCGGGTGCGAGCCCGGCAACCTCCGTCAGCAGCCTGTAGGCGCGCGTGCAGATTTCCACCTTACGGGCCCTGGTGTCGGCCTGTCCGGTCTCGTCGAAGGCCATCACCACGACGGCCGCGCCATAGGCGCGCACGAGCCTGGCGTGGTGCAGGAAGGCTTCCTCGCCTTCCTTCAGCGAGATGGAATTGACCAGCGGCTTGCCCTGCACGCATTTCAGGCCGGCCTCGATCACCTCCCATTTGGAACTGTCGATCATGACGGGCACGCGGGCGATATCCGGCTCGGCGGCGATGAGGTTGAGGTATTCCACCATCGCCCTGCCGGAATCGATCAGGCCCTCGTCCATGTTGATGTCGATGATCTGGGCACCGTTCGCGACCTGATCGCGCGCAACGTCGAGCGCTGCGGCATAGTCGCCGGCGGTGATGAGCTTGCGGAATTTTGCCGAGCCCGTGACATTGGTGCGCTCGCCGACATTCACGAAGGGAATGGCGTCGGTCAGCGTGAAGGGTTCGAGGCCGGACAGGCGCATGTGGCGCGGGATGTCGGGGATTTCGCGCGGCTTGTGGCGCGCGGCGGCCGCGGCGATGGCGCGGATATGGTCCGGCGTCGAGCCGCAGCAGCCGCCGACGATGTTGACCAGCCCGTCGCGCATGAAGCCTTCGATCTGGGCGGCCATTTCCTCCGGGCTTTCGTCATACTGGCCGAAGGCGTTGGGCAGGCCGGCATTCGGATAGGCGCAGACGAAGGTCTGCGCGACGGCGGAAATCTCGGCGAGATGGGCGCGCATGGCATTGGCGCCGAGCGCGCAGTTGAGGCCGATGGAGAAGGGATCGGCATGGCGAACCGAATTCCAGAAGGCCTCTGGCGTCTGGCCGGAGAGCGTGCGGCCGGAGAGATCGGTGATCGTGCCCGAGATCATGACGGGCAGGTGGATGGCCTTTTCCGCGTAGACCTCGTGCGTGGCAAAGATCGCCGCCTTGGCATTCAGCGTGTCGAAGATCGTCTCGATGAGGATGATATCGGCGCCGCCGTCGATGAGGCCGCGCACCTGCTCGGCATAGGCGATGCGCAGGTCGTCGAAGGTCACGGCGCGATAGCCGGGATTGTTGACGTCGGGCGAAATGGAGGCGGTGCGGTTGGTCGGCCCCAGCGCGCCGGCCACGAAACGGCGCTTGCCGTCCTTCTGCTCGGCGCGCAGGCCCGCGCGGCGCGCAAGGCGGGCGCCGTCGCGGTTCAGCTCATAGACCATGTCCTCCATGCCGTAATCGGCCTGGGCGATGGTGGTGGAGGAAAACGTGTTGGTCTCGAGGATATCGGCGCCAGCGAGCGCATAGCGGTAATGGATGTCCTCGATGGCGCCCGGCTGGGTCAGCGTCAGCAGGTCGTTGTTGCCCTGCTGGTGGCAGGCGCAATCACCGAAACGGTCGCCGCGGAAATCGTCTTCCACCAGCTTCAGCGTCTGGATCTCGGTTCCCATCGCGCCGTCGAGCACGAGGATGCGTTCGCGCGCGGCGGCCTTGAGGGCGGCGAGGACTTCGCTTCCGTCGCGCGGCGGCTGTTCGGGGCCGAACAGGTCGTCCAGGTGGGAATTGGCCATGGGAGAACCCTCCGGTACTTTCATTCAGTATCGGAGATCACATAAAGATATCTTTATGTCAACATATGTTTCGTGTTTCTGCCTAATGTAGCGGCCCGTCCGCGCCCGCCAGCGACGTGAACAGCGCCTTCAGCCGCGCGATATCAGGGTCGGGATTGTCGAGTCGTGCGAGCTTGTGCACTTCCTTCAGCGCCTCGGCGGCGAGGTCGGCGTCGCGCGGCTGCCAGAGAATCCAGGAAATGAACACGGATTCCGGGTTGCCGGTGCCGGATGCCTGTTTTTCGGTGAATTGAAACATGTCTTTCCCCAATCGGATCATTGGGGGATGGCCGGACGCACGTTGTTGCCAATCCATGGCATTGCAAGCGCACCCTTGGGACACCCCGCCCAGGTCGTTACAGCTATCAGGGCAGGTCTCCTGGCTTGCGGGTCGTCGCGTCTGTCTGGCCTTCCCGGTGCGCATGACACCAGTGGCGCGGATCGACAGACGCTCGCCGCTTACAGTTGCGGGGGCAGCGCCGGTTTTGATGCCCAAGTCTGATGTCCTGGGCTTCGCACCGGCTTCCCTCTTAGCCTCCGGACCGTTTTCGATTCGGAAGACCCTGATGCCGGCAACCTCGCGCCGCTTGGATTTCAAGTCAATGGCAGGCGGCGCGCATTCGGGCGGGAACCTTTTTTATCCCCGCGCATTGTTTGTCCGCCTGCACCTCGCGCGGGCTCGCCTCCCGTTCAGGGTGCGCGATTCACCAAAACCGCAGATGAGGGTCCATGCTGCGCCATCCTGCCCTGTTGACAGGTTGCAAGTCTCTGTCCTTACGGCTAAAAAATGCCGTTTTCATGCACCACGCGGCGTGGATGACAAACAGCGTGTCGCTTGAGCCAAAACCGCACCTGGAGCGCCATGAGGGCGCGGTCGGGTGTCATGGCTGATCGCGACAGCAGAACGAAGCCCGCCCGCGAAAGACAATCCGGCGCAACGGCCGCTGCCGGGTGGCTCAACATGGCCGGTTCCAGAATCAGAGACATGTCCTTTCATACTACGCCGCAAGCCCCTTCGCGCGACGCCGATATCCGGCAGATCGACTATAACGACTCGATCCGCGCCACCTATCTCACGCTGGAGGAGCTCGCCGCCTGCGGCGAAGCGCTCGCCCGAGACAAGACGGCGGTGCTTCCGGGTTTCCGCCCCTTCGATTTCCGGGCACGGCACAAGGAAAACGAGAAGGAGATCTTCCGCGTCTACCAGGTCACGGCCAAGGACGTGGAGGCCGGCGCGCAGATCACGCCGGCGGCCGAGTGGCTGCTCGACAATTTCTATGTGATCGAAGAAGCCATCCAGGAGGTCCGGCGCGACTTCCCCCGCCGCTTCTACCGGCAGCTTCCCACCATGGAGATCGACGGCCAGCCCTTTCCGCGCACGCTGGCCCTGGCCTGGCTCTATGTCGCCCATACGCACAGCAGTGTCTCGCAGGAAAGCCTGACCGCCTTCGTGCAGGGCTTCCAGACGGTGGATCCGCTGAAGATCGGCGAACTCTGGGCCCTGCCGTCATTCGTGCGCTTCGTGCTTCTGGAGAACCTGCGGCGTATTTCCAGCCGCGTCGAACGCTCGCGCAAGATGCGCTTCAAGGCCAATGACGTGGCCGACGAGCTGGTGCGCCTCAACGATCCGGAGAAGTCGATTGCGCATCTGCGCACCATCGAGAGCCTGACCGAAGACAACACTTTCGTCGTCCAGCTTCTCTACCGCCTGCGCGACGGCCTTCAGACATCGGGCGCGGTCATCCAGTGGCTGGAGCGCAAGATCGAGAGCCGGGGCACCGACCTCGAGGAACTGATCGTCGCGGAAAACAACCGCCTGTCTTCCGGCAACGTGACGATGAGTTCGCTCATCAAGGGCCTGCGTACGATAGATGACGCGGAATGGCCGGTCTGGTTCGAGAGCGTCAGCCGCCTCGACGAGGCGCTGCGCCAGCGGTCGGACTACAGCGATCTGGATTTCGGCTCGCGCAACAAATACCGCAACACGATCGAGCGTTTCGCCCGCCGCTCCGGCAAGAGCGAGCTGGAGGTCACCGAAATCGCGCTCGCCATGACCGAGGAAGACGCCGCGGAAAATGCCGGCGATCCCGATTATCGCGCCAATGTCGGCGCGTTCCTCGTGGGCAAGAAGCGCAAGCTGCTCGAAAAGCGCATCGGCTACCATCCCTCGGTCGTCCAGCGCGTCGTTCGCATGACGCGCAAGCTGAACTGGCTCGCCATTGCCGGCCCCAACATCATCCTCACGCTGCTGGCGATGATCGCGGTCTACTATTTCCTCGACCAGCTCGATATTCCCAATGGCGCCTGGCTGATCATGCTCGTGCTGTTCGCGCTGCCGGCCTCGGAAGGTGCCACGGGTCTGTTCAATACGCTCGTGACCTTCTTCGTCACGCCGTCACGGCTGGTCGGCTACGAGTTCAAGGACGGCATCCCTGAGGATGCGCGCACGATGCTCGTCGTGCCCTGCCTCATCTCGAAACGCGACCATGTCGATGAACTGGTGCGCAATCTCGAGGTCCACTATCTCGCCAATCCGCGCGGCGAGATCTATTTCGCGCTTCTCAGCGACTGGGCCGACAGCCAGAGCGAGGAAACGCCTGCCGATCTCGACGTTCTCGAATATGCCAAGCGCGAGATCGCCGAACTGTCGGCGCGCTACGCCTTTGACGGGCGCACGCGCTTCTACCTGCTGCACCGCCGCCGCCTCTACAATCCGTCGGAAGGCGCGTGGATGGGCTGGGAGCGCAAGCGCGGCAAGCTGCACGAGCTGAACCTGCTGCTGCGCGGCGATGGCGACACGACCTTCCTGCCGGGCGCCAACGTCGTGCCGTCGGACGTGAAATACGTCATGACGCTCGATTCCGACACGCGCCTGATGCGCGATGCCGTGACCAAGCTCGTCGGCAAGATGCACCATCCGATCAACCGTCCCGTCATCGACGAGGCGACCGGCGAGATCACCGCAGGCTACTCGATCCTCCAGCCGCGCGTGACGCCCTCGCTGACGACGGGCAAGGAAGCCTCGACCTTCCAGCGCATCTTCTCCGCCGATCGCGGCGTCGACCCCTACGTCTTCACCGTTTCCGACGTCTACCAGGACCTCGCGGGCGAGGGCACGTTCACCGGCAAGGGGCTCTACCACGTCGATGCCTTCGAGGCCGCCGTGAAGGGCCGCATCGAGGAGAACTCGGTGCTCAGCCACGACCTGCTCGAAGGCTCGCTGTCGCACTGTGCGCTGGTGACCGATGTGGAGCTCGTCGAGGACTTCCCGACCCGCTACGGCGTGGAGACCTCGCGCCAGCATCGCTGGGCCCGCGGCGACTGGCAGCTCCTGCCCTACCTCTTCGGACCGTCGAGCGGCATTTCCATGCTCGGCCGCTGGAAGATGTACGATAACCTCCGGCGCAGCCTCATCCCGATCGCCTGGCTCGTCGCCTCCGTGATGGGCTGGTACTATATGGAGCCGCGCCAGGCGCTGATCTGGCAGCTGGTGCTGATCTTCCTGCTCTTCGTGGCGCCAACGCTCTCGCTCATTTCCGGCCTCATGCCGCGCAGCAGCGATATCGTGGCGCGCGCCCATGTGCACCGCGTGTTCTCCGATATCCGCGCGGCCAATGCGCAGGTCGCCCTGCGCATCGCCTTCATCGCGCATTCCGCAGCACTGATGGGCGACGCCATCGTTCGCTCGCTCTACCGCACCTTCGTCAGCCGCAAGATGATGCTGGAATGGCGCACCGCCGCCCAGGCCGACAGCGCGGCGCGCGGCGGCATCCTCGCCCATTACAAGGCGATGTGGCAGGCCCCGGCACTCGCGGTCGCTTCCGTCGCCCTTGCCGCGATTTCCAAGACCGGCCTGCCTTTCATCGGCGTGCCCTTCGCGCTCGTCTGGATGCTGTCACCGATGATCGCCTGGTCCGTCAGCCAGACGGCGGAGACGGAAGACCAGCTCGTGGTGTCCGATCATGTCGCCAGCGAGCTGCGCAAGATCGCGCGGCGCACCTGGCGCTATTTCGAGACCTTCGTCACCGCCGAGCAGCACTTCCTGCCGCCGGACAATTTCCAGGAGACGCCCAATCCGGTTCTGGCCGAGCGCACCTCGCCCACCAATATCGGCGTCTATCTCCTGTCGGTGATTTCGGCGCGCGATTTCGGCTGGATCAGCTTCGAGGAAACCGTGCGCCGGATGGAGCAGACCATCGCCACCATCGACGGCATGCCGAAATACCGCGGCCATCTGTTCAACTGGTATCGCACCAACACGCTCGAAACGCTCGGCCCGCGTTATGTCTCGGCGGTCGACAGCGGCAACCTTGCCGGCCATCTCATCGCCGTATCCTCCATGTGCCGCGAATGGGCGGAGGCGCCCTCGGCGCATCTGCAGGGAAGTCTCGACGGTATCGGCGATGTTGCTTCCATTCTGTCGGAGACGCTCAAGCAGCTTCCCGACGACCGCAAGACTGTGCGTCCGCTGCGCCGTCTGGTGGAAGAGCGCCTCGCCGGCTTCCACAACGCGCTCGCCGCCGTCAAGCGCGAGCATGAATTCGCTTCCATCCGCGTCATCAACCTCGCGGTGCTGGCGCGCGACATCAACAAGCTCATCGTCAATCTCGATCACGAGGTGAAGTCGCCGCAGAGTGGCGAGTTCGTGCATTGGGCGGGCGCGCTGGTGGCGACCTGCGAAGCGCATATCGCCGACAGTGTCTTCGATCTCGGCAGCATCGAACAGCTGCGCACGCGGCTCATCGTGCTGCGCGACCGGGCGCGCGATATCGCGTTCTCCATGGATTTCGGCTTCCTGTTCCGTCCGGAACGGCGCCTGCTGTCGATCGGCTACCGCGTCGAGACCAACGAGCTGGACGAGGCCTGCTACGACCTTCTCGCCTCGGAAGCGCGCCTGACGAGCCTGTTCGCCATCGCCAAGGGCGACTTGCCCACCGAGCACTGGTACAAGCTCGGCCGTCCGGTCGTGCCGGTCGGTTCGCGCGGCGCGCTGATCTCCTGGTCGGGCTCGATGTTCGAATATCTGATGCCGCCGCTCGTCATGCAGGAGCGCCAGGGCGGCATTCTCAACCAGACGAACAATCTCGTCGTGGTCGAACAGATGAACCACGGCCGCCGCCTCGGCACGCCCTGGGGCATTTCGGAAGCGGCTTTCAACGCCCGCGACCACGAACTGACCTACCAGTACACCAATTTCGGCGTGCCGACGCTCGGCCTCAAGCGCGGCCTTGGCCAGAACGCCGTCATCGCGCCCTATGCCTCGCTGCTGGCGGCGCAATATGCGCCGAAGGAAGCGCTCGACAATCTGGAGCGGCTGCGCAAGCTCGGCGCGCTCGGCGTCTACGGCTTCCACGATGCCGTCGACTTCACGCCGACCCGCGTGCCGGAGGGCAAGACCTGTGCGGTGGTGCGCAATTACATGGCCCACCATCACGGCATGTCGATCGCCGCCGTCGCCAATGTCGTCTTCAACGGCGCGCTGCGCGAACGTTTCCATGCCGATCCGGTGATCGAGGCGGCCGAGCTTCTGCTGCAGGAAAAGGCCCCGCGCGACATTCCTGTCATCAACGCTAAGCGCGAGCCGGAAACCGTCGGCAGCACGCAGGCCGACCTGCTTCGCCCGGAAATCCGTATCTTCAAGGACCCGATCAGCCGCGAGCGCGAGACGGTCTTCCTGTCGAACGGCCATTATTCGGTGATGCTGACGGCGACCGGCGCCGGTTATTCGCGCTGGAACGGCCAGTCCGTCACGCGCTGGAAGCCCGACCCGACGGAAGACCGCTGGGGCTCCTTCCTGTTCCTGCGCGATACCGCGACGAACGAATGGTGGTCCGCCACCGCCGAACCGAAGCGCGCCGAGGATGAGGAGACGAAGACCCAGTTTGGCGACGACAAGGCGGAATTCATCAAGACCGTCGGCACGCTGACAAGCGAGGTCGAGGTCATCGTCGCGACCGAGCACGATGCCGAAGGCCGTCGCCTGACGCTCGTCAACACGGGCACGGAGGACCGCTTCATCGAGGTGACGTCCTATCTGGAGCCGGTCATCACGACCGACGATACCGACAATGCGCATCCGCTCTTCTCGAAGATGTTCATCCGCACCGACATCGACGAGCGCGGCGACGTGATCCGCGCGGAGCGCCAGAAGCGTCATCCCAACGAACCCGACATGGCGATCGCCCATCTGATCGTCGACAATGCCGGCCCCGCGCGCCGCACCGAGGTCGAGACGGATCGCCGCCGGTTCATCGGCCGTGGCCGCTCGCTCGCGACGGCGGCGGCCTTCGATGCCGGCGCGCAGCTCTCCGGCACGGATGGTTTCACGCTCGATCCGATCATGGCATTGCGCCGCGTCGTGCGCGTTCCCGCCGGCAAGAAGGTGAAGGTCATCTTCTGGACGATTGCCGCGCCGACCCGCGCGGACGTGGATGCGGCCATCGACCGCTATCGCCACCCGGACAGCTTCAACCACGAAATGATCCATGCCTGGACGCGCTCGCAGGTGCATATGCGCCATGTCGGCGTGACCTCGCAGGAGGCGGCGAGCTTCCAGATGCTCGGCCGCTACCTCACCTATCCGGATCTGCACCTGCGCGCCGACACCGGGACGATCCAGACCGGCCTGACCTCGCAGTCGGCGCTCTGGCCCATGGCGATCTCGGGCGATTTTCCAATCTTCGTGCTGCGCATCAACGACGAGATCGATCTCGATGTCGCCCGCGAGGCGCTTCGCGCGCAGGAGTATCTGCGCCATCGCGGTGTCACCGCAGACCTCGTCATCCTCAACGAGCGTGCGGCGTCCTATGCGCAGGACATGCAGCACACGCTCGATCAGATGTGCGAGAACCTGCGCATGCGCGGTCAGTCGGATGGCGTGCGCCAGCACGTCTTCACAGTGCGCCGCGACCTGATGGATGTCACGACCTGGCAGGCCCTGTTGGCCGCGGCCCGCGCCGTCTTCCACGCCCGCAACGGCTCGCTGGCCGACCAGATCGCCCGCACGGTCTCGCTCTTCTCCTCGCCGCCGCGCGGCGAGGACGAGACGAAGGCCGAGGCGCTGCCGGCCAAGGCCTTGCCGGCACCGGCAGCCGCTGCCGCTCCGGTGGCGATCGACGGAAACGGCCTGTCCTTCTGGAACGGGTTCGGCGGCTTCAATGCCGACCGCCGCGAATATGCCGTGCGCCTGCGCGGCGGCGAGGCGACGCCGCAACCGTGGATCAACGTGATCGCGAACCGTGAATTCGGCTTCCATGTCCCCGCAGAAGGTGGCGGCTTCACCTGGAGCCGCAATTCCCGCGACTACCAGCTCACGCCCTGGACGAACGATCCCGTCGTCAACCGGCCGGGCGAGGCCTTCTATGTGCGCGATCGCGACAGCGGTACGGTGATGACACCCTTCGCCGCGCTGTCGCGCAAGGCCTCGGTCAAATTCGAGACCTGGCATGGCCTCGGCTACACCGCTTTCCGCAGCTGGGAGGACGGCATCGAGCTCGACCTCGTGCAGACGGTCGATCCGGAAGACCCGGTGAAATATTCGCGCCTCGTCGTGAAGAACACCGGCGAGACCGAGCGCAGCCTCTCCGTCTACGGCTACGTCGAATGGGTGCTGGGCAACAACCCCGCCAAGACGGCGCCTTTCGTGCTGACAAGCCATGACCAGG
This sequence comes from Shinella oryzae, assembly GCF_023038235.1. Classification (NCBI taxonomy): domain Bacteria; kingdom Pseudomonadati; phylum Pseudomonadota; class Alphaproteobacteria; order Hyphomicrobiales; family Rhizobiaceae; genus Shinella; species Shinella oryzae. The sequence continues at coordinate 2,929,143 of NZ_CP081987.1, read as the reverse complement.
AAAGCGGTGCTCTCTTCGCGACCAATCCCTATAGCCTCGAATTCGCCGGCCGGGCCAGCTTCTTCGGCGTCGATGCCGCCCTTTCAGGCTTCACGATGCGGCGGCGGGATTTCATCGGCCGCACCGGCGATATCGTTTCGCCGGCGGCGCTGTTCAACGGCCAGCCCCTGTCGGGCGCGGCCGACGGCATCAGCGATCCCTGCGCGGCGCTTTCCGTCGATCTCACGTTGAGGCCGGGCGAAAAGCGGGAGCTGCTTTTCGTGCTCGGCGATGCCGCGGATGCGGAGGGCGCCCGCGTGTTGGCCGAGAAGAGCCGCAAGGCCGATTTCGATGCCGTCATGGCGGCGGTGCGTTCGTTCTGGGAAAGCTTCACCGGCACGGTGCAGGTCAAGACGCCCGATCCGGCGCTCGACCGCATGGTGAACGACTGGCTGCCCTACCAGGCGCTCGGCTGCCGCATCATGGCGCGAACCGCCTTCTATCAGGCGAGCGGCGCCTATGGTTTCCGCGATCAGCTGCAGGACACGCTGGCCTTCATCCTGCACCGGCCGGACCTCGCCCGCGCGCAGATCCTGAACGCCGCCGCACGCCAGTTCGTCGAAGGCGACGTGCAACACTGGTGGCTGCCGGACACCGGCGCGGGCGTGCGCACCATGATCTCCGACGATGTGGTCTGGCTTGCCCACGCGGTCGAATACTACTGCCGCGTCACCGGCGACCGCCGCGTGCTCGACGAAAGGCTTGCCTTCATCGACGGCCCGCCGCTTGCGGAGGGGCAGCACGATGCCTTCTTCAAACCGGGCCATTCGGCCGAGGATGCATCGCTTTACGATCATTGCTCCCGCGCGCTCGACCTGGCGCTTGCCCGCACCGGCGAGAACGGCCTGCCGCTCATTCTCGGCGGCGACTGGAACGACGGCATGAACCGGGTCGGCGAAGCCGGCCGCGGCACGAGCGTCTGGCTGGGCTGGTTCCTTGCCGGCACGCTGCGCGGCTTCATCCCGCTTGCGCGCGAGCGGGGCGATGACATCCATGCCGAGGCGTGGGAGATCCACCTCGATCGCCTCAAGCAGGCGCTGGAAACGGCCGGCTGGGACGGCGAATATTATCGTCGCGGCTACTATGACGACGGCACGCCCCTCGGCACGTCCGACAGCGCCGAATGCCGCATCGATTCCATCGCGCAGAGCTGGAGTGTTCTGTCCGGCGAGGGCGATGCCGGGCGCTCGCGCCAGGCCATGGATGCCGTCATGGCGCAACTGGTCGACCGCGAGAACGGCGTCATCCGCCTGTTCACGCCGCCGCTTGTCGAAACCGTGCAGGACCCGGGTTACATCAAGGCCTATCCGCCCGGCGTGCGCGAGAATGGCGGGCAGTATACCCATGCCGCGACCTGGGTCGTCATGGCGCTGGCGCGCCTTGGCCGGGGCAATGAGGCCTTTGCCTGCCTCGACCTGCTCAATCCGGTCAAGCATGCGCTCGATGCCGAGGCGGCGGAACGCTACCGCGTCGAGCCCTATGTCGTGGCCGCCGATGTCTATGGCGAAGGCGAGCGGGCGGGGCGGGGCGGATGGTCCTGGTACACCGGCTCGGCCGGCTGGCTCTACCGCGCCGCCGTCGAGGGCATTCTGGGCATCCGCAAGGAAGGCGGCCGCCTCTTCGTCGAACCCGTCCTGCCGGACGTCTGGAACGGCTACAGCGCGACGCTCGTTGTCGATGGCCGCAAGCTGACGCTGCGTGTGGATCGTGGGGATGACGGCGGGTGGCAGGCCACAATCAACGGCTCTGTCATCAAATCTTCAAAAGAGGGCTATTTGCTCTGATCCACCCATGTGGATCAGAGTACCATGACAGACACATCTGGACCGGTGGGCGTCCTGCCGCGGCAACGCGACACGCGCCTCGACGTCTTCCGGGCCCTCGCCCTCCTGACGATCTTTGTCAATCACGTTCCGGGACAGTATCTGGAACATCTCACGCACAAGAATTTCGGCTTCTCGGATTCCGCCGAGGCCTTCGTGCTGATTTCGGGCATGTCGGTGGGGCTTGCCTATGGATCGCGCTTTGCCGTCGGCGCGCGGCTCGCCGTCACGCTGCGCATCCTGCGCCGGGCCCTGACGCTCTACGTCGCCCACATCATGACCAGCATCCTCACCTTCGCGATCTTCGCGGGTGGGGCCCTGTGGTTCGGCCGGCCGGATCTCCTGTCGGAGATCAACCTGCGCGCCGTCGTCGACCGCACGGAGCAGGGCGTGGTCAGCATGGTGCTGCTCGGCCACCAGTTCGGCTATAACAACATCCTGTCGATGTATGCCGTGCTGTTCCTCATGCTGCCCGGCTTCCTCTGGCTTTATCAGCGCGGGCCGCGCCTGCTGCTCGCCGTCTCCGGCACGATCTGGCTCTGCGCCGGCATCTGGCGCATCGCGCCGTCGAACTTCCTCGATGACGGCAAGTGGTTCCTCAACCCGCTGTCCTGGCAGTTCCTTTTCGTCATCGGTTTCGTCGGCGTGTTGCGGGCACGGTCGAAGGGCATCCCGCGCAATGCGCTGCTGTTTGCGCTCAGCGGCACCTATCTCGCCGTCTCGATGCTGTGGGTCGTGCTGGGCTGGTGGCACATCGACTTCTCGTATGGCCTGCCGGCGGTGCTGACCGGCTTCGACAAGACCTACCTGTCGGCGACGCGCCTCCTGCATGTGCTGGCCGGCGCCTATCTCATCGCCACGATCCCGGTCCTGTCGAACTGGGCGGCCCTGCCGCTTTCCCATCCGCTCGTCGCGATCGGGCGCCATTCGCTGGCCATCTTCATCTTCGGCACCATCCTGGCCATGGTGGGGCAGGTGCTGATGTTCGTGACGGGAAAGAACCCGTTCTTCGGCACGCTCTATGTGGCCGGTGGCATCGGGCTGCATTTCGCCTATGCGCGCTATCTCGACTGGCAGGCGGATGTGATCGCCGACCACGCAAAACGGCAGGGCATGCGAGCCCTGCCGGTCAAGGGGCGCGACGGCCCGAAGCGCTGATGCCGATCAGGCGGCGGTGTGGCTCTTGCGCACGTCGTCGTCCGTCAGGATGCCGCTGGCGCGCAGCAGGGCGGCGAAGCGGCCGTTGCTCTGGCTGAGCTCGTTGAACGTGCCCATCTCGGCGATCCGGCCGTGATCGAGGAAGATGACCTTGTCGGCCTCGCGCACGGTGGAGAGGCGGTGCGCGATGATGAAGGTCGTGCGGTTCTTGCGCAGCGAGTCGATCGCGGCCTTCACCCGGGCTTCCGTTTCCACGTCGAGCGCACTCGTCGCCTCGTCGAGCACGAGGATGGGCGCGTTCTTCAGGATCGCGCGGGCAATGGCGATGCGCTGGCGCTCGCCGCCCGAGAGGCGGTTGCCGCGCTCGCCGACATGGGTTTCGTAACCGCTCTGGCGCGACGTGATGAAGTCGTTGGCTGCCGCGGCCTCGGCTGCCGCCATGATCTCCTCGTCCGTCGCGCCCTCGCGGCCGAGACGGATATTGTCGGAGATCGAGCGGTTGAGCAGGCCCGCATCCTGGAACACGGTGGCGATCGAGCGGCGCAGCGACTTGCGCGTCACCTTCGAGATATCGACGCCGTCGATGAGGATCTGGCCCGACTGCGGCTCGTAGACCCGCTGGAGCAGGTTGACGAGCGTCGTCTTGCCCGCACCCGTCGGGCCGACGATGGCGACGGTCTGGCCGGCTTCCACGGTGAACGAGATGTTGCGCACGCCCTGCGTGGTGTTGGCAAAGTCGAAGGTGATGTCGCGGTATTCGACCTTGCCCTTGACGTCGCCGAGGTCGCCGGCGTCGCTCGGCTCCTCGCGATCCTTGACGGCATCCTCCAGGGTGAAGAAGTCCTCCAGCTTGGCGCGGGCCTCGAAGATCTGTTCGACGAAGGCCTTCATCTGGTCGAGACGGCCGATCAGCAGGCCGGCAAAGCCGATGAACGCAATGACGTCACCCACCTTGATTTCGCCGCGCTGCACCAGGACCGTGCCGATGACGAGGATGACCATCATGGAGAGGGTGGAGGCGATGCGGTTGAGCGCGCTTGCCAGCGCCCACCAGTCGAGCACAGGATACTGGGCGTTGATCAGCCGTTCGGCGAAGCGCTTCAGTTCGCGCGTCTCGGCTTCGATACGGTTGTAGCTGTGCACCACGGAGACGTTGCTGATGGAATCCGATACGTGGGAGAACACGGTGTGGTAATGGTTCTCCACCGACGCTTGGCCTTCGCGGGTGCGGTTCATTACCACCTTGCCGATCAGCACATAGAGCGCGCCGAGCACGACCAGAACCATCGACAGGCGGTAGTCCATCGCGAAGGCAGTGGGCACGAGCAGGACGAGCGCGACGGCCGTCGCCAGGTGCGTGCGCATGAATTCCAGCCACAGGCCGAACAGCGTTTCGCAGGCGCGCAGCAGCGTATGCAGGGCATTGGAGGTGCCGCGCTGGCTGTGCCAGGCAAGCGGCATGGAAATGATGCGGCCGAACGCTTCCGTCAGCAGGCTCGCGCGGCGGCCATGGGCCAGCCGGTCGGCCTCGCGGGCGACGAGAACGAAGGCGATGGTGTTGAACAGGCCGAAGCCGGCCCACATCAGCAGCAGGGGCGTGACATGCCCGTCAGCGCTGGAGATGGCATCGATGATGCGGCCGAACAGGATGGGTTCGGCAATGGCGATGACCGCAAGCACGACGTTGGCGGCAACGACCGAGCCGACGCGCAGCTTGTAGACGCTCAAGTAGCTGAGAGCTCTTGCATAAACCTGAAACAAAGACACGAATTCGGGCCTTTCCGGCAAAACCTGTTGTGCGGTGCAGTGCGAGCACCTCGATCCCTTCGCTCCTGTGATTGGGTAACACGGGAGCGAGCGAGAAGTTCTTCACGCGTGTGAGAATCTCATGATGCAACTCATAACTTGCACGATGATGTCCTTTTGCATGGCGTGTCGTCCTTATCCGATTGATTTTCATCGCTCGATCCTGCCAATTGTATGTGGGGCAACATGAATGGGACATGACTGACTTGGAGGACGGGTCAGGCATCGCTTGGAATTTGACGGGGCGCTTCCGGCGCGGGGTATATGAAAGTCAATTTGCTGGTGCAGTTTCTTGCACTGCTTGAGGAGACGCGCGATCGCGCGGAGACGACGTCCGAGTTCCAGCGCCTGCTCGAATTCTATGGTTTCGATTATTACGCCGTCGTCCGCGTGCCGCTTCCGGTGGACACGCCCGACGCGCTGCTTCTGGCCGGCCGCTGGCCGAAGGGCTGGCCCGAGACCTATGTGCGCAAGCGCTACATGCAGGTCGATCCGACCGTCCGCTATCTCGGCCATGCGCGGGAAGGGTTCCGCTGGCGCGACACGCTCGATGTCTATCGCGCCAGTCCTGACCGCAAGCGCATGGAGCGCATGATGGTGGATGCCCGCCAGAACGGGTTGGAGGACGGCTATATCTTCCCGGTTCACGGCCGGCGCGGCCTCTTGGGCAGCCTCAGCCTGGGCGGGCGGCCGGTGGATCTCGAAAGCATCGAGATGAGCCTGTTCGACGGCATCGCCCGGCGCCTCTTCTGGAAGCTGATCCACGAGATCGATCCGGAGATGGCGGCGCGCTCCTCCGCGGTCGTCGACGTGGACCTGACGCGTCGCGAGATGGAGGCGCTGATGCTGCTGGGCGCGGGCATGACCTCGCCCGAGATCGGCCGGGAGCTGGGCATTTCCAGCCATACCGTCGACTGGTACATGAACGGCATCCAGGAGAAGCTCGGCGCGCGCAACCGGCACCATGCCATCGCGATCGCGTTCCGGCTGGGGCTCGTTTCGTGACGACGCAAATCTTGCGTCTCATGGCGAGTCCGAAATTGCACTTTGCAAATTAGCCGCTAATAATTCTCTTCGCGGGTGCAGCAATTCCCGCTTTCAAGTCATTGAGGAGTTCGACTTGCCCATTTCCAAGATTCTTGTCGCCAACCGTTCCGAAATCGCCATCCGCGTGTTCCGCGCAGCCAATGAGCTCGGCATAAAAACGGTGGCGATCTGGGCGGAAGAGGACAAGCTCGCGCTGCACCGTTTCAAGGCGGACGAGAGCTACCAGATCGGCCGGGGACCGCATCTGGCACGCGATCTCGGCCCGATCGAGAGCTATCTGTCGATCGAGGAGGTGATCCGCGTCGCCAAGCTGTCGGGCGCCGACGCCATTCACCCCGGCTACGGCCTTCTGTCGGAAAGCCCGGAATTCGTCGATGCCTGCGATGCCGCCGGCATCACCTTCATCGGCCCGCGCCCGGCCACCATGCGCCAGCTCGGCAACAAGGTCGCCGCGCGCAACCTGGCCATTTCCGTCGGCGTGCCGGTCGTTCCCGCCACCGATCCGCTGCCGGATGACGATGCGGAGATCCACCGCCTCGCCGAGGAGATCGGCTATCCCGTCATGCTCAAGGCGTCCTGGGGCGGCGGCGGGCGCGGCATGCGCGCCATCCGCGATCCCAAGGACCTGATCCGCGAGGTCCGCGAGGCCAAGCGCGAGGCCAAGGCCGCCTTCGGCAAGGACGAGGTCTACCTGGAAAAGCTCGTCGAACGCGCGCGCCATGTCGAAAGCCAGATCCTCGGCGATACCCACGGCAATGTCGTGCATCTCTTCGAGCGCGACTGCTCCATCCAGCGCCGTAACCAGAAGGTCGTGGAGCGGGCTCCCGCACCCTATCTTTCGGAGGCGCAGCGCCAGGAGCTGGCCGACTATTCGCTGAAGATCGCCCGGGCGACGAATTATATCGGCGCCGGCACGGTCGAGTATCTGATGGATGCCGACAGCGGCAAATTCTATTTCATCGAGGTCAATCCGCGCATCCAGGTCGAGCACACCGTCACGGAGGTCGTGACCGGCATCGATATCGTCAAGGCGCAGATCCACATCCTCGACGGCGAGGCGATCGGAACGCCGGCATCCGGCGTTCCCGCGCAGGCGGATATCCGCCTCAATGGCCATGCGCTGCAGTGCCGCATCACCACCGAGGACCCCGAGCACAACTTCATTCCGGACTACGGCCGCATCACCGGCTACCGCTCGGCGTCCGGCTTCGGCATCCGCCTCGACGGCGGCACGGCCTATCCGGGTGCGGTCATCACCCGCTTTTACGATCCGCTGCTCGTGAAGGTCACGGCCTGGGCGCCGAACCCGGTGGAGGCCATCGACCGCATGGACCGCGCGCTGCGCGAATTCCGCATCCGCGGGGTTGCGACCAACCTCACCTTCCTCGAGGCGATCATCAGCCACGAGGCCTTCCGCAACAACACCTATACGACCCGCTTCATCGACACGACGCCGGAGCTGTTCCAGCAGGTGAAGCGCCAGGACCGCGCCACCAAGCTGCTCACCTATCTCGCCGATGTCACGGTCAACGGGCATCCCGAGGCGAAGGGCCGGCCGAAGCCGCCGGCGGATGCCGCCAAGCCCGTCGTGCCCTTCATCGAGGGCGACATCGTCGCCGGCACCAAGCAGAAGCTCGACGAACTCGGCCCGAAGAAGTTCGCCGAATGGGTGCGCGGCGAAAAGCGCGTGCTCATGACGGACACGACGATGCGCGACGGCCACCAGTCGCTGCTCGCCACCCGCATGCGCACCCATGATATCGCCCGCGTCGCCGGCACCTACGCGCGCGCGCTGCCGCAGCTCTTCTCGCTGGAATGCTGGGGCGGGGCGACCTTCGATGTCTCCATGCGCTTCCTGACGGAAGACCCGTGGGATCGTCTTGCCCGCATCCGCGAAGATGCGCCGAACCTGCTGTTGCAGATGCTGCTGCGCGGCGCCAACGGCGTGGGCTACAAGAACTACCCCAACAATGTCGTGAAGTACTTCGTGCGCCAGGCGGCGAAGGGCGGCATCGACGTGTTCCGCGTGTTCGACTGCCTGAACTGGGTCGACAACATGCGCATCTCGATGGATGCGGTCGTCGAAGAGAACCGGATCTGCGAGGCGGCGATCTGCTACACCGGCGATCTGCTCAATTCGGCCCGCCCGAAATACGACCTGAAATACTATACAGCTCTTGCCGCCGAGCTGGAAAAGGCCGGCGCGCACATGATCGCGGTCAAGGACATGGCGGGTCTCCTGAAGCCCGCGGCCGCGCGCGTCCTGTTCAAGGCGCTGCGCGAGGCGACCGACCTGCCCATCCATTTCCACACGCATGATACGTCGGGCATTGCGGCCGCCACGGTGCTGGCGGCTGTCGAATCCGGCGTCGACGTGGTCGATGCGGCGATGGACGCGCTGTCCGGCAACACCTCGCAGCCCTGCCTCGGTTCCATCGTCGAGGCGCTGAAGGGCTCGGAGCGCGATCCGGGTCTCGATCCCGAATGGATCCGCCGCATCTCCTTCTACTGGGAGGCCGTGCGCTTCCAGTATGCCGCCTTCGAAAGCGACCTCAAGGGGCCCGCCTCCGAAGTCTACCTGCATGAGATGCCGGGCGGCCAGTTCACCAACCTCAAGGAGCAGGCCCGTTCGCTGGGCCTTGAGACCAGGTGGCACAAGGTCGCCCAGGCCTATGCCGACGCCAACCAGATGTTCGGCGATATCGTCAAGGTCACGCCGTCGTCCAAGGTGGTGGGCGACATGGCGCTGATGATGGTCAGCCAGGATCTCACCGTCGCCGATGTCGAGAACCCGGCCAAGGACATCGCCTTCCCGGAATCGGTCGTCTCCATGCTGCGCGGCGATCTCGGCCAGCCTCCGGGCGGCTGGCCGGAAGGCCTGCAGAAGAAGGCGCTGAAGGGCGAGGCGGCCTATACCGAAGTGCCCGGTTCGCTCCTGCCGCCGGCCGATCTCGATGCCGAGCGTACGGCGATCGAGGAGAAGCTGGAGCGCAAGGTCGACGATTTCGAATTCGCCTCCTACCTGATGTATCCGAAGGTCTTCACCGACTATGCGCTGGCCGCGGACCTGTACGGCCCCGTTAGCGTGCTGCCGACCCCGGCCTACTTCTACGGCCTGTCGGCCGGCGAGGAACTCCAGCCGGAGATCGAGAAGGGCAAGTCGCTCGTCATCCTGCACCAGGCGACGAGCGAGCCGGATGCGCAGGGCATGGTGAAGGTGTTCTTCGAGCTGAACGGCCAGCCGCGCCTCATCAAGGTGCCGGACCGCAACCGCGCCGCCTCGTCCGCCGTCCGCCGTAAGGCCGACAACGGCAATGCCGCCCATCTCGGCGCGCCGATGCCGGGCGTCATCTCGACGGTCTCCGTTTCGGCCGGCCAGGCGGTCAAGGCCGGCGACGTGCTGCTCTCCATCGAGGCGATGAAGATGGAAACGGCGCTGCATGCGGAGAAGGACGGTACGATCTCCGAGGTGCTCGTCAAGGCCGGCGACCAGATCGACGCCAAGGACCTCCTCATCGTCTACGGCGCCTGATCGCCTGCGGCGGAGGCACAAAGCAATGAACCGGTTCGGGGGTGAGGGTTAACCTCATCCCCGTCCTGGTCTTGATTTCCGCCCGGCGCGGACGCAAAAGGCGTCGGACCTTTCAACAGCTGCCGGCGCCCATGAACTTCATCATCCGCACCGCCGTTTCCGGCGACATCGCCGCCTTCACCGAGATTTACCGCGAATCCGTGCTGAACGGCGTGGCGAGCTACGAGATCGATCCGCCATCGCCCGACGAGATGGCGGCGCGCTTTGCGGCGATCACCGGCAAGGGCTATCCCTATATCGTGGCGGTGGAGCAAACCGGCCTCATTCTGGGCTATGCCTATGCCTCCGCCTTCCGCACGCGCCCGGCCTATCGCTGGCTTGTCGAGGATTCCGTCTATCTGGCGCCGGAGGCACGCGGCAAGGGTGTCGGCCGCGCGCTTCTGGCGGAGCTCATCCGCCGGTGCACGGCACTCGGCTTCCGCCAGATGGTGGCCGTCATCGGCGGGGCGCATCCCGCCTCCATCGCCGTTCACGCCGCCGCGGGTTTCGAGCACAGCGGCCACATGAAGGCGACGGGCTTCAAGCACGGCCGCTGGCTGGATACGGTGTTCATGCAGCGCGCGCTCGGCGACGGCGCGGAAACGGAGCCGTCGGCGGCGGATTATCCGGGCACGATGGCATGAAAACGCGGTGGTGAAATCCCGGGGCGCTGCCTAGAGCATTTCCAGCCGAAGCGAAGTCGCTTCGGCGTCGGATAATGCGGTAAAAACAGGAATCTAGAGCATTTCCGGTGAATCGGAGTTCACCGGAAAAGCTCTAGGTCTCGACGAGACGCAGCACCTTGTCGAAGACCTTCAGCACCTGCTTCAACTCGTGGCCGCGTTTCAGGATCGTGCCGTGCTGGTTGATGACGCTGTAGGCACCCTGCTTGGCGGCGAGCTTGGGGTCCTTCTCGATGCGGTAGAGCGGCATTTCGCCGGAGCGCTTGAAGATGGAAAACACCGCCCGGTCGCGCATATGGTCGATCGCGTAATCGCGCCAGGCACCCTCGCCGACCATGCGGCCATAGACCCAGAGGATTGCGTCGAGCTCCCTGCGATCGAAGGTGACCGGCAGCGGATCCTTGCTGCTGCGGTATTCCCTGAGGTCGACCACGACGTTGGACGCCTGCAAATCCGGCTGATCTGTCATCGAATCTCCGTACCTGCTGTATGACGGCACGGTGACAGTTTGCCTGAGTGGCCTTGAAATGCAAGCCGAAGCGCCGAGACTTGCGATTTCGCAAAAAAGCGGTCCCGCCGCATTTCAGACAAACAGACGCCCAAATTTGAGACGACAGTCCCGCTGTCCGCTCACGCCGGCCTGCTGCCTTGTGCACAAAGCAGGTTTGCAGGGAGCGCGTCACTCGGAGCTGCCTTGTATTCCGTTGCCGGCAGCTTCGTCCAGGTCCGGTCCGTCTCTCTTCGAACCCTCAAGCCCCAGCCCCTCGAGGAAGCCGGGCCGGACCTTCCTCCACGCCTATCGCGAAGATTTTTCGCCCGTGAGCACGGTGGCGCCCAGAATGGCGCCGGGCGTGTCCGCCGTCTTCATGCGCTGGACCAGCACGGCGCAGCCGCCGGCCTTCTTTTTCTTCTTCAGCATGTCGGCGGGAAGCACGAGATTGGTTTCCTTGCCTTCCCACATGCCGATCGTTTCCATCGAGGTCACGGCGTGCCAGTAGTTGACCGTCTTGCCGCGGTTTTCGCCCTTGTCGATGTTGATCGTCCGCTCGCGCTCGAAATAGGCGATGACGATGTTGGCCTTGCCTTCGCCGGCGCCGACGCGGATGCGCAACTCGTCGTTCGCCACGGCCACGTCGACCGGCACCTTCAGGCCCTTGCCTTCGGTGGACAGGGCGCCGATGCGGTCGCGGATGCCGGAGATATTGGCGCCGTTGATGTGCTCGCGGCCGTTCAGCACGGCCTGGGGCGTGTAGACGCCGTTGCGGCCGAACATGCGGGCATAGGCATATTGCCGGTCGGTATTGTCCTTGGAGGCGAGCGTGTCGGCCCAGCCGAGATAGTTCCAGTAATCGACGTGATAGGCAAGCGCCACGACCTCGCCCTCGCGCACCAGGGTTTCCAGCGCCTTGTCGGCGGGCGGACAGGACGAGCAGCCCTGGCTGGTGAAGAGTTCGACCACACCCTTGGGCGCGACGGCCTCCTGCGCATGGGCAGCGCCGGCAGCGAGCGTCAGCAGGATCGCCAGACATTCCGGAAGATGCGGTCTCGGCATGATCATTCCCAATGGAGCACCGGCATGGGCCGGCCTTTTCGAGCCCGTCATACGCCGTTGCGGCTTCAACAGGAAGTCACGATGGAGTGAGATTTTGGGGGGCAAATCCGGCAAAACATGAACCGATTTTGCGTTCGGAAGGGCGAAACGCACCCCAAAACGAAAAATGCCGGGGCTAAAGCCCCGGCATCGTCTCTTTCAGGCCGGATCGCTCAGGCGGCGAGGTCGCGAAGAACGGTCTGCAGGATACCGCCGTTGTTCATGTACATGACCTCGTCGAGCGTATCGATGCGGCAAAGCAGCGGTACGTCCTTCACCGTGCCGTCGGAGTAGGTGATCTTGGCGATCTTCTTCTCGCGCGGCTTGATGTCGCCTTCCAGGCCCTCGATCGTGACGATCTCGTCGCCCTTCAGGTCGAGCGAAGCCCAGCTCGTGCCTTCCTCGAAGACGAAGGGCACCACGCCCATGCCGACGAGGTTCGAGCGGTGGATGCGCTCGAAGGACTGGGCGATCACGGCCTTCACGCCGAGCAGGTTGGTGCCCTTGGCCGCCCAGTCGCGCGACGAGCCGTTGCCGTATTCGACGCCGGCGAAGATGACGAGCGGAACGCCCTCGGCCTTGTACTTCATGGCCGCATCGTAGATCGAAAGCTCTTCCTTCGTCGGGTAATGGATGGTGTAGCCACCTTCCTTGCCGTTCGGGCCGAGCATGTGGTTGCGGATGCGGATATTGGCGAAGGTGCCGCGCATCATGACTTCATGGTTGCCGCGGCGCGTGCCGTACTGGTTGAAGTCGGCGACGGCGACGCCGTTTTCCGTGAGGTAGGCACCGGCAGGCGAGGCCGCCTTGATCGAACCGGCCGGCGAGATGTGGTCGGTCGTGATCTTGTCGCCGAAGAGACCCAGGACGCGGGCGCCCTTGATGTCCTTGAGGCCCGAACCGGTCTTGCCCATGCCCACGAAGTAGGGCGGGTTCTGCACGTAGGTCGACTGGTCGTCCCATGCATAGGTCTGTCCATCCGGCACCTGAACGGCCTGCCAGTTGGCGTCGCCCTTGAAGACGTCGGCATATTTCGCGGCATAGAGCGCGCGGGTGACGTATTTCAGGATGAATTCCTGGATTTCCTGAGAGGTCGGCCAGATGTCCTTGAGGTAGACGGGGTTGCCGTTCTGGTCTTCACCGAGCGGTTCCGTCGTCAGGTCCTTCTGGACCGTGCCGGCCAGGGCGTAGGCCACGACGAGCGGCGGGGAGGCGAGGTAGTTCGCCTGCACGTCCGGCGAGATGCGGCCTTCGAAGTTGCGGTTGCCGGACAGGACGCCGGCGGCGATCAGGCCCTTGTCGTTGATCGTCTTGGAGATCGGTGCGGGCAGCGGGCCGGAATTGCCGATGCAGGTCGTGCAGCCGAAGCCGACGAGGTTGAAGCCGAGCGTGTCGAGATCGGCCTGGAGGCCGGACTTGGCAAGGTATTCGCCCACCACCTGCGATCCCGGTGCCAGCGACGTCTTGACCCAGGGCTTGGTCTTCAGGCCCTTGGCGACGGCGTTGCGGGCGAGCAGGCCGGCGGCGATGAGGACCGACGGGTTGGACGTGTTGGTGCACGACGTGATGGCGGCGATGGCGACGTCGCCATGGCCGAGGTCGTAGTCGGTGCCTTCGACGGCGTAGCGGGTGGAAAGCTGGCCGGGCTTCTTGTAGTCGTTCTCAAGCGCCGTGGCGAAGCCCGATGCGATGTTCTCGAGCGGGATGCGGCCTTCCGGACGCTTCGGGCCGGCCATGGCCGGAACGACGTCGCCGAGGTCGAGTTCGAGCGTGTCGGTGAAGACGAGGTCGGCGCCGTCGCCGTCACGCCACATGCCCTGGGCCTTCGAATAGGCTTCGACGAGTGCGATGCGCTGCTCTTCGCGGCCGGACATGGTGAGGTAGTTGACGGTTTCGCTGTCGACCGGGAAGAAGCCGCAGGTCGCGCCGTATTCCGGGCCCATATTGCCGATCGTCGCGCGGTCGGCGAGCGTCATGTTGTCGAGGCCGGGGCCGAAGAATTCGACGAACTTCGAGACCACGCCCTTCTTGCGCAGCATCTGCACGACCATCAGCACGAGGTCGGTCGCGGTGACGCCTTCCTTGAGCTTGCCGGTCAGCTTGAAGCCGATGACCTCGGGCAGCAGCATGGAGACCGGCTGGCCGAGCATGGCGGCTTCGGCTTCGATGCCGCCCACACCCCAGCCCAGGACGCCGAGACCGTTGATCATGGTCGTGTGGCTGTCGGTGCCCACGCAGGTATCCGGGTAGGCGATGGTCTCGCCGTCTTCTTCCTTGGTCCAGACCGTCTGGCCCAGATATTCCAGATTGACCTGGTGACAGATACCCGTGCCCGGAGGAACGACGCGGAAGTTCTTGAAGGCCTGCTGGCCCCACTTGAGGAAGCGGTAGCGCTCGCCGTTGCGCTCGTATTCGAGCTCGACGTTGCGGGCAAAGGCGGTCGGCGTGCCGAATTCGTCGACGATGACGGAGTGGTCGATGACGAGGTCGACGGGAACGAGCGGGTTGATCTTTTCCGGATCACCGCCGAGCGAAACCATCGCGTCGCGCATGGCGGCGAGGTCGACGACGGCGGGAACGCCGGTGAAGTCCTGCATCAGCACGCGCGCCGGGCGATAGGCTATCTCGTTTTCGACGGTGCCCTTGTTCTTGAGCCATTCGACGACGGAGAGGATCTGCTCCTTGGTGACCGAACGGCCGTCCTCGAAGCGCAGCAGGTTTTCCAAGAGCACCTTCATGGAGTAGGGCAGCTTGGAGATGCCGGCGAGGCCGTTCGCTTCAGCCTTGGGCAGGCTGTAATACACATAGTCTTTGCCGTTGACCGTGAGGACCGAACGACAATTGAAACTGTCTAGGGATTTGGACACTTGATACCCCGTCTCGTCTGGCGCCAGAAATCTGACGTACGAACGCCCGTGCGCGTTTAGCGCGAATGGGATGCGGGTGCGGTCATTTCCGCTGTCCGTACGCGGAAATCATTCCCGTGTTCGGCGCTTGGATGATATTCACGCCGACCGCTGGCGTGTTGCGGGCGTTATAGATAATTTCTAAGGAACGATCCAGAGCGCCGAACGGTAAAACGGCACAATTTTTTTGCATTGCGACCCAGGTCGTAAAGGGAAAGTGAAGCACCATGCGGCTCGTCGCCGAAGGATTGAGCGCCAGGCGCGGCGAAGACCTGATTTTCCGGGATATTTCCTTCGAAATCGCCAGCGGCGAAGCGCTCGTCGTCACGGGTGCGAACGGCTCGGGCAAGTCGACGCTCTTGCGTGTGCTGGCCGGATTGCTGGCCGCGGAGGCCGGCACGGCGCGGCTTCTTGCTGCAGCGCAACCGGTGGAGCGTCTCGCCGAAGCCGCCCACTATCTCGGCCACCGCAACGCCATGAAGCGCGAACTGACCGTCGACGAGAACCTCACCTTCTGGAAAGCCTTCCTTGGCGATTTCGCCGGCGGCGCGGGCCTGTCCGTCGATGAGGCGGCCGACAGGGTGGGGCTTGGTGGAATCGTGCATCTGCCCTTCGGCACGCTCTCCGCCGGCCAGCAGCGCCGCATGGCGATGGCCAAGCTGCTCGTCGCCTGGCGCCCGGTCTGGATCCTCGACGAGCCGACGGCTGCGCTGGACGTGGCGGCCGAAAGCATGTTCGCCGGGCTGGTGACGGCCCATCTGTCGCGCGGCGGCATCGCGATCGCCGCAACGCACCAGCCGCTCGGGCTCGACGGGGTGAGGGAACTGCGGATGACGGGGTTTACGGGCGTGGCGGAGACGGTGTGGTGATGACGCCTGCATATGCCTCGATCCCCCCTCATCCGCCTGCCGGCACCTTCTCCCCGGTGGGGAGAAGGGGAAAATCGCAAACGTTTCCTGTTTCCTTCTCCCCGCCGGGGAGAAGGTGGCCCGAAGGGTCGGATGAGGGGGGTGAACAGGCGTCACCGCTGCTGTTCGCCAAGGTTCCCGCATGATCGCCCTCCTCGCCCGCGACCTGAAACTCTCCATGCGTGCCGGCGGCGGGGCGCTGATCGGCGTGCTGTTCTTCATGACGGTCGTCGCCGTCATTCCCTTCGGCGTGGGGCCGGACCTCAACCTTCTCGCGCGCATCGGGCCCGCCATCCTCTGGATCGGCGCGTTGCTCGCCTCGCTGCTCGGGCTCGACCGGCTGTTCCAGGCGGAGCGCGAGGACGGTTCGCTCGATCTTCTGTTGATGCAGGAGACGCCGCTGGTGCTCACCGTCTTCATCAAGTGCCTGGCGCACTGGCTGGCGACCGGCCTGCCGCTGGTCATCGCCTCGCCGCTGCTCGGCCTCTTCATGAACATGGACGAGGTGGCGATCGGTGCCACGACGCTGACGCTTCTGGTCGGCACGCCGGCGATAACGTTCATCGGTGCGGCCGGGGCCGGCATCGCTGTTGCCTTGCCGCGCGGCGGGTTGCTCGTCTCCATCCTCGTGCTGCCACTCGCCATTCCCGTGCTGATCTTCGGCGTCTCCGCTGTTTATGCGGCGATCCAGGATCCCGCACCCTTCCTGCCGCCCTTCCTCATCCTCGTGGCGCTCAACCTGTTCTTCGCGGTGATCGGTCCCGTGGCGGCGGCCGCCGCGCTTCGCCTATCCAGCGATTGACGGGCCGAGTTGACAGGCCGAATTGACAGGAATGTGATTGCGGCAGATCAATTGAAGAGACGGGGCTGACGCGTTAAAGAACCATCATGAGCGAACCGAGCCTTGCCATCCGAAAATTCAGCGACCTTGCCAACCCGACGCGGTTCCTGGCGCTGGTCGCCATCGTCTGGCCGTGGCTTGCCGCGCTGACGGTCTGTCTGTTCGCCGTCGGGCTCTACCTCTCCTTCGCATCGGTGGATGATTATCAGCAGGGCCAGACGGTGCGCATCATGTATGTGCATGTGCCGGCGGCCTGGCTTTCGATGATGTGCTACACGGTCATGGCGCTATCGGCGCTCGGCACGCTGGTCTGGCGCCACCCGCTGGCCGATGTCTCGGCCAAGGTCGCAGCACCGCTCGGTGCCGGCTTCACCCTCGTCGCCCTCATCACGGGGTCGCTGTGGGGCAAGCCGATGTGGGGCACCTGGTGGGTGTGGGATGCGCGGCTCACCTCGGTCTTCGTGCTGTTCCTGATGTATCTCGGCCTCATCGCGCTCAACCGCGCCATGGACGACCCGACGCGCGCCGCCAAGGCCAGCGCCATCCTCATCCTGGTCGGCTTCGTCAATATCCCGATCATCAAGTTCTCGGTCGAATGGTGGAACACGCTGCACCAGCCGGCGAGCGTGATGCGCATGGATGGCCCGACCATCGACCCGGCCTTCCTGTGGCCGCTGCTGATCATGGCCGTCGCCTTCACCATGCTGTTCTTCACGCTGCATATCCTTGCCATGCGCAACGAGATCCTGCGCCGCCGCATCGCCGTGCTGCGCCGCCATGCCGCCCGTTCCGCCGGAGAGGCCGCATGAGCCACGCCTTCTACGTCACGGCGTCCTATATCGCCGCCTTCGCCGTCGTCTTCGGCCTCGTGCTGTGGGTCTGGCTCGACCATCGCGGTCGCCACCGCGAGCTTGCGCGCCTCGAAGCCGCCGGCATCCGCCGCCGCTCCGCGCGCCAGGAGAATGCGGGATGAGCGAGACCGAAGGCAATGCGGGAGCCGGCGGCAAGCGCATGCGCGTCATCCTGGCCGCCCTGCCGCTCGCGATCTTCGTCGGCCTCGCGCTGATCTTCTGGACGCAGCTCACCTCCGGCCGCAGCACGTCGGAAATCCCCTCGGCGCTCATCGGCACCAAGGCGCCCTACCGTGACCTGGAGCCGCTGGCCGGCGCTATCAGGAACGGCGCGCCGGTGCCGGCGCTCACCACCGAAACGGGCAAGGGCAAGCTGACGCTGGTGAATTTCTGGGCCTCCTGGTGCGTGCCTTGCCGGCAGGAACACCCGATCATTCTCGCCCTCTCGCAGGACCCGCGGCTCAACGTCGTCGGCGTCAACTACAAGGATCGCGCGGAGGGTGCGCTCGGCTTCCTCGGCGAGCTCGGCAATCCCTTCTCGGCCATCGGTCTCGACCCCGTCGGCAAGATGGCGATCGACTGGGGCGTCTACGGCATTCCGGAAAGCTATCTCGTCGGCCCCGACGGCACGATCCTCTACAAGCGGGTCGGTCCGTTCGACGACAGGAGCCTGAAGGAAGGCCTGTTCCCGGCCATCGAGAAGGCACTGGGCACGCCCGCGCAGGGCGGCTGACGGCCGGTCCTCATCCTCAAAATGTCAGGCAATGGCCGAGGCGAAAGCCTCAGTCGTCCTCGCCGTGGCCGACGATCATCATGGCCTCGAAGGCCATGCGCTCGACCTTGCGCATGCGCTCGGATTCCGATTTCAGCTGGCCGCAGGCGGCGAGGATGTCGCGGCCGCGCGGCGTGCGGATCGGAGAGGCATAGCCGGCCTGGTTGATGAAATCGGCGAAACGCTCGATCTGCTCCCAGTCCGAACACTGGTAGTTCGTGCCCGGCCAGGGATTGAACGGAATGAGGTTGATCTTGGCGGGAATGCCCTTCAGGAGCTGGATGAGCAGCTTGGCATCTTCCAGGCTGTCGTTCACGTCCTTCAGCATCACATATTCGAAGGTGATGCGGCGGGCGTTCGACAGGCTCGGATAGGCGCGGCAGGCGTCGAGCAGTTCCTTGAGCGGATACTTCTTGTTGATCGGCACCAGCATGTCGCGCAGCTCGTCGCGCACGGCATGCAGCGAGATCGCGAGCATCACGCCGATTTCCGAGCCGGTGCGGTAGATTTCCGGCACGATGCCCGATGTCGACAGCGTGACGCGGCGCTTGGAGAGCGACAGGCCGTCGCCGTCGGTTGCGATCAGCAGGGCGGTCTTGACGTTCTCGAAATTGTAGAGCGGCTCGCCCATGCCCATCATGACGATGTTGGAGACCTTGCGTCCCTCGGCGGGCACGATCGCACCGGCCGGCGTGTCGCGGTCCGGGAAGTCGCCCAGCCGGTCGCGCGCTAGCAGCAGCTGGGAGAGGATTTCCTCCGCCGTGAGGTTGCGCACCAGCTTCTGCGTGCCGGTGTGACAGAAGGAGCAGGTGAGCGTGCAGCCGACCTGGCTGGAAATGCACAGCGTCCCGCGGCCTTCCTCGGGAATGTAGACGGTCTCGATCTCCACCGGGCGGCCGGCGCCGCGCGCGGGAAAGCGCAGCAGCCACTTGCGGGTGCCGTCGCTGGAGATCTGCTCGTCGACGATTTCCGGGCGTGCGATGGTGAAATGCGTCTTCAGCATTTCGCGCATGTCCTTGGAGACATTGGTCATGTCGTCGAAATCGGAGACGCCGCGCACATAGAGCCAGTGCCAGAGCTGGCTGACGCGCATTTTGACCTGACGCTCGTTGACACCCTTTTCCACGAGCGCGCGGCCCATGTCCTCGCGAGAAAGACCGATCAGCGTCGGCTTTTCGGCGGCCGGGATGTTGCGGACGACGGGTGCCTTCACCGGCTCGGCGGTATTGAGAAAATCCATGCTTGCCATCGGGTCATTCCCCAGGAACAGGCTGCCCCGGCGCAGGCTTTTGCGCCACAAGCGGTCCATGCTCGACAGAAGTTACGACGGGCCAAACAGCGCGTGGTGATGCGGTTTGCGGCCCAGTTGCGCGCCCTTTAGCACTGTTCCGGCGGAAAGTCACCAGTCTTGCCCGTGCACACCTCGCGGAAGCAGGCGCGCAGCCAGCGGTGCGCCGGGTCGGCATCCATGCGCGGATGCCACAGCATGGAAACCGTGAAGTCCGGAAGGTCCACCGGCAGCGCGAAACTTGCAACGCCATCACGGAAGGCAGCCGTCGCACGGTCGGAGACCTGCGCGATGAGGTTGGAGCTGCGGGCAAGCGCCACGGCCTCGGAAAAGCTCGCGACGGTCACGGCGATGTGGCACTTCAGGCCCATCCGCTCCAGCGCCTCATCGACCGGCCCGCGCTCGCGGCGTCCGCGCGAGACGAGGATATGGTCGCCCGCGGCGTAGCGCGCCGCGTCCAGCGGGCCGTCGAGCAGCGGATGGCCCGCGCGCACGATGCCGATGAAGCGGTCGCGAAACAGCGCCTGCGCGCGCACCTCCGGCCCTGTCGTGTCGCCGATCACGCCGGTTTCGAGATCCACCGTGCCGTCGCGCAGCGGCGTGCTCTCCTTGTCGGGTTTCGCCACGAAGCGCAGGACGACGCGCGGCGCCTCGCCGGCGATGCGGGCGACGAGTGCCGGGCCGAACGTCTCGACGAAGCCCTCGCGGTTGCGCAGCGTAAAGGTGCGCTCGAGCGTTTTGAGATCGAGGCTGCGTGCCGGGCGCAGCAGCGCTTCGGCGTCCTCCACGACCCGGCCCACCAGTCCACGCAGTTCCAGCGCACGCGGCGTCGGCACCAGTCCGCGCCCGGCGCGCACCAAAAGCGGGTCGCCGGTGACGTCGCGCAGCCGCGCCAGCGCCCGGCTCATGGCGGAGGGGCTGAGCCTCAGCCGTTGAGCGGCACGCGCGACATTGCCTTCGGCAAGCAGCACGTCGAGCGTGACGAGGAGATTGAGGTCGGGTCTGGCCATGCGGGTCATCCTAGCACGGCTGCGAGACGATGACATGGCGTCAAACGCACGAATGAAGTGCAAATGCTGCGCCTTCCGCCATGTTTCACCTGGGCCTATCTCTCTGACCAAACCAGAGGATCAGACCATGGACCATATGCACGTCATCGCAAAGGATCGATCGGGCCGGATGGGCGCGCTGGCGGGCCTGTCGCTCGCCATTCTGCTCTCGTCGCTCGGCACCAGCATCGCCAACGTCGCCCTGCCGACGCTCGGCCACGTCTTTTCCGCCAGCTTCCAGCAGGTCCAGTGGGTCGTGCTGGCCTATCTGCTTGCCAGTACGGTGCTGATCGCCGGGATCGGGCGTCTCGGCGATCTCTTCGGCCGGCGGCTCCTGCTGCTCGGCGGGCTTGCGCTCTTTTCCGTCGCCTCGCTGCTGGCCGCCGCCGCGCCGTCGCTCGCCGTGCTCATCGTCGCCCGGGCGTTCCAGGGGGCGGGGGCTGCCGCGATGATGGCGCTCGCCATGGCCTTTGTCAGCGAAACGGTGCCGCAGGCGCGTATCGGCAGCGTCATGGGGCTGTTCGGCACGACGTCGGCCGTCGGCACGGCGCTCGGTCCGTCGCTGGGCGGCTTGCTGATCGCGACTTTCGGCTGGCCGTCGATCTTCCTTATCGCGGTCCCTTTCGGCATCCTGGCCTTCGCGCTCGTGTGGCGGTTCGTGCCCGCCAGGCGGGTGGCGAAAGGCGCGGGCCGCTTCGATCTGGCCGGCGCCGCGCTGCTCGCCGCAGCACTCGGCGCCTATGCGCTGGCGATGACCGTCGGTGCGGGCGGCGTCGACGCCTGGAATGTCGGCCTGCTTGCCACGGCAGCGGTGGCGGCGGCGCTCTTCGTCCTCCGGCAGCGCCGGGCGGCTTTCCCGCTCATCCGCCCCGCGGCGTTTCGCCGCCCGGGTTTTGCGGCCAGCCTCGTTGCCAGCATGCAGGTGGCGACGGTCATCATGGTCACGCTGGTCGTCGGGCCCTTCTACCTGTCGCGCACGCTCGGCCTCGGCCCCGCCCATGTCGGCTTCGTTCTGGCGGCCGGCCCTTTGGTCTCCGTGCTGACCGGGGTCGTGGCGGGGCGCATGGTCGATCGCTTCGGCGCCGTCAGGATGACGCTCGCCGGGCTTGCCACCATGGCGGCCGGTGCGGGCGCACTGCCCGTGCTGGCCAGCCTGTTCGGCCTTGCCGGCTATATCGCCGCCATCGTCGTGCTGACACCCGGCTACCAGCTTTTCCAGGCGGCGAACAATGCGGCCGTCATGTCCGGCGTGCCCGAGGGGGAACGCGGCGTCACGTCAGCGCTCCTGAACCTGTCGCGCAATCTCGGCCTGATCACCGGGGCATCGCTGATGGGCGCGATCTTCACGCTGGCGGTCGGAACCAAGGATGTGGCCAATGCCGGCGGTGCCGCCGTCGCGACCGGCCTTCACGTCACCTTCGCCGTGGCGGCGGCGCTTCTCTTGGCCGCGCTCGCCCTGATGGCTTTCCGTTTCAGGCCGAACAGATCAGGCACCGCCTGAAACGACAAAGGCCGGCGTGACGCCGGCCTTTGTGTGTATTGGACGAGCGCGTCTCAGCGGCAGGTTTCGATCTGCTTCAGCGCCGCCGAAATGCCCGAGAGCGAGTAGGAATAGTTGGTGCCGGTGCCGCGGCGCGAGGTCGCCTGCACCTTCATGTCGCGGCCGCTGCGCATGGCGGCGACAAGCGCCGGCTCTTCGGCGGCGTTCTCGACCCAGGCAGAGTTGCCCTTGACGAACATCACGAAGTTGCGGCCGTCGATGTTGACGTTGACCTTGGAGCCTTCCTTCAGCGGATAGCCCATCATGGCCTGCGGCTCGTAGGAGATGTTCTGGCCCGGGCGCTGCGAGACGAGGAAGAAGATGTCGCCGTGGTCGACGCCGGCCGGGTTCTTCTCCTTGGGAACGGAGAGGACGTAGCACACCTTGCCGCCATTCGCCTGGTAGGAATAGGCACCCCAGGCATTGAACTGCTGAATGCGCGTCGGCGACTGGGCCGAGGCAACGCCGGCGGTCGTGAGAACGAGGGCGAGTGCGGTTGCGAGCTTTCTTACAAACATGTTTTCCTGCCGGTTGTCTTGCCAGTGGTTGCGGCCGAAGGCGATGCCTGTCCTGCCGGTGTCGGCCATGCATGATGACGATTTGATTTATTTTGACTTAATTCAGGTTACCAAACCGTCAACATACACGCATTTTACGAAGGCCATCCGCGCCGCACCGGGACATGATTGCGTCGAACCGCACCGCTGCCTTCTGAAAGAAAGGCGGGCGTCCCCAGTCCCCATTTGGTGAGATAGAACCCGTCGAACCCCTTAAAGGCACAAGGAATAGGGCAAGATTTTGACCCGGATCGTGGCAGTCCTGTGGCGGGCGGCCTATCGCGTCGGTTGCAGGTCCGGTTCGTCCGCAAGCGCCTTGTCGGCGGCGACATAGTGATCGTCGCGCACATGGCCGCGGACGGCGGCAAACGCGGCCGTCAGGACGGCGATGTCATCGGTGAAACCAACCACCGCCAGGAAGTCGGGAACGACGTCGATGGGCATCACGAAATAGGCGAGAGCACCGAGCAGCGTGCCCCGGACGCGCAGCGGCGTGCGGGGATCGAGCGCGCAATAATAGGAGGCGATGAGGTCGCGCGAAAATGGGATCTGCCGCACGGCGCGCTTGAGAACCGGCCAGAACCGCTTCTGCACACGCTCGCGCTGGCGCTCCTGTTTGGCTTCGTCTCCCGGCAGAAGAATCTCGCCGATCTTCACATCATCCATGCACGGCCTCCTTCAGGTGGCGATGCCGGTTTCGCCCGGCGTTCCTCACATGGGAATGCAGTCACGTCGCTTCAACTCTTCGTGCGCAGAGCCGCCGCGCCGTCCATCGCCGCTGCCAGCTTGAAGTCTAACGCGGTCAGGCCGCCCGCATCGTGGTTGGTCAGCCGCACGTCAACGCGGTTGTAGACGTTGAACCATTCGGGGTGATGGTTGAACTTCTCCGCGGCGAGCGCGCCTTCGGTCATGAAGCCAAAGGCCTCGCGGAAGGACTTGAACCGGAACGTCTTCTCGATGGCGATGCCGTCCTTCGAACGGGACCAGCCATCCACGGTGGCGAGCGCCTCGGTGATGGCGGCTTCGTCGAGCTTTTCCTGTTTCATCGGCCCTTCCTTTCTGTCGCGCCATGGAGAACGGCGCCGCAAGGCGCCGTGTTCCGTGGCATGTGGCGTCGGCGTCAGACGAAGAACTGCCCGCCATTGGCCGAGATGGTCGAGCCGGTGATGAAGCCGGCATCGTCGGAGGCCAGGAAGACGACGACGCGGGCGATTTCCTCGGGTTCGCCAAGACGCCCGACGGGGATGAGCGGAATGATCCGCTCGTTGAGCACCTTCTCGGGAATGGCGCGCACCATCTCGGTGCCGATATAGCCGGGGCAGATTGCGTTGACGGTGATGCCCTTGGCGGCCCCCTCCTGCGCCAGCGCCTTGGTGAAGCCCAGGTCACCGGCCTTGGCGGCCGAATAGTTCGCCTGGCCCATCTGGCCCTTCTGGCCGTTGATCGAGGAGATGTTGATGACGCGGCCGAAACTCCGGTCTCGCATGCCCGACCAGATCGGATGCGTCATGTTGAAGAGGCCGGTGAGGTTGGTGCCGATCACGGAGCCCCATTGCTCCGGGGTCATCTTGTGAAACATCGCATCACGCGTGATGCCGGCATTGTTGACGAGAACGTCGACCGGGCCGAGATCCGCCTCCACCCTGCCGATGCCCTCCACGCAGGCCTCGTAGCTCGATACGTCCCACTTGTAGACCGCAATCCCGGTCTCGGCCTTGAAAGCTTCGGCAGCCTCGTCATTGCCGGCATAGTTGGCGGCCACCCTGTATCCGGCTGCCTTCAGCGCCACCGAAATGGCTGCGCCGATGCCCCGCGATCCGCCCGTTACCAGTGCTACCCTGCTCATTTGGCTCACTCCCCTTGTGTTTTTTTCAGTGAGACCCGACGCCCCGCTGGCGGCGGGTCATGGCAAAGCAGCGTGCAAGCCGGCGCTTACAGGCGCTCGACGCACATTGCCACGCCCATGCCGCCGCCGATGCAGAGCGTGGCAAGGCCCTTGGACGCGCCGCGGCGCTTCATTTCGAAGAGCAGCGTGTTGAGGATGCGGGCGCCCGACGCGCCGATCGGATGGCCGATGGCGATGGCGCCGCCGTTGACGTTGACGATCGAAGGATCCCAGCCGAGATCCTTGTTGACCGCGCAGGCCTGCGCCGCGAAGGCCTCGTTGGCCTCGACGAGATCGAGGTCGCCGATCGACCAGCCGGCGCGTTCCAGCGCCTTGCGCGAGGCCGGGATGGGGCCGGTGCCCATGATCTTCGGGTCGACGCCGGCCGTCGCCCAGGACACGATGCGGGCAAGCGGCTCGATGCTGCGGCGCGCGGCTTCCGCCTCGCTCATCAGCAGCGTGGCGGCCGCGCCGTCATTGATGCCTGAGGCGTTGCCGGCGGTCACCGTGCCTTCCTTGTCGAAGGCGGGACGCAGCTTCGTCATGGAATCGAGCGTGGCGCCGTGGCGGATATATTCGTCGGCATCGACGGTCACGTCGCCCTTGCGGCCCTTGACGATGAAGGGAACGATCTCGTCCTTGAAGCGGCCTTGCGTCTGCGCGGCCTCGGCCTTGTTCTGCGAGGCGACCGCGAAGGCATCCTGCTCGTCGCGCGACAGCTGCCACTGCCGGGCGACGTTTTCGGCGGTGATGCCCATGTGGTAGCCGTAGAAGGCGTCGGTCAGGCCATCCTTGATCATCGTGTCGATCATCTTGAAGTCGCCCATCTTCACGCCGCCGCGCAGATGCGCGCAATGCGGCGCCATGGACATGGATTCCATGCCGCCGGCCACGATGATGTCGGCGTCGCCGGTGGCGATCTGCTGCATGCCGAGGGCGACGGCGCGCAGGCCCGAGCCGCAGAGCTGGTTAAGGCCCCAGGCGGTCGCCTCCTGCGGAATGCCGGCCTTCATGGCGGCCTGGCGGGCCGGGTTCTGGCCTTCGCCGGCCGGCAGGACCTGGCCGAGAATCACTTCGTTCACCTCGCCGGCCTCCACGCCCGCGCGCTCCAGCACCGCCGAGATCGCCGCGGCCCCGAGTTCGTGGGCGGGCGTGTTGGCGAAGGCGCCGTTGAAGGCGCCGACGGCTGTACGGGCGGCACTGGCGATGACGATGGACGAGGTGCTCATGGTGTGTTCTTCCTCAGTTCTGCGGCCGGGCTTGCGGCCTTGGAACCAGGCTCCAGCGTGCAAACGACGCAGGCCCGGCGGTTCTCCCGACGTCAAAACTGGCAAAGCGGAGGGGGAGAGTCAAACCCGATATCCGGCCTCGCTAAAATTTCATCGGCGCGACATGCAGCATGAAAATTCATGTTGCGCAGCATTCCTCGCCGCATCGCACAAATCGATTGTCAGGCGGGGTGTTTTTGCCGATACTCGAAACGACCAAAAAGAAAATGGAAGACGGGTATGAGGAGACCCTAATGGCCAAAAACGACGGTCAGATCGTCATCAAGAAATATGCGAACCGCCGGCTCTACAACACGGGCACGAGCACCTATGTGACGCTCGACGATCTCGCGGTCATGGTGAAGAAGGGCGAGGACTTCACCGTGCAGGACGCCAAGTCGGGTGACGACATCACCCATTCGGTGCTGACGCAGATCATTTTCGAGCAGGAATCGAAGACGGGCAATACGCTCCTGCCGATCTCCTTCCTTCGCCAGTTGATCTCCTACTACGGCGACCAGATGCAGATGGTCGTCCCGAGCTATCTCGAACATTCCATGCAGGCCTTCACGGACCAGCAGGTGCAGATGCGCGAGCAGATCAACAAGACTTTCGGCGATACCCCGCTCGGCAAGAATCTTCAGGTGCCGATGGCGCTCGTCGAGGAGACGGTGCGGCGCAATACCGAGATGTTCCAGCAGGCGATGAAGATGTTCTCGCCCTTTGCCAATGCCGCTCCGCCCAAGGAAACGCGCAAGGCCGAGGCCAAGGACATCGACGAGCTGAAGGAACAGCTGCGCGCGCTCCAGACGAAGCTCGACAATCTCGGCTAACGCCGGGGGAAGGGCGCGGGTCCGACCCGCGCCGTCAAAGCCCGATCGAGAGATCGCGGCTCGCCGTGCGGATCGAGACCGCGAAACCGGCGACGACATCGATGAAGATGATGGTCATCAGGATGAAGAAGATCTGCGTTGCCGCGCCCTGCACCAGCAGGAACTCGACGAGTGCGACGACGAACAGCACCATCGACAGCATGTGATCGAGCAGCGCGCGCGAGCCTGGCCGCGTGGCTTTCAGGATTTCCACGAACAGCAGCGCCAGTGCGATGAGGATGATGAGGTCGCCGAAGGCCAGCGTCCACGTCGCGCCCGAGAGCATGTTGACGGATAGGACCTCGCTGTCGAGCACGGCAATGCCGCCGGTGCCGAACAGGCCGGTCATGGCGAGATTGTATAGCGCAAAGGGCAGGATCAGCAGCGGTATGGCCAGCAACATCGGCAAACTCCCGGTGGCCGCGCGTCATGGCGGCGTCCGGGCCCTCTTAGCCGAAGATCGCCCGCAAGGAAACGGCGGCGTGCCGGAATGGGGCGGATCGATAAAAAATGCCGGCAAAAGAAAAGGGCCGGTCGCCCGGCCCCTGATCTCAGCTGACGCTGGAAACGCGGATTACGCGCTTTCCTTCGGCGTCAGAACCTGGCGACCGCGGTACATGCCGGTCTTCAGGTCGATGTGGTGCGGACGGCGCAGTTCGCCCGAATTCTTGTCTTCGACGTAGGTCGAGCCCTTGAGCGCGTCTGCCGAACGGCGCATGCCGCGCTTGGACGGGCTTACTTTTCTTTTCGGTACAGCCATTTGACTAACTCCACTTATCAGGCAAACACATCCTCGCGCCACCGAATGGCTGACAAGAACATGTCGTTATCTCGGAAATTGGGCCGGCTTATACACAGCAAAACCCTGCTTGACCAGTCCCCGCCCGGTTTTTTTCGATTCCGCCGCCTAGGCCTCGTCCTCCGGCACGATCCACGGTTCGGCCAGCGCGGCCGCCTGCCACTTCTGCCATGCCGGATGCGCCTTCACGCGGGCGATATAGGCGAGCACGGCGTCGTCCTGCGTGAGGCGATAGGTTTCCAGCCGGTTGACCACCGGCGCATACATCGCATCCGCTGCCGAGAAGGCGCCGAACAGGAAGGGGCCGCCAGAGCGCGCCAGCGCCTCCTTCCAGATCGTCTCGATGCGCGCGACGTCGTCCGTCACGCCGTCGGGAAGTGCGATGGCGCGCGGTGCGCGGCGAATGTTCATCGGGCAGGCATTGCGCAGCGCGCGGAAGCCGGACAGCATCTCCATCGAAATCGCGCGGGCCTCGGCGCGGGCGCCTGCATCCTTCGGCCAGATGCCTTTATCGGGGAAAAGCTCGGCGACATATTCGATGATGGCGAGCGATTCCCACACGCGCACATCGCCGTGATGCAGCACCGGCACGCGCCCCGTCGGCGAGATCGCCTTGAACTTCGGATTGCCCGCCGGGAAATCGAAGGGGATCACCTCATCTGTGAACGGCACGCCGGCCGCTTCCATGGCGATCCACGGCCGCAGCGACCAGGACGAATAGTTCTTGTTGCCGATATAGAGGATGAGGTCGGACATGGCATGGGCTCCGTGTGAGAGGCCGCATGGTTACGCGCTCAAGGGTGCCGGCGCCAATGAAAAGCCGTGACGTCAGTCATAAAGGCATGTGATGTAATCGCCCGAGCGGCCCGCCCGCCGGTCGATCAGCCGCGCCAGGCTCTGCAGGCCAGGGCCGGGCTTGCCGGCATTGCGTGTATAGGGATTGGGCAGCGAGACCGCCAGCAGTGCTGCCTGGCGGCGCGAGAGCTTGGCGGCGGAAACGTTGAAATGATACTGCGCCGCCGCCTCGATGCCGTAGATGCCAGGGCCCCATTCGGCGACGTTGAGGTAGATTTCCATCAGGCGGCGCTTGCTCCAGACGAAGTCCGCGACCACGGCGAGCGGCACCTCCATGGCCTTGCGCACGAAGGAGCGGCCGTTCCACAGGAAGAGGTTCTTGGCGGTCTGCATGGGGATGGTGCTGGCCCCGCGCGTCTGCTCGCCGGCCAGCGCCTCGTTGACGACCTCGCGCATGGCGCCCCAGTCGACGCCGGCATGACGGCAGTACTGCCCGTCCTCCGACATCATCACGGCGCGCACCACATTGGGCGAGATGTCCTCGAAATCCACCCATTGTCTGTCATAGCCGCGCAGCAGCACGACATCGCGCAGCATGAGGGTGGAGATCGGACGGACGAATTCCACGGTATAGAGCAGGATCAGCACATAGGGCAGGGCAATGAAGGCCAGAAGCGCCAGACAGAGGCGTCGCCAGTTCCTGCGGAGGCGGGTCATCCAGCCATCCCTGTCATCGGGCTGCGTCTCCCTTTCGATCGTGTCTTCCCGCGTCTCAGGTACGATGTCCAAGTGCCGGCGCCCGTCCTTCTAGTGTTGCGACTTCATACCGTTCCGGCGCGCCAAAAACCAGCACTGTGCCGCGATTCTTTGTCGCCATCCCGTCCTTCCCGTTGCTTCGGCCGGGGGGCCATGCCAAAGAGCGGCCATGAGCGAGCGTCATCAGGAATTTCTGTCCCTCTTGAAGAGCAATGGCGAGGCGGTGGAGACCGTCCTGGCCACGCTGCTCTCTGCGGATGTGCAGCCGGGCGAGATCGCGCGCCCGGCGCGGCTTCTCGCCGCCATGCGCCACGGCGTGCTGAACGGCGGCAAGCGCCTGCGCCCGTTCCTCGTCATCGAGGCGGCCGCGCTGTTTGACGGAGCGGAGCGCGAGACGGCGCTGCGCGTCGGTGCCGCGCTGGAATGCATCCACTGCTATTCGCTGGTGCATGACGACCTGCCGGCCATGGACGATGACGACCTGCGCCGCGGCCAGCCGACCGTGCACATCGCCTTCGACGAGGCCGCCGCGATCCTTGCCGGAGACAGCCTTCTGACGCTCGCCTTCGATATCGTCGCTTCGCCCGAAACGCGGCTGCCCGACGCCACGAAAACAGCGCTCGTGCTGGCGCTTTCGCGCGCCGCGGGCATCGGCGGCATGGCCGGCGGCCAGGCACTCGATCTCGATGCCGAGAAGACGGCGCCGGACGAGGCCGGTATCGTCACATTGCAGGCGATGAAAACGGGGGCGCTGTTGCGCTTTGCCTGCGAGGCCGGCGCGATCATCGCGGGCGCGTCGCCTGCCGATCGCGCGACGCTGCGCCGCTACGGCGAAACCGTCGGCCTGGCGTTCCAGATCGCCGACGACCTGCTCGATCTCACCGCCGATGCCGCCACCATGGGCAAGGCGACGGGCAAGGATGCGGAGCGCGGCAAGGCGACGCTGGTGGCGCGCCGCGGGCAGGCCTGGGCGGAAGACCGCCTCCAGGCGCTTGTGAAGGAGGCCGAGGCGCTTCTTGCGCCCTTCAGCCATCGGGCCGGAATCCTTATCGAAACCGCCCACTTCATCGCCAATCGCAGGAACTGACGCCATGAGCAAATTCTGGTCGCCGATCGTCGCCACGCTCAAGCCCTATGTCGCGGGCGAACAGCCGCGCATTCAAGATCTCATCAAGCTCAACACCAATGAAAATCCCTACGGGCCGTCGCCCAAGGCCATCGCCGCCATGCAGGCTGCCGTCGCCGACAGCCTGAAGCTCTATCCAGACCCGTCGGCGCTGGCGCTGCGCCAGTCGATCGCCCGCTTTCATGGCGTGGCGGAGGACGAGGTGTTTGTCGGAAACGGTTCCGACGAGGTGCTGGCGCATGTCTTCGCCGCCCTGCTCAAGCACGAGAAGCCGCTCCTCTACCCCGATATCACCTACAGCTTCTACCCGACCTATTGCCGCCTGTTCGGCATCGAGGCGGTGGAGATCGCGCTGAAGGACGATTTCACCGTCGACCTCAAGGATTATGACCGCCCCTGCGGCGCCATCATCCTCGCCAACCCGAACGCGCCGACGGGCATCGGCCTGCCGCTTTCCGCCATCGAGGCGCTGGTTGCCGCCCATCCCGACCAGCCGGTGGTGATCGACGAGGCCTATATCGATTTCGGCGGCGAAAGCGCGATCCCGCTGACGAAGACATACGACAACCTGCTCGTGGTGCACACGCTGTCCAAGTCGCGCTCGCTGGCCGGCCTGCGCGTCGGCTACGCCATCGGCCAGCGCCCGCTGATCGATGCGCTGGAGCGCGTCAAGGACAGCTTCAATTCCTATCCGCTCGACCGCATCGCCCAGGCCGGCGCCACCGCCGCCATCGATGACCGCGCATGGTTCGACGAGACGCGCGGCAAGGTCATCGAGAGCCGCGAACGCGTCACCGGTGCGCTGCGCCAGCGCGGCTTCGAGGTTTTGCCCTCGCAGGCGAATTTCGTCTTCGTCCGCCACCCCGATCACAGCGGCGAGGCGCTCGCGAGCGGCCTGCGCGAGCGGGCGGTGCTCGTGCGCCACTTCGCCAAGCCCCGCATCTCGGATTTCCTGCGCATCACCATCGGCACGCCGGAAGAATGCGACCGCCTGATCGCGGCGCTTGAAGAGATCGTCTGAATTTTCGCCAGCCCCCTCATCCGCCTGCCGGCACCTTCTCCCAAGCGGGGAGAAGGTGGCCCGAAGGGCCGGATGAGGGGGATGCTTCCCGTCACGCCCCGACAGGGACATGTGGTGCAATTCTCCGGCTGTCGGACGACAAGCGGATCGCGTATCGTTGCCGCAAATCCATCCGGTGACCCCATGACCGACCTTACCCCCTACCTGCCGCAGCTTGCCGTCGCCTGGACGGCGTACCTCATCGGGACCGCCTCGCCGGGCCCGGCGATCCTCGCGATCATCTCGACATCGATCAGCCGCGGCCGGCAGGCGGGCGTGGCGCTCGCGCTTGGCGTCCTCACGGGCTCCTATGTCTGGGCGATCCTCACCGCCTCGGGCCTGTCCGCCCTCATCCGCACCTATGGCGAGGCGATCATCGTGCTGAAGATCGTCGGCGGCTGCTACCTGCTGTGGCTGGCCTGGAACGCGTATCGCGCCGCACGCAAGAGCGAGGAAACCTACCGCGCGCAGATCGCGGCCATGCCGGCGCTGTCGCCGCGGCGACAATATCTCAAGGGGCTCGGCATCCACATCACCAACCCAAAGGCGATCTTCAACTGGATCATGCTGACGTCGCTCGGCATGCCGCCGGGCGCACCGGGCGGCGTCATGGCGACCTTCATCGCCGGCTGCATGGTTATGGGCGTCTGCGTCTTTCTCGGCTTCGCGCTGGTCTTCTCGCTCGCACCGGTGCACCGCGCCTATCTGAAGTCGCGCCGTGCCATCGAGGGCGTCATGGCCGCCTTCTTCGCCTTTGCCGGCTTCAAGCTCCTGACGACGCGGCTTTGAGCCGCGCCGGAAGGCTCATTCCGCGGCCGCCTGGCCCTGGCCGTAGCGCTTCTCGATATAGTCGTTGACCAGTGCCTCGAAGTCGCCGGCGATGTTGGTGCCGCGCAGCGTCATCGCCTTCTTGCCGTCGATATAGACGGGAGCGATCGGCAGTTCGCCGGTGCCGGGCAGCGAGATGCCGATATCGGCATGCTTGCTTTCGCCCGGCCCGTTGACGATGCAGCCCATGACGGCGACCTTGAGGCCTTCCACGCCGGGATATTTCCCGCGCCACACCGGCATGTTCTTGCGGATGTCGTCCTGGATCTTCTGCGCCAGTTCCTGGAACACCGTGGAGGTGGTGCGGCCGCATCCCGGACAGGCGGCGACCACGGGAATGAACTGGCGGAAGCCCATGACCTGCAGCAGTTCCTGCGCCACCTGCACCTCGCGGGTGCGGTCTCCGCCGGGCTCCGGCGTCAGCGAGATGCGGATCGTATCGCCGATGCCCTGCTGCATGAGAATGCCGAGCGAGGCGGAGGAGGCGACGACGCCCTTGGTGCCCATGCCGGCTTCGGTGAGGCCGAGATGCAGCGCATGGTCGGAGCGCGACGAGAGCATGGCGTAGACGGCGATGAGGTCCTGCACGGCCGACACCTTGGCCGAGAGGATGATGCGGCTGCGCGGCAGGCCGATCTCCTCGGCCATCTCAGCCGAAAGCAGTGCCGACTGGCAGATCGCCTCGCGCATCACCTGCTGGGCGGTGAGCGGCGAGCCCCTGTCCTGGTTCTCGTCCATCAGCCGGGTCAGGAGCTCCTGGTCGAGCGAGCCCCAGTTGACGCCGATGCGCACCGGCTTGTCGTAGCGGATGGCGGTCTCGACGATGGCCGAGAACTGCTTGTCCTTCTTGTCCTTGAAGCCGACATTGCCGGGATTGATGCGGTATTTCGCCAGCGCCTCGGCGCAGGCCGGATGATCGGCCAGCAGCTTGTGGCCGATATAGTGGAAGTCGCCGACCAGCGGCACGTCGAGGCCCAGGCGCTCCAGGCGCTCGCGGATCTTCGGCACGGCGGCCGCACTCTCGTCGCGGTCGACGGTGATGCGCACGATTTCCGAACCGGCGCGATGCAGGGCTGCGACCTGCGCCACCGTGCCATCGATATCGGCGGTATCGGTGTTGGTCATCGACTGGACGACGACAGGCGCGCCGCCGCCGACCAGCACGCCGCCGACATCGACACCGACGGACTGGCGCCGCGGCTTCGGTTCAAAGTCGAAGGAGAAGGACATTTTGGAGCCTCTTGCGCGAACGCGGCCGCGCGGGGCTTGCAGCGCGGCCTTTGCCCTCAGGTGGCGCAGGAAAAGAGGCTTGTCAACCGCAGGCCCCGGCAGGCGCGACGATTTGATCGCCGCAGGGGCGCGGCAAAGGAAAGCGCACCATAAAAAACCCCGCCGTCGCCGGCGGGGTGTCGATAACCAGCCCTTCGGCTGCCTGGCTTACTCGCGGTTGCCGAGGAAGCGCAGCAGGAAGAGGAAGAGGTTGATGAAGTCGAGGTAGAGCGTCAGCGCGCCCATGATGGCCTTGCGGCCGGCCACGGCGGCATCGTCGGCCTCGAAATACATTTCCTTGATCTTCTGCGTGTCCCAGGCAGTCAGGCCGGCGAAGACGAGAACGCCGATCGCGGAGATGGCGAAGTCGAGTGCCGACGACTGAAGGAACAGGTTGACGAGCGAGGCGATGATCAGGCCGAACAGGCCCATGATCAGGAACGAGCCCATCGCGGAGAGATCACGCTTCGTCGTGTAGCCGAACAGCGACAGCGCGCCGAAGGCGGCGGCCGAGACGAAGAAGGTCTGCGCGATGCTGGCGCCCGTGTAGACCAGGAAGATCGACGAGAGCGACAGGCCCATCAGGCCCGCATAGATCCAGAACGTCGTCTGCGCTGCGCCGACGCTCATCGACTGGATGCGGAAGCTCAGGAAGAAGACGAGGGCGAGCGGGGCGAGCATCACGACCCACTTCAGCGGGCTCACATAGATGGCGTAGCCGAAGCTCGTGAGCTGGCCGCCGGCAAAGGCAGCCTGCGAAGCGAAGTAGGCGACGACACCCGTGATCGCGAGACCCAATGCCATCAGGTTGTAGACCCGAAGCATGTAGGTGCGCAGGCCCTGGTCGATGACGGCGCCGGCCTGAGCGCCGGTATTCACCGTTCGAGTCTGGTAGTTACGGAGATCAGCCATGTTTTCCTCTATGTTCAAGCCCCATAGTCTATACGGTGTCGGGCGCCCGGTTATTCGCTTCGACGGTTCGAAACGCTTTCTCCGGGTCCGGGCAGCCGCTGCGGGGCTCCAGCTTGCCTGACGTAAATATGCGCATCAATTGTGTTGTGCACAAGACCTGCGACCCCAGGGAGAGTAGTGGGGCGTGCGATTTAGAGCTCCCGCAGCACCGGCGCGGCCTTCTGTCCCAGAATGCGCCACGTCCCGGCCAGGCCGATACCGACCGTCATGATCAGCGCCGTCGCCACAGTCATCACGGCCACATCCGGCAGGAAGCTCGACGGCAGCTTCATGATGCGGGCCACCACGAACCAGGCCGATACGCCGCCGGCAAAGAGCGCAAACACCGCCGTCGCCAGCCCGAGCATCAGGTATTCGTAGCTGAAGGCGCGGATCAGCGTGGCGCGGGTGGCGCCCAGCGTCTTCAGGACGACGGCATCGTGCACGCGCGCCCGGTTGCCGGCAGCCAGCGCGCCGGCCAGCACCAGGATGGAGGCGATCAGCGCCACGGCGGCGGCGGCGCGGATGGCGGTCGCCAGCTGGCCGACCAGCTCGTTCACCACATCGAGCGCATCCTTGACGCGCACGCTGGTCACGGTCGGATAGGCATTGGTGATGGCTCTCAGCGTCGTGGCTTCCTGCGCCGCCGTCGCGCCCGGATCGATCACGGTGGCGAGCCAGGCATGCGGCGCGCCGGCGAAGGTGTTGGGTGAGAAGACCATCACGAAGTTGATCGACAGCGATTCCCACTCGACATTGCGGAAGTTGGCGATGCGCGCCGTGATGTTGCGGCCGAGCACGTTGACGGTCACGGTGTCGCCGAGCTTCAGGCCGAGTTCGCGGCCCTCGTCGGTGGAGAAGGAGACGAGCGGTTCGCCCGTATAATCCTCCGGCCACCATTCGCCCGCGCTCAGCGTCGAATTCTCCGGCACGTTCTTCGCATAGGTGATGCCGCGGTCGCCGCGCAGCACCCATTGGCCCTCCGGCGGCACCTCCACCTTGGCGACATCCACGCCGTTCAGCTCCATCACGCGGCCGCGCAGCATCGGCACCTCGATGATCTTGCCCTCGGGCATGTTGGCGGAGAGCACGTTGCGGAAGCCGTCGAGTTCGCTGCCCTGGATGTCGACGAAGAAGAAGTTCGGCGCGCGGTCCGGCAGGCTGCCGGTCAGCTCACGGCGCAAATTGCCGTCGATCAGCGTCAGCGTCACGAGCAGCGCGAGCCCCAGGCCGAGCGACAGCACGACCGAGGATGTGAGCGCGCCCGGCCGGTGGATGTTGCCGATGGCGAGCCTGAGCGAGGGCGAGTTCACCCGCGGGCTGCGCTTGGCGATTGCCGTGATCAGCATGGCGACGGCGCGCAGCACCACGAAGGCGAAGGCGATGGCGCCGAGGAACACCGAAGCGATGTAGCGGTCATAGGCGGTGAAGATCGCCAGTCCCGCCAGCGCCGCCAGGAATGCGGCAGCACCCAGCACATAGGGCCAGCTCGGCAGGCGTGACGATTGGAATCCCTGCTCGCGGAACAGCGCCGTCGCCGGCACCTCGCGGGCATGGCCGAGCGGCATGATGGCGAAGGCGAGTGCGGTCAGAAGGCCGAACACGGCGGCCAGCAGCAGGGCGGAGGGATAAAGCTGCGCCTCGGCCGGCACCGGCAGCACGCCTTCGAGGAACTGCATGGCAACGAGCGGCATCAGCGCGCCCGCGACGAGGCCGATGAGAATGCCGACGGCGGCGATCAGCGCGATCTGCGTGAGATAGACGAGCGCCACCAGCGAGGCCGGCGCGCCAAGGCATTTGAAGGTGGCGATGACCGAGCGCTTGGAATCGAGATAGGCCCGCACCGCGTTCGCCACGCCCACGCCGCCGACGATCAGCGCCGTGAGGCCGACCAGCGTCAGGAATTGTGAAAACCGCGTGATGTTGGCGGTGAGCGAGGGGGCCGCGCTGTCGGCGGTACGGATCGACCATCCCGCGGTCGGGAACGCCTTTGCCGAATCGTCCCGGATCGTCGCGATGGACGCATCGGGATTGGTCAGGCGGATGCGGTAGGCGTTTTCGACGAGGCTGCCGGTCTGGATCAGTCCGCTGGCCTGCAAGGCCTGTTCCGATAGCATCAGGCGCGGGGCAAGCCCGAACCCTTCGGAAACGGCATCCGGCTCGCGCGCCATGGTCGCCGTCACCTTGATCTTCGCGTTGCCGAGCAGGATCTCGTCGCCGACGGCGATGTTGAGCCGGTCGAGGAGCAGCGGCGCGACGATGGCGCCCCAGGCATCGCCCTGCCGGGCCATCAGGTCGGCGGAGGGCTGTTGCGGCACGGTTTCTAGCGCGCCGTAGAGCGGATAGGCGCCGTC
The DNA here is from genome assembly GCF_023038235.1 of Shinella oryzae. NCBI lineage: Bacteria > Pseudomonadati > Pseudomonadota > Alphaproteobacteria > Hyphomicrobiales > Rhizobiaceae > Shinella > Shinella oryzae. Next base: position 2,892,750 of record NZ_CP081987.1, on the reverse strand, counting down.
GACGCCGCGCGCCTCCACCAGCGTCTGGTCGGACCCGTCGGGCAGGCGCGCCATGGAGCGCAACCCGGTCGATAGCGACACGTCGCCGAGGCCCTGGAAATAGGCCATTTCCTCCGGCGTCGCCATGCGGTTGCGCAGCTCGAAACGCACGTCGCCGGCCAATAGCGACTGGCCTTGCGCGGCGATCGCCTGCGTGATGGCGCTGGAAACGGAATTGACGCCGGCAATGGCCGCCGTGCCGAGCGCGATGCAGGCGAGGAAGATGTAGAAGCCCTTCAGGCCGCCGCGCATCTCGCGCAGCGCCAGGCGAAGGGCAAGCGGAAACTGTTTGAGGACCGCACCGATCCTCATGCCGGCACCGCCTCGGAAACGGTCGCCGCGGGCGCGGCACCCGAGACGATCTCGCCCGAGCGCATGGCGACCTGCCGGCTGCACCGGGCGGCAAGGGCGGGGTCGTGCGTCACCAGCACCAGCGTCATGCCGCGCTCGGCCTGCTTGGAAAACAGGAGGTCGGCGATCTGCCGGCCGGTTTCGGTGTCGAGATTGCCGGTCGGTTCGTCGGCGATCAGCAGCTTGGGCGAGGGCGCCAGTGCGCGGGCAATCGCCACGCGCTGCTGTTCGCCGCCCGAGAGCTGGCCGGGATAGTGCGACAGGCGCTCACCCAGCCCGACGGCCGTCAGCTCGCGTCGCGCGATGTCGAAGGCGCCGGCCACATTGGCCAGTTCCAGCGGCACCGCGACGTTTTCCAGCGCCGTCATGTTGGGAATGAGGTGGAAGGACTGGAAGACGATGCCGATATTGCGGCCGCGGAAATCGGCGACCTGGTCCTCGTTCATGCCGTGCAGCCCGGCGCCGTCGATGTGGATTTCGCCGCTGTCGAGCCGCTCCAGGCCGGCCAGAACCATCAGCAGCGTCGACTTGCCGGAACCCGAGGGTCCGACGATGCCGACCGATTCGCCCGCATCGATCGAAAGGTTGATCCCCTTGAGCACATGCACGGAGGCGGCCGCCTGGCCCAGGGTGAGATCGGCTTTTTTGAGATCGATGATGCTTTTGGCCAAGGAATTCTGCCCTATATGATTGTGAAGAACCGCAATGCCAGCAATCTAGGAACCTCGCCATGGCGTTTAAAGCGACGCTCGGATTTTTAACCGCCCTTGCGATCACAGCTTTGTTATCCGTCGGTGCCGCGCGCGCCGAGCCCGTCAAGCTCGTCGGTTTCGGCGACAGCCTGATGGCCGGCTACCAGCTTCCGGCGGGCGACGCCTTCCCCGTCAAGCTGGAAGCCGCCCTGCGTGCCAAGGGGCATGAGGTGGAGATCGCCAATGCCGGCGTTTCCGGCGATACGACCTCCGGCGGCCTTGCGCGCCTCGACTGGTCGATCCCCGACGGCACGCAGGGCGTGATCCTCGAACTCGGCGCCAACGATGCGCTGCGCGGCATTGCGCCCGAAGAGACCGAAAAGAACCTCGACACGATGATCACGCGGCTGAAGGAGCGCGGCATCGCCGTGTTGCTCGCCGGCATGCTCGCGCCGCCGAACATGGGCCCCGAATATGCCGAGCGCTTCAACGCCGTCTACGGCAAGCTCGCCGAGAAGCACAACGTGCCGCTCTATCCGTTCTTCCTCGAAGGCGTCGTCACCAAGGCCGATCTCCAGCTGGAGGACGGCATGCACCCCAACGCGAAAGGCGTGGATGCAATGGTGCAGGCGATGCTTCCGGCCGCCGAACGTTTCCTGACCTCCCTCAAGGCCGGGGAGTAATTCTCGCGGGTGCGAAATTAGGGTTGCGCGAAACGGCTTTGCGTGATTCGCTGACGTTACATTCCAGTAGGGAGAGGTCATCATGCCGAGACTTTTCGTCGCCCTCGAAGTGCCGCGCAACGCGGCGATGAGCCTCTCGCTTTTGAGAGGCGGCCTTCCCGGAGCCCGCTGGATCGATGTCGAGAACTTCCACATAACCCTTCGTTTCATCGGCGACATCGACGGCCGCACGGCCGACGAGGTGGTCGACCGGCTCGACCGCATCGAGCGGCCGGAATTCCAGCTGGCGCTGTCCGGCATCGGCTCCTTCGGGTCGAAGAAGCCGCATTCCATCTTCGCCGGCGTCACCCAGGCGCCGGAAATGTATGCGCTTCAGGCGGAAATCGAGCGCATCTGCCAGCGGCTCGGGCTGCCGGCCGATCCGCGCAAGTTCACGCCGCATGTCACGCTGGCGCGCCTGCGCAATGCCCGCACCGAGGATGTCGCGCGCTACCTCACCGGCCGCGGCAACTTCCACACCGCCCCCTTCATGGTGAACCGCTTCGTGCTGATGTCCTCCAAGGAATCTGTCGGCGGCGGCCCCTACCTCACCGAGGAGGTCTTCCCCCTCTACGACACCGGAAGCGCCTGGGACGGCACGGATATCTACGACCATCCGGTGTGAAAGGTGTCCACGCCTCTTTAACCGCCTGTTGTCTTTTCCATGCGATTCAACCCTGACTATCGGGGCGATTGGTATGGTCTTGCAGGTTAGCGGCAATGATGCGGCGGGGAAATCGCGATGACGCGGTTCAAGCGGCTTCTCGTGCTTGCTCATCTCTTGCTTTGGGTCGGGTTCGCGTCAGCCGCCTATCTGGAGGCGGGGCCGTTCAGGGCGCGGAGCTGCTGGCAGCTCATCTTGCTTTATTTCCCGCCGCTTCAGTTTGCCTTTATGGCAATCGCTGTGATCAGCGTGGTTACGCTTCTCATGTGTCTGTTCGACGGGAAGCTGCGCATGCATCCGCGGATCGATCTCGCCTGGCACGGGCTGATCCTCGTGGCGGGCCTGACGGCATGCGGTCTTGCCGGCTATGCCGCATCGGGGCCGATAGCCTGCCTCTAGAGGTGTCATGACGAGCGGCCCGATTCAGCATCTTGTGGCGGGATCGTGAGTCCGATCAAGCACTTGCGGTGAACAAAGCCGGAATGCGGGCGAGTCAGCGATTCGTCTCCGTTTCGTTCCGCGGCTGTTCCCTGAGCCGGCAAAACATCGGAAAATCCGGCGCATTTCGCCTTGCCCCTTGCCATCGGTGGCTGCGATGGGCATCTGTTGCCGGAAACGGAACCAGCCGGGGCATGTCTTGTCGCAAGCACCCATGATTGTGAGCGGCCGCGGGGTCACCGCGGTGCTCGGCCCGACCAATACGGGCAAGACCCACTACGCAATCGAACGCATGGTGGCACATGAGACGGGCATTATCGGCCTGCCTCTGCGCCTTCTGGCGCGCGAGGTCTATACGCGCCTCGTCGAGCGGGTCGGCCAGCACAATGTCGCGCTCATCACCGGCGAGGAGAAGATCACGCCGCACATGGCGCGCTTTTCGGTCTGCACGGTGGAGGCCATGCCGCGCGAGACGCGCGCCTCCTTCGTCGCCATCGACGAGGTGCAGCTTGCCGGCGATCTGGAGCGCGGCCACATCTTCACCGACCGGGTGCTGCATCTGCGCGGGCGCGACGAGACGCTGCTTTTGGGTGCGGGCACGATGAAGCCGATCCTCGAGCAGATGCTGCCGGGCATCCATGTCATCGAGCGCCCGCGGCTTTCCCAGCTGTTCTATTCCGGCTCCAAGAAGATCACCCGCCTGCCGCAGCGCACGGCCATCGTCGCCTTCTCCGCCGACGAGGTCTACGCGATCGCCGAGCTCATCCGCCGCCAGCGCGGCGGGGCGGCGGTGGTGCTCGGCGCGCTTTCGCCGCGCACACGCAATGCACAGGTCGCACTCTACCAGGAGGGCGATGTCGAATATCTCGTCGCGACGGACGCGATCGGCATGGGCCTCAACCTCGATGTCGATCACGTCGCCTTCGCGCAGGACCGCAAGTTCGACGGCTACCAGTTCCGCAATCTCAATCCGGCCGAGCTTGCCCAGATCGCCGGCCGCGCCGGCCGCCATCTGCGCGACGGCACGTTCGGCGTCACGGGCCGCGTCGATCCCTTCGATGAGGAGCTTGTCGAGCGCATCGAGACGCACCAGTTCGATCCGGTCAAGGTTCTGCAATGGCGCACGACCCGCTTCGATTATTCCTCGCTGCAATCGCTTCGCCTGTCGCTGGAGGCCGCCCCGCCGATCGGCGGGCTGACGCGGGCGCTTCCGGCGGTCGACCAGCAGGCGCTGGAGCACCTGTCGCGCTACCCCGATATCCGTGAGCTCGCCACCACGCCCGAGCGCGTCGAAAAGCTGTGGGAGGCCTGCGCGCTGCCCGACTATCGCCGCATTACGCCGGCCCAGCATGCCGACCTCATCTCGACGCTCTATGCGGATCTCGTCCGGCGCGGCACGGTCAACGAGGACTTCATGGCCGACCAGGTCCGCCGCTCGGATCGCACGGATGGCGAGATCGACACGCTTTCGGCGCGAATCGCGCAGATAAGGACGTGGACCTATGTGTCGAATCGGCCCGGATGGCTTGCCGATCCGACACACTGGCAGGAAAAGACGCGGGAAATCGAAGACCGATTGTCCGATGCGTTACATGAACGGTTGACGAAACGCTTTGTTGATCGCAGGACATCTGTGCTCATGAAGCGCCTGAGAGAGAATGCGATGCTGGAAGCTGAAATCAGTGTGAATGGCGATGTCTTCGTGGAAGGACATCATGTCGGGCAGTTGGCCGGTTTCCGGTTCACGCTCGTCTCCGGAACGGAAGGTCCCGATGCGAAGGCCGTGCAGGCGGCTGCGCAGAAGGCGCTTGCGCTGGAGTTCGAAGCCCGGGCCGCGCGCCTGCATGCGGCCGGCAATGGCGACCTCGCGCTCGGCTCCGATGGCACCGTGCGCTGGCTGGGCGATCCCGTCGCCCGTCTTGCCGCGTCCGATCACATCATGCGCCCGCGCGTCATCCTGCTCTCCGACGAGCAGCTGACGGGCAATGCGCGCGACCATGTCGCCGCCCGCATCGAGCGTTTCGTGAACCATCACATCGCCACCGTCCTGAAGCCGCTCGACGATCTTTCCCGTGCGGAAGACCTGCAGGGTCTCGCCAAGGGCCTGGCCTTCCAGCTCGTCGAAAACCTCGGCGTGCTGTTCCGCCGTGACGTGGCCGACGACGTGAAGTCGCTTGACCAGGACGGCCGCGCCTCCATGCGCAAGCACGGCATCCGCTTCGGCGCCTACCACATCTTCATGCCCGCACTCCTGAAGCCGGCCCCGGCCGAACTCATCACGCTGCTCTGGGCGCTGAAGAACGACGGCCTCGACAAGCCGGGCTATGGCGATCTCATTCCGGTCCTCGCCGCCGGCCGCACGTCGGTCGTCACCGATCCGAGCTTCGAGCGCACCTTCTACAAGCTCGCCGGCTTCCGGTTCCTCGGCAAGCGCGCCGTGCGCATCGACATTCTCGAGCGTCTCGCCGATCTCATCCGCCCGCTGCTTCAGTGGAAGCCGGGTACGCCGCGTCCGGACGGCGCCTATGACGGCCGCCGCTTCACCGCGACGACCGCCATGCTGTCCATCCTCGGCGCCACGCCCGACGACATGGAAGAGATCCTCAAGGGTCTCGGCTACCGCGCCGACAGCGTGACCGCCGAAGAGGCCGCCGCCTTCCTCGCCGCCCAGGCCCCGGCCGATGCGGCCGCCGCCACTCCGGCGGACGCCGCAGGCGAGCAGGATGGCGATGCCGACGAGGCGCAGGCCGACGCTGCCGAGGAAACGGCCGGCGAAGCCCCTGTCGCGGAAGCACCCGCGTCCGAAACGCCCGTCGAAGAGACACCGGCCGCCGAGACGGCGGAAGCCCCGCCCGCATCGGACGCCGCAGCCCCCGAGGCTGCCGGCGAAAGCGCCGAGCCGGTCGAGGCCAAGCCCGTGCTGCTTTGGCGTCCGGGTTCGCGCCACGACAACCAGCGCCAGGGCGGCCACCGTCATGGCGGCGAGCGGCCCGAGCGTGGCGAACGCCGTGGCGGCGACCGCAACCGCGGCCAGCAGGCCGGTGAGCGCGGCGAGCGTCGCGAAGGCGGCCGCGGCCGTCCCGACCAGAACCGCGGCGGCCGCGACGGAAAGCCGCAGGGTGGCAACCGCGACCGCAACGAACAGCGCGGCGAGCGCAACGAGCGCGGCGGAAAGCCGCAACAGGCGAAGTTCGAGGCCCGTCCGCCCCGCAAGGAGAAGCCGATCGATCCGGATTCGCCCTTCGCAAAGCTCGCGGCGCTCAAGGAGCAACTGAAGAAGTAGGCCATGGCGCGCGACGAGGAACAGCCGGAAGGTCAGGCGCGACAGCGCATCGACAAGTGGCTGTTCTTCGCGCGCCTGCGCAAGTCGCGCTCGCTGGCGGCGAAGTCCGTCGAGGCGGGCGATGTGCGCGTCAACGATCTCGCCGTCCGCCAGCCCTCCTATGCCGTGAGTCCCGGTGATGTCGTCGTGCTTTCGCTCGAGCGCCACGACATGGTGGTGAAGGTGCTCCAGACCGGCGAGCGCCGCGGCCCCTATGAGGAGGCCCGCCTTCTCTACAGCGACATGACGCCGCCCCCGCCGCCGCGCGAGGAACGCAATCTCTTCGCCCAGGCCACGCGCGAGCGCGGCGCCGGCCGGCCCACCAAGCGCGAACGCCGCGAGATCGACCGCCTGCACGATTATCCGGGCGAAGGCGACGACTGAGTGCCGGGCCGTTCCGGGCCGCGCTTTAGAATTCTATACCTCGCAAGCCGCAGATCGCGCATGTATTACGCTTGCAAAGCGCCCGCAAAGCCTTTACCTCAGCCACCGGACAGCCTGCTTCCCGCATCTCCTGCTGTCTGCCAGCCGATTGCGTGACAGGCTTTGCGGCAATGGACGGTTCCGCCGTCCGCCTGCTTGTGATTTTTCTGGAGTTCATCATGACGTATGTCGTGACCGACAACTGCATCCGCTGCAAATATACGGACTGTGTCGAAGTCTGCCCTGTCGACTGCTTCTACGAAGGCGAGAACTTCCTGGTCATCCACCCGGACGAGTGCATCGATTGCGGCGTCTGCGAGCCGGAATGTCCCGCCGAGGCGATCAAGCCCGATACGGAGCCGGGCCTCGACAAGTGGTTGAAGATCAATACGGAATTCGCGTCTATCTGGCCCAATATCACCGTGAAGCGGGATGCGATGCCCGAGGCCAAGGAAATGGACGGCGTGGAAGGCAAGTACGAGCAGTACTTCTCGCCCAATCCGGGCAAGGGCGACTGACCGGCCGCACGGCGGCCGCCGAAGCTGGGGAAAAAAGCCTGTCCTCGCCAAAAGGCGATAGGGCAGGCTTGATGACCCATGCGAAGCAAATTATTGATTTCGGCACTTTTTTGTGGTAGGGTCCTGATACTGATCCACATCGCGGCATTTTGCGTGCCCGAACACCACCACGAAAGCAAACGATCCCTCACCGTCGCTCACCTCCCATAGGCAACCTCGGTTGCTCGCATGTGATCGCGTTGCAGTGGACCTCTTTGCGCATGGCGGACGGACCAGAGTGGTGACACCGCAGGGTGCCCCCCGTCTTTCCCGGGTCCCCGGACCCACCCCGGCCTCATCGGGGAGTGTAACAGGGAGTATTTGAACAGAATGACGACCCAGCAGAAGAAATCTTCCACGCGCCAGGGCTTCAAGACCGGCGAGTCGATCGTCTATCCCGCCCACGGTGTCGGCCAGATCGTGGCCATCGAGGAGCAGGAAGTCGCCGGCATGAAGCTTGAGCTTTTTGTCATCGATTTCGAAAAGGACAAGATGCGTCTCAAGGTGCCGGTTGCCAAGGCCGTTTCCATCGGCATGCGCAAACTGTCGGAGACCGATTTCGTCGACCGCGCGCTGAAGGTTGTCCAGGGCAAGGCCCGCGTGAAGCGCACCATGTGGTCGCGCCGCGCGCAGGAATACGATGCCAAGATCAATTCCGGCGACCTGATCTCGATTGCCGAAGTGGTCCGTGACCTCTATCGCGCCGAGAACCAGCCGGAGCAGTCCTATTCCGAGCGCCAGCTTTACGAAGCCGCTCTCGACCGCATGGCCCGCGAAATCGCCGCCGTCAACAAGATGTCGGAAACCGAAGCCGTCCGTCTCGTCGAGACGAACCTCGCCAAGGGTCCGAAGCGCGGCAAGGCCATCGAGGAAGATGACAGCCAGGACGAGGCCGCCTGATCTAGGGCGCTCCGTCACGATTTAAAGCCCGGCTGGCGACAGCCGGGTTTTTTTATGGAACTTTTTTGCGGCACGCCCGTTTGACTGGCCGAGGATGACCGAAGGGCGCTGTGCCGCGGCATTGTCCCGGCCGTGCCGGGCGATCCACTAGCCTCTCCGGACTGTCTTCTCTATGGGCGAACGGGTGGTTCATGCCTCCCCGGAGCCGGTTCGGTTCACGTGGAGAGACGCATGGCTACGACGACCGCAGAGCGCCGCATGATCAAGCTTGCCATGTCCGCGCCCTACCTTGAGAGGGACGAGGAACAGGCGCTTGCCCAGGCCTGGAAGAACAATCACGATCAGGAAGCCCGCAACCGCATCGCCATGGCCCATATGCGCCTGGTCGTTTCGATGGCGGGCAAGTTCCGCAATTTCGGCCTGCCGCTCAGCGATCTCGTGCAAGAAGGCTATATCGGCCTTCTGGAGGCCGCCGCCCGCTTCGAGCCGGAGCGGCAGGTGCGCTTCTCCACCTATGCCAGCTGGTGGATCCGCGCCTCGGTTCAGGATTACGTGCTGCGCAACTGGTCCATCGTGCGCGGCGGCACCAGCTCGGCGCAGAAGGCGCTGTTCTTCAACCTGCGCCGCCTGCGCGCCCGTCTCGCCCGCGGCGATACCCGTCTCACCGCCGAGGCCATGCATCAGGAAATCGCCGCCGCCATCGGTGTCAGCACCGCCGACGTGCGCACCATGGATGCGCGCCTGTCCTCGTCGGACATCTCGCTGCAGGCGCCGATCTCGCCCAATGAGGGCGAGGGCGCCAGCCGCATCGATCTTCTCGCCAGCGAGGCTCCCCTGCCGGACGAGCAGGCCGAAGGCTCCATCGATGGCGAACGCCGCCATCTCTGGCTCTATTCGGCGCTCGGCGAACTCAACGAACGCGAGATGAAGATCATCCGCGCCCGCCGCCTCGCCGAAAACGGTGCAACGCTTGAAGAACTGGGCGTCCTGCTCGGCATCTCCAAGGAGCGCGTCCGCCAGATCGAGAACCGGGCGCTGGAAAAGCTGAAGGCCGTCCTGGTCAGCAAGACCACGGATTTCGCCTACGCCTGAGCAGCCTGACGCCGGCTGTTTCCTCGCGCTCCCGACAGCAAAGGACCCGGATGCAGGGACATCCGGGCCTTCGGGGAGGTCATTTATGATGACGCTCAGTTGCAGATCTTGATCTTCCGGATCACGACGTCGCCGTAATAATCGTAGGACTTCACCTTCTTGATGAAGCATTGCGGCTGCTCGTAGCCATAGCTGTCGTAGCAGGCATATGACGGTGCCGCGAAGGAAACGGCGGCGACGAGGGCAACAGTGGCGGAAACGATGGTCTTGCGCATGGGTCTCTCCTGATCTCTGGCCTGATGGATGCGACGAGCTGTTCTCGTCCGGTGATGAGAAGGTCGCACAGCGCCGCCTTGCCCGCTGTTTCCTACGGAACAGGCCGATTTTCCGTCCATTCCCGCCTGCCGGGCTTTGCTCTCCGGTCCGCCCCTTGCGCGCCGTCGCGGGCCGGATTATGCCTTGTGCTGCTCTAACGGGGTGCCCGCAGGTTTCGGTCTGCTGGCTGAGAGGCGTCACGCCAACCCGAAGAACCTGATCCGGCTCGTACCGGCGGAGGGATTAGACGGCTCAATCCAGCGCCCTATTCCCGTTGTGACAAACAAGGAGGCGCGGATGCGCACGCTACTTTCCACATTGGTTACGGCGCTTGCCGTTTGTGTCGCTGTGCCCGCATCGGCGCAGGAAAAGACGCTGACCGTCTACACCTATGAGAGCTTCATCGCCGAATGGGGCCCGGGCCCCAAGGTCAAGGAAGAGTTCGAGAAGACATGCGGCTGCAAGGTCGAATGGGTCGGCGTGGCCGATGGCGTGGAGCTCCTGACCCGCCTCAAGCTGGAGGGCGAGGGCACCAAGGCCGACGTGGTGCTCGGTCTCGATACCAATCTAATCGCCGAGGCGAAGGCCACGGGCCTGTTCGAGGCGCATGGCCTCTCGCCGAAGGACCTGACGGTGCCCGGCGGCTTCTCCGACGATACGTTCCTGCCCTACGACTACGGCCACTTCGCCGTCGTCTATGACAGCGAGACCCTGAAGAACCCGCCGACCAGCCTCAAGGAGCTGGTCGAAGGCGACCCCGCGGAGAAGATCGTCATCGAGGATCCGCGCACCTCCACGCCGGGCCTCGGCCTGCTGCTCTGGGTCAAGTCGGTCTATGGCGACAAGGCGCCCGAGGCTTGGGAAAAGCTCAAGCGGCGTGTCCTGACCGTCACGCCGGGCTGGTCGGAAGCCTATGGCCTGTTCACCAAGGGCGAGGCGCCGATGGTGCTGTCCTACACGACCTCGCCCGCCTATCACGTCATCGCGGAGAAGAACGAGCGCTACAAGGCGGCCGCCTTCTCGGAAGGCCACTATATCCAGATCGAGGTTGCCGGCCTCACCCGCACCGCCGGCGACAAGGCGCTGGCCCGCCAGTTCCTCACCTACATGACGGGGCCGGATTTCCAGTCGATCATTCCCGAAACCAACTGGATGATGCCGGCTGGCAAGACCCGTGATCCGCTGCCCGCCGCCTTCGATGCGCTGGTCAAGCCGGAGAAGACCTTCCTCATGTCGCCGGAGGAGGTCGCGGCCAACCGCAAGGCCTGGATCGACGAATGGCTCGCCGTGATGAGCGCCAAGTAGCCGGGTCAACACCGTGATCTTCGCCCGCGCCGAAAGACGCACGCTCGATATCGCCGGCGCGCTCGCGCTTGGCGGCGTGCTGGCCTTCGTCGGCGTGGCGACGGCCGTGCTGCTTGCCCATGCCGGTTCAGGGGCCGGTGCAGGGGCCGGCGCGGGCGCGCCTTTGTTCGATGCCTATATCCTGCGGGTGGCGCGCTTCACGTTCCTTCAGGCCGCGCTTTCCACGCTGCTGTCGGTGGCGCTCGCCATTCCCGTGGCGCGTGCCCTGGCGCGCCAGCGCGCCTTTCTCGGCCGCGTCTGGATCCTGCGGCTGTCGGCCGTGCCGCTCGGCCTGCCGGCGCTCGTCGCCGCCCTCGGCGTCATCGAGATCTGGGGGCGCCAGGGCGTGGTGAACGATCTCCTGCGCCTTGCCGGCCTGCAAAATCCGGTCAGCGTCTACGGGCTGACAGGCATCCTCATCGCCCATGTCTTCTTCAACCTGCCGCTCGCGGTGCGCTTCCTCGTCGCCGCGCTCGACCGCATCCCGGCGGAATACTGGCTGAGTTCGGCCAATCTCGGCATGGGCGGCGTGGCGGTGTTCCGGCTCATCGAATGGCCGGTCATCCGGCGCGTGCTGCCGGGCATTGCCGGCCTCGTCTTCATGCTGTGCGCCACGAGCTTCACCCTCGTTCTGACACTCGGCGGCGGGCCGGCCGCCACCACCATCGAGGTCGCGATCTACCAGGCGCTGCGCTTCGATTTCGATCCCGCCCGCGCCGTCCTGCTCGCCTTCCTGCAGATCGCGGTTACGGCGCTGTTGCTGTTCGTGCTCTCGCTGTTCGGCCGGCCGCAGGATGAGGGCGTGACGGCGGGCCGCGCCATCCGCCGCTTCGACGGCCGCCGGCGGCGCGTCACGGACGGGCTCGTCATCCTCGCCTTCACCCTCTTCACCGCCGCGCCGCTGCTGGCGACGCTCGTTTCGGGCCTCGCCGCCGATTTCGGCCGGCTCGCGCTCGATCCGATGCTGCACCGCGCGCTTCTCACCAGCCTTGCGATCTCGCTTGCCTCCGCCAGCCTCAGCCTCGCCATCGCGCTGCCCGTCGTGCTGGTGCCGCAGCTCGCCGAAAGCGGCGCGGCGGGCCCGGCCCGGCTGATAATGGCGGGCGCGCTTCCGGCCGTCGGCTCGCTCATCCTGCTCGTGCCGCCGGTCGTCGTGGCCACGGGCTGGTTCCTCATGCTGCGGCTTTTCGGCGAAACCGGCCGCTTCGCCCCGGCCATCGTCACCGTCATCAATGCGCTGATGGCGCTTCCCTTCGTGGTGCGCGTGCTGGGGCCTGCCTATCGCACTCATCTTGCCCGCACGGCGCGCCTCGCGCTCAGCCTCGGCATCACGGGTCCCCGCCGCCTCATGACGATCGACTGGCCGGCGCTGAAGAAACCCTTCCTCACCGCCTTTGCCTTCGCCATGGCGCTGTCGCTCGGCGATCTCGGCGCCGTCGCCATCTTCGGCGCGGAGGGTTTCGTCACGCTGCCCTGGCTGCTTTATTCGCGCATGGCAAGCTACCGCACGGCCGATGCCGCCGGCATCGCGCTCATCCTGGGCGTGCTCTGCCTGCTCCTGACGCTGCCCTCGACCGCTCCCGAGCGCGTCCCCGAAAGGCCCGGCCCCGATGCCTGATACCGCCATCGCCCTCTCCGATGTCACCGTGCGCTTTGCCGGAAAGACGCTCGCCTTCGACTGCGCCATAAAGCCCGGCGCGGCCGTCGCCGTGGTCGGCCCGTCGGGTGCGGGCAAGTCGACCCTCTTCAATGTCATCGTCGGTTTCCAGCCGCCGGCGGCCGGTTCGGTCCGCCTGCTGGGCGAGGACATGGCGGGCCGCGATCCCGCCGAGCGGCCGGTCTCCATCGTCTTCCAGGACAACAACCTGTTCTCCCACCTCACCATCGCCGACAATGTCGGCCTCGGCATCGATCCGGGGCTGCGTCTGGATGCGGCGGGGCGGCGCCGCGTGTCCGAGGCGCTCGCCCGCGTCGGTCTCGGCGGCTACGAGACGCGCCTGCCCGGGTCGCTGTCGGGCGGCGAGCGGCAGCGGGTGGCGCTGGCCCGCGCGCTGGTGCGCCGCCGGCCGATCCTGCTGCTCGATGAACCCTTCGCCGCACTCGATCCCGCCATGCGGGCGGATATGGCGGCGCTGCTTGCCGGCCTCGTTGCCGAGACGCAGGCGACCATGCTGTTCATCACCCACCAGCCCGAGGATATCGGCCGGCTGGCGGACGAGGTGATCTACGTGACGGATGGAAAAATCCGCTTCCACGAGCCGGCCGGCGATTTCCTCGCCCGGCGGGAGCCCGCCGACATCGCGAAATTCCTCGGCCGTTCCGTGCCTTAGCGTGGGCCGCGGCGGTTTTGCCGCGCCCGGTGCCACAATTTGGTCGCCCCCCTGTGTCACCGGAGCCACATGGGAACCGTTTGTTGAATAGGGAGTTGCCGACCGTATGGGGCGCGTCTATCTCCTGCATTCACAAACGCACGATCCGCGCCGTGTCCGCATGCTTTGGCTGCAGACCGGGAGCGGACCCATCAAGGGGCGTGGGCTAGAGACATGGCGAAGGCAAGGCAGGCAGCTGCAATCGTATCCGGACGCGGGGTGACCAGGCCCGTCGCGGCCCTGTTGCTCGCCGCCACGATGCTGACCGGCTGCCAGTCGCTGATCGAGCAGAGCTACGAGCCGACGATCGCGCCGTCCTCCAATCCGCAGATCGTCGATGAGGTGCAGAAGAACGACCCGCGGGCCCAGATGGGCGCGCGCGAGCATCCGCGCATCGTCGCGAGCTATGGCGGCGAATACAAGGACGCCAAGACGGAGCGGCTTGTCGCGCGCATTACCGGCGCGCTGACGCAGGTCTCGGAAAACCCGAACCAGTCCTACCGCATCACCATCCTCAATTCGCCCGCGATCAACGCCTTCGCGCTGCCGGGCGGCTATCTCTACGTGACGCGCGGCCTGCTGGCGCTTGCCGACGATGCCTCCGAAGTCGCCGCCGTCCTGTCGCATGAAATGGCGCATGTCACCGCCAACCACGGCATCGAGCGGCAGAAGAAGGAAGAGGCCGAGGTCATCGCCAGCCGCGTGGTGGCCGAGGTCTTGTCCAGCAACATCGCCGGCAAGCAGGCGCTGGCGCGCGGCAAGCTGCGCCTCGCCGCCTTCTCGCGCAACCAGGAGCTCCAGGCCGACGTCATCGGCGTGCGCATGCTGGGCGAGGCGGGTTACGACCCCTACGCCGCCGCCCGCTTCCTGGATTCCATGGCGGCCTATGCCCGCTTCACGGCGGTCGATCCCGATGCCGACCAGAGCCTCGACTTCCTGTCGAGCCACCCCAACGCACCGCAGCGCGTGGAACTGGCGCGCATGCATGCGCGTGCCTTCGGCGCGGAGGGAACCGTCGGCGATCGCGGCCGCGACTACTATCTCGCCGGCATCGACGGGCTGCTCTACGGCGATGCGCCGGAAGAGGGCTATGTGCGCGGGCAGACCTTCCTGCACGGCAAGCTCGGCATCCGTTTCGACGTGCCGGCCGGCTTCCAGATCGACAACAAGGCCGATGCGGTGCTGGCGACCGGCCCCGGCGATGTCGCCATCCGCTTCGACGGCGTGGCCGACAGCCGCGGCCAGAACCTCGTCAACTACATTTCCAGCGGCTGGGTGACGGGCCTGAGGCCCGACACGATCCGCTCCGTCAGCCTCAACGGGCTGGAGGCCGCGACGGCGCGCGCCGCCGCCGACCGCTGGGAATTCGACGTGACCGTCGTGCGCATCGACAAGAAGATCTACCGTTTCCTGACGGCCGTGCCGACCGGCTCGCCGGCGCTGGAGCCGACGGCAAACACCCTGCGCACCTCGTTCCGCAAGCTCACGCCGGCGGAAGTCGAGAGCCTGAAGCCGCTGCGCGTGCGCGTCGTCACCGCGCGCCCGGGCGATACCGTCGCCACGTTGGCCGGCCGCATGCTCGGCACCGACCGCAAGCTCGACCTCTTCCGCCTGATCAACGCCATGACCGTCACCAGCACGGTCCGCCCCGGCGAGAAATACAAGATCATCGCCGAATAATGCGCAGGTGCGGTTATCGGCGCTTGCCGTAGCCGTCGTCATTCCCGGGCTTGACCCGGGGACGTAAACGCATCGCGCCCGCTGATTTTCCAACAAAATCCCGCCTCGATTTCCCCGCCTTCTCCACCCGCCCCTACAATGCCCCCATCCCGCCCTCGGATACACCGCAAGGCGTTGCGGCGAGGCGGGGTCGGCGCGGGGCTTGAGGGGATGACGCAAAACCTCATGCACCGGGCCTGCGGAAAATGGTCTCCCTCCGGCGACACGGGGGAAATGGCGGGATGTCGGACCGATCCCGTCTCAGGCCCCGAACGGCGCGCCGGGCGTGCCTGTGCGGCACACAAGGGGATCGGCATTGGCGGATGCGTCGGCATCGTCCGCCGGCATGGAGAAAGGCCGGGAGGTGGAGACACCTTCCACGGAGCGCCAAGGCGTGCGCTCCGGTTGTCAAACGGCACTGCCCATTCCGGAAACCGGCGAAGGACACCGCCGTGTCGATCCTTGCAGAGAGACTGGAGTCGCGGGCAAAAACCGCCGAACGGGGCGCCGAAAGGTGTCACCTATTCATTTTCAGTCGAGGCAGCTTCCGGCGCCCCGTCCGAATGCTTTTTGAAACCACGGGGAAGCCGCCGCGTGGATATCAGTGCTGGCGGCCCGGTCCACGCCGGCCAATGCCAAATTCTTTCCCTTTCCCCGCAACATGCGCTAAGGGCATCAGCCATGACCATGCCGGCTTCGACAGATGAAACCTATGTCGTCCTTCTCGGCGGCGCGCTCGTCGCGACGCCGCGTCTGGCGCACGATATTGCCGGCGCGCGCTTCATCGCGGCCGATGGCGGCATGCGCCATGCGGCAATGCTTGGCGTGACGCCGGATCTGTGGGTCGGCGATTTCGATTCCACGCCGCCGGAGCTTTTGGCCGCATGGCCCGATGTCGAGCGCCAGCCCTATCCGGCCGCCAAGAACGAGACGGATGGCGCGCTTGCCGTGTCCGTCGCCACCGGGCGCGGCGCCCGCTCCGTCCTCCTTGCCGGCGCGCTCGGCGGCGAGCGCAGCGACCATGCGCTGATGCACCTCATCCACGCCGTCTCGCTTGCGGAAGCCGGCATCGCCATCAAGCTCACCTCCGGGGAGGAAGAGGCGTGGCCGCTCCTGCCGGGCCTCCGCGAGATCGACCTGCCCGCCGGCAGCCTGTTTTCCGTGCTCGGCCTCACGGCGCTCTTAGGGCTTCATCTCGAAAACGTGCGCTATCCGCTCACCGATTTCGCGCTGCCCTTCGGCTCGTCGCGCACCATTTCCAATGTCGCGGAAGGCCCCGTCCGCGTTTCGCTTGCCTCCGGCCGCGCAATCCTCATCGCCCGGCCCTATGATCTCTCAGGAGCCTGATCCTTGGCACCGCCCATTCTCAAACTCGATGATATCTTCTTGAGCTTCGGCGGCACGCCGCTGCTTGCGGGCGCGAGCCTGCAAGTGGAGCCGGGCGACCGCATCTGCCTCGTCGGCCGCAACGGCTCGGGCAAGTCGACGCTGATGAAGATCGCCGCCGGCCTGGCCGAGGCGCAGTCGGGCGAGGTCTTCCGCCACCCCTCGGCAACGATCCGCTACCTGCACCAGGCGCCGGATTTCGACGGCTACGACACGGTCGCCGCCTATGCCGAAGCTGGTCTCGGCCCGAGCGACGACCCCTACCGCGTCACCTACCTGCTCGAACATCTGGGCCTCGACGGCACGGAAGACCCGAAGTCGCTGTCGGGCGGCGAGGCGCGTCGCGCCGCACTCGCCCGCGTCATGGCGCCGGAGCCGGATATCCTTCTGCTCGACGAGCCGACGAACCATCTCGACCTGCCGACCATCGAATGGCTGGAAGGCGAGCTGCAATCGACCCGTTCGGCCCTCGTCGTCATCTCGCACGACCGCCGCTTCCTCGAAAAGGTCTCCAACGCCACCGTCTGGCTGGATCGCGGCCAGTCGCGCCGGCTCAACCGCGGCTTCGGCCATTTCGAAGCCTGGCGCGACGAGGTGCTGGAGGCCGAGGAGCTGGAGCAGCACAAGCTCGGCAAGGCGATCGAGCGCGAGGAACACTGGCTGCGCTACGGCGTGACGGCACGCCGCAAGCGCAACATGCGCCGCCTCGGCGCGCTGCACGACCTGCGCGCCCGCTACCGCGGCCACAAGGGCCCGCAGGGCAGCGTGCAGGCCAGCGCCTCCGACGCGCAGGAATCCGGCAAGCTGGTCATCGAGGCGGAAAAGATCACCAAGGCCTATGGCGAGCGCACCATCGTCGCGCCGTTCTGCATCCGCGTGCACCGCGGCGACTGCATCGGCCTCGTCGGCCCGAACGGCGCGGGCAAGACCACGCTGCTCAAGATGCTCACCGGCCAGCTCGCGCCCGACAGCGGCACGGTGAAGCTCGGCACCAATCTGGAGATCGCCACGCTCGACCAGCGCCGCGAGGACCTCAACCTCGACGACACGCTCGCCCATTACCTCACCGACGGGCGCGGCGAGACGCTGCTGGTCAACGGCGAGCAGCGCCATGTCACCGGCTACATGAAGGAATTCCTGTTCCAGCCGGAGCAGGCCCGCACGCCGATCCGCAACCTCTCGGGCGGCGAGCGCGCCCGCCTCATGCTGGCCCGCATCCTGTCGCGGCCGACCAACCTGCTCATCCTCGACGAGCCGACCAACGATCTCGACATCGAGACGCTGGACCTGTTGCAGGAGATCGTCGCCGGCTTCACCGGCACCGTGCTGCTCGTCAGCCACGACCGCGATTTCCTCGACCGCACCGTCACCTCCACCATCGCACCGGCCGATCCGGAAAATCCGGATGGACGCTGGATCGAATATGCCGGCGGCTACACCGACATGATGGCGCAGCGCCGCGGCGCAATCGAAGAAAAGCGCAAGGCGGAGAAAGCCGAGAAGGCGAAGGCGGCGGAAGCGGCCCCTGCCGCCGCCCCCTCCGACGGCAAGGCCAAGGGCAAGCTCTCCTACAAGCAGAAGTTCGCGCTGGAAAACCTGCCGAAGGAGATGGAGAAGGCGGAAAAGGAGATCGCCGCCCGCGAGGCGAAGATGGCCGACCCCAACCTCTTCACCAAGGACCCCGCCACCTTCAACACGCTCGCCGCCGAAATGGAAAAGCTGCGCGCCTCGCTGACGAGGATGGAAGAGGAATGGCTGGAGCTGGAAATGCTGCGGGAGGAACTGGAGGGCTGAGCAGGCCCGAAACAGGCTCTCTCCTCTTCGTCGTCATCCTCGGCCTTGAGCCGAGGATCCATGCGGCACCCGCGTCGGTGGATGCTCGGGTCAAGCCCGAGCATGACGGAGGAGGGGTGGAATGCAGGCGAATGAAACCCCTGTTCCCCGCGAAACAGCGCGGAAGACGAGGCCATGGGATAGTCGGGTCATCGGATGAGACGCGCTCATCCTGCAACCCGAAAGAGATCAGGAGCCTCCCATGCGCAATTTCATCATCTCCGCCGTCGTCGCCGCTGTCGCCGCCGTATCCTTCGCCGCACCCTCCCATGCCGGCCACTATGGCTACGGCCACAAGCATCACGGCTACAAGAAGCATTACAGCTACAAGAAACACCATGGTGGCCACTACGGCTACAGGAAGCACCATGGCTACAAGAAGCACTACGGCGGCTACGGCTACAACAGCCACAACGGCTACAGCTTCTCGTTCGGCTACTATTGAGCCCTTCGCCTGCATTCTGACCGAGGCCCGGATGCCCGCTGCATCCGGGCCCTTTACACTTGGAGGACGGCGGATTGATTCGCCGGCAAACAGGCGCTATCTAGGAGGTCGTGGTGATTTGGCCGGCCGGCTTGCAGCCACGTTAAACAAGTCGCTAAAGGGCCGCGCGAGGAAGAGCCTTACGTGGACCGGTTGCGACATCGTTGCGGCCGGTTTTTGTTTTGGATCGAGTTGAGACATGCCCATCAAGATTCCCGATACGCTCCCCGCCTTCCAGACCCTCGTCAACGAGGGCGTGCGGGTGATGACCGAAACGGTGGCGATCCGGCAGGATATCCGCCCGCTGCAGATCGGGCTGCTCAACCTCATGCCAAACAAGATCAAGACGGAAGTGCAGATGGCGCGCCTCGTCGGCGCCTCGCCGCTTCAGGTCGAGCTGTCGCTGGTGCGCGTCGGCGCCCACCGCGCGAAGAACACGTCGGAGGAGCACCTGCTTGCCTTCTACGACACCTGGGAAGAGGTGAAGCACCGCAAGTTCGACGGCTTCATCATCACCGGCGCCCCGATCGAGACCCTCGACTACGAGGAAGTCACCTATTGGGACGAGATGAAGCAGATCCTCGACTGGACGACGACCAATGTCCATTCGACGCTCAATGTCTGCTGGGGCGCGATGGCGGCGATCTACCATTTCCACGGCGTGCCCAAATACACGCTCGATGAAAAGGCCTTCGGCGTCTACCGTCACCACAACCGCAAGCCCTCGTCGATCTACCTGAACGGCTTCTCGGATGATTTCGAGGTGCCGGTCTCGCGCTGGACGGAGATCCGCGCGGAGGACATCCGCGCCGTGCCGGACCTCGAAATCCTGCTCGATTCGGATGAGATGGGTGTCTGCCTCGTCGAGGAGAAGGCAGGCAACCGCCTCTACATCTTCAACCATGTCGAATATGATTCGACCTCGCTGGCCGACGAATATTTCCGCGATGTCTCGGCCGGCGTGCCGATCAAGATGCCGCGGAACTACTTCCCGCACAACGACCCGGCCCTGCCGCCGCAGAACCGCTGGCGCGGCCACGCCCATCTCCTGTTCGGCAACTGGATCAACGAGATCTACCAGACCACGCCCTATGACCTCGAGAAGATCGGAACGGGAGCCTGATGCCATGAGCCGCGTCGTCATTCGCCCGCTGCACAAGGACGACGAGGGCGAATGGCGCCGCCTGTGGACCGCTTATCTCGCCTTCTACGAGACGGTTCTGCCCGAGGCGGTCTTCGCCACCACCTTCTCCCGGCTGACGGGCGAGGCGGCCGAGGGCGAGTATCGCGGCCTGCTCGCCACGCTCGACGGCAAGCCCGTGGGCCTCGCGCATTATCTCTTCCATCGCTCCTGCTGGACGACAGGCAATGTCTGCTACCTCCAGGATCTCTTCGCCGACCCCGAAGTGCGCGGCGCGGGCATCGGCCGGGCGCTCATCGAAGGCGTCTATGCCAGGGCGCGCGAGGCCGGCGCACCGGAGGTCTACTGGATGACGCAGGAGTTCAACGCCACCGCGCGCCGGCTCTACGACCGCATCGCGGAAAAGACGCCCTTCATCGTCTATCAGAAGAACCTCTGAACATCCCGAAAAGTATGACTTTTCGATTGCGGATCGGCGGAAATTGCCGCAGTTTGCCGGCCGATGATCAGGGAGGACATTCGATGGGTGAAGGACAGGAGATTTTCGGGCGGCTCGGCTCCGGCGAGGCGGTGGAGCGTGTGACGATCCGCGGCGGCGGCCTCACCGCACGGATCCTCACCTTCGGCGCCATCATTCAGGACCTGCGCCTCGACGGGCACGAGACACCGCTCGTGCTGGGTTTCGAGGATCTCGCAAGCTATCTCACGCACGTCACCTATTTCGGCGCGACGGCCGGGCGCTGCGCCAACCGCATCGCCGGCGGCCGCTTCACCATCGACGGCACGGATTACCAGCTGGAGCGCAACGAGCGCGGCGTGACCCATCTGCACGGCGGCCGTGACGGCGTCAGCCAGCAGAACTGGCGCATCGCCGCGAGCGGCGCGGACTTCGTCACGCTGACGCTGACCGATCCCGCCGGCCGCGCCGGTTATCCCGGCACCTGCGCTCTTACCTGCACCTATGCGCTGTCCGGCAACGGAACGCTCTCCGTCACCTATGACGCGACCACGGATGCGCCGACGCCGGTCAATTTGTGCCAGCACAGCTATTTCATCCTCGACGGCGGCAAGGACATCTTCGATCACGAAATCCGCATCGAGGCGGAACACTATCTGCCTGTCGATGAGACGCTGATCCCGACCGGCGAGATCCGCCCCGTCGCCGGCACGCCCTTCGACCTGCGCGACTGGACGCCGCTCCGCCGTCAGCTGGAACCGGGCGGCGTGGTCTTCGATCACAATTTCTGCCTGTCTGAGAGCCGCAGGGAGCCGCGCCTCGTCGCCGAGGTCCGCAGCCCCGCCTCCGGCCTCTCGCTCCAGGTGGTGACCACCGAGCCCGGCCTGCAACTCTATACCGGCGCCTATATCAAACCGCTGGAGGGCCTCGAAGGCCGCCGCTACGACGCGTTCTCCGGCCTCTGCCTCGAAACCCAGATCTGGCCCGACGCCATCAACCACCCAACCTTCCCCAACGCCATCCTGCGCCCCGGCCAGACCCTGCGGCAGAAGACGGACTACGTGTTCAGCAAGGGGTGACGTAGAGGCCGTCGCTCAAAAAAGATTGGAAAGGCGCTTGCCGCCGGACTTCTCCTGGTCTCGTGCTCGGCGTTCGGCGGGTATGTTGCAGACGCGAGACGGCGAACGTGGTGAGATCCCTGGCCACCGTGACTGCAGGAAGCTCAGTTGACTTGGCCGACCGTCTACAAGAAGCCTGTCCGAGCCTCCGATACGGCGCATGGCAACGTATATGGCGGCTGGGAGGTCTCGCTCGCGTCCGTCACGTACCTTCGACCAGAAGTCGACCAGCATCGGTTCCGCGGCAGCGCGAGCGGGCGGGCCGATGCGGCACATGCCTTCGATTACGGCGCTGTCAGGAGAAAGCGCCAATGTCTGCGCGCGGCGCAAGTAAGGTAGCGCATCCGGGCCCAGATCGCCGAGACGTCCCAAGAGCGGGGACACGCTCCACAGCCAATGCTTGTCGTCTGCGTGATGGTAAAGGGCGAGGATGCGAGGCCCAAATTCATTGAAATGATTGCGGGGGAGGCTTGCAAGCAGCCGCGCAAAGACCGCGCCGTTCTCTGCTGCACTATCCCGATCGCTGATGGTTGCCGATCGCTCCAGCGCGGCCATGATAACCTCTGCGCGCGAGGCCAGGGCATCAGGGCGATGGATGATATCATCGATCTCAAAGCCCTTGATTTTTTCCGCGGGGTTGGCGGCCAGGACATCGAGCACTGCCAACTGTTGCTTAACTGCCGCCTGCTCCACGCTTGCGATCTTTTCAGCGACCAATGTCGGGTCTCCACCCTTACGATCCTCGGCCGTTACGAGGTTCAGGCCCAAAGCGCGCGCCAGGACCACTTTATCCCGGTTGTATTCCATCTCTCCTGACACGATGGGCCAGTATCTCTCACGCAAGAAGGATGCGCTGCATTTGCCATCCGCTCGTGTCGAGATCACTCCGCATCCGAACATCGGGATGGGTAACCAGCGCAGAGGAGACGCATCACCTCCGAGGAGATGGAATTGTTCTCCGTCCGGCATGGTAACGGTTGTAGTGGAACGCCGAACGGGCAGCCATCCTACTCGTGTATTTTCGGTTGCAAGGGAGACTCTCGCCAGAGAAAGCGTCGGCCGTTCGGGCATTGAAAGTTGGCAGAAGCGGGTTTCGAACCGCTGCGCGGTTATGACGCCCTCATTGTGGAATCCCAAGCTATTTATGGCGGCGGCTCGCAAGGCGCGGACGCTGCGGACTCTGTCGCAGACCGCTTTATCCGCTACCCGATACGAAAGATATCCTTCGGGGAAATTCGGATTGGCAGCGTAAGCGACGGACAAGTCGGTATTCTGTGTGAGCCATTCGCCGGAATGGTCATCGACGGCCAGCGAATGAACCGTCGGATCGAACGGGATGGTTATCCGTGCATACTCCGCGTCATAAGCTGCGGTGAGGGAGCGCAGCGTGATGCGATCGTGAACGGCCACTGCGCCGTAGCAGCCGTAAAAAACAAGGGGAACCAACAACCACCAACGCGATACCCGCCCGAAGAGTGCCTCTGCGCCGATACCGACCATGCCCGCGTTCACGAGCAGAGCAGGCCCGACGATGATAAGGAGAAAGGCCGCAAAAGTGATCTCGAGAAAATAAACGATCAATATCGGAATAATCGCGACAAAGAAGATAAGGGATATCGGCAGTGATGAGAGCGTTATGCGCATTGCTTTGGAATTTCCCCACGGAGCATTCCCGATACGCATGGCGAAACGGGATATGGGTAAATAATACCAGAAGTCTCATTAATAGTAGTAAATAACAATGCCAGATTGCATCGGTTTGTGGCGTGTGCGTCTAGGCGAACAACTGGCGTACAAGGCGCTTCGAGCGGATGGTTCTGGTAACTGCAGCGCGCTAGAATAGCGACGGCGTGTCCAAAACGCACAAAAGCCCCGGCGAACCGAGGCTTCGAAACTTTGGAGAGAATGGAGCGGGTGAAGCGATTCGAACGCTCGACCCCAACCTTGGCAAGGTTGTGCTCTACCCCTGAGCTACACCCGCTCATCGTCGACGGCCTGGGGTAGTGGTTGGCCGAAGGTCGCTGCGTTGCGGCGACGGGCGCTATATGACCCAAGGCCTTTTCAATTGCAACAGGGAAATGAAGGATTTTTCAGAAAAAAATGCGCCCTCTTCGAAAGTCCCTGATTTCCGGGCGGTTGCGCGAAGAGGGGTGACGGCCTATCAGCGGACAGGACAAATCGGGCCGGAGCCAAAGAGATGACGGACATGCAGCCGAAGACCGACAAGGAGCTTTTCGCGTTCCTCGACGGACTGGGAATTTCGCACAGCACCAAGGAACACGCGCCGGTCTTCACCGTCGCCGAATCGGTGTCGCTGCGCGATGAAATTCCCGGCGGCCACACGAAGAACCTTTTCGTGAAGGACAAGAAGGACAACTATTTCCTGATGACCGTCGAGGAGCATGCGACGGTCGACCTGAAGACGGTGCACGGCATCATCGGCGCGGCCAGCCGCGTGTCCTTCGGCAAGCCGGAGAAGCTGATGGAGTATCTCGGCGTCATTCCCGGCGCGGTCACGGCCTTCGGGGTGATCAACGACACGGCGGGCAAGGTGAAGATCATCATCGACGCGGACCTGATGGCGTTCGACACGATCAACTGCCATCCGCTGCGCAACGATGCGACGACCTCGATTGGCGCCAAGGACCTGTTGCGCTTCATCGAAGCGACGGGACATGAGCCGCTTGTCTTGAAAGTCACGGCCTGACATACGATTTTGGGCGCTGAAGCGATATTCGGGCGCACCGCGCGAGGAGACACCATGAGCGACAATCCCTATGCATCGTCCTATGGCGGGCAGATGAACGTTTCCGCGAGCTATGGCGGCGGCGTGCCCACGGCGGACGACCTGATCAAGGACACGACGACCGCGAACTTCGCGCGCGATGTGCTCGA
Source organism: Shinella oryzae (assembly GCF_023038235.1). Classification (NCBI taxonomy): domain Bacteria; kingdom Pseudomonadati; phylum Pseudomonadota; class Alphaproteobacteria; order Hyphomicrobiales; family Rhizobiaceae; genus Shinella; species Shinella oryzae. The sequence continues at coordinate 2,868,489 of NZ_CP081987.1, read as the reverse complement.
GGCCTCGCGTCACCAGCCGGTGCTCGTCGATTTCTGGGCGCCCTGGTGCGGGCCGTGCAAGCAGTTGCAGCCCATTATCGAGAAGGTCGTGCGCGAAAGCGCCGGCCGCGTGAAGCTCGTCAAGCTCAACATCGACGACCATCCCTCCATTCCCGGCCAGCTCGGCATCCAGTCCATCCCCGCCGTCGTCGCCTTCGTCGGCGGACGCCCGGCGGACGGCTTCATGGGTGCGGTGCCGGAGAGCCAGGTCCGCCAGTTCATCGACAAGATCGCCGGCCCCGCCGACGCCGATGAGAAGGCCCAGATCGAGGCGCTGCTTGCCGAGGCGAAGGCGCTGTTCGATGCCGGCGACGTGGCGGGTGCGGCCGATCTCTACGGTGCGCTGCTGCAGGCCGACCCGGAAAATGCCGTCGCGCTTGCCGGCATCGCCGAATGCATGATCGCCGTCGGCCAGCATGACAATGCCCGCCAGGCGCTCACCAACCTGCCCGAGGCCGTGGCGGCCGATCCGGCCGTCGGCGCGGTGCTCAAGAAGCTCGACCAGATCGAGGAAGCCCGCAAGCTTGGCGATCCGGCCGCGCTGGAACAGGCGCTTGCGGCAAACCCCGACGACCATGCCGCGCGCATGAAGCTTGCGAAGATCCGCAATGTCGAGGGCGACCGGCAGGCGGCCGCAGACCACCTGCTGCTGATCATGAAGCGCGACCGGGCCTTCGAGGATGACGGCGCGCGGCGCGAGCTTCTGCAGTTCTTCGAGGTCTGGGGCCCGATGGACCCGGCGACCATCGCCGCCCGCCGCAAGATGTCCTCGATCCTGTTCTCCTGAGTTTTTCAGGTCGGCGGCCCGGCGTCCCTTGAGAATTGCCGGGCCTACCCCACATTCGGGGTAAGGCGCGAGGATGCGGGGCGCGCCGTGGGAATGGAAGGCACTGCAATGCAAGTGGGAAACGCGCGTTATCTGAAGCCGGCGGACCTGCCGGAGACCATTCCGGTCTTTCCGTTGACGGGCGCGCTGCTTCTTCCCGGCGGCCAGCTGCCGCTCAATATCTTCGAGCCGCGCTACCTCGCCATGTTCGACGACGCGCTCTCCTCACACCGGCTGATCGGCATGGTGCAGCCCGTTTTCGGCGGCGAGCGCAAGGATGATGACGAGGCCGAGACGCCAGCGTTGTGCCAGGTCGGCTGCATCGGCCGCATCACCTCCTTTGCCGAGACCGGCGACGGCCGCTACATCGTTTCGCTCACCGGCATCTGCCGCTACCGGCTGATGGAGGAGGTGCGGGGCGCCAAGGCCTATCGCAGCTTCCGCATCGCACCCTTCATCACCGATCTGACGGCGCATGACGACGAGCAGAGCGTCGACCGCGATGCGCTCTTGTCGGCCTTCCGCGCCTATCTCGACGCCAACAAGCTGGAGGCGGACTGGGAGAGCGTGGAGCGCGCCAGCAATGCGACGCTGGTCAATTCCATGGCGATGATGTCGCCGTACGGGCCGGCGGAAAAGCAGGCGCTGCTGGAGGCGCCGGACCTGAAGACCCGGGCCGAAACGCTGATCGCCATCACCGAGATCGTTCTGGCGCGCAGCTATGGCGATGTCGATACGCGGTTGCAGTAGGAGGGAACGATGAGCGCGGGCAAAAGCGGCGTGGACGTCAAGCTGCTCGAACTCCTCGTCTGCCCCCTCACAAAGGGGCGGCTGAGCTATGACGCGGCGGCGGGCGAACTGGTCTCCGAAAAGGCGAAGCTCGCCTATCCGATCCGCGACGGCATTCCGATCATGCTGATTTCCGAGGCGCGCGAGATCAAGGACTGAGGCCTTTCGCGTGGCGATCTAGATTCCTGTTTTTACCGCATTATCCGACGCCGAAGCGACTTCGCTTCGGCTGGAAATGCTCTAGATACGCTGGCCGACCAGCATGCGCGGATGGCCGCTGCCGGCGGTGCCCTTGGCCTGGCGGATGAAGTAGGATTTCAGGCCCGGCAGGCGATCGACCAGGCCGAGGCCCACGTCACGCAGCACGCGCAGCGGCGTCACGTCGTTGGAGAACAGGCGGTTCAGCACATCCGTGGTGATGCCCATGCGCACCGTGTCGAAGCGGCGCCAGGTCTCGTAGCGCTCCAGCACCGAGAGTGCGCCGATATCGAGGCCGAGCCGGTCGGCTTCGACGATGGTTTCGGCCAGCGCCGCCACATCCTTGAAGCCGAGATTGAGGCCCTGGCCGGAAATCGGGTGGATGCCGTGGGCGGCGTCGCCGGCCAGCGCAAAGCGCGGGGCGACGAAGGCGCGGGCGAGCGTGAGGCCGAGCGGGAAGGCGCGGCGGCCGCCGACGACCTTGAGGCTGCCGAGCTTGTGGCCGAAGCGGCGCTCCAGTTCTTCCTCGAAGACCAGGTCATCGCCTCCCACGAGGCGTTTGGCATCCTCCGTGCGCTCGCTCCAGACGAGGGAGGAGCGGTTGCCGGTCAAAGGCAAGGTCGCGAAGGGGCCGGCGGGCAGGAAATGTTCCTCGGCCGTGCCGTCATGCGGGCGTTCGTGCGTGACGGTGGTGACGATGCCGGACTGGCCGTAATCGAAGTGCACGGTCTTGATGCCCGCCATGTCGCGCAGTTTCGAGCGGGCGCCGTCGCAGGCGACGAGGAGGCGCGTGCTGACTTCAGATCCGTCGGAAAGGGTGACCTGCGTGGCGTGCTGACCGGTCTTGAAGTCCGTCGCCGATGTCGACCAGCGCACGGGGATGCCGAGGGCCTCGGCCTGGCGGAGCAGGCTTCCGATCATGGCGCGGTTCGGGATCATGTGCGCGAAGGGCTGGCCGTCCTCGGCGGAGCCGGCGTCCTCGTCGAAGGTGAGGAAGACCGGGCGGACGGGATCGGCCGTGCGCGAATCGGTGATGACCATCCGGCGGATCGGCTCGGCTTCCGCCGCGATCTCGCTCCAGACGCCGAGGACGTCGAGCAGGTTGCGGGCGGCCGCGACGATGGCGGAGGCGCGCTCCTCCTTCTGCCAGGCGTGCTCCGGTGCGCCATCGACCACTTCCACGGCCAGATGCGGCGCCGCCTTCTTGACCGCCACCGCGAGCGACAGGCCGACATAACCGCCGCCGGCGACCAGAACGTCGAGCGATGTGGCTTCGGGCATGATGTCCTCCTGGACGCTTGAGGTCTTTGTTTGCTCTATATAGAGGAGGAAGAGCCCGTTTCCTACCGTGGGAGCCACGTCCAAATGTCGCGCCAGAATGTCCCGAACCCCGCCATGGATGTGCTGCTCCAGACGCTGGATCTCGAGCGGCTGGAGGGGCGGCTGTTCCGGGGCCGCAGCCCGCAGGTCGGCTGGCAGCGGGTGTTCGGCGGGCAGGTCATCGGCCAGGCGCTGGTCGCCGCGACGCGCACGGTGACGCAGGAGCACCGTTACGCGCATTCGCTGCACGCCTATTTCGTGCGGCCGGGCGATCCGGCCGTGCCGATCCTCTACGAGGTCGAAATCATCAGGGACGGCGGGTCCTTCGCCACGCGGCGCGTCGTCGCCATCCAGCACGACAAGCCGATCTTCTTCATGACGGCGTCCTTCCAGGACGACGAGGAGGGCTTCGAGCACCAGGTGGCGATGCCCGACGTGCCGCAGCCGGAAGACCTGCCCGGCGAGGCCGAGCTGAAGGCGCGCTTCATGCAGGAGGCGCCGCCGCCGATCCGCGCCTACTGGGAGCGCCCGCGCCCGATCGAGCTCCGGCCGGTCGCGCTGGCGCACTACCTCTCCAACGACAAACTGGAGCCGCGCCAGAATATCTGGGTGCGCACGACGGGGCCGGTGCCGGCCGATCGCCGCCTGCAGGCCGCGGTGCTGGCCTATCTCTCGGATATGACGCTGCTCGACACGTCGCTCTTCGCGCATGGCACTTCCGTGCTCGACCGCTCCCTGCAGGTGGCGAGCCTCGACCATGCCATGTGGTTCCACCGTCCGCCTGACCTCGACGACTGGCTGCTCTACAGCCAGGACAGCCCGTCGGCCTTCGGCGGGCGCGGCATGACGCGTGGCGCGATTTTCACCCGGTCCGGCACGCTCATTGCCTCCGTTGCCCAGGAAGGGTTGATTCGGAAAAAGGCAACTGACTAAATTTTACCCATTATTCCAATAGCGCCTATTTTTTAATCATTAGCGGTGGCGTTTTTTTACGCCTTGCCGCCTTTGTCATTTTTATCCCTTCTGTTTCAATAGCTTATTGAGTGCGTTCGAATCTGGCACGCCCCTTGAATGTATCTTGCCAGTCGTTGCGGACATGACGTTCAACGGCGAGGAGAGATGGCCCCGGCTGGGGGACAAGCACGAAGGATGGGAAACCAGATGAAAATCGTAATGGCGATTATCAAGCCGTTCAAACTCGATGAGGTGCGCGAAGCCCTCACCGCCGTTGGTATCCAGGGCCTGACCGTTACCGAGGTGAAGGGGTACGGACGTCAGAAGGGGCACACCGAAATCTATCGCGGCACGGAATATGCCGTCAGCTTCCTGCCGAAACTGAAGGTCGAAATCGCCGTGCCCGGCGACCTCGTCGACCGCGCCGTGGAAGCGATCGCATCCGCCGCCAAGACCGGCCAGATCGGTGACGGCAAGATCTTCGTCTACGCCATCGACCATGCCGTGCGCATCCGCACCGGCGAAACCGATTCCGAAGCGCTCTAAGCAAACGGCCTATCAGGGAGCATTTTCAAAATGTCGTCATTCAAACTTACTCACACCCTATCCCGCGTGGCCGCTGCTACGACGGCCGTGCTGGCGCCGGTCGTCGCCTTCGCGCAGGAAGCCGCCCCGGCCGCCACGGAGGCTGCCGCCGCCGCGCCTGTTCCGGACAAGGCCGATACGGCCTTCATGTATCTGGCCACCATCCTCGTCCTCTTCATGCTCATTCCGGGCCTCGGCCTGTTCTACGGCGGCCTCGTCCGCGCCAAGAACATGCTGTCCGTGCTGATGCAGTGCACGGTCATCGGCGCGGTCATGATGATCGTCTGGGTCGTCTACGGTTACTCGTTCGCCTTCGGCGGCTCCACGAGCGCCTATTTCGGCGGCTTCGGCAAGCTGTTCCTGTCGGGCGTCACGCTTGACAGCACGTCCGCCACCTTCACCGATGGCGTCGTGATCTACGAATATGCCTTCATCGCCTTCCAGATGACGTTCGCCGCCATCACGCCCGCGCTCATCGTCGGCGCGTTCGCAGAGCGCATCAAGTTCTCCGCCGCGGTGCTGTTCTGCGTGCTCTGGGCCACCTTCGTCTACTTCCCGATCGCGCACATGGTCTGGGATGGTGCGGGCCTCATCTTCAACATGGGCGCCCTCGACTTCGCAGGCGGTACCGTCGTTCACATCAATGCCGGTGTTGCAGGCCTCGTCGGCGCGATCATGGTCGGCAAGCGCACCGGCTACGGCAAGGACATGATGGCACCGCACTCCATGACGCTCACCCTCGTCGGTGCCGCCATGCTGTGGTTCGGCTGGTTCGGCTTCAACGCCGGCTCCAATCTCGAAGCTTCCGGCGGCGCGGTTCTCGCGACCATCAACACCTTCCTCGCAACGGCCGGCGCAATCGTCGCCTGGTCGCTGGTTGAAACCTTCACCCGCGGCAAGGCTTCGATGCTCGGCGCTGCCTCGGGCATGATCGCCGGTCTCGTCGCCGTCACCCCGGCTGCCGGCTCGGTCGGCCCGATGGGCGCCATCGTTCTCGGTCTGATTGCTTCGCCGGTCTGCTACTTCTTTGTTGCGACCGTGAAGAACAAATTCGGCTACGACGACACGGCTGACGTCTTCGGTGTCCACGGCATCGGCGGCATCATCGGTGCTGTCGGTACCGGTATCCTGACGGCTCCGTCGCTTGGCGGCACCGGCGCTGCCGACTTCTCTATCGCGTCGCAGACCACGACCCAGATCATCGCGGTTGCGATCACCATCGTCTGGTGCGCCGTCGTCTCGGCGATCCTCTACAAGGTCGTCGATCTCATCGTTGGCCTGCGCGTGCCGGTCGAAGCCGAGCGCGAAGGTCTCGACCTGTCCTCGCACGGCGAAGCAGCCTATCACTCCTAAGGGCTCGCGGCGGCCGAAAGGCCGCCGCCACGATCCCGTCGCGGTCATGGGAAACCATGCCGTTCCTGGCCCGGACCCCGCGTCCGGGCCTTTTTCGTTTCGGCGCGGGCATAACAAACGCCATAATAAACGAATGGCGAATATGCATGGTTAACACGCCATTAAGGCTTCCTTCGTAGGGTTTGCAGTGAGGCACCGCGCGCGAATCATGCGGGGCCGGTGCAAACTTCCCTGAGCGGACACAGGCTGAACCATGAGCAGAAGCATCTCGGCAGGACTGGACAACCGGCACGACCGTTTCGTGCTGTCGGCCTTCGTGTGGCGGCAGGTGCAGATCCTCATCGGGCTCTGCGTCTTCCTTTTCCTGGCACTCGCCATCGCCGCGCTATCGACCTGGAACGTGTCCGATCCGAGCCTGTCCTATGCGTCGAGCGGCGAGCCGAAGAACATCCTCGGCTATCCCGGCGCCGTTTTCGCCGACGTCTTCATGCAGTTCTTCGGGCTTGCCAGCGTGATCGCGCTCTTGCCTGTCGTCGCCTGGGCGATCGGCTTGATCACCGGGCGCCGCTTCAACCGCATCCTGCAGCGCGCCGCCGCCTGGCTTGGCGGTGCCATCCTGGCGTCTGCCGCACTCGCCTGCGTGCCCGGCCCGGTGACCTGGCCGCTGCCGACGGGGCTCGGCGGCGTGTTCGGCGACATGATCCTGCGCTTCCCCGCCCTCTTCACCGGCGCCTATCCCACCGGCATGTTCGCCAGCATCGTCGGCGCGATCATCGCCGTTCCCGCGATCTGGCTCATGGTCTTCTCGTCCGGCCTCGTCGGCACCGTGTCGATCGACGACGAGGAGGACTTCGCGCCGGTGCCGGTGGCAAGCCGCAACCGCCCCGCCGTCCAGGACGATGACGACGAGGATGAGGAGCGCGGTGGGCCGTTCACGGTTCTGGCCGGTGCGACGACCCACGCGTGGTACACCGCGCAGGCGCGCGTGCGCCGGCTGTTCGGCCTGTCGAACCAGCGGCGCCGGGCGCGCGGCATCGAGCAGCCCTACGATTTCAACGAGGACGAGTTCGGCACGCTGAACGAGCCGGTGCGCGCGCGCGCCAGCCGGCCGGCCGAGCGCGTCGAGCCGTCCATGGAAGGCCGCCGCGCCGTGTCGGCCCCCTCCATTGCGCTCGACGATGACGACGACATGCCCTTTGACGATGGTCCGCTGTCGCATCCGAGCGGCATTCTGCCGGACGAGGATTCCGACGACATCGCCGCAGACTGGGCGCCGCGCCGCGCACCGGCCCGCGCGCCGCTGCCGTCGGCCAGCGCCCGCGTCGTGCCCCCCGCGTCGCGGCCGAAGCCCGGCCAGCGCATCGAGAGGGAAGCCCAGGCCTCCTTCGTCGGCCAGGACGGCTTCCAGCTGCCCTCTCTGCATCTGCTTGCCGAGGCCAAGGGGCAGGTGCGCGACGCCACGCTTTCGGCCGACGCGCTGGAGCAGAACGCCCGCATGCTGGAAGGCGTGCTGGAGGATTTCGGCGTCAAGGGCGAGATCATCCATGTGCGCCCCGGCCCTGTCGTGACGCTCTACGAACTGGAGCCGGCGCCCGGCATCAAGTCCTCGCGCGTCATCGGCCTTGCCGACGACATCGCCCGCTCGATGAGCGCGATCGCCGCGCGCGTGGCGGTCGTGCCGGGCCGCAACGCCATCGGCATCGAGCTGCCCAACGCCACCCGCGAGACCGTCTATCTGCGCGAACTGCTCGCCAGCCGCGATTTCGAGACCTCCAAGTCGCGCCTCGCCATGGCGCTCGGCAAGACGATCGGCGGCGAGCCCGTCATCACCGATATCGCCAAGATGCCGCATCTACTCGTGGCCGGCACCACCGGCTCGGGCAAGTCGGTCGCCATCAACACCATGATCCTGTCGCTGCTCTACCGCATGAAGCCGGAGCAGTGCCGCCTGATCATGATCGATCCGAAGATGCTGGAACTTTCCGTCTATGACGGCATCCCGCATCTGCTTTCGCCCGTCGTGACCGATCCGAAGAAGGCCGTCGTCGCCTTGAAGTGGACCGTGCGCGAGATGGAGGAGCGCTACAAGAAGATGTCGAAGATCGGCGTGCGCAACATCGACGGCTTCAACAGCCGCGTGGAACAGGCGCTGGCCAAGGGCGAGCAGATCACCCGCACGGTGCAGACCGGCTTCGACCGCCAGACCGGCGAGGCGATGTACGAGACGGAGGAGTTCGATCTCCAGCCGATGCCCTACATCGTCGTGATCATCGACGAAATGGCCGACCTGATGATGGTGGCCGGCAAGGATATCGAAGGCGCGGTGCAGCGCCTCGCGCAGATGGCGCGCGCGGCCGGCATCCACGTCATCATGGCGACGCAGCGCCCGTCCGTCGATGTCATCACCGGCACGATCAAGGCGAACTTCCCGACCCGCATTTCCTTCCAGGTGACCTCGAAGATCGACAGCCGCACCATTCTTGGCGAACAGGGCGCCGAACAGCTGCTCGGCATGGGCGACATGCTCTACATGGCCGGCGGCGGGCGCATCCAGCGCGTGCACGGCCCGTTCGTCTCCGACCACGAGGTCGAGGCCGTCGTCGCGCATCTGAAGACGCAGGGCGCGCCGCAATATCTCGATGCGATCACGCAGGACGACGACGAGGACTGCGAGGGCAATGGCCCGGCCGGCACGGCCAATCTCGAGGATTCCGACGATCCCTACGACCAGGCCGTCGCCGTGGTCCTGCGCGACGGCAAGGCTTCGACCTCCTATATCCAGCGCCGCCTCGGCATCGGCTACAACCGTGCCGCCTCGCTGATCGAGCGCATGGAGCAGGAGGGGCTGATCGGCCCCGCCAACCACGCGGGCAAGCGCGAGATCCTGGTGCCGACGGAAGACTAAATTTCGCGGCGGCGAGCGGGAACGCGCCGCCCGGTGCGGCGTTTCGCCCGGCAAGCCCCGCGCGCCAAGCGTGCGCCGGCCGATGCCATTATGGCGCCGCGTTTGGCCCGCATGACAGACGCATGAAGGAGACCGACATGAACCGATCCGCAACCGGCCGCCTGGCCCCCTCTCTCACCCGTCGTGGTTTCACCGGTCTGATGGGTCTCGTGCTTGCGACCGGCCTTTCGGTGCTGTCGCCGGGCGAGGCCTCGGCGCAGGCAAGTGCCGCCGCGCAGAAGATCGCCGACCACTTCGCCTCCGTGAAGACGATGATGGGCGAGTTCGTGCAGTTCGGCCCGCGCGGCGAGCAGACCGGCGGCAAGTTCTATATCGACCGCCCCGGCCGCATCCGCTTCAATTACGAGGACCCCTCGCCGATGCGCGTCATCGCGGACGGCAAGTCCGTCGTCATCGGCAATCGCAAGCTCAAGACCTGGGACATCTATCCGCTCTCCAAGACGCCGCTGAACCTTCTGCTCGGCAACAAGATCGACCTGTCGGCCAAGATGGTGCGCAATGTAAAGGAAGAGGCGGACCTCACCACCATCGTGCTTGGCGACAAGAGCATGTTCGGCGATTCGACCATCACCATGATGTTCGACCCCAAGACCTACGACCTGCGCCAGTGGACGATCACCGATGCGCAGGGCAAGGACACGTCGGTCATGATCTTCAACGTGCAGACCGGCATGAAGCTCGATGACCGGGTCTTCGCCATTCCCTATGACGAAATTCGCAACCGCGGCTCCAACAAGTGACAAAGACGTTTCCGTTTACACGGCACTTGCGCTAAGACGCCCCGACCGGCCCGCCTGACGGGCCGGACCAGTTTTCGGGGACGGGCATGGCACTTTCGATTGCGACGTGGAACATCAACTCCGTGCGGCTGCGCATGCCGCTCGTCGAGCATTTCCTCAAGACGTTTTCACCCGATATCCTGTGCCTGCAGGAAACCAAGTGCCCGAACGACCAGTTCCCCTCGAAGCCGCTGAAGGCGCTCGGTTACGAGCATATCGTCATGCATGGCCAGAAGGGCTATCACGGCGTCGCCACCGTCTCGCGCCTGCCTTTGACGGAGCTGGTCGAGCGGCGCGATTATTGCGGTGTGGGCGATGCGCGCCATGTCTCGGTGCTGTTCCACCACCGGGGAAAGTCGATCCGCCTGCACAATTTCTATGTGCCGGCCGGCGGCGACGAGCCGGACCGCACCATCAATGTGAAATTCGGCCACAAGCTCGATTTCATCGAGGAGATGAAGCTCTTGCATGCGGAGGCTGAGGCCGGCATCTCCTCCATCCTCGTCGGCGACCTCAATATCGCGCCGCTGGAGCATGACGTGTGGTCGCACAAGCAGCTCCTGAAGATCGTCAGCCACACGCCGATCGAGACCGAGGGCCTGATCGACGTGATGACGAAGGGCGCCTGGGTCGACCTGATGCGGCGCAAGGTGCCGGAGACCGAGAAGCTCTATACGTGGTGGAGCTACCGTTCGGCCGACTGGCAGGCTGCCAACAAGGGCCGCCGCCTCGACCATATCTGGTCGTCCGCCGATCTCGAGCCGCATCTTTCCAACATCGCCGTCATCCGTGAGGCGCGCGGCTGGGAACGGCCGTCCGACCACGTGCCTGTCATTGCGGAATTCGATTTCTGAGGGTGCTTGCCCCTAAGCGAAGCGGCCGGTGAGGCCCCGCATCTGCTCGATCATCGCGGCGAGGTTCTCGCGGATGCGGGCGTCGACCAGCACGGCGACGTCGGGGTATTCTTCCAGCATGCGGCGGAAGAGCGGGCGGTTGATGCGGATGACCTCGCTGTCTTCCAGCGCGAGCGCCGTATATTTGCGCTCGACGGCGGAGATCATCGCGAGTTCAGACAGAAGCGTGCCGGCGCCCGCCGTGCCCTCGTCGCGCACCGAACCATCGCGCAGCGTCGAGGTGAGCTGGAACGCGCCTTCCGCGACGACGAAGCCGCAATCGGCCGAGGTGCCCTCGCGAAACAGCGTCTGCCCCTCGACCAGCCGCCGGCGTTCGGCGCCGAAGGCCATCAGGCGCAGCTTGTCATCGGCAAGGCCCGCGAAAAGCGGCACGCGCGAGAGAAGGGCGATATCGTCGCTGAGAGCCACGTTCGGCGTCTCCTTCTGGGCGGTCGGCATGGAGCCGGGTGAGGCTGCTCCATCCGGCCGCGAAAAACGTTACGGTACGATCTTGTAGCCGCCGTTTTCTGTCACGAGAATCTCCGCATTGGAAGGGTCCCGCTCGATCTTCTGGCGCAGCCGGTAGACATGGGTCTCCAGCGTATGGGTGGTAACGCCGGAATTGTAGCCCCAGACCTCTTCCAGAAGCACGTCGCGCGTCACCACCTTCTGGTCGGCGCGGTAGAGGTAGCGGATGATCGCCGCTTCCTTCTCGGTGAGGCGGATCTTCTGCCCGTTTTCCAGCGTCAGCAGCTTCTGGCCGGGCTTGAACGTGTAGGGGCCGACGGTGAAGGTGGCGTCCTCGCTGCTTTCGTGCTGGCGCAGCTGGGCGCGGATGCGCGCGAGCAGCACGGCGAAGCGGAAGGGTTTTGTGACGTAATCGTTCGCGCCGGCTTCCAGCCCCAGAATGGTGTCCGAATCGGTGTCGTGCCCGGTCAGCATGATGATGGGCGCCTTGAAGCCGCCCTTGCGCAGCAGCTTCACGGCCTCGCGGCCGTCCATATCCGGCAGGCCGACATCCATGATGAGCAGATCGACCTGGCTGGCGCGCGCGGTCTGGATGCCCTTGCCGGCGGTGGATTCCTCGAGCGTGGAGAATTCCTCGTAGAGCGAAAGCTGCTCGACGAGCGTCTCGCGGAGGTCGTTGTCGTCATCGACAAGAAGGATGGTGCGGGATGTCATGCTTTACCTCTCGGCATTCCTCTGGAAAGTAAGGGAACTGGCGCTTTTGGCAAGCCCGCCCATGGACTTAGCCAAAAGGATCGTGGCGTGGCGCGAATATGGCGGAAGAATATGAGCCGGATCACATCTGATGAACATCGCGTGAAGACCATTCTCGTGCGGCCGGTGGCGGGAAACCGCAGCCGGGCCATCGTGCAGGTCGGGCCGCTGCGCCTGCCCGCAGCGCTCGGTCGCTCGGGCCGCACCAGCCGCAAGCGCGAGGGCGATGGCGCGACACCGATCGCCGCCATGCCGCTGCTCCATGGCTTCCTGCGCGGGGACCGGCTCCGCGCGCCGGCGAGCGGTCTTTCGCTGTGGCGCATCCGGCCGTCCATGCTCTGGTGCGATGCGCCAAGCCATCCGAGCTACAACCGGCTCGTGAGGGCGCCCTTCCGGCCGAGCCATGAGGAGATGCAGCGCGCCGACGAGCTCTACGACATCTGCCTCGTGCTGGACTGGAACGTGACGTCGCGGCGGCGCCATTGCGGCTCGGCGATCTTCTTCCATCTGGCCCGCCCCGGTTACGAACCGACCGCCGGCTGCATCGCCGTGGCCCGGCGCGACATGCTGCGCATCCTGCCGCATCTTCGCCGCGGAACCACGGTGCGCGTTCTTTAAAGTCGCAGGCCGCGGCCCTATATCGGTTGCCGCACCGGCACCGGTCCATGGCGCCGAGAGCCCTCGACGGCTCGGCGCGCCCGCATTTCAGGGAGATATTCCGATGAGCGATCAACCAACAATCCTGTTTCATGACGGCAACAGCATTCCCCAGGTCGGCCTCGGCGTCTGGCAGACCCCGAACGACACGGCCGTGACCGCGGTGAAGGCGGCCCTTTCGGAGGGCTACCGCCATATCGACACGGCGGCGATCTACGAGAACGAGCAGGGGGTGGGCGAGGGTATCCGCGCTTCCGGCGTCGATCGCTCGGAGATTTTTCTGACCACCAAGCTCTGGAACGCGGAACAGGGCTACGACTCGACGCTGAAGGCGTTCGATGCCAGCCTGAAGCGCCTCGGCACCGACTATGTCGATCTCTACCTCATCCATTGGCCGGCGCCGAACCGCGACCGGTATGTCGATACCTGGAAGGCCTTCATCCAGATCCAGAAGGAAGGCCGCGCCCGCTCCATCGGCGTGTCCAACTTCTATCCCGAACATCTCCAGCGCCTGATCGACGAGACCGGCATAACGCCGGTCATCAACCAGATCGAGCTGCATCCGGATTTTCCGCAGGCTGAGGCGCGTGCCTGGCACGACAAGCACCGCATCGTCACGCAATCATGGAGCCCGCTCGGTCAGGGCAAGCTCCTGGAAAACCCTGTCGTGGCGCAGGTCGCCGCGAAGCACGGCCGCACGCCGGCGCAGGTCATCATCCGCTGGCATATCGACAATGGGCTGGTCGTGATCCCGAAATCGGTGACGCCGTCGCGCATCGCCGAGAATTTCAAGGTCTTCGATTTCAAGCTGGATGCCGAGGACATGGCGACGCTCGCCGGCCTTGAGAAGGACGGCAAACGTATCGGGCCGGATCCGAAGACCGCGACGTTCTGATGGATTGAAGAGAGCACCCTCATCCGCCTGCCGGCCCCTTCTCCCCGTTGGAGAGAAGGTGGCCCGGAAGGGCCGGATGAGGGGGATGCCGCAGGTCCTGCCGTCGTTTTTGGGATTACAGCAGCGTCTTCGGCGTGACGAAGGCTTCAAGGCGGCCCGCGCCGGGCGTGACGTCCGCCCAACGCGGGCTGTTGCAGGCAATCACCGCCAGTCCTGCGGTCGGGTACTTCATTCTCATCCGTGCAAGGGCGTCGTGATCGCCCTGTGGCGCGAGCAGGGCGGCCAATGCCTCGAAACCCGGATTGTGCCCGATGACGAGCAGTGTTCCGCTCTCTTCGGGCGCGTCCTGTATCGCCGCGAGAATCGTCGCCGGTTCCGCCTCGTAGATCGATGGCACCGCAAGGGAGGGGCACGCTTCGCCGAGCGTCGGCGCGACCAGCGCCCAGGTCTCCTGCGTGCGCCGGGCGGAAGACACCAGTGCAAAGTCCGGTCGCAGACCGGCGGCGGCGATGTAGGCGCCCATGTGCGGCGCGTCGCGGCGGCCGCGGTCGCTCAGCGGGCGGTCGTGGTCTTCCACGCGGTCGGGCCAGGCCGATTTGGCGTGGCGCAGCAGGAGAAGGCGTTTCACGAAGATCTCCTTTAAAGAAAAAGCCCAAGCAAAGAAAAGGACAAACAAAGAAAAAGGCCGGGAGCATGTCCCGGCCTTTTATCATGATGGCGACGGCGCCAGAGTTACTGCCAGTCGCGGATATCGACGAAGTGGCCGGCAATGGCGGCGGCGGCGGCCATGGCTGGCGACACGAGATGCGTGCGGCCCTTGAAGCCCTGACGGCCCTCGAAGTTGCGGTTCGAGGTGGAGGCGCAGCGCTCGCCCGGCTTCAGGCGGTCGTCGTTCATTGCAAGGCACATGGAGCAGCCCGGCTCGCGCCAGTCGAAACCGGCTTCCTTGAAGATCTTGTCGAGACCTTCCTTCTCGGCCTGTTCCTTCACGAGGCCGGAGCCCGGAACGATCATGGCGTTGACGGTGGAGGCAACCTTCTTGCCTTCCACGACGGCGGCGACGGCGCGTAGGTCCTCGATGCGGCCGTTGGTGCACGAGCCGATGAAGACGCGATCGATGGCGATGTCGGTGATCTTCGTGCCCGGCTTCAGGCCCATGTAATCGAGGGCGCGCCACTTGGACGAACGCTTGGTCTCGTCTTCGATATCGTCAGGGTTCGGCACGACGCCTTCGACGGAGACGACGTCTTCCGGCGAGGAGCCCCAGGACACGATGGGCGGCAGGTTGGCGGCATCCAGAACGACGACGCGGTCGAAATGCGCGCCTTCGTCGGTGTGGAGCGTCTTCCAGTAGTCGAGCGCCATTTCCAGCGCCTTGCCCTTGGGCGCGCGCGGCTTGTCCTTGATGTATTCGAAGGTCTTCTCGTCGGGCGCGATAAGGCCGGCGCGCGCGCCGCCTTCGATCGTCATGTTGCAGACCGTCATGCGGCCTTCCATCGACAGCGAGCGGATCGCCTCGCCGGCGAACTCGATGACGTGGCCGGTGCCGCCGGCCGTGCCGATCTCGCCGATGATGGCGAGGATGATGTCCTTGGCGGTCACGCCTTCCGGCAGCTGGCCGTCGACGCGCACCAGCATGTTCTTGGCCTTCTTCTGGATCAGCGTCTGGGTGGCCAGGACGTGTTCCACTTCCGACGTGCCGATGCCGTGCGCGAGCGCGCCGAAGGCGCCGTGCGTGGAGGTGTGGCTGTCACCGCAGACGATGGTCATGCCGGGCAGGGTGAAGCCCTGCTCGGGGCCGACGATGTGCACGATGCCCTGGCGGACATCCTTTTCCGAATAGTATTCGACGCCGAATTCCGCAGCATTGTTGGCCAGCGCCTCGACCTGGATGCGGCTTTCCTCGTTCTTGATGCCCTGGGCGCGATCCGGCGAGGTGGGAACGTTGTGGTCGACGACGGCGAGCGTCTTGCCCGGCGCGCGCACCTTGCGGCCGGTCATGCGCAGACCTTCGAAAGCCTGCGGCGACGTCACTTCGTGAACGAGGTGACGGTCGATGTAGAGAAGACAGGTGCCATCTTCTTGGCGGCTGACGATATGGTCGTCGAAAATCTTGTCATAGAGGGTACGGGGTGCGCTCATGGCTTTTCATCCGTCTGGCATGTGGAAATGAGGGAGAGGCAGCGCGAGGCTGCGGATCGCAAGGGATCAGGATAGGCGGCTGGTGAGCGCCCCGAAGACACGCGCAAAGAAGCGTGCCGGCAGGCGCTTGTGGTCCTGCAGCACGACGACATGCTTTTCCGTGCATCCGAATTTGGATTCCATGATCCCGCATATAGCGATTTTTACGGGTTTCGGCAATCCACGAAGAATCACGGATGGGCACCGCGCCGCAGCCGTCTTTCCAGCGCCCGCAGCGCCAGCGACAGGCCGATGGTGAGGATGAGGTAGACATAGGCGACGATGGAATAGGTCTCGAAGAAGCGGAAGGATCCGGAGGCATAGACCTTGCCCATCTGCGTGATGTCGGCGACGCCGAGCACGGAGACGAGTGAACTATCCTTCACCATCGCCACGAAATCGTTGCCGAGCGGCGGCAGGATGACGCGGATCGCCTGCGGAAAGACCACCAGCCGGAAGCGCTGGACGCGGGAGAGGCCAAGCGCCTTGGCCGCCTCCACCTGCCCCTTGTCGACCGACTGGATGCCCGCGCGAAAAACCTCGGCGATGAAGGCGGAATAGCCGATCATCAGCGCGATGATCGCCCGCCACATCAGCGAGAGGTCGCGCACCAGCATCGGTTCCATCACGCCGGCGGAGACAAGCGGGCTGATCGCGACATTGATCACGGCCACCAGCGCCGGCGCGCCGACGAAGGCGATGTAGAAGAGCAGCACCAGGACCGGAACGCCCCGGATGACTTCCGTGTAGAAGCGCGCGATCTGGCGCAGCAGCTTGCTTTCGGAAAGCGCCATCAGGGCGATGGCGAGACCGAGCAGGGTGGCGAGCAGGAAGGCGACGAGGGTGACGAAGATCGTCACCCACAGACCCTTCAGGACGATGGAGAAGACCTGCCGGTAGAGATCGTTCGCGACGATGACGCCGGCAAGCGCCAGCGCGATCACGGCAAGGGCAACCAGCCACCAGGGATAGTCACCCTTGTCCGCACCGGGGGAAACGGAGGCCATGCCAGTCCGTCACTCACCCATCTTGTAGTCGAGGAACCATTTCTTGTTGAGCGCGTCGAGCGTGCCGTCCGCCTTGAGCGCGGCGATCGCCGCATTGACGGGCGCGACGAGGTCCGAACCTTTGGGGAAGATGAAGCCGAAATCCTCCGTGCCGAGCGGCTCGCCCACCACCTTGAGCTTGCCACCGGAGGAATCGACATAACCCTTGGCCGCGACGCTGTCGGTCAGGACCAGGTCGACGTCGCCGGCCTGGAGCGCCTGCACCGTGGCGCCGAAGGTCTCGAACAGCTTGATGCGCGGGTTCTGCTCGTTGCCGTCGAGGATTTCGTAGACGGCGGTGTAGAAGGGCGAGGTGCCGGGCTGGGCGGCGATCAGGCCGTCCTTGAGCGCGGCGAAGGACTTGGCGTCCGTGAAGCGGCTTTCATCGGCACGCACCAGCATGAACTGTTGCGAGCGCATATAGGGATCGGAGAAGTCGACTTTCTCCTTGCGGTCGTCCTTGATGGTGATGCCGGTCATGCCGATGTTGTACTGGTTGTCGGAGACGGCCTGGATCATCGCGTCCCAGGAGGTGTTCTGATACTCGACCTTGAAGTTCAGTCGCTTGGCGATTTCGTTCATCGCGTCATATTCCCAGCCGATCTGCTCGCCGGTCTTGGGATCGACGAACTGCAGCGGCGGGTAGGCGTTCTCCGTGACCACGACAACAGTCTTGCCGCCAAGATCGGGCAGATCCGAGGCGAGGGCGACGGCGGGCATGAGGACGGCGGCGGTTAGGCCTGCAAGAACGGTGCGGCGGGAAAACATCGAGCTGAACTCCTGGAATTGTGGCGGCGAAACACTGTCACAGGTTCGGGCGGTGAGGCAAGCACGACGCGTGCGCTGCAAGGCGTTTGCGTAAAACAAAAAGCCGTCGGCCAGGGCCGACGGCTTTCAATTCTTTCAGGTAACTGCCGATTATTCGGCGGCGCCTTCGGCAGCCTTTGCTGCTTCTTCAGCAGCGGCCTTCTCGGCAGCTTCGGCGGCGGCCTTTTCAGCGGCGAGCGCCTGAGCGGCTGCGACCTTCTCGGCTTCCAGGCGTGCCTTTTCTTCGGCAATGGCCTGGCGCTCGGCGTCGTTCAGCTTGCGGGCGCGCGTGCCGACGTTCTCGACGATACGGGCCGACTTGCCGCGACGATCGCGCAGGTAGTAGAGCTTGGCGCGGCGGACCTTACCGCGGCGGACGACTTCGACGCCTTCGACGAGCGGCGAGTAAACCGGGAATACGCGCTCGACGCCTTCGCCGTAGGAGATCTTGCGAACGGTGAAGCTCTCGTTGATGCCGCCGCCCGAACGGGCGATGCAGACGCCTTCATAGGCCTGAACGCGGGTACGCGTGCCTTCCGTAACGCGCACGTTGACGCGAACGGTGTCACCCGGGGAGAATTCCGGCAGGGTGCGCTTGGCTTCAATCTTGGCGGCCTGTTCGGCCTCGAGCTGCTTGATGATGCTCATCGGTCTAACCTTCGGTTGTTCTGAAACAGCCAGAGCGCTCGACGGTCCCTCGGAGGTCATGCCTCGTGTGGTAGTCCGTTGCCGGACGGAGCGGATTCGCCATTCTTTGATTGCAGGTCGGCGGGATAATCCCAAATCCGAGCGGGCCAATACACCAATCGCGCCGCCTTGTCATCCCTTATCCCGGAAGAATCAGGCTCGGGCCATGAATTTTCTCGCCTTGCCGGCTTCCGCGCCTGCCGCTATCAGCAATCGAGGGGAGGCCTTTTCAGGCCTGTGGGAGTGAGATGACGATCGTCGACGCCGTTTTCCTGTTCGTCGCTGGTTTCCTGTCCGGCGTGGTCAACGCCATTGCCGGCGGCGGCACCTTCCTGACCTTCGGCGCGATGACGCTCACCGGCCTGCCGCCGATCGTGGCCAGCGCCACATCCGCCATCACGCAATTTCCCGGTTATGTCACCTCCACGCTCGCCTATGCGCGCGAAATCCGCGCGGACAAGCGCGAGGCGATTGTGCTCGGCGCATGGTCGCTGGGGGGCGGGCTGATCGGCGCGCTCATCCTGGTCTCGATGTCGAACGCCGCCTTCCGCGTGCTCGTTCCCTGGCTGATCCTCGGCGCGACGCTGGTCTTCGCGGCGGGGCCCTATCTGCGGCCGAAGACGCTTTCGCCGGAAAAGCCGGTTTCGCCGGCGGGGCTTGCGGGACAGTTCGTGACCTCGATCTATGGCGGGTTCTTCGGCGCGGGCATGGGCATCATGACGCTCGCGGTGCTGGGCCTCACCAAGGGCGGTGATTACCACCGGCTGAACGCGCTCAAGAATTTCCTCGCGCTCGTCATCGCCGGCATGGCGATCGTCGTCTTCGCGAGCGGCGACGTGGTGGCCTGGCCGCAGGCCGCGATCATGGTGCCGGCCGGGGCCATCGGGGGCTATGCCGGCGTATGGGCGGCGCGGCGCGTGCCGCAGCCGGTCATTTGCGGCCTTGTCGTCGCGGTGGGACTGGCGCTGACGGTCTATTATTTCGTGATGGGCTGAGCGGCCAGAAGGTCGGGCCGGCGTTCGCGCGTCAGCTTCAGCGCTTCCTCGGAACGCCATTTCTCGATCGCCGCGTGGTTGCCTGACGTGAGCACCGCGGGAATTTCGCGCTCTTCCCAGACCTGCGGGCGGGTATAGTGCGGATGCTCCAGCAGGCCGCCCTCGAAGCTCTCGTGTTCGCCCGACAGGGCATTGCCCATCACGCCGGGCAGGATGCGCACGACGGCGTCGAGCAGGATCATGGCCGCCGGCTCGCCGCCCGAGAGGATGTAATCGCCAATCGAGACCTCCTCCAGACCGCGCCCCTCGATGACGCGCTGGTCGACACCCTCGAAGCGGCCGCAGACGATGATGGCGCCGTCGCCGGCCGCCAGTTCGCGCACGCGCTTCTGGGTGAGCGGCCGGCCGCGCGGGCTCATCAGCAGGCGGGGGCGGTCGTCGCCTTCGCCGGCATGGTCGATGGCCCTGGCGAGCACATCGGGCTTCAGCACCATGCCCGCGCCGCCGCCGGCCGGCGTATCGTCGACGGAGCGGTGCCGGTCGGTGGCGAAATCACGGATTTGCACGCAGTCCAGCGCCCAGTCGCCGCGCGCAAGGGCCTTGCCGGACAGCGACTGGCCGAGCAGGCCCGGAAACATTTCCGGATAGAGGGTCAGGACGGTGGCGCGGAAAGCCACGTCATTCACCGCCGTCGGACGTCGGCGGGCGGCGGCGACGGCTGCCCGGCCCATTGTCCTTCTCGTCGTCCACCAGGCCGGCGGCGACGGGATCGATCAGCAGGCGGCCGCCTTCGACATCGATCTCCAGCACGGCGGCTTCGGAGAAGGGGATGAGCACCGGGCGCTTGCCGGGGCCCTTGAGTTCCAGCAAGTCACCGGCGCCGAAATCGAAGATGCCCGTGACGGTGCCGTGGCTGCGGCCGCTCTCGTCGACGGCTTCCAGCCCTTCGAGATCGGCATAGAAGAACTCGTCCTCGTCCAGCTCCTCGTCCGGCAGGTTGTCGCGCTCGATATAGAGGTCGAGGCCGTTCAGCGCCTCGGCGGCGTTGCGGTCGTTGATGCCGCGGAAGCGCACGACGACCACGTTCTTCGCCTCGCGGATCTCCAGCACCTCGAAGGAACGGCCGTCCTCGGTATGCAGGTGGCCGTAATCGCCGATTGCGGTGGGGTCGATGGTGTAGGATTTCACGCGGACTTCGCCACGCAGGCCCTGCGCGGCGCCGATGCTGCCCATGAGGATGGGATTTTCCAGTTTCACCATGGTGGCTTCCGAGCGTTCTATCGTTCCGGTTTCAAATGAGAGCGGGCGAAGACGCTTTACGACGTTCCGCGCCGCGCTCCAAACGAAAACGGGCGGCATGAGACACGCCGCCCGCTTCCAGATGGTCTTGCCGTCGATTATTCGGCGGCAGCAGCAGCGGCGTCTTCTTCCTTCTGCTTCTTCTCGGCGGCGCGCTCGACGGCCTTCTTGCCCGGCTTTGCCTTGTTCGGGTTGTTGCGGGCTTCGCGCTTCAGAACGCCGGCGTCGTCCAGGAAGCGGGCAACGCGGTCGGTCGGCTGTGCGCCCTTGGCAATCCATTCCTTGGCGCGGTCGGCGTCGATCTGGACGCGGTTGGCGTCGTCCTTGGCGAGCATCGGGTTCCAGGCGCCGAGGCGGTCGAGGAAGCGGCCGTCACGCGGCGAACGGGCGTCGGCAACGACGATCTGGTAGTACGGACGCTTCTTGGAGCCACCGCGGGCGAGACGAATTTTCAGGGACATGTTTTTCTCCTTCGATGTGGTGAGCCTGCGCTTGGTTTACGCAGGAGCATTCTGGTTTGCACCGCTGTGTTCAGCGGCAATGGCTTCATGATGCCGGATCACCTCGCGGATGATGAAGTTCAGGAACTTCTCCGCGAAATCCGGATCCAGATTGGCGTCCTTCGCCAGGCGGCGGAGGCGTTCGATCTGGTATTCTTCGCGCGCCGGATCGGCCGGCGGCAGTTCATGCGTCGCTTTCAGCACGCCCACCGCCTGGGTGCAGCGGAAGCGCTCGGCGAGCATATGCACGAGGGCGGCGTCGATATTGTCGATCGACTGCCGGTACTGGCCCAGCTGTTCTTTGATCTTCGGATCGATGCTCATGCCTCAGCCCCTCACTTCTTCTTCGGCAGGCCGGGCAGGCCCGGAAGGCCGCCAAGGCCGGGAAGGCGACCGCCGCCGAGACCCGGTAGTCCGCCGCCGCCCAGACCCGGCATGCTGCCCGGCTTGATGCCGGCGGCCTCGGCCTGCTTGGCCAGCGCCTCGAGCTGCTTGGGGTCCATCTTCGACAGGTCCGGCATGCCGCCGCCAAGGCCGCCGAGGCCCATCTTGCCGGCAAGCCCGCCCATCATCTGCTTCATCATGCCGCCCTTCTTGCCGCCCATCATCTTCATCATGTCCGCCATCTGGCGGTGCATCTTGAGAAGCTTGTTGATGTCGGAGGCATCGGTGCCGGAGCCGGCGGCGATGCGCTTCTTGCGGGAATGCTTGAGGATATCGGGGTTGGCGCGCTCTGCCTTGGTCATCGAATTGATGATGGCGATCTGGCGGCCGAACAGCTTGTCGTCGAGGCCGGCGGCCGACATCTTGTCCTTCATGCCGGCCATGCCGGGCATAAGCCCCATGATGCCGCCCATGCCGCCCATCTTCTGCATCTGGCGCAGCTGGTCGGCGAGGTCGTTCAGGTCGAACTTGCCCTTGGCCATCTTGGCGGCCATGGCGGCCGCCTTCTCGGCGTCGATGTTCTCAGCCGCCTTCTCGACGAGCGAGACGATGTCGCCCATGCCGAGGATGCGGTCGGCGACGCGGCGGGGGTGGAATTCCTCCAGCTCGCCCATCTTCTCGCCGACGCCGATCAGCTTGATCGGCTTGCCGGTGACGGCGCGCATGGAAAGGGCCGCACCGCCGCGGCCGTCGCCGTCCATACGGGTGAGCACGAGGCCGGTGATGCCGACGCGCTCGTCGAAATTGCGGGCGAGGTTGACGGCGTCCTGGCCGGTCAGCGCATCGGCGACGAGCAGGATTTCATGCGGATTGGACTTCCGCTTGATCTCCGCCATCTCGATCATCAGCGGCTCGTCGATATGGGTGCGGCCGGCGGTGTCGAGGATGACGACGTCATGGCCGCCGAGCTTGGCGGCTTGCACGGCGCGCGCGGCGATATCGGTCGGCGACTGGCCGGCGATGATGGGCAGCGTGTCGATGCCGGTCTGCACGCCGAGCTGGCGAAGCTGCTCCTGCGCGGCCGGACGGCGCGTGTCGAGCGAGGCCATCAGGACCTTCTTCTTGTCGCGCGTGGTCAGCCGGTTGGCGATCTTGCCCGACGTGGTCGTCTTGCCCGAGCCCTGGAGGCCGACCATCATGATGACGACGGGGGCAGCCGCGTTGAGGTCGATCGAAACGCCCTCGGAGCCGAGCATCGAGACCAGCTCGTCATGCACCAGCTTGACGACCATCTGGCCGGGCTTGATGGACTTCAGGATCTCGGCGCCGACGGCCTTTTCGCGCACCGCATCGGTGAAGGAACGCACCACTTCCAGCGCCACGTCCGCTTCCAGAAGCGCACGGCGGACCTCGCGCAGCGCTGCCGAGACATCGGCCTCGGAAAGCGCGCCACGGCCTGTCAGTCCATTCAGAATGGAGCCAAGGCGGTCCTGGAGTGTTTCAAACATCACGTCTTCCTTCTTGTTTCCGTGTTCGCCGGAAACGTCGGTGCTATCGGCGACGAAAACAAGACGCAAAGCCAAAAAGCACCCGAGGGCGCATCGCGCTGTCGGGTGTTGACCTCCGGGATCTCTTTATACCTTCGCGGGTCCCGGTCGGCGGCTTCAAGCATTCTCACTTGTCGCTGATGGCGCGGCTTTAACCCCATCGGGGCCGGAAAGTCAAGGACATCACCCAAATCCGGCTCGTCGTCACATTTGCGCGAGCGCGCGCCGCGCCG
This sequence comes from Shinella oryzae, assembly GCF_023038235.1. Lineage (NCBI taxonomy): Bacteria > Pseudomonadati > Pseudomonadota > Alphaproteobacteria > Hyphomicrobiales > Rhizobiaceae > Shinella > Shinella oryzae. The sequence continues at coordinate 2,845,336 of NZ_CP081987.1, read as the reverse complement.
TTGCGGCAAAAGGCGCGCACACCTATCTTCTGGCGATGAATCGTCGCAAATTTCTCAAATGGTCAGGCATAGGTGCTCTCGCGATGCCTGCGGGCGGCGCGGCCGCGAGCACGGGCCGGGCGGCGAACCGCTATTATGACGGCCCCGTCAGCGACCATTTCGACGGAACGCGCTTCTTCAATCCCGATGGCGAGGAGCCGAACAATTTTGTCGAGCTGCTGCGCTGGCAATTCGGTGGCGGACGCGTGGCCTGGCCGACCGACTGGCCGAGCCCGTTTCCGCCGGCGGTGCCGGAGGCGCGGGTCGAGGGTGATCGCCTTGTCGTGACCATGGTGGGCCATGCTACAATCCTGATCCAGACCGCCGGCCTCAACATCCTGACCGACCCCGTCTGGAGCGACCGGGCGAGCCCTTTGCCCTTTGCCGGGCCCAAGCGCGTCAATCCGCCGGGCATCCGGCTCGCCGACCTGCCGAAGATCGACATCGTGCTCGTCACGCACAACCACTACGACCATCTCGACCTCGCGACGCTGAAAACGCTGGCCAGGCGGGACGATTGCCTGATCTTCACGCCGCTCGGCAATGACAGGATCATCGGACCGGCCGCCGGCAAGGGGCGCGTCACGACCATGGACTGGGGCGGCAGCACGCCCTTGACGGCTGATGTGACGCTTCATTGCGAACCGTGCCACCACTGGTCGGCGCGCGGGCTGGCCGATCGCCGCATGGCGCTGTGGTCGGCCTTCCTCATCGAGACGCCGGGCGGAAAGATCTACCATATCGGCGATACCGGCTTTCACCGGGGCATCAACTACCGGGCTATCCGCGAGAAGCATGGGTCGATCCGCCTCGCCAACCTGCCCTTCGGCGCCTACGAACCGCGCTGGTTTATGCGCCCGCAGCACCAGAATCCGGATGAGGCGGTGCAGGGCATGGTGGCGAGCGGTGCCGCCTTTGTCGCCGGCCATCACTGGGGCACGTTCCGGCTGACCAACGAGGGCGTGGACGAACCGCTGGCGGCATTGGAAAGTGCGCTGGATGCGGCCGGCATCGGGCGCGAACGTTTTCGCGCTTTGAGGCCCGGCGAGATGTTTGAGGTTCCCCGCTCCACCGTCTGAGCAAAGTACTGGAAATCCGCGGGCTTTTCCGCCATATACGGCCCAACGGGCCACCTTGGGCCCAATCGGGCAGGCGCAATGACAGAAACGGTCGAATTCGCAAGGATGAACGGGCTGGGAAACATGATCCTGGTCGTGGACATGCGCGGCCGTCCGGATGTCGTCACGCCGGCGGCGGCGATCGCGCTCAATGCCGACCCCGCGACGCGCTTCGACCAGATCATGGCGATCCACGATCCGAAGGTCGACGGCACCGATGCCTTCATCGATATCCTGAATTGCGACGGCACGCGGGCGCAGGCCTGCGGCAACGGCACACGCTGCGTGGTGCAGGCGCTGGCCGCCGAGACGGGCAAGAAGGCCTTCACCTTCCAGACCGTTGCCGGCATCCTGAACGCCGTCGAGCACGCGGACGGCACGATTTCCGTCGACATGGGCAAGCCGGTCTTCGAATGGGACCGCATTCCGCTCGCCGAGGAATTCTACGATACGAGCCGGATCGAGCTGCAGATCGGGCCGATCGACGATCCCGTGCTGCATTCGCCCTCGGTCATGTCGATGGGCAATCCACATGCGATCTTCTGGGTCGACCGCGACCCGATGAGCTTCGATCTCGACCGGTTCGGCCCGCTGCTCGAAAACCACCCGATGTTCCCGGAAAAGGCGAATATAACGCTGGCGCAGGTGACCTCGCCGAACACGATGACGACGCGCACCTGGGAGCGCGGCGCGGGGCTGACGCTCGCCTGCGGATCGGCCGCCTGCTCGGCGGGTGTTTCGGGCGCGCGCACCGGCCGCACGGGCCGCACGGTGGAGATCACCGTCGCCAGCAGCCCGAACCGCGGCAAGCTCACCATCGAATGGCGCGAAGACGATCATGTCGTCATGACCGGCCCCGCCGAATGGGAATGGTCGGGCATGCTTGATCCCACAACCGGCGCGTTCTGCCGGGATGACGCCGAGGCGGCCGCCCTTTGAGCGGGGTCGAGGTCATAACCTTCGGCTGTCGGCTCAACACCTACGAATCGGAAGTGATGCGTGCGGAAGCCGAGAAGGCGGGGCTGAACAATGCCGTGCTGGTGAACACCTGTGCGGTGACCGGTGAGGCCGTGCGCCAGGCGCGGCAGGCGATCCGCCGTGCGCGCCGCGACAATCCGCACGCCCGCATCATCGTCACCGGCTGCGCCGCGCAGACCGAAAGCGAGACCTTCGCCGGCATGCCGGAAGTGGATGCCGTGCTCGGCAACGAGGAGAAGCTGAAAAGCGCCTCCTATCGCCGTTTGCCGGATTTCGGCGTCTCGGCGGAAGAGAAGCTTGTTGTCAACGACATCATGAGCGTGCGGGAAACCGCGCCGCAGATGGTGAAGCTCATCGACGGCCATGTGCGCGCCTTCGTGCAGGTGCAGAACGGCTGCGACCACCGCTGCACCTTCTGCATCATCCCCTATGGTCGCGGCAATTCGCGCTCGGTGCCGATGGGCGCGGTGGTGGAGCAGGCGCGCAAACTCGTCGAGAGCGGCTATTGCGAAATCGTATTGACCGGCGTGGACGCGACCAGCTACGGCGCCGACCTGCCCGGAAAACCGAGCCTCGGCCTGCTTGCCAAGACGCTTTTGAAGCAGGTGCCGGAGATCCGGCGCCTGCGGCTTTCCTCCATCGACAGCATCGAGGCGGACGACCATCTCTGGGACCTGATTTCCGACGAGCCGCGTTTCATGCCGCATCTGCATCTGTCCTTGCAGCACGGCGACGACATGATCCTCAAGCGCATGAAGCGCCGCCATTCGGCCGCCGACGCGCGCGCCTTCTGCGGCCGCGTGCGCGATCTGCGCCCTGAGGCGAGCTTCGGCGCCGACATGATCGCCGGTTTTCCGACGGAAACGGAGGAGATGTTCGCCAATGCCGCGCGGCTTGCGCAGGATTGCGGCATCGCGCATCTGCACGTCTTTCCCTATAGCCCGCGCCCGGGAACGCCGGCCGCGCGCATGCCGCAGCTCGACCGGGCGCTGGTCAAGGAGCGTGCGGGGCGCCTGCGCGAGACTGGAAAACGGCTCGCGGAGGCCCATCTCGTCTCCATGATCGGGAGAGAGGAAATGATCCTCGTCGAGAACAACGGCCTTGCCCACACAGAAAACTTCACGCTTGTCGATGCCGCGGGTCTCAAGCCGCGCGACCTTGTGCCGGTGACGATCACCGGCCACAATGGAAAGCACCTGACGATGCGGCCCGTAACCGCCTTCTCGCATAACTAGCGGACACCTTTCATGGCCCTCGGCTTCATCAAGAAGATCTTCACCTTCGGAAAAGACACCGCGCCCGAGCAGAAGCCGGAGGCGGAGGTTCCCGCCGTCGTGCCTGACGATGTGGCGGTGGCGCCTGCGCCGATTACCGAAGGGCCCGTCGCGACGGAAGAGCGCGACGCGCTGCTCGACGAGGCCGAGGCCGCCAATCCGGAGGCCGGCAGCCACGTTCCCGACGAGCCGGAGCCGGATATCTATCCGCTGCCGCACGCGCCGAACCTGCCGGTCGCCAAGGACCCGGTCGCGCCGGCCGAGATGGAAACGGCGGGCGGGCCTTCGGACGACGTTCCGGCAGAGGCAATCGAAGACCCGACGCCCGACGAGGAACCGGACGCGCCGAGCGAAGACATCGAGGTGGTGGAGGAGCCCGTTGCTCCTGTCGAAGATGTCGTTGAGCCGGAAGAAAGCGTTGCGCCGGCCGAAGAGCAGGCCGTGGCCGCGGCAGCCGAGGATCCCGTTCTGGAAGAGGCTGTTTCCGTCGAGCCGAAGGCGCTGCCCAAGGGCTTTGCCACGGCTGAAAGCAAGCCCGTCGCCGAGGTGGCGGCGCCGGAGCCGAAGCGCACGTGGTTCCAGCGCCTGCGCGAGGGGCTTTCGCGCACCTCCTCGCAGCTCACGGGGCAGATCACCAGCCTTTTCACAAAGCGCAAGCTCGACGACGACACGTTGCAGGATCTGGAGGATCTGCTGATCCAGGCCGATCTCGGTGTGGAGACGGCGCTGCGCATCACCGATACGCTGGCGTCCGAGCGCTACGGCAAGGATGTGACGGGCGCCGACGTCTCGCGCATCATGGCAAGCGAGATCACCAAGGTGCTCGCGCCGGTCGCAAGGCCGCTGGAACTCGACCTCAATCACAAGCCGCATGTCATTCTCGTCGTCGGCGTGAACGGCACGGGCAAGACCACGACCATCGGCAAGCTCGCCGCAAAACTCTCCGGCGCGGGCCTCAAGGTGATGCTCGCCGCCGGCGATACGTTCCGTGCGGCGGCCATCGAGCAGCTGAAGATATGGGCGGAGCGCACCGGCTCGGAGATCGTCTCCTCCAAGCTCGGCGCCGATGCGGCGGGCCTCGCCTACGAGGCCTATGAGCGGGCGAAGGAAAGCAAGAGCGACGTGCTGATCATCGACACCGCCGGGCGGCTCCAGAACAAGACGGAGCTGATGGCTGAACTGGAGAAGATCGTGCGCGTGCTCGGCAAGCTCGATCCGGACGCACCGCACACCGTGCTCCAGACGCTCGATGCCACGACCGGCCAGAACGCCATGAACCAGGTCGAGATTTTCCGCAACGTCGCGGGCGTCTCGGGCCTGATCATGACAAAATTGGACGGTACGGCCCGCGGCGGCATTCTTGTGGCGATCGCCGCCAAGCACAAGCTGCCGGTCTATTTCATCGGTGTCGGGGAAGGGATCGACGATCTCGAACCCTTCGAGGCCAAGGATTTCGCGGAAGCGATTGCAGGAGTACAGGCATGAGCAAGGCAACGATGGACGCCCCGGCAAAGACGGAGGAGAAGGTCAGCCCGCTCCTCAAGATGGTGCTGGAACTCGGCCCGCTCGTCGTGTTCTTCTTCGCCAATTCGCGCGGCGAATGGCTGGCCGCGCACTTTCCCGTGCTGGCCGAAATGGGCGGCCCGATCTTTATCGCCACCGGGCTTTTCATGGCCGCGACGGCGATCGCGCTCATCGTCTCCTGGATCTTGACGCGCACGCTGCCGATGATGCCGCTCATCTCGGGCATCGTGGTCTTCGTTTTCGGAGCGCTGACGCTCTGGCTGCAGAACGACACCTTCATCAAGATGAAGCCCACCATCGTCAACACGCTGTTCGGCGCGATCCTGCTCGGCGGGCTTCTGTTCGGCAAATCGCTGCTCGGCTACGTCTTCCATGCCGCCTTCAAGCTCACCGACGAGGGCTGGCGCAAGCTGACGCTGCGCTGGGGCCTGTTCTTCCTCTTCCTGGCCGTGCTGAACGAGGTCGTCTGGCGCTCGTTCTCGACCGATTTCTGGGTGGCGTTCAAGGTCTGGGGCACGATGCCCATCACCATCGTCTTCACGCTTGCCCAGATGCCGCTCATCATGCGCTATTCCGCCGACCAGACGGAAGAGGGCAAGGTGTCCTGAGGTTTTGCGCCGGCCAGAAGATTCCATCAGAAAATGTGATTGAACGACCGAAGTCCGACAATTGATCTGGCCGGGCGATTTGCCTAGAAAGGCCAAAATTCGTTCAAGGGAGAGACTTCATGCGCCACCTTTTGCTCGCCTGTGCGGCAACGCTTGCCCTTTCGCTGCCTGCAAAGGCCGAAAACGTCACGGTTGCCGTAACCGCCATCGTCGAACATCCGGCGCTGGATGCGGTGCGCGACGGCGTGAAGGAAACGCTGGAAGCGGCAGGCTACAAGGACGGCGAGAACCTGAAGTTCCTCTACGAGTCGGCGCAGGGCAACCCCGCGACGGCGGCGCAGATCGCCCGCCAGTTCGTCGGTGAGGATCCGACGGTGATCGTGCCGATCTCCACGCCGTCGGCCCAGGCCGTCGTGTCCGCGACAAAGGACATTCCCGTGGTCTTCACGGCGGTTTCCGATCCGCTCGGCGCGCAGCTCGTCACCGACATGGACAAGCCGGGCGGCAACGTGACGGGCCTCTCCGACATGTCGCCGGTCGCCGAACATCTCGCGCTGATCAAGGAAATCCTGCCGGAGGCGAAGACCATCGGCTATCTCTACAATTCTGGTGAGGCGAACTCCGTTTCGCTGCTTGCCGTGCTGAAGGCCGAAGCGGAAAAGGCCGGCCTCACCGTCGTCGAATCCGCCGCCACCAAGTCCGCCGAAGTGCAGGGCGCTGCCCGCGCGCTGGTCGGCCGTGCCGACGCGATCTACATCCCGACGGACAACACGATCATCTCCGCGCTGGAAGGCGCGGTCGCCGTTGCCGAGGAAGCCAAGCTGCCGCTCTTCACCGCCGACACGGATTCCGTCTCTCGCGGCGCCATCGCGGCCCTCGGCTTCAACTACAAGGACGTGGGCAAGCAGACGGGCGACATCGTCGTGCGCATCCTCAAGGGCGAGCAGCCGGGTGATATCGCCGTGAAGGTTGCCGCCGGCACGGATCTCGTCGTCAACAAGGGCGCGGCGACCAAGATGGGCGTCACGCTTCCCGAAGCCGTCGTCGGCCGCGCGACCCGCGTCATCGACTAAACGCGGGCCCCCCGCGCATCGCCAATCGGAATCAACCGCTGCCGGATCGCCCGGCAGCGGTTGATCTGTTAAGAGGACCCGACCCGCATGCCTGCGGGAGGTGACCCAAGAGAAAGCCGAGAACCGTGAGCCTGATTGCCTTCTGGGGTGCCGTCGAACTGGGGCTGGTCTATGCCTTCGTCGCGATCGGCGTTTACCTTGCCTTCCGCGTGCTGGATTTTCCAGACCTGACCGTCGACGGGTCGTTTCCGCTGGGGGCCGCCGTGGCCGCCGTGCTGATCATCGCGGGCGTCAATCCGTGGCTGGCCGCCGCGGTCGCCATGGTGGCGGGCGCGCTGGCGGGGCTGGTGACGGCCGTGCTGAACGTGCGGTTCCGCATTCTCAACCTGCTCGCGTCGATCCTGACGATGATCGCGCTCTTCTCCGTCAACCTGCGTGTGATGGGCAAGCCGAACGTCGCGCTGATCAATGCCGAGACGATGATCAGCCCGTTCTTCGGCCATGGCCTGCGGGATTTCTATGTCCGCCCGCTGTTCGTCGGCGTCCTCGTCGTCATCGCGGTCATTGTGGTCTGGCGCTTCCTTGAAAGCGATGCCGGCCTTTCGATGCGCGCGACCGGGGCTAACGCCCGCATGGCGCGCGCGCAGGGCGTCAACACCAACAAGCAGATCTATCTGGGGATTGCGCTTTCCAACGCGCTCGTCGCGCTCGGCGGCGCGCTGTTTGCCCAGACCAACGGCTTTGCCGACGTGACGTCGGGTGTGGGCACGATCGTCGTCGGCCTTGCCGCCGTCATCATCGGCGAGACGCTGTTCGGCGCGCGCGGCATCCTGATCGCGCTGATCGGCTGCGTCGTCGGCTCGATCCTCTACCGCATCGCCATCCAGCTTGCGCTGTCGTCCGATATTCTGGGCCTCCAGGCCTCGGACCTCAACTTCGTGACGGCGCTGCTCGTCACCGTGGCGCTTGTTCTGCCGCGCCTTCGCCGCGGAGGAGCCGCCTGATGATTTCTGTTTCCGATATCAAGGTCACCTTCGGCAAGGGCACGCCGCTGCAGAAGCAGGCGCTGAACGGCGTCAGCCTCACCATCGAGGAGGGGCAGTTCGTCACGGTCATCGGCTCCAACGGTGCGGGCAAGTCCACGCTGCTCGGCGTTCTCGCGGGCGACGTGATCGCGACCGAAGGCAAGGTGACAATCGGCACGGCCGATGTCACGCGACAGGGCACGGCCGCTCGTGCGGGCCGCGTCGCGCGCGTCTTCCAGGATCCGCTGACGGGAAGCTGCGGTGCGCTCTCGATCGAGGAGAACCTGGCGCTCGCCGCCCGTCGCGGCGAACGGCGCGGGCTTGCCTCCGCGCTTGGCCCACAGCGGCGCGCGCTCTTCCGCGACCGCATCGCCGAGCTCAATCTCGGGCTTGAGAACCGCATGCGCGACCGCATGGACCTGCTCTCCGGCGGCCAGCGTCAGGCGGTCTCGCTCGTTATGGCCACGCTTGCCGGTTCCGACGTGCTGCTGCTCGACGAACACACGGCGGCGCTCGATCCGGGCATGGCCGAGTTCATCATGACCCTCACGCAGAAGATCGTTTCGGAGCGCAAGCTGACGACGCTGATGGTGACGCATTCCATGCGCCAGGCGCTCGATTACGGCCACCGCACGGTGATGCTGCACGGCGGCGAGATCGTGCTGGATGTGGCCGGCGACAGCCGCAAGACGCTGCAGGTCGAGGATCTCATCGCGATGTTCCGCAAGATGCGCGGCCAGACGCTGGATGACGACGCCCTGCTGATCGGCTGAGGGATCTGCAATAGGCGGTTCGACCTTCCGCGTCAGCGCGCCTGTGTGAGGAAGATCTTCATCGCGAAGACCGAGAACACGCCGGCGAAGGTGTAGTCGATGCCGCGCAGCACCTTCGGGTTCTGCTGAAGCCAGGCGGCCAGCTTGTCTGCCGCCAGCACGACCATGGCATTGACCGGCATGCCGATCAGGATGAAGAAGACGCCGAAGAAGATGAGCTTGCCGGTGACGTGCGGGTCGCCCGCCGAAACGAACTGCGGCAGGAAGGTCATGAAGAAGATGATGACCTTGGGATTGAGCAGGTTCACCCAGAAGCCCGTCGAGATATTGGCGAGTGCGGTGCCGCGCGGGCCCGTCGCGGCCTTCACCGTGAAGTTCGAACCGTGGCGGATGGCCTGCACGGCAAGCCACAGCAGGTAGGCCGCGCCGCCGGTCTTGAGGATCATGAAGGCGGTGGGCGAGGCGGTGATGAGAGCCGCGATGCCGAAAGCCACGAGCAGCGTGTGCACGCAGATGCCGAGCCCGGTGCCCAGAACGACGAACAGCGCGGCGCCGCGCCCTTGCGACAGCGCCCGGCTGATCGACAATGTCATGTCGGGGCCAGGGGTGGCGGCGAGCAGCAGGCTTGCCGCGGAAAAGGCGAGCAGTGTCGGGAGCGTGGGCAGGAAGTCCATGGCAAGGGTCTCGAAAGCCGGAAAGGTCGAAAACTCTTATCCGGCTTTCCGCCGATTACCAATCAAAGCTTGTTATGGCCCGTCACGTCTCTTCCACGAAGGCGCGAAATTCCTCCGCATAGTCGGGGTGCCAGCGCGACAGCGGCGGGCGGTTTTCGATGACGTCGCCGATCGCCCATGCCATGCGGCGTTCGTCGAGCGCGCGCGGCACGTCGTTATCGGGGCAGAGGATATAGAAATCGCCGCGTTCCAGGCTGTCCATCATGAAATCGACGGTCTGCGCCGGTGTCCAGGCGGCATCCGGCTTTTCCGTGCGGTCGCCCTTCGTGAGCGCGGTATAGACAAAGCCGGGGATGAGGAGATGGGCGGAAAGCCTCGCACCCTCGGTGTTGCGCAGCTCGTGCTGCAGCGCCTCGGTGAAGACCTTCACGCCGGATTTGGAGACATTATACGCGGGATTGCCGGGTGGTGTGGTAATGCCCTGCTTGGAGCCGGTGTTGATGATCAGTCCGGGCTCGCCATGGGCCAGCATGTTGGGCCCGAAGACCTGCGTGCCGTGGATGACGCCCATGAGGTTGACGGCGAGGATGTGGTCCCAGTTCGCCTCGGCGCTGAAGATCGACGTGTCCGGCTGGATGCCGGCATTGTTCATGAGCACATGAACGCGGGCGAAACGCTGCTGGACGGCGTGTTCCAGCGCTTCCAGCTCGTGGCGGTGCGCGACGTCGGTCTCCACCGCCATGATGTTGGCCTCGCCGGCGATGGCCTCGAGCTCGGCACGCGCCTCGGCAAGCTGGTCGGCATTGCGGTCGGCGATCGTCACGAACATGCCGGCCTCGGCAAAGCGCCGTGCGGCGGCAAGGCCGATCCCGGAGGCGCCGCCGGTGATGACGGCGACATTGGCTTCCTTGATGATGTCCTTGAGGTCGGTCATGGGTTCATCCCCTTCCATGGTCCTGTCTGCGCAATATGGGGTCGCCCGCGGCGGCGTCAAACCCTGCTTGCGGCAGGATGCGGCGGGCATCGCCCTTGCGTCACGCGCCAATCTCGCTAAAAGTGCCCGCGAAACCGGGCCTTCGCGGGTTTGCGGCGTCCCTCATGCAACGGACCTCATCATCATGGCATCACATAAAGACGTAAAGAAAGTCGTGCTGGCCTATTCCGGCGGCCTCGATACCTCGATCATCCTGAAGTGGCTTCAGACCGAACTCAACGCGGAAGTCGTGACGTTCACGGCCGACCTCGGCCAGGGCGAAGAGCTGGAGCCGGCGCGCAAGAAGGCCGAGATGCTGGGCATCAAGGAGATCTTCATCGAGGATGTGCGCGAGGAATTCGTGCGCGATTTCGTCTTCCCGATGTTCCGTGCCAATGCGGTCTATGAAGGCGTCTACCTGCTCGGCACGTCGATCGCCCGCCCACTGATCTCCAAGCACCTGATCGAGATCGCCGCCAAGACCGGCGCCGACGCCATCGCGCATGGCGCGACCGGCAAGGGCAACGACCAGGTCCGCTTCGAGCTTTCGGCCTATGCGCTGAACCCCGACATCAAGATCATCGCCCCCTGGCGCGACTGGTCGTTCAAGAGCCGCACGCACCTGCTCGAATTCGCCGAGCAGCACCAGATCCCGGTCGCCAAGGACAAGAAGGGCGAAGCGCCGTTCTCGGTCGACGCCAACCTGCTGCACTCGTCGTCCGAGGGCAAGGTTCTGGAAGATCCGGCCATCGAAGCCCCCGAATACGTGCATATGCGCACCATTTCGCCGGAAGCCGCACCCGACAAGGCGACCATCATCAAGGTCGGCTTCGAGCGCGGCGATGCCGTATCGATCAACGGCGTGCGCATGTCGCCGGCGACGCTGCTGGCCGCGCTCAACACGTACGGTCGTGACAACGGCATCGGCCGTCTCGACCTCGTCGAGAACCGCTTCGTCGGCATGAAGTCGCGCGGCGTCTACGAGACGCCCGGCGGCACGATCCTGCTTGCCGCGCATCGCGCCATCGAGAGCATCACGCTCGACCGCGGTGCCGCGCATCTCAAGGACGAGCTGATGCCGCGCTACGCGGAACTGATCTATTACGGCTTCTGGTTCTCGCCGGAGCGCGAGATGCTGCAGGCGCTGATCGACAAGAGCCAGACCCATGTCGAGGGCGAAGTGACGCTGAAGCTCTACAAGGGCAATGTCATGGTAATCGGCCGTGAGTCGGACAAGTCGCTCTATTCCGACAAGCTCGTCACCTTCGAAGACGACCAGGGCGCCTACGATCAGAAGGACGCCGCCGGCTTCATCAAGCTGAACGCACTGCGCCTGCGCACGCTCGCCGCCCGCAACAAGCGCGGCTGATCGCGAAGGCATCCATATGGAAAGGCCCGCTGCCGGGGACGGCAGCGGGCCTTTTTCATTCCGCGGGTCTTACGGCCGCGGTTTTACCCGCAAGGGCCTGCTCGCGCGCACACCGCACGATGCCAGGCGTAGGCCAGAACCGCCATGAGGCCCATGGACGGGATGATGATGCCGAAGGCGAAGAGCGGCTTGCCGATGGCGGCGGCGATCACGCCGGCTAGGAAGCCGGAGCCCATCTGGATAAAGCCCATCGCCGCCGATGCCGAGCCGGCAATATGGGGGAAGGGTTCCATGGCGGCGGTCATCATGTAGGGCATGACGAAGGCGATGCCGAAGGCATAGAGACCGACCGGGCCCATGACGCTGAGAAAGGTCGGTTGCGCCAGCACATGCGATGCCAGCACGATGAGGATGCTCGCGGTGCCGATGGAACAGAGGCCTGCGATGACGATCCCGTTGGCCGTGAGCCGGCGCATCAGGAGTCGCACGGCGACGGTGCCGAGGAAGAAGAAGCCGGACTGCATGAGCATGCCGACGCCGAACTGGGTGGGTGTCAGCCCGACGCGATCGATGAGAATGAAGGGCAGCATGGTCGCCTGGCCGTAAAGGGCGCCCAAGGCGCCCGCTATCACCAATGTCGCCGACAGAAAGCGCGGGCTGGTGGCGATGGTGCGGTAGGCGCTCAGGATCGGCCGGATATGGCCCCGGGTGGGATCGGGCGTCGTCGTCTCGGCCATGCAGAAATAGACGATGCCGCAGGCCGATAGCGCGAAGCCCACCATCAGGAAGAAGATCGACTGCCAGCCGAACAGGCCGAGTGCGAAACCGCCGAGCGTCGGCGACACGGCCGGGCCGATGGCCAACATCATGCCCACCATGTTCATGATGCGGGCGGCCTCGCTGCCGGTGAACTGGTCGCGCACGATGGCGCGCGAGACGGTCGTGCCGACCGAAACGCCGATGCCCTGCACGAGGCGGCCGGCCAGCAGCACGTCCACGGTCGGCGCGAAGGCCGCCATCAGGCTGCCGATGAGGTAGACGGACAGGAAGATCAGCGTCGTCTTTCGCCGTCCGAGCACGTCGGACATGGTGCCGGACACCAGCTGCGAGAGCGCGAAACCCGCGAAATAGAAGGAGAGCGTCAGCTTGATCGCCGATTCGGTCGAGGCAAAGGCGTGCACCAGCTCCGGCATGGCGGGCGTATAGAGCGCCATGGAAACGGGGCCGATGGCGACCAGGAAGGCGCTGATGATGGAGGTGCGGCGCTCGCTCATGCGGGCCCGGGTCATCGTCCGGTCTCCCGGGCCAGCGTCAGGGCGGCGTCGTCTTCTTCCAGAGCCGAGAGGTTGGCGCGCAGCAGCTTCAGGCGCCCATGGATCTGCGCCAGCTCGTCTGCGCCTATGCCGCTCGTCACCTGCTGCATCAGTTCGAGCTGTTCCGTGCGGATGCCCGTTGTCAGCGCGCTGGCGGCGGGGGTGGTGAAGATCAGCTTGGCGCGCCGGTCGGCCGGGTCCGGCCGCCGTTCGATGAGGCCGAGGCTCTGGAGGCGGTCGAGATAGGTGGAGAGCGTCATCGGTTCGATGCCCATGCGCTGGGCGATATCGAACTGGCGGCTGCCTTCCAGCGAGGCGATGCGGACGAGTGTGCGGGCCTCGCCCGGTGTGAGGCCGAGACCGGCGGAGGCGATGCGCCGCTCGAAGGCACTTCTCAACATGCGTGCGACATCGATGAGGACGAAGCCGAGTGCATCGGGATCGGGACGGGACGACATGAACGCTTTCCAATGTATATTATAAGCCTTGCTTACGATTTCACAGGGTTTGCCGCAACCGGGAAAGTCGGCTTTCCTTTGCATGGCTGCCTTGCAGCGCGACGGCGAGGCTCTTCGCGCCCATCTTGACGAATCCCCTGATAGCGCTGAGATTGAACCATCTCTTGGGGGCAACCATGACAGCCACGATGTTCTTCGGCGCCTTTATGGCCGCCCTTCTCTACGTGCTCATTCCCGGACCGGCTTTCCTCGCGCTTCTCGGCATCGGCGCGGGGCAAGGGCGCAAGGCGGGCGCGCTTTTCATGGGCGGGCATCTGGCGGGCGACCTGCTCTGGTCGGCACTGGCGCTGGTGGCCATCGTCGGAGCCAGAACGATCGGCACGACGGTGTTCGACGTGCTCGGCCTTCTGTGCGGCTTCTATCTGGCATGGATCGGCTGGTCGGCACTGCGGGCGAAGCCGCGTCAGGACGGCAGTGCCGTGATGACGGTGGAGCGGCCGCTGCGGCGCGGCCTCGTCTTCGGGCTCACCAATCCGAAGGGCTATCCGGTGGCGCTGGCCACGTTCACGGCGCTGCTGGCGGGGTCCTCCAACGCGCTCGATTTTTCCGCGCTGCCGGCTTTGCTTGGCGTGTCCTTCTTCGGCTTCCTTGTGGCCGATGTCATCCTGATCGGGATCATCGGCGCAGGCCTGGTGCGGCGCTTCTATCGCCGCCATGAGCTCGCCATCGTGCGCCTGTCGGGCCTGCTCTTCATGGGCTTTGCCGTCCAGGCCATCTGGCACGCGGCGCCCGGCCTCTTCGGCTGGCGCAAGGCTTAGATCATTTCCGGTGAACTCTGGTTCACCGGAAATGATCTAGATTCCTGTTTTTACCGCATTATCCGACGCCGAAGCGACTTCGCTTCGGCTGGAAATGCTCTAGCCGGACCCGCGCGGGAAGCGGACCGTCACGCGCAGCCCGCGATCGTTCTGACCGCTTTCCAGCGAAACCGCCGCGTCGAACAGTGCTGCGATCTCCTCGACGATCGGCAGGCCGAGGCCCATGCCCGGCGCGTCGCGGTGTTCGCCGCGCGAAAACCGCTGGCGCACGAGAGGCTGGCGTTCAGGCGGAATGCCGGGCCCGTTGTCCTCCACCGCAAGAAGCGCCGTATCCGCCACCTGGCGAACGCTGACCGTGACCTCCGCGCCGCGCCCGGCATAGGCGATGGCGTTTTCCACGAGGTTGCGCAGCAGTTCGCCGAACAGCAACGGCTCGGCGCGGGCGAGAACGGGACCGTCGCCCTCATAGCCGAGATCGATGCCGGCTTCGGCCGCCGACGGCACGCGGTCGGCCGTGAGTTGCTGGGCGAGGGCGGCGATGTCGATCGGCGCGGGGCGGCGCGGCTCGTTCGAACCGGCGGCGTCGACCTTCGCCATCAGCAGAAGCTGGGCGAGGATGCGTTCGGCATGGGCGACGGCGGCATCGCCCTTGCGCGCGGCCTCCTGGGCCTCCTCCAGCGTCGCGGCACGGCTCGCCAGCGCGAGCTGGGTGCGGATGATGGCGAGCGGCGTGCGCAGCTGATGGCTGGCATTGCCGGAAAAATGGCGCAGGGCATCGAGCGCGGATTGCAGGCGCACCATGAAGGAATTGACCGTGTCGACCAGCCCCTGCACCTCGCTCGGCACGCGCTGCTCGATGGGGTGGAGATCATCGGGGCTGCGCTCGGCGATGGCATCGCTCAGGCGATAGAGCGGCCGCAGCGACACGGTAACCGCAATCCACACGATGGCGGCCGCACCTGCGATCATCATGGCAAGACGGAGCGCCGAGCGGATGAGGATCGCCTGCGTCAGTTGCCGGCGGGCGATGGTGGTTTCGGCTACCGTGACCGCGAAGGGAACGGAATTGATGCCCGTCGAGGCCGAGCGGTGAAGCACGGCGATGCGGATCGGCTCGCCGCGGAAGGTGGCGTCCTCGAAGCCCATCGACTGGCCTTCCGCCTGGGGGATGGTGGGCAGGTTCTGGTAGCCGGTGATGAACTGGCCGGGCGGCCCGTCCACGCGGTAAAAGACGCGGTCCTGCGCCGCCGAGGTGAGCATTTCCAGCGCGACATAGGGGATGTCCACCTCCAGCGCGCCGTTTTCCGTCACCACGACGCGTTCGGCGATGGCAAGCGCTGAGCCGGCGAGCACGCGGTCGGAGACGGAATTCGCCGTCTTGACGGCCTCGCGGTAGGTGTCGATCAGGGCGATGACGCCGATCACGGCCGTGGAGACGAGCAGCCAGGCCAGCAGGCGGCGGCGCAGCGAGGAGGCGGGCAGGAGCGTCAAGCGACGGTCGCCTTGTCGAGATAGTAGCCGATGCCGCGGGCCGTGCGCACCGTCAGGCCATGCGGCGCGAGCCGTTTCCTGAGCCGGCTAACATATTGCTCGATGGCATTGGCCGAGAGATCGTCGTCGAAGGCGGCAAGCGACTGCATGATCGCCTCCTTCGCGACCACCTTGCCGGCGCGCAGGAAGAGAATTTCGAGCAGCCCGAGTTCGCGGGCGGGAATGTCGAGCGGCGCGCCATCGGCGGAAAAGGTGCGGGAATTGAGGTCGAACGCCACGCCGCCATAGGTGACGGCGGCGGACCGCAGCCCGGCCTGGCGGCGCAGCAGCATGCGCACGCGCGCTTCGAATTCCGAGATGTCGAAGGGCTTGATCATGTAGTCGTCGGCGCCGAGGTCGAGCCCGCGCACCCGCTCCTCCGGCGCGCCGCGGGCGGTGAGGATCATCACGGCCGCCTTGTTCTGGCGCGCGCGCATGGAGCGGAGAACGTCGAGCCCGTCCATTTCCGGCAGGGTCAGGTCGAGCACGACGAGATCGAAGTTTTCCGTTGCGATGGCCGCATCGGCGGACGCGCCGTCGCGCACCACATCCACGGCATGACCGGTGCCCTTGAGGATCGCGGACAGGCCGTCCGCCAGGGCTTCGTTGTCCTCGACCAGCAGAATGCGCACGTTTTGTCCTCCTGCGGCGAACTTAGCGGGCGGCGGCGGACTTGTGAACGGCCTTGCGCTTTGGCAAGGTCTCGCGATGCGCCTTGTCTTCGCCTTCCTGATGCTGCTTGCCATGATGCCGCGCGCCTTCGCGGAGGCTGCGCTGTTTCCGGCCCGGGACAGCAATGCGGATGCGCCGGTTCTCGTCGTCTATTCCTCGCTCGACGAGCCGCTCGCCCGGCCGATGATCGAGGGCTTCCAGGCGGCCAATCCGGATGTGGCGGTACGCTACGAGGAAATGCTGACCGGCGAGGTGCATGACCGGATCGTGCACGAGACCGATGCCGGCCGGAAGACCGCCGACTTCGCCTTCTCCTCGGCCATGGACCTGCAGGTGAAGCTGAGCAATGACGGCTATGCCCAGCGCAGCGACCTGCCGATGAGCGAGCAGTGGCCGCAATGGGCGAACTGGCGCAACACGGCTTATGCCTTGACCTTCGAGCCGGCCGTCTTCGTCTACCACAAGCCGAGCTTCAAGGGCCGCAAGCCGCCCGCCTCGCGCGCCGAATTCGTCGCATACCTGAAGAGCGAAGGCGAAGCGGTCTATGGCCGGATCGGCACCTACGATATCGAGCGCTCGGGCGTGGGCTTTCTCTTCATGGCGCGCGACCAGGAGCAGTTCGGCGATATCTGGACGGTCATCCGGGCGATGGGCGCGGCCGGCGTCAAGCTCTACTCCACCAGCTCGGCCATTCTCGAGCGTGTCGCGGACGGGCGGTTCGTGCTCGGCTACAACATTCTGGGCTCCTATGCGGCGGACTGGGCCTCGCGCAATCCCAATGTCGGTATCGTGCTGCCGAAGGACTATACCGTCGTCATGTCGCGCATCGGCCTCGTGCCGCAGGCCGCGGCGTCTCCCGAACTCGGCCGTCGCTACCTCGCCTTCTTCATGTCGAAGGAGGGGCAGGAAATCCTGTCGCGCGAATTGCAGATCGCGGCCGTCAGCCCGGAGGTTTCCGGCTCCAACACCGCGCGCACCATGCGGGCCCTGCTCGGCGCGCAGCTCAAGCCCGTGCCGGTCAGTCCCGGCCTGATGGTCTATCTCGACCAGGTGAAGCGGGCGCGGCTCATTGCCCGCTGGAACGACGTGCTGCGCATGCAATAGCGCGCCGAAAGGCGGTGCGCCGTCATGTCAGGTAGATGTCAGCTTCCTGTGTTGGCTTAGGGGTCTTCTCGTCCGTGGAGGCGGAGGGAAGACCGGGAGGAGAATTCCGTCGCAACGCGCCCGCCAGCGGGCGCATGCCGTTCGTGGCTGCGCGTGTCCTCTCGCCAAGCAACGATATGCGCGAAATCCGCGCCTGACGGAGGACAGACCCTTGAAACATTTCTTCCTGGCATCCCTTATCGCCGGCGCCATGGCGCTGCCGGCTGCGGCCGCCGATTACACGATCATCGCGCCGGCCGGCCCGGGCGGCGGCTGGGACCAGACGGCCCGCTCGATCCAGACCGTGCTGCAGGACGAGAAGATTTCCGGCAGCGTGCAGGTGGTGAACGTTCCGGGCGCCGGCGGCACGATCGGCCTTGCCCAGTTCGCCAGCCAGAACAGCGGCAATCCCAACGCACTCATCGTCGGCGGTTACGTCATGGTCGGCGCCATCCTCACCAACCAGTCGCCGGTGACGCTGAAGGACGTGACGCCGATCGCGCGCCTGACCGGTGAATACGAGGCGATCGTCGTTCCCGCCGCCTCGCCGATCCAGAACCTGGAAGACCTCGTCAAGGCGCTGAAGGCCGATCCGGGCGCGGTGTCCTGGGCGGGCGGGTCGGCCGGCGGTACGGACCACATCACGGCGGGCCTGATCGCCAAGGCGGCCGGCGTCGATCCGACCAAGATCAACTATGTCGCCTATGCCGGCGGCGGCGAAGCCCTTGCCGCGATCCTCGGCAACCAGGTGACGGCAGGCATTTCCGGCTATGGCGAGTTCGAGGCCCAGGTGAAGGCCGGCACGCTGCGGCTGATCGCCATTTCCAGCGCCGAGCGCATCGAAGGCATCGACGGGCCGACCCTCAAGGAAGGCGGCCTCGACGTCGTCGTGGAAAACTGGCGCATGGTCGCCGCTGCTCCCGGCCTTTCGGACGAGCAGGTCGCGACCATCAACGGCGACATCGAGACGATGGTGAAGTCCGCCGCCTGGCAGGACACGCTGAAGACCAAGGGCTGGCAGGACACCTATCTGGCCGGCGACGCCTTCAAGGAACAGCTCGACAAGGATGTGGCCGCGACCGAAAGCATCCTCAAGGACATCGGGCTCGTCAAATGAGCGAGGTCCCGTCCTCTCACGCAAAGCGCCGCCCCGACCGGGCGGCGCTGTTCATCGCGCCGGTCCTGTTCCTGCTTGCCTGCGTCATCTGGTGGGATGCCGGCCGGCTTGCGGAAGTGACCAACTATTCGCGCATCGGCCCCGCAACCGTGCCGCATGTCGTCGCCATCGGGTTGGCGCTGCTTGCCGTGTGGACGGCCTTCGAGGCCTGGCGCGGCGATTTTCCCGAGCGCGAACCCGTCGAGGTGCAACCGGTCGTGATGATCGTCGCGGGCCTCGCCGGACAGATGCTGCTTTTGAAGACCGCCGGCTTCTCCATCGCGACGGGCGTGCTCTTCGCGCTGACGGCGTTCGGTTTCGGCCGGCGCAAGCTCTGGATCTCCCTGCCGATCGGCATTGCGCTGAGCTTCGTCATCTATGTGATCTTCGGCCGCTTCCTGCAACTCTCGCTGCCCACCGGGCCGCTCGAACACCTGTTCTTCTGAGGGCCTGGCGATGAATACATTCGAATTCCTGCTGCAGGGGCTGATCATCGCCGCCCAGCCGATGAACCTGCTCTATGCGCTGATCGGCGTGACGCTCGGCACCGCCGTCGGCGTTCTGCCCGGCATCGGTCCGGCGCTGACGGTCGCCCTGCTTCTTCCCGTCACCTACAAGCTCGACCCGGCCGGTTCGCTCATCATGTTCGCCGGCATCTATTATGGCGGCATGTATGGGGGATCGACGACGTCGATCCTGCTCAACACGCCGGGGGAAAGCGCTTCCGTCGTCACCGCGCTCGAAGGCAACAAGATGGCGCGGGCGGGGCGCGGCGGCCCGGCGCTGGCGACGGCGGCCATCGGTTCCTTCGTCGCGGGCCTCATCGCCACGCTCGGCCTTGCCTTCATCGCGCCCTTCGTCGTGAAGTTCGCTCTCTCCTTCGGGCCGCGCGAATACTTCGCGCTGATGGTGCTCGCCTTCGTGACGGTGTCGGCGGCGTTCGGCGATTCCACCCTGCGCGGGCTGACGGCGCTCTTCGTCGGGCTCGGCCTTGCCGTCATCGGCATCGACCAGCAGACCGGGCAGGCGCGTCTTTCCTTCGGCGTTCCCGACCTGCTCGACGGTATCGAGGTGACGACGCTGGCCGTGGCGATGTTTGCCATCGGCGAGACGCTCTTTGTCGCCTGTCAGGGCAACCGCATCCCCGAGAAGGTGGAGGCGGTGAAGGGCTCTGTCTGGATGAACGCGCAGGACTGGGCACGCTCCTGGCAACCCTGGCTGCGCGGCACCGCCATCGGCTTTCCCATCGGCGCGATGCCGGCCGGCGGGGCGGATATTGCAAGCTTCCTGTCCTATTCCACGGAAAGGCAGTTTTCCGAGCACAAGGACGAGTTCGGCAAGGGGGCGATCGAGGGCGTGGCGGGGCCGGAAGCGGCCAACAACGCCTCGGCCGCGGGAACGCTGGTGCCGCTCCTGTCGCTCGGCCTGCCGACGACCGCGACGGCCGCCATCATGCTTGCCGGCTTCCAGCAATACGGCCTTCAGCCCGGCCCGCTGTTGTTTGCGACCAACCCGCAGCTCGTCTGGGGCCTGATCGCCAGCCTGCTCATCGCCAATTTCATGCTGCTGGTGCTGAACCTGCCGCTGATCGGCCTGTGGGTGAAGCTGCTGACCATTCCCAAGCCGTGGCTCTATGCCGGCATCCTGCTGTTTGCGACGCTCGGCACCATCGGCGCCAATCCATCGGTCTTCGAACTCGGCATGCTCCTGGTGTTCGGCCTGCTGGGCTTTGCCATGCGCATCTTCGGTTATCCGATCGCGCCTGTCGTCGTCGGCCTGATCCTGGGTCCCATGGCCGAGCAGCAGCTGCGCCGCGCGCTGGCGATCAGCCAGGGCGACGTGACGGCGCTCTTCATGTCGCCGATTGCCGCCGTGCTGTTCGGGCTCGCCCTGCTTGCGGTGCTCGTGCCGCTCGTTCTGCGGGCGCGGGGCAAGGGGGAAGTTCTCTCGCAGTTTGCCGCCAACGAAGACTGAAGTCTTTCGTCCATCGTTGAAAACAATCCAGGCCGGGAACCGCGTTTCCGGCCTGCGTCCGTTGCATGGCTGGGGTGAGAAAGCGTCTGTTGTACTTTCGCGCGAAAAGCCTCATCTATTGCACGTAAGCTAAAACAGAAAGCGAGCAATACAATGACTTCCCTCCGCAATTCCTTCGCCCAGGGCTTTTTCGGCCGGGCCTTCGCCGTGCTGAGCGCTGCCAACGCAGCCGCTGCCGCCGTGGAAGGGCACCGCCGCCCGAAGGAACGCGACCTGAAGACGCTGGGCATCAATCCCGCTGACTTCCCCCGCGTTTAACGCAGAAACAATTCCCGAATGAAAAGGCCCGCTGGTCGCAAGACCGGCGGGCCTTCTGTATTTGGCGTTGCTTTTCTCTCTACTTGAGAGAAGGCCGGCCGTCGGAACGGCCGGCCGCCGTCGTCAGGCGTTCTCGCCGAGCTGGGTTGCCACGCGGTCGGAGGCGGGGGCGTCGGCATGGTGGCCCAAAGCCTGTTCGCGCCTGTTGTAGCGGATCGAGGACCAGAGCGAGATGCCGATAAGCGTCGCGCCGCCCAGGCCAGTGATGACCTCGGGAATGTGCACCAGCGTCTGGCAGTACATGACTACCGACAGGATCAGGATCGCATAGAACGCGCCGTGCTCCAGATATCGGTATTCCGCAAGCGTGCCCTTCTCCACCAGCATGATGGTCATCGAGCGCACATACATGGCGCCGATGCCGAGACCGATGGCGATGATGAACAGGTTCTGGGTCAGCGCGAAGGCGCCGATGACGCCGTCGAAGGAGAAGCTGGCATCCAGCACTTCCAGGTAGATGAACGCGCCCAGGCCGCCCTTGGCGGCTTCCGACATCGCCTTCTGCGAGGCATCGAGCAGGCCGCCGATGACTTCCACCGCCAGGAAGGTCAGAAGACCGTAGATGGCGGAAAAGACGAAGGTGTTGGCATCCTCGCCGTCGAGCAGCCGTGAGAACAGAACGATGAGCAGCAGCACGAAGGCGATCTCGATGCCCTTGACGGTCGCCGAGCGGGCCATGTGCTTCTCGATGAAGCCGATCCAGTGCACGTCCTTCTCATGGTTGAAGAAGTAGGTGAGGCCGACCATCATCAGGAAGGTGCCGCCGAAGGCTGCGATGGGCAGGTGCGCATCGTTCATGATGCGGGCATATTCCGCAGGCTCGCGGGCAGCGAGGATGAGCGCGTCGATCGGGCCGATACCGGCTGCGATGACGACGATCAGAAGCGGGAAGACGATGCGCATGCCGAAGACGGCGATGAGAATGCCCCAGGTCAGGAACCGGCGTTGCCAGAGCGGCGTCATGTCCTTGAGCTTGTTGGCATTCACGATGGCGTTGTCGAAGGACAGCGAGATTTCAAGCACCGCGAGGACGGCGCAGATGAAGAAGACGGTCGCCATGCCGGCGAGCGTGCCTTCGGTCTGCCAGCCCAGCCATGCGCCGAGCGCGAGGCCGATGACGGTCGAGATCAGAGCCCATTTGAGATAGGAAAGTGTGGTCTTGCCTTCGCCGGTGCCGATCATGACAGCGCCTCCATCTTCATGGAGGTAAGCGAAGTGACGTTGCGCATACCACGACGGGCATGCGGGTGAGGCATGGTGAAAATAGTCATGTGCGTATGAATCCGCCGGCTGATTGCTGGCGGTACCGACATCACGAGAGCGCCGTAAAAACTCTCGCCAGAGGGGCCCGGCACCAGGGTTCGCCGCGGCAAACGATGTCAAAGGGCCGCGGGTAAGGCTGTTTTCACCGAAGTTGCCCTCCGCGTCAAGATGCAGCGTGCCGCAGGCCGACAAACGCGCCGTTGCGTCTTTCGTTCCCCGATTTTGCATCGGCACCCTGTACCAACGCCCCCGTCCATTCCTATATTCGCCGCACGCTGATTTGCCAGAAAGGAACTTCCATGACCGAAACGTCGATCGATCCCGCCCTCGTCGAGTGGACCGGCCTCAACGGCCTGCCGCGGTTCGATCTGGTCAAGGACGAGGCCTTCGCCGCAAGCTTCGATGCAGCACTTGCGGCCCATGAAGCGGAAATCGACGCGATCGCCAACAATCCCGACGTGCCGACCTTCGAGAACACGGTCGTGGCGCTGGAGATCGCCGGCGACGCGCTTTCGCGCGTTTCCGCGCTGTTCTGGAGCCGTGCGGGCGCCAACACCAACGACACGATCCAGGCCCTGGAACGGGAGATCGCGCCGAAGATGTCGCGCCACTATTCGAAGATCGGCACCAATGCCGCCCTCTTCAGGCGCATCGATGCGCTGTGGGAAGGGCGCGCCGGCCTCAATCTCTCGCTCGAGCAGCTGCGCGTGCTGGAGCGGCACTGGAAAGGCTTCGTGAAATCGGGCGCCAAGCTGGAGAAGGCCGATCAGGATCGGCTTTCCACGATCAACGAGACGCTGGCGGGGCTCGGCGCGAAATTCGGCCAGAACGTGCTTGCGGACGAAAAGAACTGGGTGCTGTTCCTCGACGAGGGCGAGGCGCTTGACGGCCTGCCGGACTTCCTGAAGGACGCGATGGCTGCGGCGGCCCGCGAACGCGGCGCGGAGGGGCGCTATGCCGTCACGCTGTCGCGCTCGATCATCGAGCCGTTCCTGACCTTTTCCGCCCGCCGGGAGCTGCGCGAGCAGGCGTTCCGGGCCTGGGTGGCGCGTGGCGAGAATGCCGGCGAGACGGACAATCGCGGCATCGTGACGGAAACGCTGGCGCTTCGTTCCGAAAAGGCGGGGCTGCTCGGCTACGAAAACTTTGCCGCCCTGAAGCTCGACAACACCATGGCCAAGACGCCCGAGGCGGTGAACGGGCTGCTCATGCAGGTCTGGGAGAAGGCCGTGGCGCGGGCGCGCGAGGAGGAAGCGGAACTGGCCGACCTCATCGCGGAGGAAGGGCGCAACCACGAGGTCATGCCGTGGGACTGGCGCTACTACGCCGAAAAGCTGCGCGCCAAGAAATTCAACTTCTCCGAGGCCGAGCTGAAGCCCTATCTCCAGCTGGAGAAGATCATCGACGCCTGCTTCGACGTCGCCGAGCGCCTGTTCGGCATTCGCGCCATCGAGAAGAAGGACGTGCCGGTCTATCATCCCGATGTGCGGGTCTTCGAGATCCGCGACCGGGACGACCGGCTGGTCGCCATGTTCCTGGGCGACTATTTCGCCCGCTCCTCGAAGCGGTCGGGCGCCTGGATGAGCTCCTACCAGAGCCAGCACCGCTTGCCGCTGCCGAACGGTTCGGTCGGCGAGATCCCGATCATCTACAATGTCTGCAATTTCGCCAAACCTGCAGAGGGCAAGCCGGCGCTCCTGTCGCTCGACGATGCGCGCACGCTGTTCCACGAATTCGGCCATGCGCTTCACGGCATGCTGTCCGATGTCACCTATCCCTCTGTCTCCGGCACCGGCGTTTCGCGCGATTTCGTGGAGCTGCCCTCGCAGCTTTACGAACACTGGCTGACGGTGCCGGAAATCCTGACGCGCTACGCCGTGCACTACCAGACCGGCGAGCCGATGCCGCAGGCGCTGCTCGACAAGGTACTTGCCGCCCGCACCTTCAATTCCGGTTTCGCGACGGTGGAGTTCACCTCCTCGGCGTTGGTCGACATGGCGTTCCACACCCGTGGACCGGTTGAAGACCCGATGGCCGTGCAGGGCGAGGTCTTGCAGACGATCGGCCTGCCGAAATCCATCGTCATGCGCCATGCCACGCCGCACTTCCAGCACGTCTTCTCCGGCGACGGCTACTCGGCCGGCTACTATTCCTACATGTGGTCGGAGGTGCTGGACGCCGATGCCTTCTCCGCCTTCACCGAGACGGGCGACGCCTTCAACCCGCAGATGGCGGCACGGCTGAAGACCTATATCTACTCCGTCGGCGGTTCGGTGGACCCCGAAGACGCCTACAAGGCCTTCCGCGGCAAGCTGCCGAGCCCCGAGGCCATGCTGGAGAAGAAGGGGCTGGCCGCTTAGGGGCGCTGTCGTTTGGGCGGGTGGCCCCCTCATCCGCCTGCCGGCACCTTCTCCCCGCGGGGGAGAAGGGGTTAAAATTGCGGCGCCTTCGTTCCCTTCTCCCCTCGGGGAGAAGGTGGCCCGATAGGGCCGGATGAGGGGGGCTGCGATGCAGGAGGCCCATCGCCGTCATCATCCCGTTACCGAACTTTCGGCGAACCGTCATCGTGCCGTTACCGTACTGACATGCCGAGGACCGAAGGTCTGCCCGTCGATTCGCGGGTATGGCCGGAGGTGGCATGGCGATTGTTCCGGAAACGCTGACGCGGCGGTCCTTTCTTCTGACCGCCGGGGCCGGTGCGCTTGCAACCTCCTCGGCGCTCGCCGTGCCCTTCTATGCGCGCCGGCATGGCAGCCCGTCCTTCTCGCATGGCGTACAGTCCGGTGACGTGGACTCAGCATCGGGCGTCGTGTGGACGCGCACGGATCGCCCGGCCGAGGTCTTGCTGGAATATGCGACGACCGAGAGCTTCACCGATGCGGCGCGCATGCCGCTGCTCAAGGCGACCGGTGCGTCCGACCACACGGTGAAGGCCCTGCTGCAGGGCCTGTTGCCGGACCAGGATATCTTCTATCGCTTCACGGCGAGCGACCCCGCTTCCAGCCATCTCGTCTCGGAGCCGATCGTCGGGCGCTTCCGCACCGCGCCGATGCGCAACCGCTCGGTGCGCTTCGTCTGGTCGGGCGATACGGCGGGGCAGGGCTGGGGCATCGACGATGTGGGCATGAAGACCTATTCGACCATGTTGCGCCACGAGCCCGACTTCTTCATCCATTCCGGCGACACGATCTATGCCGACGGGCCCATCCCCGACGAGATCACGCTGCGGGACGGCGGCGTGTGGAAGAACCGCATCGTCACCGACGAGAAGCGCGATGTGGCGCGCACGCTGGACGAATTCCGGGGCCAGTGGAAATACAATCTGCTCGACGATCACCTGCTCGCCTTCAACGCGCAGTGCCCGACCTTCTTCCAGTGGGACGATCATGAGGTGCTGAACAACTGGTCGGCGTCCAGCGACCTGACCGGCGACCGGCGCTATCCGGACAAGGACATCCACGTCTACGAGGCGTGCGCCAGGCAGGCGTTCCAGGAAATGACGACGATCCGCTACTGCGCGCAGGAGCCCGGCCGCATCTTCCGCAAGGTCGCCTATGGGCCGCTGCTCGACGTGTTCTTCGTCGACCTGCGCTCCTACCGCAGCGCCAACCGCTCCGCGACGGATCACGATCTCTTCGGCCCCCGGCAGGCGGCCTGGCTGCGCCGGGAACTGGCGGCGTCGCGCGCGACCTGGAAGGTCATCGCCTGCGACATGCCGCTCGGCCTCGTCATCTGGGACGATTACGCCAACAGCCTGGGATTCGAGGGCGTGGCGGACGGGCTGAACGGCCCGCCGGCGGGCCGCGAGCGCGACATCGCCGATCTTCTCACCTTCATGCGGGATAATGCGATCCACAATGTCGTGTGGCTGACGGCGGACGTGCATTATACCGCCGCCCACCATTACGATCCGTCGCGCGCCGTCTTCAAGGACTTCCTGCCGTTCTGGGAATTCGTGTCGGGGCCGCTGCATTCCGGCACCTACGGGCCGAAGCCGCTCGACCGGACCTTCGGGCCGGAGGTGCGGTTCATCAAGTCCTCGAAAGGCGGGATCGACAGCAACCTGCCGCCTTCCGCCGGCCTCCAGTTCTTCGGCCTCGTCGACATTCACGGCGCAAGCCGCGAGATGACGGTGCGGCTCATGGACAGGGAAGATCAGGAGCTCTGGCGCATCACGCTGCCGCCCGTGCTCGCCTCCTGACGGCGCGCGAATGCCGGAAATGCAACGGAGTTGCGGACCGCCCCTTTCGCAATTGCGGAAAAACATGTAAGAGCCCGCCCATTGAAGACGGTGCCCTCGTTTTGCGCGCGCCCCTTAACCTCAGAGATTAAACCATGTCCATCCGCAATATCGCGATCATCGCGCACGTCGACCATGGCAAGACCACGCTCGTCGACGAGCTCCTGAAGCAGTCCGGCTCGTTCCGTGAAAACCAGCGCGTCGCCGAACGCGTCATGGACTCCAACGACATCGAAAAAGAACGCGGCATCACCATTCTCGCCAAGGCCACCTCGGTCGAGTGGAAGGGTGTCCGCATCAACATTGTCGACACGCCCGGCCACGCCGACTTCGGCGGCGAAGTCGAGCGCATCCTCTCGATGGTGGACGGCGCGATCGTTCTCGTCGACTCGTCGGAAGGCCCGATGCCGCAGACCAAGTTCGTGGTCGGCAAGGCGCTCAAAGTCGGCCTCAAGCCGATCGTCGCCATCAACAAGATCGACCGTCCGGACGGCCGTCACGAGGAAGTGCTGAACGAGGTCTTCGACCTTTTCGCCAATCTCGACGCCACCGACGAGCAGCTCGACTTCCCGATCCTCTACGGTTCGGGCCGTAACGGCTGGATGAACGTCAATCCCGAGGGGCCGCAGGACGAAGGCATGGCGCCGCTGCTCGACCTCGTGCTCAAGCACGTGCCGGAGCCGACGGTTGCCGAAGGCCCGTTCCGCATGATCGGCACGATCCTGGAGGCCAGCCCCTTCCTCGGCCGCATCATCACCGGCCGCATCCATTCCGGCTCGATCAAGCCGAACCAGTCCGTCAAGGTTCTCGGCCAGGACGGCCAGCTGATCGAAAACGGCCGTATCTCGAAGATCCTCGCCTTCCGCGGCATCGAGCGCACGGCGATCGAAGAGGCCCATGCTGGCGACATCGTCGCCATTGCCGGCCTCACCAAGGGTACGGTCGCCGACACGTTCTGCGATCCGTCCATCACGGAAGCGCTGAAGGCGCAGCCGATCGACCCGCCGACCGTCACCATGTCCTTCATCGTCAACGACAGCCCGCTGGCCGGCACGGAAGGCGACAAGGTCACGAGCCGCGTCATCCGCGACCGCCTGTTCAAGGAAGCGGAAGGCAACGTTGCGCTGAAGATCGAGGAGTCCGGCGACAAGGATTCGTTCTTCGTTTCCGGCCGCGGCGAACTTCAGCTGGCGGTTCTCATCGAGACCATGCGCCGCGAAGGCTTCGAGCTTGCCGTGTCGCGTCCGCGCGTCGTCATGCACAAGGACGAGGCGACCGGCCAGATGCTGGAGCCGATCGAAGAAGTCGTCATCGACGTCGATGAAGAGCATTCCGGCGTCGTCGTGCAGAAGATGTCCGAGCGCAAGGCCGAGATGGTCGAGCTTCGTCCGTCGGGCGGCAACCGCGTCCGCCTCGTGTTCTTCGCGCCGACGCGCGGCCTGATCGGCTACCAGTCGGAACTGCTGACGGATACCCGCGGCACGGCGATCATGAACCGCCTGTTCCACGACTACCAGCCCTACAAGGGCGAGATCGGCGGCCGCGTCAACGGCGTGCTGCTCGCCAACGAAGCCGGCGAAGCCGTGGCCTATGCGCTCTTCAACCTCGAAGATCGCGGCCCGATGGTCATCGACGCGGGCGAAAAGGTCTATATGGGCATGATCGTCGGCATCCACTCGCGCGACAACGATCTGGAAGTGAACGTGCTGAAGGGCAAGAAGCTCACCAACATCCGCGCCGCCGGCAAGGATGAAGCCGTGCGCCTGACGCCGCCGATCAAGATGACGCTCGAGCGCGCACTGTCCTGGATCCAGGACGACGAACTCGTCGAGGTGACGCCGAAGTCGATTCGCCTGCGCAAGCTGCATCTCGACGCCAATGACCGCAAGCGATTCGAAAAGCAGCGGTCGGCCGGCGCCGCCTGATCGCCCATTCCCGTATCGGAACACATTGGACCCCGGCCTTCGCGCCGGGGTTTTTCATGTGTGTGCCGTCTTTTTACGGCTTGTGACGCTTGTTAAAAATGCGTTAACTTTTCCATGCGCCGTCCGGAACTCGGCTGTGGGCAATGCATGCCTTCAGGTCCTGCGGGATTCCGGTGGAGTCGGTGCAGGAATATGAGTGGTGTTATGAAGACACTGTCGATCGACGTGCGGCGCGCCGAGCCGCAGGACGCACGCGCGATATCCGAAACGCATCGGATCTCGTGGCTGCAAGCCTATGCCGGCCTCATCCCGCACAAGCCGCTGATCCAGATGGTCGACCGACGCGGCGAGACGTGGTGGCGCAAGGCGACCCGTGGCCCGGCCACGCTGCTCGTGCTGGATGTCGCCGGAACGGTCGCGGGCTATGCCACGCTCGGCCTCAACCGCGCCCGTGCGCTCCCCCAGGAAGGGGAAATCTACGAAATCTACCTGCGGCCGGAATATCAGGGCATCGGCCTTGGCCGGCAGCTTTTCGGCGAGGCGAAGCTGTTGCTCAAGTCGCTGGGCTGCAAGGGCCTCATCGTCTGGTGCCTGGAAGACAGTGAACACGCCTATCGCTTTTTCCGCTCCTCCGGCGGTCGCGATATCGCCGAGGGCATGGAGAATTTCGGCGAGAAGGACCTCAAGAAGGTCGGCTTCGTCTGGCCCTAGGCGGTGGCTATTGCACGGCGTCGGGCAGATAGCGCATCGGCTGTTCTGAGAACTTCCCCTGTTTGCCGCGCCATTGCGGCTGCGACGTTCCGCAAATGAAACCGGCGGCCTTTTCGTCCGCGATTTCGCGGGCCAGCGCGTTGGCGTCCTTGTTTTCGAGCGCATCGACATAGCCCACGACGCAGCTTCTCGGGTTCTTTGCCGTCGCGATCGTGGAGACGACGAGGATCTGGCCGTAGCGGGTATCGGTGCTGTCGGTCTGCTCGGGGTCGGCCACGAACCAGCGCGCGATGGCGGCGATCGGCGTGCCGTCGGCGCCAAGCCGCCACTCGATCTTGGCACCCGTATGGTTGAACGGCCCGAAGGTCTCGAAGGCCTGGTCGAGATAGGGCTTTCCGATCGGCCCATAGGCCTGACTCTGGCGCAGGTCGCCCTCCTTGAAATAGACGGGGAGGTCCTTGTAGCCGGCGCATTGCAGCGTGACGCTCGGCCCTTCATCCTCCTGCGCAATCGTCTTGCAGGCATCGAGATTGCGGTCCGTATAGGCGCTTTCGTTGGCGCTCGCGCCAGCGGCATGGCCGAAGACGAGAGCGGCGGAAAGAAGAAGGGGCGTCAGGCGCATGGGGATCCTCCGGTCATGGGGGAAGACGGGGCATGGACCCGGTCTATTCGGCTTGGGCGAAAGTCATGTTGCGCCGCAGCGGGATTCGCATTAGGAAGCCCGCAAATCATTGCTTTTCCAATCAAGGGAGCCCCCATGCGTATCGATGCGATTTCCGTTGGCAAGAACCCGCCTGATGACGTGAACGTGATTGTCGAGGTGCCGGTCGGCGGTCATCCGATCAAGTACGAAATGGACAAGGATGCCGGCGCACTCGTCGTCGACCGCTTCCTTTATACGCCGATGACCTATCCGGGCAATTACGGCTTCGTGCCGCACACGCTGTCCGAAGACGGCGACCCGATCGACGTTCTCATCTGCAACACGCGTCCGCTCATCCCCGGCTGCGTCATCAACGTACGTCCGATCGGCGTCATGGTCATGGAAGACGATGGCGGCCAGGACGAGAAGATCATCGCCGTTCCGGTGCCGAAGCTGACGCGCCGCTACGACAAGGTCGAGAACTATACCGACCTGCCGGAAATCACGCTGAAGCAGATCGAGCACTTCTTCGAGCACTACAAGGATCTGGAGCCCGGCAAGTGGGTGAAGATCGGTGGCTGGCAGGACGTGACCGTGGCCAAGAAGCTGATCCTCGAAGCCGTCGAGCGCTACAACGCGCAGAAGTAAGCTCAGCGCCGCACGGCGGCGTCCAGCCTCAAGACGATATCCTCCGGGTCGCCCTCGATCCGGAGGATTTTCTTTCTCTGGGTATCGCCGCTCACCAGGCTGACGGCGGATTTCGCCACGCCTGCGGCCTTGGCGACAAGAGCGATCAAAGCCTTGTTGGCCTTGCCCTTGTCGGGCGGATCGCTGACCCGTGCCTTGAGGTAGCTTTCGCCATCGGCGCCGGTTTCCCAGCCGTCGACGGCATCGCGCCCGCCGTTCGGCGTCAGCCGCACCGACAGGCGCACATGGTCGTCATGGCGCCGGATCGCGGCGCCCGGCGCGGTCGTCACGGAATCAGGAGAGGAGAGCCGGGGCCAGCACCGTGCGGATCACCTGCTCCAGGAAGAACAGGATGACGAGCACGACGAGCGGCGACAGATCCACGCCGCCGAAATTGGGCAGCACGCGGCGAATGGGCCGGTAGATCGGTTCGGTCAGCTGGTAAAGCGAGCGGCCGATGGTGGCGATGACCTGATTGTTCGTGTTGATCACGTTGAACGCATAGAGCCAGGAGAAGATCGCCGAGGCGATCACCAGGAACCAGGCGATATTGATGATGAACAATAGGGTGTTGATGACCGCTATCATTGATGTCTCCAAATGGTTTTCGTGCTGACATGTAGCCATTGCGGGCCCAGCCAGCAAGGCCGGCGCCGGACGCTGCGGCAACATGTTTAACACGGGCGATCAATCCTCGTGGAAGACCCTTTCCAGGAAGGCGGTCATCCAGAGCCGCAGGGCGGCGTCGTGCAGCAGGCGGCCGTGGAGATGGAGGCTGCCTACCTGCGCGCCCGGCAGCTCGAAACGATGCGCGCCGTGCACGACCCAGCGGTGCATCATGGCCAGTGTCAGCTCGCCGTGGAACTGGATGCCCCAGGCATTGTCGGCGTAACGGAAGGCCTGGTTCTCGTAGTGATGGCC
Source organism: Shinella oryzae (assembly GCF_023038235.1). NCBI lineage: Bacteria > Pseudomonadati > Pseudomonadota > Alphaproteobacteria > Hyphomicrobiales > Rhizobiaceae > Shinella > Shinella oryzae. The sequence goes on along the minus strand of NZ_CP081987.1, from coordinate 2,814,076 downwards.
CGTGGCAAGCAGGGTGGCGCCGGACGGCAGGTCGAAGCCCTCGCGGTGAAACTGGTAGACCATGTCGGGCCAGGGCATCAGGGCGGTGCCGGCCTGCGTGGCATTCAGCGGATACCAGCCGATTTCCGTCCAGCCATCGCTATGGCCGAAAACCCTGCCGCCCAGCTGGCGCACGAGCATCTGCGCGCCAAGGCAGATGCCCAGGAAGGGGCGGTTCTCGCGCAGCGGAACGGCGAGCCAGTCGACTTCGTCACGGATATAGGGCTCGTCGTCATTGGCACTCATCGGCCCGCCGAAGACGACGGCGCCGGCATGATGGGCAAGCGTTGCCGGCAGCGGATCGCCGAGCACCGGGCGGCGGATATCCAGCGCGTGGCCCATGCTTTCCAGGATCTGCCCCACACGGCCGGGGCTCGATCTCTCCTGGTGCAGCACCACGAGAACCGGGCGCTTGCGCGGCGGGAAATTGGACAGGTCAGGCATGGTTCAGGTTTCGCCGGCCTCCACGTGCGCCGCTTGTGCGCCGGCGCGCTGGGCCGCTTCCTGCCGCTTCATGATGCGTTCGCGGCCGGAGACACCGAGCAGGTCGGCGATGCGCCAAATGGCGTGATCCTCCATCTCGCTGCGCTCGCCATCCGCATAGACGATTTCCCAGAGCAGGCCGATCAAACCGATGCGCTGTTCTTCCGAAAGCTGCCGCTTCAGCTCCGAGGTGAAGTGGAAGAAATCGATGGCCTCGCTTTCGGCGTCGGCGCCGGCGGCGACAAGCGCATCCAGTTCCTTCTCATCGATATCGTAATAGTCCTTGAAGCGGGCGCGCAGGGCGGCCTTCTCGACATCCAGCACCTTGCCGTCGGCTTCCATCACCTGGATGCAGAGCGCCATGACCGCCACGCGCGGGTCATCGACGGCAAAGGCTCGCTTGTCGTCTCCGCCGGAAAGGCTCGCCAGAAAGTGCTGCAGGCGTTCGAACATCTGCTATCAGCCCCATTGTCGCAAGGCCCTGTCCGCTTCTTGCGACAGGCGCCCATCCTGTTGTCATGTTCGTCGCCCGCCCTCGACCCGGCAGACTTCGCCTTCTAGAACAGCCTGAACCCGCTCGTGCCGTCACGCTTGAGCGCGCCTTCCTTGACGCCCGGATCATCCGGCAGGCCGTAGAAGGGACGTTCTTCCGGCTCGACCGGTGCCGGCTTTGCCTTTTCAGGGGCGGTCTCCGTTCTAGTGCTCTTCACCGTGACCGGTTCGACCACTGTTTCGGCGACAACGACGGGTTTCTCGGGCTCGGTCTTCGCGACGGTCACGACGTTCTCGACGACCGCGACGGGTTTCGTCTCGATTGCGAGCGGAGGAAGGGTGCGGATCGCCTCCTCGACGGAATTGGCGGCGCCGTCTTCGACAGGCGCCTGCAATTCGCTGACCGGTGTCTTCCATTCGAAGGCATCGAGGCGGCCCGTGACGGGCGAGACGGCGCGCCATTCCGGCGATGTGATGCCATCGGCGGTCCAGGCCGGATCGCGCGGCGCCTTCAGCGCCTGGTTCATCCAGTGGCGGATACGGCCCTGATCGCCGGTCTCGGCATCCTCGATATCGGCCAGGAGAAGGAAGACGCTTTCGCGCGGCGAAAGCCGTGCCGAGGCTTCGGCCTTGGCGCGGGCAAGCGGGAAGTTGCGCGTTTCCAGCGCGGCCTCGGCCACGACATAGAGCGCCTCGGCATTGTTGGGGCGCAGCGCCTCCAGCTTTTCCGCGCGCTTCAGGCGATCGGTGGCCGAATCGCCGCTGCGGGCGCGGACATAGAGCTTGGCCACGTCGGCATGCGCCGTCGCCTTCCAGAGCTTTTCGAGGATGCCGGCCGCCTTGCGCAGGTTGTCTTCGCGCAGATAGGCCTTGGCCTCGATCAGGCCGGCGGGAACGAAGGTCTCGTCCAGCTTCAGCGCCTGGTGGGCATCCTCGCGCGCACCCTTCGGGTCGGCGTCCAGCTTGTCGGCAGCGCGGGCGGTGAGCAGCACGGCCTTGCGGCGGGCGAAGGTCTTCTTGTCCTCCGGCGAGCCGGAGCGGCCATCGCCGAGCAGTTTCAGCGCCTCGTCCCAATCGCCCGCTTCCGAGCGATATTCCAGCGCGGCTTCCGTCGCCCAGGGAAGCTGCGGTGCCTTTTCGGCGGCACGCTCGGCATATTGCCGCGCCGCCTCGTTGGCGCCGAGCCGCCGGGCTTCGAGATAGAGGCCGCGCAGGCCGAGTTCGCGCGTTTCCGGGTCATCGGCCATGAGCTCGAACGTCTTGCGCGCGTCGTCATAGCGGCCCTCGATCATCGCGGCCTGCGCTTCGAGCAGGTGGATGAGCGGTTCCTGGTCGGCGCTGAGCAGGCCCCTGGTGCGCGACAGCATCTTGCGGGCACCGGCGGCATCGCCGGCGCCGGCGGCGATCAGGCCGGTCGACAGCGCCTGATAGCCGCGGTCGCGCTTGCGGGCGCGGAAATAGCGCTGGATGGAGTGCGGCGAGGTCCAGACGACCCGCACCAGCCACCAGCAGAACATCACGGCCGCGATCAACGAGACGACGAGCGTCGCCGCCACCATCAGGCTCATATCGGCGCGCTGGCCCTGCCAGATGATGGAGAGTTCGCCCGGACGATCGGCGAGCCAGGCAAAGCCGGCAGCAAGCGCGAGGACGAAGAGAGCGAAAACGAGTATGCGGATCATGAAGCTTCTCCCGTCAGCCCTGTTTCGCCGTGGCGTTGAGCGCACCGGACACGACGTTGCCGATCAGCGCCTCGACCGTGACGCGCTCGTCGAGCTTGCGCTTGTAATCCGCGCCGGCGGCCTGGCCCTTTTCCGGCAGGGTCTGCCATTCGATCTGCGCGCCCTTGAAATCGCCGTTCTGCAGCTTGTTTTCGATACGGGCGACGACGGCCTCGGGGCTGTCGCCCTCGATGCTGCCGACCGGGCGAACGCGGATGGCCGAAGCGGCGCTCGCCATCAGGCGGCTCATGATGCCCTGGTCGCCGTCCGGCTGGTGCACCGCGTCGAGAATGGCATCGGCCGTCTTCTGGAAATCGGCGGCGAGGTCGGCGCGCGACGCGACGCCCACGGCGGCATGGGCGCGCAGGCCCGCGATGGACGGATCGTCCGGCGCGACGCTGGCAAAGGCCTCCAGCTCCGCAAGATAGGGGCCGCCGCGATCGATGGCGGTCTTGAGCGCACTCGCCGCCACGGCCTTGGCCATTTCGATATCGCTGCGCGGCGCGTCGAGCTTCTGTTCGGCGGCAGCGATGCGTTCAGTCAGCTGGCTTTCGGTGGTGCCCACCGCCTCGCTGGTGCGGGCGATCTGGTCACGCAGGCCGGCAAGCTCGCTGTTCAGCCGCGTCACGTCGCCTTCGAGCTTCGTCACGCTTTCCGGGGCCGCGCCGGATGCGCCACCACCTTCGGCGGTGGATTTTTCCAGGGCTGCGAGGCGGGTTTCGAGCGGCTGGAGGTCGACCGGGGCGGCCGACGGGGTTTCCGCCAACCGGGCCTTCAGCGCCTCGACCTCGTTCGCCAGGCTCGAAAGGGCGGCATCGTCGCCGGCGCGTTCGGGGCCGGGCGCGGGCAGATAGCCGCCATATTGCAGGCTGCCGGCGCCGACGAGCGCGATGAGGCCGCCGAGAATGCCAGCGGCCAGCGTGCCGGCATTGCCGCGCTGCGGAGGCGGCGGCGTCTCGACGCGCACGGGCTCCTCATAGGTGGGGCGGGCGGGCTCGACCGGCTCGTCCTTCTGGTCTTCCTGCTCGGGGGGCGTCTCGGAAGCGGTTTCCGCGGCCGGCGTCGTCTCTTCCGCTGCAGGTTCTTCAGCGGCCTGCCGCGTCTCCTCGCCGCTGGCGGGAACGGCTTCGAGATCGATCGTCACGGGTTCGTCGCCGCTCTTCTTGCGACGGGACGGGTTTTCCGGTTCCATGGCGACCTCCTTGCCTTCATGTGCACTGCACTAAAGGTAGACAGGGATGGCGGGGAGGGAAAGACCCCGCCGGCAAATTCATCCGCCGCGGCGCTGCGGTCAGAGCAGCGCGAGCAGGCTCGCCTCATCGGGCGCCCTAGCGGTTTCGGCCTGTGCGGCAAAGCGTTCCGGCACGATCGCCGCGACATTCGGGCTCATGCAGAGAAGACGCAGCGCCGTAAACCGATCCGGCATTTCCAGGAGCGGCGCGAGGCGGAAGAAGGCACGCGCACTTTCCGGCGAATAAAGAAGCACGGCATCGGGCACCGGTTCCAGCAGTGCAGCCGCGACCGCGGCCGGGGGATAGGTGAGCGCCGCCATGCGGTAGCTTTCGACCGTTCGGAACGGGATGCCTGCCGCCCGCAGCCTGTTCTCGAAGCCGGATGCGCGCGGATTGCCGGCGAGATAGAGGATGGGGCTATCCGGCGTACCAGTCGCGCGACCATGCGCGATGATGCTTTCGGCCAGCGCAGCACCGTCGCCGCCGGCCGCGTGGACGTCATGGAAACCGACCGCCTTCATCGCGTCTGCGGTGGCCTGTCCCACGGCGAAGACGCGTGTCGAAAGATGCGGGGCGAGGTCGGTGCCGATCGTCGAAAACAGCCGTGCGATTTCCGCGCTGGTCACGGCGATGGCCGCGTGTGGCGTTGCGAGCGCTTCCCTGACGGCCTCGATATCGTGTTCGGCTTTCGAGAGCGGCAGCGGCACCGCGTCATGGCCTCGCGCGACGAGGGTGTTGGCGGTGCGCGCCGCGGCCGGCTCGGGGCGAAGCACGAGCACGCGCATGGCTCAGGTCCAGCTGTCGAAGAAACCGGCTCCCGCCTTCGCGCGGATCGCCTCGCCGGCATCGGCGCCGAGGCTTGCGGCATCGCTTACCGGGCCGCTCGTCTCGATTTCGTGGAAACGGCTGCCGTCCGGCGTCAGGATCATGCCGCGGAACCGGATGTGGTCGCCCTCGACGGTCGCGTAGCCGGCGATGGGCGTGCGACAGGAGCCGTCGAGCGTGGCGAGAAATCCGCGCTCGCAAGCCACGGCGGCGTGGGTCGTGCGGTCGTCGATGGCGGAAAGCAGGCCGCCGATGCGATCGTCGCCGATGCGGCTTTCGATGCAGATCGCGCCCTGCGCCGGCGCGGGCGGGAAGGAAACGGGGTCGAGAAGTTCAGTTGGCACGTCGGTCTTGCCGAGGCGCTTCAGCCCGGCATAGGCGAGCAGCGTCGCATCGGCCTCGCCGGCAGCAAGCTTGCCGAGACGGGTATCGACCTGGCCACGGAAGACGATGACGTTGAGGTCCGGCCGCAGACGGCGGATGAGCGCCTGCCGGCGCAGCGAGGCCGAGCCGACGGTTGCACCCTGCGGCAGGTCGAGCAGGCGCTTTGCGGTGCGTCCGATGAAGGCGTCGCGGATATCCTCGCGCGGCAGGAAGGCGGAGAGATGCAGCCCTTCCGGCAGTTTCGTCGGCATGTCCTTGGAGGAATGCACGGCGAAATCGAGCTCGCCGGAGGTCAGCTGTGCCTCGATCTCCTCGGTAAACAGCCCCTTGCCGCCGATCAGCGCCAGCGAACGGTCGGTGATGCGGTCGCCCTTCGTGGAGAGCACGACGATCTCGAACATGTCCTCGGCAAGGCCATGGGCCGCCATCAGGTGTGAACGGGTCTCGTGGGCCTGGGCGAGTGCCAGCGGGCTGCCGCGCGTGCCGATCCGGAAAGGTTTTGTTTGCATCCGCCTTGATCCATTGTTACCGGGATGTCTCGTAAACGGGTTTTCCGCCCATCGCAATCAATCCCAAGTGCTTCATGTCGTCCCAACTGACCATTCTCGGCATCGAAACGAGCTGCGACGAGACCGCCGCGGCCGTCGTCACACGCGCGGCGGACGGGCATGGCGAGATCCTGGGCGAGGTGGTGCTGAGCCAGCTCGAGGAGCATAGCGCCTATGGCGGCGTGGTGCCGGAGATCGCGGCGCGCGCCCATGTCGAGGCGCTGGACAGCCTGATTTCCGAGGCGCTCCTGCGGTCCGGGCGCACGCTTGCCGATGTCGATGCCATCGCCGCGACCAGCGGTCCGGGACTGATCGGCGGCCTGATCGTCGGGCTGATGACGGGCAAGGCCATTGCGCGGGCGACTGGCAAGCCGCTCTATGCGGTCAACCATCTCGAGGGACATGCGCTGACGGCCCGGCTGACCGATGGCATCGCCTTTCCCTATCTGATGCTGCTGGTGTCCGGCGGCCATACCCAGCTCGTGCTGGTGCGCGGCGTCGACGATTACGAGCGATGGGGCACCACCATCGACGACGCGCTCGGCGAGGCCTTCGACAAGACGGCCAAGCTGCTCGGCCTGCCCTATCCCGGCGGCCCGGCCGTCGAGCGCATGGCGAAGCGCGGCAATGCCGAACGCTTCACCTTTCCGCGCCCGCTTGTCGGCGAAGCGCGGCTCGATTTCTCCTTTTCCGGGCTCAAGACGGCCGTGCGGCAAGCCGCGCAGTCGATCGAGCCCGTCACCGAGCAGGACATCGCTGACATCTGCGCCTCCTTCCAGCGCGCCGTATCACGCACGCTGAAGGATCGTATCGGCCGCGGGCTGGAGCGTTTCCGCGCGCTCTATCCGGATGTCGCGACACCGGCGCTGGTGGTGGCGGGCGGCGTTGCGGCGAATGCCGAGCTGCGCGCGACCCTTCAGGCGCTGTGCGACAAGAACCGGTTCCGGTTCATCGCGCCGCCGCTGGCGCTCTGCACGGACAATGCGGCGATGATCGCCTGGGCGGGGCTGGAGCGCATGGCCGCGGGGCTTTCGGCGGACGATCTTGCCGTCGCGCCGCGCTCGCGCTGGCCGCTCGACAAGGCGGCCGCGACGCTTCTGGGATCCGGCAAACGGGGAGCCAAGGCATGAGCATCTCGGGCAGGATCGCCGTGGTCGGCGCGGGCGCCTTCGGGACCGCGCTTGCAAGCGTTGCGGCGGCAAGCGGCGGGGATGTCGTTCTCATCGGCCGCGCTGCCGACATTGTCGAGACGATGCGGCTTTCACGCCGTCACGAAAAGGCGCTGCCGGGCATCGACCTGCCGCATGCGCTGACCTACAGCGCGGATATCGAGGCGGTGCGTGGGGCGGGCATCGTGCTTTTCGCCATGCCATCGCAGGCGCAGCGCGAAGCCGCGCGCGCGCTCGCGCCGCTGCTCGCGCCCGGCACGGCCGTCGTTGTCTGCGCCAAGGGCATGGAAAAGGACACGGGCCGCCTCCTGACGGACGTGCTGGAAGAGGAGCTTCCGGGCCGCGAGATCGCGGTGCTGTCCGGTCCCGGCTTCGCCGCCGATATCGCCAAGGGCCTGCCGACGGCCATGGTGATCGCCGCACGCACGATCGAGATCGGTGCTACGCTGGCGCAGGCGCTCTCCGGGCCGACCTTCCGGCTTTACCCGTCGACGGACCGGATCGGCGTGCAGCTCGGCGGCGCGCTCAAGAACGTGCTGGCGATCGCCTGCGGCATCATCGAGGGCACGCAGCTCGGCGATTCGGCCCGGGCGGCGCTGATTTCGCGCGGGCTTGCGGAGCTCTCGCGCTTCGTCGAAGGCCATGGCGGCGAGGGCGTGACCGTCATGGGCCTGTCCGGGCTCGGCGATCTCGTGCTGACCGGCACCAGCCATCAGTCGCGCAACCTGCGCTTCGGCATCGCGCTCGGGCGTGAGGGCAATGCGGCCGGCTGGTCGGGCGACCTCGTCGAGGGCGCATTCGCCGCGTCCGTCGCTTCCGGCGTCGCGGCCAAAATGGGCATCGACATGCCGATCACCGATGCGGTGGCGCGCATCATCGACGGCACGCTCGACGTGAAGACGGCCATCGGGCAGCTGATGACGCGCCCCATCACTCAGGAATGACAGAACGGCCAGAAGCCAGAGAAGGATCGTCCATGCTTTTCGCATTCGTCTGCCAGGACAAGCCCGGCGCGCTGCAGGTGCGCCTCGATACGCGTCCCGAACATGTCGCCTATCTGAATGCGCTCAACACCGAAGGCACGCTTGCCTTTGCCGGTCCCTTCCTCGGCGAGGACGGCAAGCCGACGGGCAGCCTCGTCGTGGTCAAGGCCGAGACGATCGAGGCCGCGCGCGAAATCGCCGCCAACGATCCCTATGCCAAGGCCGGCTTGTTCGCCTCGGTCGAGGTGAAGGCCTGGAACTGGGTCTTCAACAACCCGGAGGCCTGAATCGATGGCGTACTGGCTCTATAAATCCGAACCCTTCAAGTTCTCCTGGGACAAGCTGAAGTCGAAAGGCGAGGCCGGCGAGGAATGGGACGGCGTGCGCAACTACCTGGCGCGCAACAACATGCGGGCCATGAAGATCGGCGACAAGGGCTTCTTCTACCACTCCAACGAGGGGCTGGAGGTCGTCGGCATCACCGAGGTCTGCGCCCTGTCGCACCCCGATTCGACCGCGGGCGACGATCCGCGCTGGGACTGCGTCGATATCCGCGCTGTGTGCGACATGCCGAAGCCCGTCTCGCTCAAGGACGTGAAGGCCAACCCGAAGCTTTCCAAGATGGCGCTCGTCACCTCCATGCGCCTTTCGGTGCAGCCGGTCACGGAGGAGGAGTGGATCGAGGTCTGCCGCATGGGCGGTCTCGACAACCCGCCGCGCTGACCCGCCCGTGAGGACGGACCCGCAGGTCTTCATCATCGACAATACGGACGTGCTGGCGCCGCCGCATGTGCCGGAGGTGAGGCTCAGGCTCGCCTCGGAGGCGCATGACCTGTGGCTGAAAACCGAGGCGGAGCTGGAGGAGATCGGCCTGCCGCCGCCCTTCTGGGCCTTTGCCTGGGCGGGCGGTCAGGGGCTTGCGCGCCATGTGCTGGACCACCCGGCGCTGGTAGCAGGCAAATCGGTGCTGGATTTCGCCAGCGGCTCCGGCCTCGTCGGCATCGCGGCGCTGCTTTCGGGCGCTTCATCGGTGCTGGCGGCGGATATCGATCCCTGGAGCGGAACGGCGATCCGCCTGAACGCGGCGCTGAACGACGTGTCGCTCGACAGCACGAGCGAGGACATGCTTGGACGCGATGAAGGCTGGGACGTCGTTCTTGCTGGCGACGTATTCTACGACCGCGCCTTCGCCGAAGCGCTCATTCCCTGGTTTGCCGCGCTTGCCGCGCGCGGCGCCACGGTGCTGGTCGGCGATCCCGGCCGCGCCTATTGCCCGCGCGAGCGCATGGAAGCGCTCGCCACCTATACGGTGCCGGTGACGCGGGCGCTGGAGGACAGCGAGGTCAAGAAGACCACGGTCTGGCGTTTCACCGGCCCGGCCGGATGACGCAGACGCCCGCTTCCCATGCACAATCGTTGTGGCCCGGGCTGAGCGTTATGATCTTCGGCCCGCTTGCACGGCGCTCCGCCGGCCGGGCGGACCAGCGATAGCCGCCGTCGTCCTCGACATAGAAATAAAGACCGCTGCCGCCCTCACGATAGGCGACGATGCCGCCGGTGTAGAAATCCGGGTCGGCGCGCCTGCCGCCGTCGCCGTGATAGCGCAGCCGGGTGCTGAAGCCGCCGCGGCTGGCATCGGTATCGAGACGCGAGATCGTCTTCAGGCCGCCATGATTGTGGTGATGGCGATGGCGCAGGCCGTCGCCGGCATGGGCGGCCGTCATGCCGCCTGTCACGAGCGCGGCCGCAAGCACGAAGACTTTCGTCGCGCGGAGTGCCGATAACAGAGTCATTCTGTCCTGCCTTCCGTGGGTGGTTAACAAATCGTTAACGGGCAGAATGGCCCTCTGGCCGCGGAAAGTCACTGACAGGCTTGAAGAATTTGCAGATATCGTTAACGGCGCGGCGATGTCTCAAAGCGGCGCGCACGCACGCGCGATCTCTAATCGATTAAATTCATTCTGCACTGCAATGAGGCTTGTGGTTCCGCTTTCCGGTGATTAAACGTCGCAATCACTGCATTGTGCACAACATACTGCAATTCCGGAGAAAATTTGTCCAGTTTATGGCTCTCCGGGGTTCCGTGAGGTTCAGATGGCGAATGTCACTCGAAGCCGGCCGCTCTCGCCGCATCTCCAAGTCTACAAGCCGATCCCGACGATGGTCATGTCCATCGTGCACCGCATCACCGGCGCGGCGCTCTACTTCGGCACGGTGCTCGTCGCCTGGTGGCTGATCGCCGCCGCCTCGGGCGAGGCCTATTTCAGCTGGGTCAGCTGGTTCTTCGGCACGCTGATCGGCCGCCTCGTGCTCTTCGGCTATACCTGGGCGCTGATGCATCACATGCTCGGCGGGCTCCGCCATTTCATGTGGGACATGGGGCACGGCTACGAGAAGCACTTTGCCACCAGGATCGCCATTCTTACTCCGGTCGTCTCGATCACGCTCACCGTGCTGATCTGGGTCGCCGGATATCTGGCCCGCTGAGGACATCGTCATGGATATGCGCACTCCCCTCGGCAAGGTTCGTGGTCTCGGCTCGGCAAAGGACGGCACGGAGCATTTCTGGCGCCAGCGCCTGACGGCCATGTCGAACGTTCCGCTCATTCTATTCTTCGTCGGCTTCCTCATCTGCTACAACGGCGCCTCCTATGCGGAGGTGACGGCCGCGCTGTCGAACCCGTTCGTGGCCGTTATCATGGGCCTCGTCGTGATCTCCGGCCTCGTGCACATGAAGCTCGGCATGCAGGTCATCATCGAGGACTACGTGCATGCGGAAGGCATCAAGATCGCCCTTCTCATGCTCAATACCTTCTTCGCGTTTCTGGTCGGCGCTCTCTGTCTTTTCGCCGTCCTCAAGATCGCCTTCGCAGGATAATCCATCATGGCAGCGAACTCCTCCCCGGCGGCCAACGGCAAGGCCTATACCTATGTGGACCACTACTTCGACGTGATCGTCGTCGGCGCCGGCGGTGCGGGCCTGCGCGCCACGCTCGGCATGGCCGAACAGGGTCTCAAGACGGCCTGCATCACCAAGGTCTTCCCGACGCGTTCGCACACCGTCGCCGCCCAGGGCGGCATTGCCGCCTCGCTCGTCAACATGACGCCCGACTGCTGGCAGTGGCACCTGTACGATACCGTCAAGGGCTCCGACTGGCTCGGCGACGTCGACGCCATGCAGTATCTCGCCATGGAAGCGCCGAAGGCGGTCTATGAGCTCGAGCATTACGGCGTGCCCTTCTCGCGCAATGCCGAAGGCAAGATCTACCAGCGCCCGTTCGGCGGCCACATGCAGAACTATGGCGAAGGCCCGCCGGTGCAGCGCACCTGTGCCGCCGCCGACCGTACCGGCCACGCCATCCTGCACACGCTCTACGGCCAGTCGCTGCGCAACAATGCGGAATTCTTCATCGAGTATTTCGCGCTCGACCTGATCATGTCGGCCGACGGCCGCTGCACCGGCGTCGTCGCATGGAACCTCGACGACGGCACGATCCATCGCTTCGCCGCCAAGATGGTGGTTCTGGCGACCGGCGGTTACGGCCGCGCCTACTTCTCGGCGACCTCCGCACATACCTGCACGGGCGACGGTGGCGGCATGATCGCGCGCGCCGGCCTGCCGCTGCAGGACATGGAATTCGTGCAGTTCCACCCGACCGGCATCTACGGCGCGGGCTGCCTCATCACCGAGGGTGCGCGCGGCGAGGGCGGTTATCTCGTCAATTCCGAAGGCGAGCGCTTCATGGAGCGTTATGCCCCGTCCGCCAAGGACCTCGCCTCGCGCGACGTCGTCTCGCGCTGCATGACGATGGAAATCCGCGAAGGCCGCGGCGTCGGCAAGAACAAGGACCACATCTTCCTGCATCTCGACCATCTCGATCCGGCCGTTCTGCACGAGCGCCTGCCGGGCATTTCCGAGAGCGCGAAGATCTTTGCGGGCGTCGACGTGACGCGCGAGCCGATCCCGGTCCTGCCGACTGTGCACTACAATATGGGCGGCATTCCCACGAACTACTGGGGCGAAGTGCTCAATGCCGACGGCCAGAACCCGGAGCGCATCGCGCCCGGCCTCATGGCCGTGGGCGAAGCCGGCTGCGCTTCGGTGCACGGCGCAAACCGCCTCGGTTCCAACTCGCTGATCGACCTGGTGGTCTTCGGCCGTGCCGCGGCCATCCGCGCCGGCGAGGTCATCGACCGCGACGAGCCGGTCCCGGCGCTCGACATCGCTGCCTGCGACAGGATCATGGATCGCTTCGACCGCCTGCGCTACGCCAATGGCAGCACGCCGACGGCCGTGCTGCGCGACAAGATGCAGCGCACCATGCAGGAAGACGCCGCCGTGTTCCGCACGCAGGAATCGCTGGAAAACGGCTGCAAGCGCATCACGGAAATCTGGAAGGAACTGCCTGACATCAAGGTCACCGACCGTTCGATGATCTGGAATTCCGACCTCGTCGAGACGCTGGAGCTGGAGAACCTGATGGCCAACGCCATCACGACGGTCTATAGCGCCGAGGCGCGTAAGGAAAGCCGCGGCTCGCATGCCCGCGAGGACTATGTCGACGGCCCGTTCGGCGGCCGCGACGACGTCAACTGGCGCAAGCACACGCTCGCATGGGTCAACGAGGCGGGCGATGTGAAGCTCGACTATCGCCCCGTGCACACCGACCTCATCGCCGACGGGATCGATCCCCAGAAGATCGCGCCCAAGGCGCGCGTCTACTGATATCGAGGAGAACAGGACATGGTTGAACTCGCTCTCCCGAAAAACTCGCAGATCAGCGAAGGCAAGGTCTGGCCGAAGCCGGCCGGCGCCACCAATACGCGCGAGCTGCGCGTCTACCGCTGGAACCCCGATGACGGCAAGAACCCGTCGATCGACACCTATTACATCGATGTCGACGATTGCGGGCCGATGGTTCTCGATGCGCTGCTCTACATCAAGAACAAGATCGATCCGACGCTGACGCTGCGCCGCTCCTGCCGCGAGGGCATCTGCGGCTCCTGCGCCATGAACATCGACGGCACGAACACGCTCGCCTGCACCAAGGGCATGGACGAGGTGAAGGGGGCGGTGAAGGTCTATCCGCTGCCGCATATGCCCGTGGTGAAGGATCTCATCCCTGACCTCACCAACTTCTACGCCCAGCACCGCTCGATCGAGCCCTGGCTGAAGACCGTGTCGCCGACGCCGGCCAAGGAGTGGAAGCAGAGCCATGACGACCGCCTCAAGCTGGACGGGCTCTACGAGTGCATTCTCTGCGCCTGCTGCTCGACCTCCTGTCCCAGCTACTGGTGGAACGGCGACCGTTATCTCGGCCCGGCCGTCCTGCTCCAGGCCTATCGTTGGCTGATCGACAGCCGCGACGAAGCCACCGGCGAGCGCCTCGACAATCTGGAAGATCCCTTCCGTCTCTATCGCTGCCACACGATCATGAATTGCGCCCAGGCTTGCCCGAAAGGCCTCAATCCGGCCAAGGCAATCGGCGAGATCAAGAAGATGCTGGTCGAGCGCCGTCTCTGACCTACATAAGCAGCGTTCACGAAACGTGACGAGGCGGCCTGATCATTCGGGCCGTTCCGTCTTGATTCATGCGGGCGATTCACGTTAATTCGGCGAGAATTGCTGCACGGCAGCAGTATCGGGCAGATATCGGGAGTATCGACATGCGGATTCATCATGTGGCAGGCGGACTGATGATGGCCCTTGCTCTTGCGGGGTGCCAGCGGACCGCGCCGATGGACAGCGTGAATACGCAGCCGAACATCACGCCGCTCCAGGGACAGCCCGTCGGCAGCGTCTCGTCCAGCCAGCTGCCCGATCCGACCACGGATACCGCGCAGTTCCCCGCCCAGCCGACGACCGATACGGCCATGGCGACCGGCACGGGCAACGCGGCCGCCGCGGCGAGCGCGCTCGACGTCAAGAAGGAATCCATGGTCGGCAACTGGCGGGTGGCGAACGGTCCGTCCTCCTGCGACATGTTCCTGACGCTCACCAATCTCGGCGGCGGGTCGCGCGGCGGCACGCGCGGCTGCGCAGGCGAGCTGACGGCGATGGGCTCCTGGGAAGTCGCCGGCAAACAGGTCGTGCTCAAGGACCGCGAGGGCAATCCCATCGCGCGCCTCTACAAGACGGCCGATACCCGCTTCGACGGATCGACCAATTCGGGCCAGCCGGTTAGCCTGTCGCGCTGATCCCTTTCTCTTCCGACGCGGATAAGCATCGCCCATGGGCAAGCACTGGGACAGTGTTTCGACACATCCGGAACATGGCGTTTCAGGCAGGCTGAAGGCCCTCGTGGCAAGCGGAACGCTGAAGCCGGATGCGGCGCAGCAGGCGATGGCGCTGCGCTTCGACAGATTGCTGAGTGAACTCCACGTCCAGCGCCCGGCGCGCAAGTCGAGCGCGCTCGGCTGGCTCTTCGCCTCCCGCAAGCCCGAAAGCGTCGCGGCCCCGAAGGGGCTCTACATCCATGGCGGCGTCGGCCGGGGCAAGACCATGTTGATGGACATGTTCTTCGAGCTTGCGCCGCTGAAGCGCAAGCGGCGGGCGCATTTCCACGAATTCATGGCGGATGTGCACGACCGCATCCACAAGCACCGGCAGAAGCTGAAGGCGGGCGAGACCAAACAGGCCGACCCCGTGCCGCCTGTGGCCGCCAGCCTCATCGAGGAAGCACGCCTGCTCTGCTTCGATGAATTCTCCGTGACCGATATCGCGGATGCGATGATCCTGTCGCGGCTCTTCGGCGAGCTTTTCCAGCGTGGCTGCATCCTCGTCGCGACGTCGAATGTCGAGCCGGACAATCTTTATCGCGAGGGTCTCAACCGCGACCTCTTCCTGCCGTTCGTCGATCTTCTCAAACAGTATGTCGAGATCGTGCCGCTCGATTCCGTGACGGACTATCGCATGGAAAAGGACAGCGGCCTGCCCGTTTTCCGCCATCCGCTGGGCAGCGAGGCAGATGCGGCGATGGATGCCGCCTGGCGCCGCGAGACGGCGGGCGCGACGGTCGCGCCGGCGACGCTGTCGTTTCGCGGGCGGACCATCGCCGTGCCGCAGGCGGCCGGGCGGGCCGCCCGCTTCTCCTTTGCCGATCTGTGCGCCAGGCCGCTGGGTGCTGCCGATTACCTCGAGATCCTCGCGCATTACGATACGCTGTTCGTGGATCACATCCCGCTGCTCGGTGCGGAAAAGCGCAACGAGACCAAGCGCTTCATCAATCTCGTGGACACGATCTACGATCATCGTGCGCGGCTTTTTGCGTCCGCCGCCGCCGCGCCCGAAAATCTTCTGGTCACCCGCAAGGGCACGGAAGGCTTCGAATTCGATCGCACCGTCTCGCGCCTCATCGAGATCCGCAGCACCGAGTATCTGGCGGACCACAACGCCAGATACAGCACGGGCGTGACGAAAGCATGACGGAAATTCTTACGTTTACGTAAGAAAATTTGCATCTAACCGATTGAAATACTTCGATCCAAAAGTATGTATTGAATTTTTAACCTGACAAGCGTAAGCCCTTGCGCCGAAGGGTCCTGCGGTTGCGACATTGCCGGGCCTGTTGATCGAAGCAAAGGAAGCTTTCATGGCCCGCAAGAAGATCGCACTTATTGGTTCTGGCATGATCGGTGGCACGCTGGCGCATCTCGCCGGCCTGAAGGAGCTGGGCGACATCGTCCTCTTCGACATTGCCGACGGTATCCCGCAGGGCAAGGGCCTGGATATCGCCCAGTCCTCGCCGGTCGAAGGCTTCAATGCTTCGCTGACGGGCGCCAGCGACTACGCCGCGATCGAGGGCGCCGATGTCTGCATCGTCACCGCAGGCGTTGCCCGCAAGCCCGGCATGAGCCGCGACGACCTGCTCGGCATCAACCTCAAGGTCATGGAACAGGTCGGCGCCGGCATCAAGAAATATGCCCCCGACGCCTTTGTCATCTGCATCACCAACCCGCTCGACGCGATGGTCTGGGCGCTGCAGAAGTTCTCCGGCCTGCCGAAGAACAAGGTCGTCGGCATGGCCGGCGTGCTGGACTCGGCCCGCTTCCGCCTCTTCCTCTCCGAGGAATTCAAGGTTTCCGTCCAGGACGTCACCGCCTTCGTTCTCGGCGGCCACGGCGACACGATGGTGCCGCTCGCCCGTTACTCCACCGTCGCCGGCATTCCGCTGACCGACCTCGTCAAGATGGGCTGGGTCACCAAGGAGCGCCTGGAAGAAATCATCCAGCGCACCCGTGACGGCGGCGCGGAGATCGTCGGCCTGCTCAAGACGGGCTCGGCCTACTATGCACCTGCCGCGTCCGCGATCGAAATGGCCGAGTCCTACCTGAAGGACAAGAAGCGGGTTCTGCCCTGCGCGGCTTACCTGTCGGGCCAGTACGGTGTGAAGGACATGTATGTCGGCGTTCCCACCGTCATCGGCGAGGGTGGCGTCGAGCGCATCATCGAGGTCGAATTCAACAAGGCCGAACAGGAAGCCTTCGAGAAGTCGGTCGCGGCCGTCGCAGGCCTTTGCGAAGCCTGCATCAACATCGCGCCCGCGCTGAAGTAATTCCGGTTCTTTTGTTCACGCATGTCCGGCAAAGGCATTTTGCTGGACATGCTCCAGACAGGATTTCACCATGAACATTCATGAATATCAGGCCAAGGCTCTTCTGAAGAGCTATGGCGCGCCGGTCGCCGAAGGCGTGGCGATCTTCTCCGCCGACGAGGCCGAGGCGGCTGCCAAGTCGCTGCCCGGTCCGCTTTACGTGGTCAAGAGCCAGATCCATGCCGGCGGCCGCGGCAAGGGCAAGTTCAAGGAGCTCGGCCCCGATGCCAAGGGCGGCGTGCGCCTTGCCTTCTCTATCGACGAAGCCAAGGCCCATGCCAAGGAAATGCTCGGCAACACGCTCGTCACCGCCCAGACCGGCCCTGCCGGCAAGCAGGTGAACCGCCTCTATATCGAGGACGGCGCCGATATCGACCGCGAACTCTACCTCTCCCTGCTGGTCGACCGTTCCGTCGGCGAGGTGGCCTTCGTCGTCTCCACCGAAGGCGGCATGGACATCGAGGCCGTCGCGCACGACACCCCGGAGAAGATCGTCACCGTCGCGATCAATCCGGAGAAGGGCGTCACCGCGGACGATCTGGCGAAGCTGACCTCGGCCCTCAAGCTCGAAGGCGAAGCCAAGGCCGACGGCGAGAAGCTGTTCCCCATCCTCTACAAGGCCTTTGTCGAGAAGGACATGAGCCTGCTCGAGATCAACCCGCTGATCGTCATGAAGAACGGCCGCGTGCGCGTTCTCGACGCCAAGGTCTCCTTCGACGGCAACGCGCTGTTCCGCCACGAAGACATCAAGGCGCTGCGCGACGAGACCGAGGAAGACGCCAAGGAAATCGAGGCCTCCAAGTGGGATCTCGCCTATGTGGCGCTCGACGGCAATATCGGCTGCATGGTCAACGGCGCCGGTCTCGCCATGGCGACGATGGACATCATCAAGCTCTACGGCAAGGAGCCGGCGAACTTCTGCGACGTCGGCGGCGGCGCCGGCAAGGAGAAGGTGGCGGCTGCCTTCAAGATCATCACCGCCGACCCGAAGGTCGAGGGCATCCTCGTCAACATCTTCGGCGGCATCATGAAGTGTGACGTCATCGCCGAAGGCGTGGTCGCTGCCGTGCAGGAAGTCGGCCTCAAGGTTCCGCTGGTCGTTCGCCTCGAAGGCACGAATGTCGAGCTTGGCAAGAAGATCCTGAACGAATCCGGCCTGGCGATCACCGCCGCCGACGATCTGGACGACGCTGCCAAGAAGATCGTCGCCGCGATCAACGGCTAACGGAAGGACCAGACCTCATGTCGATTCTCGTCAACAAGAACACCAAGGTCCTCGTTCAGGGCCTGACCGGCAAGACCGGGACCTTCCACACCGAACAGGCGCTCGCCTATTACGGCACGCAGATGGTCGGCGGCATCCACCCGAAGAAGGGCGGCGAAACCTGGACCGGCTCCAAGGGCGAAACCCTGCCGATCTTCGCCTCCGTCGCCGAAGCCAAGGAAAAGACCGGCGCGGATGCGTCCGTGATCTATGTTCCGCCGGCAGGTGCCGCGGATGCGATCATCGAGGCGATCGAAGCGGAAATCCCGTTCATCACCTGCATCACCGAGGGCATCCCGGTCGCCGACATGGTGCGCGTCAAGGCCCGCCTCGACCGCTCCTCCTCGCGCCTGCTCGGCCCGAACTGCCCCGGCATCCTGACGCCGGAAGAATGCAAGATTGGCATCATGCCGGGCTCGATCTTCCGCAAGGGCTCCGTCGGTATTGTTTCGCGCTCCGGCACGCTTACCTATGAAGCCGTGTTCCAGACCTCCAACGAAGGCCTCGGCCAGACCACGGCCGTCGGCATCGGCGGCGACCCGGTCAAGGGCACCGAGTTCATCGACGTGCTGGAGATGTTCCTGGCCGACGACGCCACGACGTCCATCATCATGATCGGCGAAATCGGCGGTTCGGCTGAAGAAGATGCGGCGCAGTTCCTCATCGACGAAGCCAAGAAGGGCCGCAAGAAGCCGATGGCCGGCTTCATCGCGGGCCGCACGGCGCCGAAGGGCCGTACCATGGGTCATGCCGGCGCTGTCGTCTCGGGCGGCAAGGGCGATGCGGAATCCAAGATCGCCGCCATGGAAGCGGCGGGCATCACGGTTTCGCCCTCTCCGGCGCGCCTCGGCAAGACGCTGGTGGAAGTCCTGAAGGGCTGACAACAAAACGGGTTGGCCGGCTGACGAAGCCGGCCGATCCATCTCACCGGTCGCCGGCTAAAAGCCGGGCGGGCGGAAAACCGGGCAGGCCCGGTCAACACGATCGTTCGGGAGGCGGGCGCGGCGCCCGCGAAAGACCATGGCACGGCAAGACGCCAACGAACAATTCCTGGCCACTTCCTTCCTCGACGGAGCGAACG
This sequence comes from Shinella oryzae, assembly GCF_023038235.1. NCBI lineage: Bacteria > Pseudomonadati > Pseudomonadota > Alphaproteobacteria > Hyphomicrobiales > Rhizobiaceae > Shinella > Shinella oryzae. The sequence goes on along the minus strand of NZ_CP081987.1, from coordinate 2,795,261 downwards.
CGGCCTATATCGAGCAGCTCTACGCCCAGTACGAGGCGAATCCCGCCTCCGTCGGCGAGGAATGGCAGGCCTTCTTCAAGGCCCTCGAAGACCAGCCTTCCGATGTCGTGAAGGCTGCCAAGGGTGCTTCGTGGAAGCGCGCGAACTGGCCGATCGCCGCCAATGGCGAACTCGTCTCCGCGCTCGACGGCAATTGGGGCGTCGTCGAAAAGGTTCTGGAAAAGAAGGTGCAGGCGAAGGCTGAAGCCGCCGCCGCGCAGACAGGCACGCCCGTCAACCAGGCCGACGTCAACCAGGCGACGCGCGACAGCGTGCGCGCCATCATGATGATCCGCGCCTACCGCGCCCGCGGCCACCTGCACGCCAAGCTCGACCCGCTCGCCATCGCGGCACCCGTCGAGGACTATCACGAGCTTTCGCCGTCGAATTACGGGTTCGAGGAGAAGGATCTCGACCGCAAGATCTTCATCGATAACGTGCTCGGCCTCGAATACGCCACCGTGCGCGAAATGGTCGAAATCCTCGAGCGCACCTACTGCTCGACGATCGGCGTCGAATTCATGCACATCTCCAACCCGGAAGAGAAGGGCTGGATCCAGGAGCGCATCGAAGGCCCGGACAAGGGCGTCGATTTCACGCCCGAGGGCAAGAAGGCGATCCTCCAGAAGCTGATCGAGGCCGAAGGTTTCGAGCAGTTCATCGACGTCAAGTACAAGGGCACCAAGCGTTTCGGCCTCGATGGCGGCGAAGCGCTGATCCCGGCGCTGGAGCAGATCATCAAGCGCGGCGGTCAGCTGGGCCTCAAGGAAATCGTGCTCGGCATGGCCCACCGCGGCCGCCTGAACGTTCTCACCAATGTGATGGCCAAGCCCCACCGCGCCGTGTTCCACGAGTTCAAGGGCGGCTCCTACGCGCCTGACGACGTCGAAGGCTCCGGTGACGTGAAGTATCACCTCGGCGCCTCCTCGGACCGCGAGTTCGACGGCAACAAGGTGCACCTGTCGCTGACGGCCAACCCTTCGCATCTCGAGATCGTCAACCCTGTCGTGATGGGCAAGGCCCGCGCCAAGCAGGACCAGATGGCGACGGTCTTCGAGGGCGATATCATCCCGCTACGCGAACGCGCGAAGGTGATGCCGCTCTTGCTGCACGGCGATGCGGCCTTCGCGGGCCAGGGCGTCGTGGCCGAAATCCTCGGCCTGTCCGGCCTGCGCGGCCACCGCGTCGCCGGCACGGTCCACGTCATCATCAACAACCAGATCGGCTTCACCACGAACCCGGCCTTCTCGCGCTCTTCGCCCTATCCGTCGGACGTGGCCAAGATGATTGAGGCGCCGATCTTCCATGTGAACGGCGACGATCCGGAAGCGGTGACCTATGCCGCGAAGGTCGCGACCGAATTCCGCATGAAGTTCCACAAGCCGGTCGTGCTGGACATCTTCTGCTACCGCCGCTTCGGCCACAACGAAGGCGACGAGCCGGCGTTCACGCAGCCGAAGATGTACAAGGCGATCCGCGCCCACAAGACCGTGGTCAGCCTCTATGGCGCGCGGCTCATTGCCGAAGGCGTCATCTCGGAAGGCGAATTCGAGAAGATGAAGGCCGACTGGCGCGCCAATCTCGAACAGGAGTTCGAGGCCGGCCAGTCCTACAAGCCGAACAAGGCCGACTGGCTCGACGGTGCATGGTCGGGCCTGCGCTCGGCCGACAACCAGGACGAACAGCGCCGCGGCAAGACCTCGGTGCCCATGAAGCAGCTCAAGGAAATCGGCCGCAAGATCGCGACGATCCCGGAAGGCTTCAAGGCTCACAAGACCATCCAGCGGTTCATGGACAACCGCATGCAGATGATCGAGACGGGCGAGGGCATCGATTGGGCGATGGGCGAGGCTCTGGCCTTCGGCACGCTGTGCGTGGAAGGCACCAAGATTCGCCTCTCCGGTCAGGATTGCGAACGCGGCACGTTCTCGCAGCGTCACTCGGTTCTCTACGATCAGGAGACCGAAGACCGCTACATTCCGCTCTCCAACCTGTCGCCCACGCAGGCGCGCTACGAGGTCATCAACTCGATGCTCTCGGAAGAAGCGGTGCTCGGTTTCGAATACGGCTACTCGCTGGCCCGTCCGAACGCGCTGACCCTTTGGGAAGCCCAGTTCGGCGACTTCGCCAATGGTGCGCAGGTCATCTTCGACCAGTTCATCTCGTCGGGCGAACGCAAGTGGTTGCGCATGTCGGGCCTTGTCTGCCTTCTGCCGCATGGTTACGAGGGCCAGGGGCCGGAGCATTCCTCCGCCCGTCTTGAGCGCTTCCTGCAGCTCTGCGCGGAAGACAACATGCAGGTCGCCAACGTCACGACGCCGGCGAACTATTTCCACATCCTGCGCCGCCAGGTGAAGCGCGATTTCCGCAAGCCGCTCATCATGATGACGCCGAAGTCGCTGCTGCGCCACAAGCGGGCCGTCTCGTCGCTGTCGGAAATGGCGGGGGAAACCTCCTTCCACCGCCTGCTGTGGGACGACGCCGAGGTGATCAAGGACGGTCCGATCAAGCTCCAGAAGGACGCCAAGATCCGCCGTGTCGTCATGTGCTCGGGCAAGGTCTACTACGACCTGCTGGAAGAGCGCGAAAAGCGTGGTATCGACGATGTCTACCTGCTGCGTCTGGAACAGCTCTATCCGTTCCCGGCCAAGGCGCTGATCAACGAGCTTTCGCGCTTCCGCAACGCCGAGATGGTGTGGTGCCAGGAAGAGCCCAAGAACATGGGCGCCTGGGCGTTCATCGACCCTTATCTCGAATGGGTGCTCGCCCATATCGACGCCAAGTACCAGCGCGTGCGCTACACCGGCCGTCCGGCTGCCGCATCGCCGGCAACGGGCCTGATGTCGAAGCACCTCGCGCAGCTCGCTGCCTTCCTCGAGGACGCGCTGGGCGGTTGATCCGCCCGGCAGTTTTTCGCGCAATTCCGGACGGAAAACCGCTTCACGCTTTTCCTGGAATTGCTCCAGTAACCACGACAAGAATCACGAACGGAACACACTCATGGCTACCGAAATCCGCGTCCCCACTTTGGGCGAATCCGTCAGCGAAGCGACCGTCGGCACCTGGTTCAAGAAGGTGGGCGACGTCGTCAAAGCCGACGAACCGCTCTGTGAGCTCGAAACCGACAAGGTGACGATCGAAGTGCCGGCGCCCGCCTCGGGCGTGCTGGGCGAAATCACCGCCAATGCCGGCGAGACCGTCGAGCCGGGCGGCCTGCTCGGCCAGATCACCGAAGGCGCCTCCGCCGGTGCGGCCGCTCCCGCCGCTGCCGAGAAGGTCGAGAAGGCGCCTGCCGCCGCTCCGGCCGCCGAAGCCAAGCCCGCCGCCGGCGGCGCCTCCGCCATGCCGGCGGCTCCTGCCGCCGCAAAGCTTCTTGCCGAAAACAACCTCTCGGCCGACCAGGTCGATGGTTCGGGCAAGCGCGGCCAGGTGCTGAAGGGCGACGTGCTCGCTGCCGTCGCCAAGGGCATCACGGCATCGACGGCTGCATCGGCCGAGCCTGCCAAGGTTGCCGCCCGTCCGGCCTCCTCCGAGGCCGATGCGCCGCGCGAAGAGCGCGTGAAGATGACGCGCCTGCGCCAGACCATCGCCAAGCGCCTCAAGGACGCCCAGAACACCGCAGCCATGCTGACCACCTACAACGAGGTGGACATGTCGGCCGTGATGGACCTGCGCAACCGCTACAAGGACCTCTTCGAGAAGAAGCACGGCGTGAAGCTCGGCTTCATGGGCTTCTTCACCAAGGCCGTGACGCATGCGCTGAAGGAACTGCCGGCCGTCAACGCCGAGATCGACGGCACCGACATCATCTACAAGAACTACTGCCATGTCGGCGTCGCCGTCGGCACGGACAAGGGTCTGGTGGTTCCGGTCGTGCGCGATGCCGACCAGATGGGCATTGCCGCCATCGAGAAGGAAATCGGCCGTCTCGGCAAGGCCGCGCGTGACGGCGCGCTGTCCATGGCCGACATGCAGGGCGGCACGTTCACCATCTCGAACGGCGGCGTCTACGGCTCGCTGATGTCCTCGCCGATCCTGAACGCGCCGCAGTCAGGCATCCTCGGCATGCACAAAATCCAGGAGCGCCCGGTCGTCGTCGGTGGCCAGATCGTCATCCGCCCGATGATGTATCTCGCGCTGTCCTATGACCACCGCATCGTCGACGGCAAGGAAGCCGTGACCTTCCTCGTGCGCGTCAAGGACAGCCTGGAAGATCCGGAGCGCCTGGTTCTGGATCTCTAAGGAGGCTTTCATGGAGACGGCAGCGTTGGCTTATCCCATGCTCGTGCTCATCGTCCTGAGCGTGGCGCTGCTCGTCTTCCATATCCTCCTGCAGGGCATGCTCGCCACGCGCGAGCTCGGTTCGCAATGGAATGCCGGTCCGCGTGACGGCGCGCGCGAACCGCAAGGCATCCTCGCCGGACGCGCCGCGCGCGCGTCCGCCAACTTCCGCGAGACCTATGCCGGTTTCGTCGCGCTCGCTTTGGCGCTTGCGATCGCCGGCGACCCCTCGGACTGGGGCCTCGTCGGCGCATGGCTGTGGTTCGTCGCCCGCCTCGTCTATATCCCGCTCTATCTGACGGGCATTCCCTATATCCGCTCGCTGGTCTGGCTTGCCTCGCTGGCGGGCCTGGCAGTGATGGCGGGCGTCATCATCGTCTAGGAGGACGAGAGCGATGAGCAGCTATCTTCTCGAACTCGCCTCGCTGATGGCCATCTTCTCCTTCGCCATCGTTTCGCCGGGGGCCGATCTCGCCATGGTCATGCGCCAGTCGCTGGTGCACGGGCGCCGGGCGGCGATCGTCACGTCCTTCGGCGTCGGCGCGTCGCTGATGTTCCACGTCACCTACACGATCCTCGGCCTCGGGTTGATCATTTCCCAGTCGATCTATCTCTTCAATATCGTGAAGTGGTGCGGCGTGGCCTATCTCATCTATATCGGCATCAAGGCGCTGCGCGCCGGCAAGGCCGATCTTTCGCTCGAGGCGGTGGAGGGGCGCGAGGGTGCAAAGAGCGACCAGTCGGCGCTGCGCGCCTTCGGGCTCGGCTTCCTCGCCAATGCGCTCAATCCCAAGGCGGTGTTCTTCTTCCTGTCGATCTTCTCCACCGTCGTCAGCGCACACACGCCGATCGCCGTGAAGTTCGGCTACGGCCTCGTCATGGCAACCTGCCTCATCGCCTGGTTCGTCGGCGTCTCGCTCTTCATGACGACGCCGCGCATGCGGACCGCGTTCTCACGGGCCAGCCAGTGGATCGACCGCACGAGCGGCCTCGTCTTCATCGCGCTGGGCATCAAGCTCGCGACGGAAAAGGCACACTAAGCGATGCGCGTCGTCCTCGTCCTTGCCGGTCTGCTTGCCGCAACCTCCGCCTTCGCGGCGGAGTGCCGGCAGGACCGCGCGATCTACGCAGACCGCGACGGCGGCTATGAACTGACCTTCGAACCCACCGGCTCCGACGCCGCGGCGACGAGCCACCATTTCAAGCTGAAGGTCCTTTCAAGCAGCACCGTGCTTGACGGTATCGTCATGCCGGGCGATCCCGCCCGCTCGAACGGCATGGTCATGTACAAGTGCCCGGAGGGCGATGTGACCGGCGAGGAGATCGCCGCCTGCACGGTCTGGGAGGGCGTGATCTACGCACTCGACGGCGCGGGCGATGCGGCCGACCTGCCGGATGAGAGTGCTACGGCAGCGGCAGGCGTGCTGCTCTCCGGCTTCGGCCCGTCGCTGCGCTATTCGAAGCTGTGGGACGAGGGCAAGGCAAAGGTGGTGCCGTGGGATCTTCTCAAGCTGAAGGGGTGCGCGGCGTGAGCGAGGCTCCCGTTCTTCTCGTGACCGGCGGCAGCCGTGGTATCGGCGCCAGCGTCTGCCGGCTGGCGGGCGCCGCCGGCTGGCAGGTGGCCGTGAACTATGTCACCAATCTCCAGGCCGCCGAGGCCGTGGTGGCGGATATCCGCGCGGCCGGCGGATCGGCGATCCCCGTTCAGGGCGATGTGGGCACCGAGCTTGGCCTCGCCTCGATCTTCTCGACCATCGACGGCACGTTCGGCCGGATCGACGGCCTCGTCAACAATGCCGGCATCGTCGCGACGCCGCAGCGCGTCGACGAGATGTCGTCCGAGCGGCTGGAGCGCATGTTCGCCGTCAACGTCATGGGCTCGATCCGCTGCGCGCAGGAAGCCGTGCGTCGCATGTCGAACCGTCACGGCGGCGCGGGCGGCGCGATCGTCAACCTCTCGTCCGTTGCGGCCCAGCTCGGCGCGGCCGGGCAATATGTCGACTATGCCGCCAGCAAGGGCGCGATCGAGAGCTTCACCATCGGCCTCGCCCGCGAGGTCGCAGCCGAAGGCGTTCGCGTGAACCTCGTGCGCCCCGGCATCATCGATACCGAAATCAACGCTTCCGGCGGCTTGCCGGACCGGGCGCGCGACATGGCGTCGCTCATCCCGATGCAGCGGCCGGGCACGGCCGATGAAGTGGCCCGATCCATTCTCTATCTTCTCTCCGATGCGGCATCCTATGTAACGGGTGCCGCCCTCAACGTCAGCGGCGGCCGCTAGGCCCTGCGCAGGAAGGACTTGTCATGGCATATGATCTCATCGTTATCGGTTCCGGCCCCGGCGGCTATGTCTGCGCCATCAAGGCGGCCCAGCTCGGGCTGAAGGTCGCGGTCGTCGAAAAGCGCGCCACCTATGGCGGCACCTGCCTCAATGTCGGCTGCATCCCCTCCAAGGCGCTGCTGCATGCGTCGGAGACCTACAGCCACGCCGCCCACGGCATGGAAGCACTCGGCATCGACGGCGTGAAGCCGACCCTCAACCTGCCGAAGATGATGGCGCACAAGGATGCCACGGTGAAGTCGAACGTCGACGGCGTCGCCTTCCTCTTCAAGAAGAACAAGATCGACGGCATCCAGGGCACCGGCAAGGTGCTGGGCGCCGGCAAGGTCTCCGTCACCAATGACAAGGGCGAGGAGCAGGTCCTCGAAACGAAGAACATCGTGATCGCCACGGGTTCCGACGTCGCTGGCATTCCGGGCGTCCCGGTCGAGATCGACGAGAAGGTCATCGTCTCCTCGAACGGCGGCATTGCGCTCGATAAGGTGCCCGGCCATCTGGTGGTCGTCGGCGGCGGCGTCATCGGGCTGGAGCTCGGCTCGGTCTGGGCGCGCCTCGGCGCCAAGGTCACGGTCGTCGAATATCTCGACACGATCCTTGGCGGCATGGACGGCGAGGTCTCCAAGCAGTTCCAGCGCATGCTGGCCAAGCAGGGCATCGACTTCAAGCTCGGCGCCAAGGTGACGGGCGTGGAGAAGACGGGCGCGGGCGCCAAGGTGACCTTCGAGCCGGTCAAGGGCGGTGAGGCCACCACCATCGACGCCGATGTCGTGCTGATCGCCACCGGCCGCAAGCCCTACACCGAAGGCCTCGGCCTTGCGGAAGCCGGCGTGGCGCTCGACAGCCGCGGCCGCGTCGAGATCGACAAGCATTTCCAGACGAACGTTTCCGGCATCTATGCGCTCGGCGACGTCGTGCGCGGCCCGATGCTCGCCCACAAGGCGGAAGACGAGGGTGTCGCCGTTGCCGAAATCCTCGCCGGCCAGGCGGGTCATGTGAACTATGACGTCATCCCCGGCGTCGTCTACACACAGCCGGAAGTCGCCTCCGTCGGCAAGACCGAGGAAGAGTTGAAGGCCGCAGGCATCGCCTACAAGGTGGGCAAGTTCCCGTTCACCGCCAATGGCCGCGCCCGCGCCATGTTGGCAACGGACGGTTTCGTGAAGGTTCTGGCCGACAAGGACACGGACCGCGTGCTCGGCGTGCACATCGTCGGCTTCGGTGCCGGCGAGATGATCCACGAGGCGGCCGTGCTGATGGAGTTCGGCGGCTCCTCGGAAGATCTCGGCCGCACCTGCCACGCGCATCCGACCATGTCGGAAGCCGTGAAGGAAGCAGCGCTCGCAACCTTCTTCAAGCCCATCCACATGTGATCCGATACGGCGGCTGCGACAACCGGCCGCCTGTCATCTCTCGGCATTAAAGCGCAGCATGGCGGTCTTGAAGGAGACTGCCATGTCGCCCGTGTCGAGACCCGTCTCGCTCCCCCATCCCGTTCTTCCCGCCGCCGACTGGGCGGACCGGTTCACGCTCGGCCTGCCTGTCGATCATCTCACGGCGCGCGAGGCCGCGCGGCTGGCGCTGGAGCATCCGCCGCGCTGGGTTCGCAGGCTGATGGTGCTGCGCAACGCGCTGGTCGCGCCGTTCGGGCTGAAAGGCGCGGCCGGGGAGTTGCGGACATCGGACACGGAGATCGGCGGCTTTCCCGTGGTGAGCGTCACCGACGACCGGGTGGTGCTGGGCTTCGACGACCGGCACCTGGATTTTCGCATCGTCATCGACGTGCGGTCCGACCGGCCCTGCGGCCAGACGCTCTCCATCATGACCCTCGTCCATCGCAACAACCTGCTCGGGCGGCTCTACCTTGCCGCCGTCCTGCCGTTCCACAAGCTGATCGTCCGCACCATGCTGTCAGGGATCGGCGCGCGCGTGGTCAGTTCACGGCCGTAACCGTAAAGCCTTCCTTGCGCAGCAGTTCCACGACGCCTTCCGCGCCGGGAAGATGCAGCGCGCCCACGGCCATGAAGACGTTGCCGTCCGCCAGGATCGGCGCGGCGCGGGTCGCCATGGTGTGGTTGCGGTCGATGATGATGCGCTGCTCGAAATCGGCATAGCTGTCGACCTCGCCCTCTTCCAGGGGGGCGGCGGCGCGCATCATCGGCATGATCATGCCGACATCGCCGGCCAGATAGAGCTGGCTCATCGTCTCGATCACGTCCTGCAGCGTGTCGCCGAGCGCGATGGTCTGCACGAGGCCCTGGATCTGCGGTTCGATGGGCAGCGAATCGAGGGCGGAAATCTGTTCGATCAGGGTTTCGAGGCCCTTGAGGGTCTTGCCTTCGGCCAGCGCATCCGTGGCGAGCTTCTGGTCCAGGAAGGCGGCGCCGGCCGTCTTTCGGGCGATCTCGCAGGCGGGCAGCGCGACGAAGCTTGCGATCATCCACGGCTTCATGCGCGCGACGGCGGCCAGCGACAGGCCGCGGCCTTTCAGCCCCTCGGCCAGCGTCTCGGCATCGTCCTTGTCGAGGAAGTCGGTGATCGACTTGCCGTCGGTGAACATGGTCAGGTCCGGCCGCGCCAGAATGGTGACGCCTGCCTTCTTCTCGTCGGCGATCTCGTCGGATTCGACGACGACCGTCGCAGCCTCGTCGAAGGCCTTGCGTGCGCCGTCCGGCATGGCGACGACGCGCGGATCGGTCACATGCATGGTGCCGAGCAGCCAGGAGGCCGGCCTGCCGTCCTTCTCGATCTTCCAGAAGATGGCCTTGCCGTTCGGCGCGGCATCGGCCTCCGCGCGCAGTTTGGCGAAGGCGGCAGGATCGTTCTTTTCGACCTGGGTGAGCAGGTTGTTGCCGCCGCAGGCCGGAAGGTCCTGGGCGTTCGCCGGCGACAGGGATGCGAGCACGACTAGGAATGCGAGCGCGATGAGCACGTTGACGGCGGCGAGCAGCCACAGGCCGGCATCCGCCGCCCGGTCGGCAAGCGTCGTGCGGCTTTTGTGAAGAAGGACTGTCATGGTCGAACTCCCTGCAATTTGCGGCGACCCTAGTCCCGGGGTTCTCACGAATCTCTTAACGGTTCAGGCGCGCGGATGGGCGCGGTCGTAGATTTCGAGCAGCCGCGCGGAATCGACACCGGTATAGACCTGCGTGGTGGAAAGGCTGGCATGGCCGAGCAGCTCCTGGATGGTGCGCAGGTCGCCGCCGCCGGCCAGAAGATGGGTGGCGAAGGAATGGCGCAGCGCATGCGGCGTGGCGCTGTCCGGCAGGCCGAGCGCGCCGCGCATCTTCTGCATTTCCCGTTGTATGATGGCCGGCTGCAAGGCACCGCCCCGCGCGCCGCGAAACAGCGGCCCGTCCTCGCCGAGCGGGAAGGGGCAGAGTGTGACGTAATCCTCCACGCCCGCGCGGGCGGGCGCAATGAGCGGCACGATGCGCGTCTTGCCGCCCTTGCCGGTGATGCGCAGCGATGTCGGGCTTCCCGCGAAATCGGCTTTCGTCAGCGCCAGCGCCTCCGAAATGCGCAGGCCGCAGCCGTAGAGCAGGGCGAGCACGGCGGCGTTGCGGGCGCGGATCCACGGTTCATCGGCCAGCTGCTCGTACGCATCGACGACGGCGATGGCCTGCCGGTCGGAGAGTGGCTTCGGCAGCGATTTCGGCTGTTTCGGTGAGCGGACCGCGGTCGCGCCGGCGGAATTGGCGAGGCCCTTGCGCTCGAGATGGCGCAGGAAGGAGCGCAGGCCGGCAAGGCCGCGGCCGAGCGTTCGCGCGCCCGCGCCGTCGCGCCGGCGGGCGGCAAGGAAGCCACGCAGGTCCGCCGGCCGCAGGTTGCCGATGTCCTTCAGGCTGGCCGGTGCGGCGAGGTGCCCGGTCAGGAAGGCGAGGAACTGGCGGGTGTCGCGCTCGTAGGCGTCCAGCGTGTTGGCCGAAAGGCGACGCTCGCCGGCAAGCGCTGCGAGCCATGCCTGTCGCTCGTTCATGAGCGTGGGATCGGCGATGATGAGAAGGTCCGTCATGTCCTGCCTTTGGCGATTGCCCCCGGAGTGTCCGTCGCAGGATCGGCGATTTGCGTTAGGGATCTGCTAACGTTCCGCACAGCGCTCGCCAAAGTGGCCTGCCTTCCTGTAGACACGAAGCCGTTCCTAAAACGTGCCTCGACAAACCGGATAGGTCCATGCTGCTGCGTTCCATGTCTGCCGAAAACTACCGCTCGCTGCGCGCGATCCGCATGGATCTCGGGCGCGTGAACCTGTTCGTCGGGGAAAACGGGGCGGGAAAGTCCAACCTCTACCGTTCGCTGCAATTGGTGCAGGCGGCCGTGCGCGGGAATTTTGCGCATGAGATCGCCGCGGAAGGCGGCATGGCCTCGGCGCTTTGGACGGGCAAGCGGCGCGCCAACGAGCCGGTGCGCATCCGGCTGGAAACGGAACTTCTCGACGAGGAGCGTGCGATCACCTTCCGCTACCGTGTCGAGGCGGGACTGCGGCCACCGATAGACGCCGCCGGCTTTACCTTCGAGCCGCAGGTCAAGGCGGAGGAGCTGTCGATCGAGACCGGGCGGCGCCCCGTCACCATCATGAAGCGTGCCGGGCCGGGCATCATGGTGCGCGACGAGAACGGCCGCATGGTCGAATATCCCGAGCAGGCGTTGACATCGGAAACGGCGGTCGCGCTGCTCGGCGATGCCGGGCACTACCCTGAAATCGGCACCTTTCGCCGGGCGGTTTCGCAATGGCGGTTCTTCCATGGCTTCCGCTCCGACCGGGATTCGGCGCTGCGCCAGCCGTGCCTTGCCGTTACCGCCCCGCTGCTCGACCAGGACGGTGCCAATATGGCGGCGGTGTTTGCGACCCTGCGATGGACGCGGCAGGACACGGTCGATCTCGACCGGGCGGTGGCGGATGCGTTCGGCGGGGCTCAGCTTTCGGTGCCGGAACCGGAGGAGTTCGCCTCCTACGGGTTGATCTTCCCGCAGTTTCCGCAGCGCGTCTTTCAGCCACGCGAATTGTCCGACGGGCAGATCCGCTTTCTGGCGCTCGCCGCCGCGCTGTTGTCCTATCGCACGCCGCCGCTGATCGCGCTCAACGAACCGGAGGCGAGCCTTCACCCGGACATGCTCTCGCCGCTCGCCGAAATGATCGCGCAGGCGGCGCAGACGAGCCAGCTGTGGGTCGTCACCCATTCCGAGCGGCTGGCCGCCGAGGTGGAGGCGCGTTGCGGCGTGCGCGCGAAACGGGTCGTGCGCAATGACGGCGCGACGTGGATCGACGGCATGCGTCTGACGGGTGTTATGGCCGACGATGACGAATGAGACCGGCTTCATCTTTGCGGTTTTCTTCCCGCGGCCATGGGGGCATGGTCGCGGGAAATGAGCAGCGATTCGACCGACCTTTTCGGAGACAAACTCTTTCCGCGCACGGTGCCCGTCATGGTGCCGGTGCCGACGCCGGTGCCCTATTCCTATACGGTGCCCGACGGCATGGCGGTTCAGCCGGGCTCGATCGTGCAGGTGCCGCTCGGGCCACGGCTGGTGCCCGGCGTCGTGTGGGACGGCGGCGATGACGGCAAGGTCGATCCGAAGAAGCTCAGGCCCATCGAGAAGGTCTTCGATTGCCCGCCGCTGTCGAAGGAAATGCGCGATTTCCTCGACTGGGTTTCCGCCTATACCGTCACGCCGCCCGGTTTGGTGACGCGCATGGCGCTGCGCGCGCCGACCGCCTTCGATCCCGAGCCGATGATCGAGGGGCTGCGCTTCACCGGCCAACGGCCGGAGCGCCTGACCAGTGCACGCGAGCGCGTGCTGGAACTGGTCGAGGATGGCCTTCCCTGGACGCGTTCGGGGCTGGCCCACGCCTCGGGCACCTCGACGAGTGTCGTCGACGGACTGGTCAAACAGGGCACGTTCGAAACGGTCTTCCTGCCGCCGCCGCCCGTCGTTGCGCCGCCCGACCCCGATTATGTCGCGCCGCGGCTGGAGGGGCCGCAGACGGAAAGTGCGGCCGAACTCATCGAGAGCGTGCGCAAGGGTGAATTCTCGGTGTCCCTGATCGACGGCATCACCGGCTCGGGCAAGACGGAGGTGTATTTCGAGGCGATTGCCGAGACGTTGCGGAAGGGCCGGCAGGTGCTGATCCTGCTGCCGGAAATCGCGCTGACGGCGAGCTTCCTCGAACGCTTCCAGGATCGCTTCGGCGCCAAGCCCGCCGAGTGGCATTCGGATCTTGCGCCGCGCACCCGCGAAAAGGTCTGGCGGCAGGTCACGACGGGGGATGTCCGGGTGGTCGCCGGCGCGCGCTCCGCACTCTTCCTGCCCTTCGAGAATCTCGGCCTCGTCATCGTCGACGAGGAGCACGACCCCGCTTACAAGCAGGAAGACCGCGTCTTCTATAATGCGCGCGACATGGCGGTGGTCAGGGCGCGCATCGGCGATTTTCCGGCCGTGCTCGTCTCGGCGACACCATCGGTGGAAAGCCGCGTCAACAGCGATGTCGGGCGGTACCGGAAACTGCATCTGCCGACGCGCTATGGCGATGCGGCGCTGCCGGATCTGCATCTCATCGACATGCGCCGCCATCCGCCGGCGCGGGGCGGCTTTCTCTCGCCTATCATGCTGCGCGGCATTGCACGCACCATCGAGAAGGAACAGCAGGCGCTGCTCTTCCTCAACCGGCGCGGCTACGCCCCGCTGACGCTTTGCCGGGTTTGCGGCCATCGCTTCCAGTGCCCGCAGTGCTCCAGCTGGCTGGTGGAGCATCGCTTCCGCGGGCAGATCCAGTGCCACCATTGCGGCTATGCCGAGCGCACGCCCGAAGCCTGCCCGGAATGCGGCACGTTCGACCATCTTGCGGCCTGCGGGCCAGGCGTCGAGCGCATCGCGGAGGAGGTGGAGCGGCATTTCCCGGAGGCGCGGACCATCGTGCTTTCCTCCGATCTGATGGGCGTGAAGCGGCTCAGGCTGGAGCTGGAAGCGATCGCGCGCGGCGAGGCGGATATCGTCATCGGCACGCAGCTCGTGGCCAAGGGGCACAATTTCCCGCTGATGTCGCTGGTCGGCGTGGTGGACGCGGATCTCGGCCTGTCGAACGGCGATCCGCGGGCGGCCGAGCGCACGTTCCAGCTGCTGTCGCAGGTGACGGGCCGCGCGGGTCGCTCCGGCCTCAAGAGCCACGGCCTCATCCAGACCTATCAGCCGACACATCCGGTCATGCAAGCCATCGTCTCCGGCGACGCGCAGGCCTTCTACGACCGCGAGATCGGCGAGCGGGAAAAGGCGCTCCTGCCACCCTTCGGCCGGCTCGCCTCCGTCATCGTCTCGGCCGACAGCCGCAACGAGGCCGAAGCGCATGCGCGCGGGCTGCGCCAGGCGGCCCCCCATGCGGACGGCATCTCGATCCTCGGGCCGGCGGAGGCGCCGCTCGCGCTGGTGCGCGGCCGTCATCGCTTCCGCCTTCTGGTGCACGGCCGGCGCGGAAGCGAGATGCAGGCCTTCCTGCGCGCGATGCTCGCCAATGGGCCGAAGGAGCGCGCGTCGATCCAGGTCCAGCTCGACATCGATCCGCAGAGCTTCCTCTGAGGCGCATGGTTAACAAAGAATTGTGCGCAGGCGCCTGCCCCGCTTCTGCGGCGTGGCGCGCCATGCGATAGAGGATGCGCGCGAAGCGACGGAGGCCGCCATGATGGAATTCTACATACCCACCGAAACCGGCGAGTTCCTGGCCTTCTGTGCGGCCGTGGTGACGGGGCTTATCGGATTGTTCGCCCTGTTTGCGCCGGGCACGGTGCTCCGGCTTGCGGGCCTGCAGGTTCAGGAGGCGAGCCGGGAAGGGCTGGCCTTCGTGCGCTCGGCCGGCGGCTTCCATGCCGGGCTTGCCATCGTCGCGCTGATGATGGCGCAAAGCTGGATCTACATGGCGATTGGCGGAGGTTTCGCACTGGCCGCCTTCGGCCGCGTTCTCTCGCTTCTGTCGGATGGTTCCTTCACGTTGAAGAACCTTCTCGTGCTTGCGGTCCAAGCGGTGCTGGCGGTGCTTCCGCTCGGATACGCATTCGGCTTCATTTGAGCCAAAAGCGGTGTTTTATATCCCCGGACAGACGAACACACCTCACGCCGTGAAGTTTCGCCCCGACTATGGCCGACTTATGGCGCATTCCTGCGTCCGGCGTGTTGCGAGTCCGGGTTTCCTATGCTAGACGAACCGCGAAATTCAGAAAAAGCGGGCGTCAAAGCCTGTGGGAGCTGAAGATTACAGCAACGATTTCAGGGTGTTAGGGCCGTAGCTCCGCTACTGACCAGCGCTCTGGATGAAAAGAAGAGAAGCTTGTGCCCGTGGCAGACACATCCCAGCTCGTTTCCGGTGTTGCAGAAAGATACGCGTCTTCGCTTTTCGACCTTGCGCAGGAAGCTGGCTCCGCTGCCGCTGTCGGCGCCGATCTCGACCGTTTCCAGGCCCTGATCGATGAGAGCGATGACCTGAAGCGGCTGATCGTCAGCCCCGTCTTCTCCGCCGAAGATCAGACCAAGGCCATTTCCGCCGTTGCCGCCAAGGCCGGCATCACGGGCCTCGTGGCAAACTTCCTCAAGGTGGTTGCGTCAAATCGCCGCCTCTTCGCCGTTCCCGGCATGATCAAGGCCTACCGCGCCATCGCGGCCCGCGCCCGCGGAGAAATCACGGCCGATGTAACCTCGGCCCATGCGCTCACCGCAGCGCAGGAAACTGAATTGAAGGCGGCGCTGAAAGGCGTCACCGGCAAAGACGTGGCGATCGCCGTCACCGTCGACCCGTCCATTCTCGGTGGTCTGATCGTCAAGGTGGGATCGCGCCAGATCGACACGTCCCTTCGCACCAAACTCTCTACTCTTAAGCTTGCACTGAAAGAGGTCGGCTGATGGATATCCGCGCCGCGGAAATTTCCGCAATTCTCAAAGATCAGATCAAAAATTTCGGCAAAGAGGCGGAAGTCTCTGAAGTCGGCCAGGTGCTCTCCGTCGGTGACGGTATCGCCCGCGTTTACGGCCTCGACAACGTCCAGGCTGGTGAAATGGTCGAATTCCCCGGCGGTATCCGCGGGATGGCGCTGAACCTGGAAAGCGACAACGTCGGTGTCGTTATCTTCGGTTCGGACCGTGACATTAAGGAAGGCGACACCGTCAAGCGGACCGGCGCCATCGTTGACGTTCCGGTCGGTCCGGAACTGCTCGGCCGCGTCGTCGACGCGCTCGGCAACCCGATCGACGGCAAGGGCCCGATCAACGCCGCCAAGCGCGCCCGCGTTGACGTCAAGGCTCCCGGCATCATTCCGCGCAAGTCGGTTCATGAGCCGATGTCGACCGGCCTCAAGGCCATCGACGCCCTCATCCCGGTCGGCCGCGGCCAGCGCGAGCTCGTCATCGGCGACCGCCAGACCGGCAAGACCGCCATCATTCTGGACACGATCCTGAACCAGAAGGCCATCCACGACAACGGTCCGGACGGCGACAAGCTGTACTGCGTCTACGTCGCTATCGGCCAGAAGCGTTCGACCGTTGCCCAGTTCGTGAAGGTTCTCGAAGAGCGCGGCGCTCTCCAGTACTCGATCATCGTTGCCGCAACGGCGTCCGACCCGGCGCCGATGCAGTATCTCGCACCGTTCGCCGGTTGCGCGATGGGCGAATACTTCCGTGACAACGGCCAGCACGCCCTGATCGGCTACGACGACCTTTCCAAGCAGGCCGTTTCCTACCGCCAGATGTCGCTGCTGCTGCGCCGCCCGCCGGGTCGCGAAGCCTATCCGGGCGACGTTTTCTACCTGCATTCGCGTCTCCTCGAGCGCGCTGCAAAGCTCAACGACGAGATGGGCGCCGGCTCGCTGACGGCTCTGCCGGTCATCGAAACCCAGGGCAACGACGTTTCGGCGTTCATCCCGACCAACGTGATCTCGATCACCGACGGCCAGATCTTCCTTGAAACGGACCTGTTCTACCAGGGTATACGCCCGGCCGTTAACGTCGGTCTGTCGGTTTCCCGCGTCGGCTCGTCCGCGCAGATCAAGGCGATGAAGCAGGTCGCCGGCTCGATCAAGGGCGAACTTGCCCAGTATCGCGAAATGGCAGCCTTCGCCCAGTTCGGCTCGGACCTCGACGCCGCAACGCAGCGCCTGCTGAACCGCGGTGCCCGCCTGACCGAACTCCTGAAGCAGCCGCAGTTCTCGCCGCTGAAGACGGAAGAGCAGGTCGTTGTGATCTTCGCCGGCGTGAACGGCTACCTCGACAAGATCGCCGTCTCCGACGTCGGCAAGTTCGAGCAGGGTCTGCTCGCCTACTTCCGTTCGGAAGGCAAGGCGATCCTCGACACCATCCGCACCGACAAGGCGATCAGCGACGACACGAAGGGCAAGCTCAAGGCTGCTCTCGACACCTTCGCCAAGACCTTCGGCTGAGGCTGACGGTTCCAGCCCTGCGCGCCCGAGGCGCGCAGGTGCTCCGAGCTTTTGGATTTGACGCATGACCGTCCCCGACATCTGTCCGGGAGGTCGTGCTACAGGACGGAAAACGGATGCCTTCACTTAAGGATCTGAAAAACCGGATCGCCTCCGTCAAGGCGACGCAGAAGATCACCAAGGCGATGAAGATGGTCGCTGCGGCGAAGCTTCGGCGTGCCCAGGAAGCGGCCGAGGCTGCCCGGCCCTATTCGCAGCGCATGAGCGCGGTTCTCGCCAACATCGCCCAGGCCGTCGGCCAGGACGATAGCGCACCGCGTCTGATGACCGGTACGGGCAAGGACCAGGTTCATCTGCTCGTCGTCTGCACGGCCGAACGCGGCCTGTGCGGCGGTTTCAACTCGCAGATCGCCCGTCTGGCGCGCGACCACACCCGCAAGCTTCTGGCGAGCGGCAAGACGGTCAAGATCATCTGCGTGGGCAAGAAGGGCTTCGATATCCTGCGGCGCGAATACGCCTCGCTGATCATCGACCGCGTCGATCTGCGCGAAGTCAAGCGCATCGGCTTCGAGAACGCTGACCAGGTCGGCCGCAAGGTCATCGGTCTGTTCGAGAAGGGCGAGTTCGACGTCTGCACGCTGTTCTATTCTGAGTTCAAGTCGGTCATCTCGCAGATCCCGACCGCGCTCCAGCTCATCCCGGCCTCCGCTCCGGCGGCCGTGGCGGAGACGACCGGTGCGACCGCGATCTACGACTACGAGCCGGATGCCGCCGCGATCCTCGGTGATCTCATTCCGCGCAACATTTCCGTCCAGATCTTCCGGGCCCTGCTCGAGAACGTCGCCGGCGAAATGGGCGCCAAGATGAGCGCCATGGACAACGCGACCCGCAATGCTGGTGAAATGATCAACAAGCTGACGCTCAACTACAACCGTCAGCGCCAGGCTCAGATCACCAAGGAACTCATCGAAATCATCTCGGGCGCTGAAGCGCTCTAAGGACCAGGACAAAGAGGGTAAGAGACATGGCTAAGGCAGCTACCCCGAAGGACACCGCAGCGGCAAAGAAGCCGGCTGCGACCAAGACGGCCGCAGCAGCGGCGGCTCCGGCCGCAGCCGCAGCAACCAAGGCTCCGGCCGCAAAGGCACCGGCTGCGAAGACCGCTGCCGCCAAGGCCTCCACGAAGGCTGTGGCTCCGGCTGCTTTTGCTGCAACCGGTCGCGTGACGCAGGTCATCGGCGCTGTCGTCGACGTTTCGTTCGACGGTGAGCTTCCGCAGATCCTGAACGCACTGGAAACCGACAACAACGGCAATCGCCTCGTTCTCGAAGTCGCCCAGCACCTCGGCGAAAACACCGTCCGCACGATCGCCATGGATTCGACCGAAGGTCTCGTTCGCGGCCAGGCCGTTGCCGACACGGGCGCTCCGATCACCGTTCCGGTCGGCCCTGAAACGCTTGGCCGCATCATGAACGTCATCGGCGAGCCCGTCGATGAAGCCGGCCCGCTGGTCACCTCCGGCAAGCGTGCGATCCACCAGGAAGCACCGTCCTACGTCGAGCAGTCCACGGAAGCGCAGATCCTCGTCACCGGCATCAAGGTCGTGGACCTTCTTGCTCCCTACGCAAAGGGCGGAAAGATCGGCCTGTTCGGCGGCGCCGGCGTCGGCAAGACGGTTCTCATCATGGAACTGATCAACAACGTCGCCAAGGCGCATGGTGGTTACTCGGTGTTCGCAGGCGTGGGTGAACGTACCCGCGAAGGCAACGACCTCTACCACGAAATGATCGAATCGGGCGTGAACAAGCATGGCGGCGGCGAAGGCTCCAAGGCTGCCCTCGTTTACGGCCAGATGAACGAACCGCCGGGTGCCCGTGCACGCGTCGCCCTGACCGGCCTGACCATTGCTGAAGACTTCCGCGACAAGGGCCAGGACGTTCTGTTCTTCGTCGACAACATCTTCCGCTTCACGCAGGCCGGTTCGGAAGTGTCGGCTCTGCTCGGCCGTATCCCGTCGGCCGTGGGCTACCAGCCGACGCTCGCCACGGACATGGGCCAGATGCAGGAACGCATCACGACCACGACCAAGGGCTCGATCACTTCGGTTCAGGCCATCTACGTTCCCGCCGACGACTTGACCGACCCGGCGCCGGCCACATCGTTCGCCCACCTGGATGCCACGACCGTTCTGTCGCGTTCGATTGCTGAAAAGGGCATCTACCCGGCCGTTGACCCGCTCGACTCGACCTCGCGCATGCTTGACCCGATGATTGTCGGCGAAGAGCACTACGAAGTCGCCCGTAAGGTCCAGACGACGCTGCAGCGCTACAAGGCCCTGCAGGACATCATCGCCATCCTGGGCATGGACGAACTGTCGGAAGACGACAAGCTGGCCGTTGCCCGCGCCCGCAAGATCGAGCGCTTCCTGTCGCAGCCGTTCTTCGTGGCTGAAGTCTTCACCGGTTCGCCGGGCAAGCTGGTTGCTCTCGAAGACACGATCAAGGGCTTCAAGGGTCTCGTCAACGGCGAGTACGACCACCTGCCGGAAGCCGCCTTCTACATGGTCGGCTCCATGGAAGAAGCCGTCGAGAAGGCCAAGAAGCTGGCTGCGGAAGCGGCTTAACAGCGAATAGGGAATAGGGAGTAGCGAATAGGGAAAATGCGGACACCGAATACGAATTCTATTCGCTATTCGCTATTTCCTATTCGCTAAAAGGGTCATGGCTACAGAATTCAACTTTGAACTCGTTTCTCCCGAGCGTCTGCTGGTTTCCGGCAGCGTCAGCGAAGTCGTCATCCCGGCGACCGAGGGCGAGATGACCGTCATGGCCAACCACGCGCCGACCATGACGACGATCAAGCCGGGTGTCGTCACCGTGAAGTTCGCGGACGGCAGGAAGGACCGCTTTGTGGTCTTCGGTGGTTTCGCGGATATCATCCCGACCGGCTGCACGCTGCTCGCCGAATCCGCCGTTCATGTCGACGACTTCAACGTCGAGCAGATCACGCGGCGCGTCGAGGCGGCCCGTGCCGAGCTGGCGCAGGCAACGACGGACGAACACAAGTTCGGCATCGAGAGCTACCTCGCGGAGCTCACCACGCTGCGCGGCATTGTCGTTCCCGCCTGACGCCCGCGTTTATCGCTGCACATCGAACCCGCCTCCGGCGGGTTTTTTGTTGCGGTCATCTGGCGTTGCGGTTGTGGCATTTGCTGTTTGCGCCGACGACCATTAAGAAAGATATCCCGCAGGACGGCCCGCCGGGGTTGGGGGCCATGGCTTCATGGTGAGGAACAATGAGCAGCAAAATCGTGCCCGTAATCATGGCCGGCGGCAAGGGCACCCGCCTGTGGCCGCTGTCGCGCGCATCGGCTCCCAAGCAGTTCCTTGAATTCCTCGGTGAGACGACGCTCTTCCAGCGGACGCTGGCCCGGGTCTCGGACACGACGCGCTATGAGCCGGCCGTCGTGATCACGAACAGCGATTTCCGCTTCCTCGTGGCCGAACAGGCGCGCACGGCGGGCGTTTCGCTCGCATCCATCCTGCTGGAGCCGGTGGCGCGAAACACGGCGCCGGCGCTCGCCGCAGCCGCGACAGTGGTCCTGCGCAAGTACGGCGAGGAGGCGCTCATGCAGGTGCTCGCCTCCGACCACGAGATCGACGCCGATTCCACCTATTTCGGCTGTATCGACAAGGCAGCCCTCGCCGCCAGAGCGGGACGACTGGTGACATTCGGCATTACGCCGAACGAGCCCGCGACCGGCTACGGCTACATTGAGATCGGAGAAGACCTCGGCAATGGCGCGAACGCCGTGCGCCGTTTCGTCGAAAAGCCGGATCGTGAAAGGGCCGTCGAAATGCTTTCGGCGGGCGGCTATCTCTGGAACTCCGGCATGTTCATGCTGCCCGTCGGGCTTTTCCTGCGCGAACTTCAGCAATACGCACCCGAATTGCTTGTGGCCGCGCAGGAGGCCGTGGACAAGGCGCAGCACGATCTCGATTTCGAACGGCTCGATGAGGCGGCCTTCACGCGTGCGCCGGATATCTCCATCGATTATGCGATCTTCGAGAAGACGCCCATCGCGGCCGTCGTTCCCTCGCCGATTTCCTGGTCGGATCTCGGCAGCTGGGATTCCGTGTGGAAGATCGGGCAGCGGGACGAGGCCGGCAACGTTGCCGACGGCAGCACGACGGTGCTCGACACGCGCAATTCGCTGATCATCTCGCGTGACATACACGTGGCGGTACAGGGACTGGACGACATCGCCGTCGTGGCCAGTGAGGATGCGGTCTATGTCGGCCGGCTGGAGGACAGCCAGAATGTCGGCAAGCTCGTCAAGCAGCTTGCCAGCCTGCCCAAGACGCAGAAGCTGACGGAGACCCACCCGACAGCCTACCGGCCGTGGGGCGGTTATACGTCGGTGCTGAACGGCGAGCGTTTCCAGGTGAAGCGCCTGTTCGTCACGCCGGGCAAGCGGCTCTCGCTGCAAAAGCACCATCACCGCTCCGAGCACTGGATCGTGGTGCGCGGTACCGCCGAGGTGACGATCGGCGACAAGACCATCGCGCTCAGGGAAAACGAGTCGGTCTATATTCCGCAGGGTGAGCTGCACCGGCTCGCCAATCCCGGCAAGATCCTCCTGGAACTGATCGAGGTGCAGACGGGGTCCTATCTCGGCGAGGACGATATCATCCGCATCGAGGACGAGTTCGGCCGCGGCTGACGCCGTGGCCCCGCAAGGCCGCTTCATATCGTCCTCTTGACATCTTGGGCCGGGAGGACGACTTCACGGGTACAGATCCACGCGAAGGAGACGGCCATGAGCGAGGCAGCCCGCACGACGATCGACCAGGCGGAAGTCGACCGCTTTTCCGCGATGGCGGCGGAGTGGTGGGACCCCACCGGCAAGTTCCGTCCGCTGCACAAGTTCAACCCGGTGCGGCTCGCCTATATCCGCGATCTCGTCTCGGCGCAGTTCGGCCGCGACCCGCAGGCCCATCGCCCGCTGGAGGGCCTGCGCATCCTCGATATCGGCTGCGGCGGCGGCCTGCTTTCCGAGCCGATGGCGCGCATGGGCGCGGAGGTGCTGGGCGCGGATGCCTCGGAAAAGAACATCGGCATCGCGAAGGCCCATGCGGCCGGAAGCGGCGTTACGGTCGACTATCGCGCGGTGACAGCCGAGGCGCTGGCAGAGGCCGGCGAGACCTTCGATGTCGTGCTGAACATGGAGGTGGTCGAGCACGTTTCCGATGTCGATTTCTTCCTCACGACCTGCGCCTCCATGGTGCGGCCGGGCGGCATGACCTTCGTTGCGACGATCAACCGGACGCTGAAGGCCGCGGCGCTGGCGATCTTCGCGGCGGAGAACGTGCTGCGCTGGCTGCCACGCGGTACGCATCAATATGAAAAGCTGGTGCGCCCGGAGGAGATCGAAAAACCGCTGACGGCGTCGGGCCTCACCGTGACCGACCGAACGGGCGTTTTCTTCAACCCGCTGCTGAACCAGTGGAACCTGTCCAAGGACATGGACGTCAACTACATGCTGGTGGCGCGCCGGCCGGCCTGATCAGGGCTCCAGCAGCCGCATGGCGGCGAGCAGGTCCCGCTGCCCCACGGCATTGCGCGCACCGATGGCCTTCACCCGATCCCTATCGATCACGACGGGCTCGCCATCGGGACAGAACGGTTTCTTGAAGGTGAAGGCGCGGGGTGTCGGGCCATGATCCGCGAGATGTTCCAGACGTTCCGCCCCATCCGCCCAAACCGGCCGTGCGCCTTCCTTCACCCACCAGAGCACCAGAGCCGGCCAGGCCTGCCTCTGGTTCCAGTTGCGGGCGTGCTTGAGCGCATCGGCATGCACGCCGTCATAGGTGAAGGCCATAAGGCTTTCGAGGCTGGACCAGAGGGACAGCGATGACGGCGCGTCTTCGAACCCGCTGCCGGCGAGGAAGCGGGGATAGACCTTCTCGCCCCAGCTTTCAGGCCCCGGCACCTCGTCATAGCCCGAACGGCCGATATAGCCTTCCGCCCGGCTCGCCGCCTTGAAATTGAAGGGCTCGCGCAGGCGAAAGCCCGCGACGCGGTCGCTTTCGTATTCATCGACATGAATGCCGAAGTTGTAGACGGCGAGATGGTGGCCGCGCATCAGTTCGTGTCGTCGGGCAGCACGGGGAGCGGCGCGATCTCGACGCCCTCTTCCAGGAGGTCGCGGACCTCGTCCAGCGTCGCCTGGCCGATGAGGCCCCGCTGTTCCGCCTCGCCGTAATGGATCTTGCGGGCTTCCTCGGGAAAACGCTCCCCGACATCCTCGGAATTGGCGCGGATCGTCGAAACGATCTCCCGCAGCTTGGCAATCATTTCCTTCTGGCCGGCCTGCATCACCATTTCCTGGCGACGCTCCTTCTTGCGGGCGGTCGACACGGAAGGGGCCATGAGGCGCTTGGCGACATGGGTGGAGTTACACACGGGGCAGGAGACCAGCGCCATCTTCTGCTGGCGGTCGAAGTCGTCCGCCGAGCCGAACCAGCCCTCGAAGGGATGGCCGTTGTCGCAGGAGAGATCGTAGCGGATCACGCGGCGACGCCTCCCTTCGAGGCGGCGGAGGTCGTTTCGAGCATGAAGGTCCGTCCGTTGCGCAGGTTGGGAATGCGGTCATGGGCGGCCTTCACGGCGCCGGTGTCGATATCGGCAAGCACGATGGCCTCGCCGGTGCCGCCGGCTTCGGCGAGCACGCGGCCCCAGGGATCGATGATCATGGAATGGCCGAAGGTCTCACGGCCGTCCTCGTGGACGCCGGCCTGCGCGGCAGCGATGATGTAGACGCCGTTCTCAATGGCGCGTGCGCGCAGCAGCGTTTCCCAATGCGCCTCGCCCGTCTGCCGCGTGAAAGCGGCGGGCACGGAGATGATCTCGGCGCCGGCCTGGGCCTGGGCCTTGAAGAGTTCGGGAAAGCGTACGTCGTAGCAGATGGCGAAACCGAGCCTTGCGAAGGGCAGATCCGCCATGCGGGCGATGCTGCCCGGCGTGTAGACCGCGCTCTCGCGCCAGCTCTCGCCATTGTCGAGATCGACATCGAACATGTGGATCTTGTCATAGCTGCAGATGCGCGCACCATCCGGGCCAAACAGGAAACCGCGATTGGCGACCTTGCCGTCGGCCAGCGCGATGGCCGTGGAGCCGACATGGACGTGGATGCCGAGGTCGCGGGCAAGGTCGGCGGCGGCCGCGACCACGAGGTCATCGGCTTCCGGGCGCAGGATAGCGCGCAGGCCCTGGCGGTCCTTCTGGATGGCGCCGGTCATTTCCGGCGTCTGGACGTAGACGGCGCCCTTCGCGGCGGCCTCGCGCACGAGGCGCTGCATCGTCTCCACATTGCGGACCGGGTCGGTGCCCGAGCACATCTGGATGGCGGCGATCGTCGCGGTCATGGCGGGCTCCTGTGCCGGTTCAGGCGGCGAGAAGCGCGTCGAGTTCGCCGGCGCGCTCAAGGGCATGCAGATCGTCGCAGCCGCCGACATGGCGCTCGCCGATGAAGATCTGCGGGAAGGTGTTGCGGCCGTTCGAGCGCTTGATCATCTCCTGGCGCACATCCGGCGCATAGGTCGCGTCATGCTCCTCGTAGGCCACGCCCTTCGTATCGAGAAGTTTCTTCGCGGCGCTGCAATAGCCGCAGAACTGACGCGTGTAGATGACGACCGGGGCCATGCTTTCTGCTCCAACACTTGGAAAAACCTTGCTTTATATAGGTCCCGGAAGCGCCCTTGCAAAGGTCAAAACCGTGATGTCGGCAACACCCGCGCGCTTGAGGGTGCGCGCGACGGCGGCGATGGTGGCGCCTGTCGTATAGACATCGTCGATCAGGACGACGCGTTTGCCGAACAGGGCCTCGCGGCCTGCGGCAGTGATCGCGAAGGCGCCGCGCACGTTCTCCTCGCGGGCGCGCGGGTTGAGACCGATCTGGCGGCGGGTGCGTTTGATGCGGCGCACGGCATCGATGAGAACCGGCCTGCCGGCGAGCGCGCCGAGGGCGCGGGCGAGTTCGGCCGCCTGGTTGAACTTGCGCCAGACCAGCCGCAAGCGGTGCAGCGGCACCGGCACGATCACATCGGCCGCCTCGATCGTGCCATCGCCGGCGCGCAGCATCCATTGCGCCATCATGGGCGCGAGGTCCGTGCGGTCGCGATATTTCAGCGAATGCACGAGAACGCGGGCGAGGTCGTCATAGAGGGCGACGGACCGCAGCCGGTCGAACGGCGGGGGATGGGCGATGGCGTCGGCGCTGAGGATGCCGGGGCCGAGATCGTGCGAGAAGGGCGTGCCGAGCACTTCGCAATAGGGGCGCTCGATCAGCGCAAGCCGCGACCAGCAATGCGCGCAAAGCCCCGCACCGGTGCCCAGCAGCAGGCCGCATCCGGCGCAGGCGGGCGGGTAGACGATATCGAGGGCCGCACCCGCAAAGGCCTTCATCCGGCGGGCGAGGGCCTGCCGGAGCGGGATTGCCGGCAATGCCTCGGCCTCTATTTCGCCCATGCGGTTGACAATAGTCGCACTTGCCGGCCAAAGCGAAGGAATTCCGAACAGGATTGCCGCAATGGAAACGCTCTTCGACCATGCCCTCATCGATACCAACCGGTTGCGCGCGCTTCGCAGCGGCCCGGCGGACTTCCTGCTCGACATCGTCGCGGAGGAGCTTGCCGAGCGGTTGAGCGTGATAGACCGCCGGTTCGAAAAGGCGGTGGAGCTGCATGGCCATACTGGGGCCGTGGCGCGGGCGATCGCCGGCACCGGCAAGGTCGATGCCATCGAACGCGTGGAGAGCGACCGGCGTTTCTCGGCGGGAGAGCCGGTTACGCTGGCAGCGCTGGAAACGGTGCCGCTTGAGCCGCAGTCGGTCAATCTCATCGTCTCGCCGCTTGCGCTGCATCTCACCAACGACACGCCAGGCGTTTTCGTGCAGATCCGGCGGGCGCTGAAGCCGGACGGACTTTTCCTTGCGGCCATTCCCGGCAGCGGCACGTTGCAGGAACTGCGAGAGGTGCTGCTTGCGGCCGAAAGCGAGATTTCCGGGGGGGCGAGCCCGCGCGTCATTCCGTTTCCGGATGTGCGGGATGTCGGCGCCCTGCTCCAGCGCGGCGGCTTTGCGCTGCCGGTGACGGACAAGGAGACCTATACGGTGCGCTACGATTCGATCTTTCCGCTGATGAAGGATCTGCGTGCCATGGGCATGGCGAACCCGCTTTCCGGCCGCAGCCGTCGGCCGTTGGCGCGCGGCGTCCTGCTGCGCGCGGCCGAACTCTATGCCGAACGCTTCTCGGACCCCGACGGCCGGATCAGGGCGACCTTTTCGATCATCTATGTCTCGGGCTGGGCGCCGCATGAAAGCCAGCAGAAGCCGCTGAAGCCGGGTTCGGCGACGATGCGGCTTGCGGATGCGCTCAAGCAGGGCGGGGGTCGCTGACCCCTAATCTGTCCCTCACTTGGGGTCGATCTTCTCGCTGAGCAGCATGAAGGTGTTGTTGAGCGTGTCGGAGAAGGCGCCCAGGCCGGCGAGCATGCCGACGGAGATGAGGGCGGCAAGCAGGCCGTATTCCACGGCGGTTGCGCCATGCTCGGCGGAGAGGAACGATTTCAGCAGTCTCGTCATCATTCCCATCCCCCGCGCCCCTTGCGCATGACCTTACCCGTCAGCAGCCGCTGCCGGCACCTGCGCCATTGACGATGCAGACGGCGCCGGGCATTTCCTGAAGCACGCTGCGGCGCACCGTATAGCGCTTGGTTCCGTCGGTCGGGACGGAGCCGGTCGAAATCATATCGAATTCATCGGGGACGTTCGCCATCATGCGCTTGTCCGACTTTGCGGACAGCACGGGTGTGAGGACGAGCGCCAGCGCTATCACGGCTGTCCCGAAAAGCAGAGCAAGATTCAACGCGCCAGTCCGGGTATCGCCGGCCGGCGTGAAATCTTTCTCCTGAACGGTTTTCCAGAAGTCTTCGTCACGCATCACAGGATCTCGCAGGCATTGCAACGTTCACGGCATTATTTGAACGAGGCTGCTAAACGATTGCTTAACGGAGACTGAAAATTCGCACTTAAATTCTAGTGAACCGGCTCAAAGCAGGTCCATGAGGAAGGGAATGAGGGGCTCGTCGGCGGGTGGCATGGGATAATCGCGCAGTGCTTTCGGGCGCACCCACTTGATGGCCTGCCCCTCGCGTCCATGCGCCGTGCCTTCGAAGCGACGGCAGATGTAGAGCGGCATCAGGAGATGAAAATCGTCATAGGTGTGGCTGGCGAAGGTGAGCGGCGCGAGGCAGGCGACCTTCGTGCGGATGCCGAGTTCCTCGTCGAGCTCGCGGATCAGCGTCTCCTCGGGCGTTTCGCCCGGTTCGACCTTGCCGCCGGGGAACTCCCACAGGCCGGCCAGCGACTTGCCCTCGGGGCGCTGGGCCAGAAGCACGCGCCCGTCCGCGTCGACGAGCGCGCAGGCGGCAACGAGCAGGATGCGGCGGGGCTGTGCGATCGTTTCGGTCATGCGGTCGGCGGTTCCCGATAGCTGTATTGGTAGACGTCCTGGAAGCCGGCGCGGCGATAGAGCGCGAGCGCCGCGGCATTGTCGGCCTCCACCTGCACCCAGGCATGGCGCGCACCCTTGAGCTTCGCCCAGCGCAGGCTCGCATGGAGGATCGCCGTGCCAAGGCCCTGGCCGCGCCGTTCTTCGGCAACGCCGAGTTGCAGGATGCCGACGAGGTCGTTGTCCTGCACCGCGATGGTGACGGCGGTGGGGCCAAAGCCCGGTTCCTCGAAGATGAACAGGCCGGCTTCAGGCTTGATGGCGTTGATGATTTCGGTGAGGCCGGGCTTCAGGGCCGGGTCGTCGCCCGAAACGCTCAGCCGCGCATCCACGAAGCGGCCGACATCGCGGCTCGGCAGGTGATCGAGGCCTTCATCGCGCGGCAGGGTCGCGAGATCCGCCATCATGACGATGGTGCGGCCCATGTCCTTCCAGCCGGCATCGTCCATGAAGGCGATCAACTGTGGCGGCGTGAGCGGGGTCTGGCGCACGAGCAGCGGGCGGCCGTAATCGGCAAAGCGCTTCGCCGCCTTTTCCAGCCGGATGGGGATATCGCGATAATCGGACGGATCGAGCGGGTTGACCGAGTTCAGCCGCCGCGAGGGGTGACCGGCGGTCAGCCGGCACAGCCAGCTTCCATCATACAGCACGGTGGCGGCGGGCCAGGCACGGAAGCCGACGGCTTCCAGCCGCCTGACTTTTGCAAGATCAATCATCGTGGTCTTCTGTCCCGAAAGGGTCACGCTGTCCGGGCCTCTGGTCTGGGCAACCCCACACGCATGGTGCGGCTGCATATCTTTTTCAAAATGGCTCAGCTGCGATAGTCGCCGTTGATCTCGACATATTCCTTGGTGAGGTCGCAGGTCCACACCGTCGCCCGGCCGTTGCCGAGGCCGATCTCGACGCGAACGGGGATATCCTGGCGCTGCATGATCGCGGTCGTCGCTTCCTCGGAATAGTCAGGGTCGCGCTCGCCGTCGACGGCAACGCGAACGTCGCCGAACCAGATGGCGAGGCGATCGCGATCGGCCATTTCGCCGGATTTGCCGACGGCCATGACGATGCGGCCCCAGTTGGCGTCTTCGCCGGCGACGGCCGTCTTGACCAGCGGCGAATTGGCGATCGAAAGCGCGATCCGCTTGGCGGCATCGTCGCTTTCCGCGCCTTCCACGGTGATCTCCACCATCTTGCGCGCACCTTCGCCGTCCCGCACGACCTGGAGGGCGAGATCGCGCAGCAGGTCGTTGAGGGCGGCACGGAAGCCGTCGAGCCCGGCGTCATCCGCCATCACGGCCTTCTGGCCATCGGCTGCCGCGGCACCCGTCGCAAACAGCAGAAGCGTGTCCGAGGTCGACGTGTCGCTGTCCACGGTGATGGCGTTGAACGTAGTGCCGACGCCGGCCGAGAGCAGCGATTGCAGGACGGCGGCCGGAATGTCGGCATCGGTGACGACGAAGGACAGCATGGTCGCCATGTCCGGCGCGATCATGCCGGCGCCCTTGGCAATGCCGTTGATGCGCACGGTGACACCGCCGAGCTCGGCCGTGCGGGTGGCGACCTTCGGATAGGTGTCCGTGGTCATGATCGCCTTGGCCGCCTCCAGCCAGAAGTCGTCCGTTCCCGCGGTGGCAAGGCCATCGAGGACGCCGGAGAACTTCGTGGCATCGAGAGGCTCGCCGATCACGCCCGTCGAGGCGAGGAAGATTTCGGTCTCCTTGCAACCGACTGCCTTTGCCGCGGATTCGGCGGTGAGCTTCGTCGATTCACGGCCCTTGCGGCCGGTGAAGGCATTGGCATTGCCGGAATTGACGACGACCGCGCGTGCCACGCCGCCGGGCAGGTTGGCACGGCAGAAATCGACGGGCGCCGAAGGGCATTTCGAGCGGGTGAAGACGCCGGCGACCGCCGCGGGGCGATCGAAGACCATCATCAGCACGTCCGTCCGGTTCTTGTACTTGATCCCTGCGGCAGCGGTTGCCATGCGCACGCCGCGCACCGGCAGCATTTCGGCATAGGTTTTCGGGGCAAGCGGAGAGATCGAGCCGGACATGCGTGTTTTCCTGCGGTGGGGAAGGGGCCCGGCGGGATCCACCGGGCCATTGTGGTCTTACTGCTGGCCTTCGGCGGCCGGTGCGGCGTCTTCACCCGCTTCGGCGTCCGGCTTGTTGACAGCGTCATAGGCGGTCTTTAGCGCGGGATCCTGGATATCGACGGGCGCTTCCGCCTTGGCCTTTTCAAGCAGTTCCATGTACTTGTCGCGCATGATGAGCTGACGGACCTGCGGCTCGACCTGGTCGAGTGCCGGAGGCTGCTGCTTGCGCTTATCCTCGACCTTGATGACATGGTAGCCGAACTGGGTCTTCACCGGCACCTTGGAATAGGCGCCCTTTTCGAGGGCGAATGCGGCTTCTTCGAATTCCGGAACCATGCGGCCCTTGCTGAAATAGCCGAGGTCGCCGCCTTCCGACTTGTTCGGGTCGGTGGACTTTTCCTTGGCGATTTCGACGAAGTCCTTGCCGGCATCGAGATCCTTGATGATGGCCTTGGCCTCATCCTCGGTCTTGACCAGGATGTGACGGGCATGGATCTCGTCTTCCGGCGTGATGGCCGCGATTTCCTTGTCGTAGCGCGCCTTCACCTCTTCGGGGGTGACGGCATCGACGACATGCTTCTTGAAATAGGCGTTGTGCAGTTCGCGGTCCGTGAGGAAGGCGAGGCGCTGCTTGAAGTCGTCGCTGTCGCGCAGGCCTTCCTTGTCGGCATCGGCAGCCAGAAGCTTCACGTCGATGATGGAGGAAAGCGCGGCGACGCGCTTCTGCTCTTCCGGCAGGTTGGCAAGCTGCGGGTCGAGGCCGGCCATCGCGAGCTTCAGTTCGGATTCATGGATTTCCACGGCGCCGACCTTGGCGACCACCGGATCGGCGGCGGCATCCTGCGCACGGGCGCCCGTGCCGGCGGCGGCGATCGCGATCAGGGCGACCGCTGCGAGCTTGCTGTACTTGAACATACGAAAAAAGACCTTTCACATCCTCGCCGGAATCGGGTCGATATCCGGTGCCAGACTGCTCAACACCACCAGAATGTGGCAGTTGTGCAACCGCCTGAGCCGTTGACATCATTCGACCCCCCTCTTATCTGTCACGCAATCCCGCGTCCAGAACAGTTTCCGGGCGTTTCACGGGTTTGCGCGCAATTATCGTGCGGCCTGTCACGCGCCGGGGCGCCCATAAAGAAAGGACCATCCTGATGGTCAGCCTTGGCGGCCTAGCCCGCAAGTTGTTCGGTTCCTCGAACGATCGCCGCGTTCGCTCCTATAAAGATCGCGTCGACGCGATCAATGCGCTCGAAGCGGAGACCAAAGCGCTCTCCGACGAGGCGCTGAGGGCGAAAACCGTCGAATTCCGCGAACAGCTCGCCGCAGGCAAGACGCTGGACGACATTCTCGTGCCGGCCTTCGCGGTTGCCCGGGAAGCGGCGTTCCGCGTTCTCGGCCTGCGTCCCTTCGACGTACAGCTCATCGGCGGCATGATCCTTCACGAGAAGTCGATCGCCGAAATGAAGACCGGTGAAGGCAAGACGCTCGTCGCGACGCTTCCCGTCTATCTCAATGCGCTGGCCGGCAAGGGCGTGCATGTCGTGACGGTCAACGACTACCTCGCGACCCGCGACAGCGCCCAGATGGGCAAGATCTACGGCTTCCTCGGGCTCACCACGGGCGTTATCGTGCACGGCATCGACGACGACCAGCGCCGTGCGGCCTATGCCTGCGACATCACCTACGCGACCAACAACGAACTCGGCTTCGACTATCTGCGCGACAACATGAAGTACGAGCGCGGCCAGATGGTGCAGCGCGGCCACTTCTTCGCCATCGTCGACGAAGTGGACTCGATCCTCGTCGACGAGGCGCGCACGCCGCTGATCATTTCCGGTCCGCTCGACGACCGCTCGGACCTCTATACCACCATCGACGCCTTCATTCCGATGCTGGACGAGGGTGACTACGAGATCGACGAGAAGCAACGCTCCGCCAACTTCTCGGAAGTGGGTACGGAGAAGCTGGAGAACCTGCTGCGCCAGGCCGGTCTCCTCAAGGGCGAATCGCTTTACGACGTCGAGAATGTCGCGATCGTCCACCACATCAACAATGCGCTGAAGGCCCACAAGCTCTTCACCCGCGACAAGGACTACATCGTCCGCAACGACGAGATCGTCATCATCGACGAGTTCACCGGCCGCATGATGCCCGGCCGCCGCTATTCGGAAGGCCAGCACCAGGCGCTGGAGGCCAAGGAAAAGGTCACGATCCAGCCGGAAAACCAGACGCTGGCCTCGATCACCTTCCAGAACTATTTCCGCATGTATTCCAAGCTCGGCGGCATGACCGGTACGGCGTCGACCGAAGCCGAGGAATTCGGCAACATCTACGGCCTCGAGGTCGTGGAAGTCCCGACGAACCTGCCGATCCAGCGTATCGACGAGGACGACGAGGTCTACCGGACGGCGGAAGAGAAGTACAAGGCGATCATCGAGGAGATCAAGGCAGCCCGCGCCAAGGGCCAGCCGATCCTCGTCGGCACGACCTCGATCGAAAAATCCGAGCTTCTGGCCGAGCTCCTGAAAAAGTCCGGCTTCAAGGACTTCCAGGTCCTCAACGCCCGCTATCACGAGCAGGAAGCCTATATCGTTTCGCAGGCCGGCGTGCCCGGCGCCGTCACGATCGCCACGAACATGGCCGGTCGCGGCACCGACATTCAGCTCGGCGGCAACCTGGAAATGCGCCTCGAGCGCGAGCTGGCCGACATGGAGCCGGGCCCGGAACTTGACGCCAAGCGCAGTGCCGTCATCGCCGAGGTGAAGAAGCTCAAGGAGCAAGCGCTGGCCGCCGGCGGCCTCTACGTTCTCGCCACCGAGCGCCATGAAAGCCGCCGTATCGACAACCAGCTGCGCGGCCGCTCCGGCCGTCAGGGCGACCCGGGCCGTTCGAAATTCTTCCTGTCATTGCAGGACGACCTGATGCGCATCTTCGGGTCCGACCGCATGGATTCGATGCTGCAGAAGCTGGGTCTCAAGGAAGGCGAGGCGATCGTCCATCCCTGGATCAACAAGGCGCTGGAGCGTGCGCAGAAGAAGGTCGAGGCGCGCAACTTCGACGTCCGCAAGAACCTTCTCAAGTATGACGACGTGCTCAACGACCAGCGCAAGGTGATCTTCGAGCAGCGCATCGAGCTCATGGACAGCGAAAACCTGTCCGAGATCGTGAACGACATGCGCCATGAGGTGGTCGAGAACCTCGTCCAACTGAACATTCCGGAAAACGCCTATGCCGAGCAGTGGAATGTCGAGGGCCTGAAGGCCGGCGTTCTCGAACAGCTCAATCTCGACCTTCCCATCGACGCCTGGGCGGCCGAGGAAGGCATCGACGAGAAGGACATTCTCGAGCGCCTGCGCAAGGCTGCCGACGATGCCGCCGCCGACCGCGCCGAGCGTTTCGGCCCCGAGATCATGACCTATGTCGAGCGCTCGGTGCTGCTCCAGACGCTGGATCACCTGTGGCGCGAGCATATCGTCAACCTGGACCACCTGCGTTCCGTCATCGGTTTCCGCGGTTATGCCCAGCGCGATCCATTGCAGGAGTACAAGGCCGAGGCTTTCGAACTCTTCCAGGCGCTCCTGGCCAATCTGCGCCAGACGGTGACCGCGCAGCTGATGCGCGTCGAGCTGGTGCGTCAGGCTGCCGATGCGCCCGTACCGGCACCGCCGGCCATGGAAGGCCATCATATCGACGGCACGACCGGCGAGGACGAATTCAATGTCGGCGAGGCGACGGGCTTCATGGCCGTTGCCGCCGAGGATCGCAATCCCGACGATCCGTCGACCTGGGGTCGTGTCGGTCGCAACGAGCTTTGCCCGTGCGGCTCCGGCAAGAAGTACAAGCACTGCCATGGTGCCTTCGAGCAGGCCTGACCGCTGAAATCCTTCGATAATGCCGCCTCCGGGCGGCATTTTCTTTTGTGTGCGGTTAAGGCTTCCGCGGCGCTGGCCAACCGTTTGTTAACCCTGACCTGACAAGACTGTTGCGTTGAGTTCTGCGTAGCGTTCGGGTTGCTGTGTTGATAGCGGTCATTCAGTCGGCAGAGAAATTGCTGCCATCGGGTCTGCGCGGCAGGGTCGTGCCCTGGCTGCGCGTCCTGGCCAGCGACGATCCGCGCACGCTCGCCCAGCGCATGGCGCTCGTCGCCTTCGCCATTCGCGTCGCCAGCGCGGCAATCGCCTTTCTCACGCAGATTGTTCTGGCCCGCCTGATGGGCGAGTTCGAATACGGCATCTTCGTCTTCGTCTGGGCGCTGGTCGTCATCATCGGCGACATGTCCTGTCTCGGCTTTCACACGACCGTCGTGCGCTTCCTGCCCGGCTATGCCGGCCGCAATGCGCATGCAGAAATCCGCGGCCTCACATCGACCGCGCGCACCTTCGCCATGCTGTCCTCCAGCGCGATCGCAGCCGTCGGGCTGCTATTGCTCTGGCTGCTCCGCGATAGCGTGACAGGCTATTATGTCGTGCCGCTCTTCATCGGCTTCTTCTGCATGCCGATGATCGCGCTGGGCGACGTGCTGGAGAGCACGGCGCGGGCGCACAGTTGGGCGGTGGTGGCGCTGAGCCCAACTTATATTGCGCGGCCGCTGCTCATTCTCGTCTTCATGGTGTTGGCCGTGACATACGGGGCGCCGCATACGGCGCTGACCGCAATGGCAGCCGCGCTGGCCGCCACCTACCTGACGACCGTCGTGCAGTTCTTCAACATCGTCCACCGGCTCGGCAAGCGCTATGTCGCCGGGCCTCGCCGGACCGAGTTCTCGCTGTGGCTCAAGGCCGCGTTGCCGATCTTCCTCATCGAGGGCTTCGGCTTCCTGCTCACCAATTCCGATGTCATCGTGGTCGGCCTGTTTCTCGACCCGGAAAGCGTCGCGATCTATTTCGCAGCCGCCAAGACGATGGCGCTGGTGCATTTCGTGTTCTTTTCGGTGAAGGCGGCGGCCGCGCCGCGCTTCTCGGCGCTCTTCTCCTCCGGCGACCGCGTGGCGCTGGCGACCTTTGCCGGCGAGACGGTGCGCTGGAGCTTCTGGCCGTCGCTCGGCGTGGGGCTCACCGTTCTCGCCCTCGGCCACCTCCTGCTGTCGCTGTTCGGGCCTGCCTTCACGGCGGGCTGGAGCCTGATGTTCATTCTGTTTTCCGGCATCATGGCCAAGGCGCTGGTCGGGCCGGGCGAGGTGCTGCTCACCATGTCGGGAGAGCAGAAGCTCTGCGTCATGGTCTATGCCGCGGCACTGGCGGCAAACATTACCTTCAACGTCACCCTCATACCGCTCTTCGGCATCACCGGGGCCGCCGTGGCGACGGCCGGCGCCATGATGGTGGAAGCGCTGCTCCTGCACCTCGCCGTGCGGGGCAAACTCTCGATCATTCTCTTCGCCTTCGCCAATCCGGTGAAGGCAAGCCTTGTCAACGGGATGGACAACCATGACCGATAGCCACGGCTTCGACCATGCAATCGCCGGCGGGCGCGCGCAGGCCGCCATTCCGCCGGCGCGCCCGCTCGCTCATCCGCCGGCAGACCTGCGGGTGGCCGTCGGCCGCCCCGGCCGTTCGCTCGCGCTCTATCCGGCCGCGGCCGGCTACGAGCTGCAGCAGGAGCTCGACTTCCTGTCGAACCGGGTCATGGAGCCGAATGTCTTCTTCTCGGGGCGTTTCCTGGCGCCCGCCATGCCGCGTCTGGAAGACCGCACCGTCCGCCTTGCCATCGTCAGGGATGAAAGCGCGGAGCGCAGCCGCATCCGCCTGCTCATGCCGTTTTCGGTCGAGAAGCCCGGCTTTTCCATCGGCTCCAGCATCTTGCGGGCCTGGTCCAACCCGTTCGGCCCGATCGGCACGCCGCTGGTCGATGCGGAAGACGCGGCCGAGACGCTGGACAATTTCCTGGAGGCGCTCGGCGGGTCCGGCGTGGCGCTGCCCTCGGTCCTCGTCCTGCCGGACCTGCGGCTCACCGGCCCCTTCGCCCAGCTGATGCGCGCCGTCGCGATCGGCCGCAACCTGCCGGTAACGGTGACCGACACCTATCGCCGTCCGATGCTGGAAAGCCTGCTGGACGGGCAGACCTATCTGCAGAAAGCCATCTCGCCGGAGCATTTCCGCGAATTGCGTCGGCAGTGGCGCAAGCTCGATCGGCTCGGCGCGCTCAGCTACACTGTCGCCCGCCAGCCGGCGGATATCCGCGTGCGCATGGAGGAGTTCCTCCTGCTCGAAGCCTCGGGCTGGAAGGGCCGCAGCCGCACGGCGATGATCAACGACCGCTATCGCGCTGCCTTCGC
Organism: Shinella oryzae; assembly: GCF_023038235.1. NCBI lineage: Bacteria > Pseudomonadati > Pseudomonadota > Alphaproteobacteria > Hyphomicrobiales > Rhizobiaceae > Shinella > Shinella oryzae. The sequence goes on along the minus strand of NZ_CP081987.1, from coordinate 2,759,248 downwards.
CCGCGAGGCGATCACCAATCTCGCCGAGACTGACGGCGTGCGTATCCACACGCTCGATCTCGATGGCCGCGCCATCGCGTCCATGGTCGTGTTCCTGATGGGGGGCGAGGCCTATACGTGGAAGACGGCCTATGACGAGGACTTCGCGAAATACTCGCCCGGCAAGCTCCTCGTCGCCGAACTCACCGAGTGGCATCTGGACGACGCCAACATCCTGCGGTCGGATTCCTGCGCGGTGCCGGATCATCCCGTCATGAGCCGGTTCTGGGAAGAGCGCGAGGACATGGGCACGCTGGTCGTGGGGCTTCAGCAGAACAGGGACCGGGATGTGCGCCAGGTGGCGGCTCAGCTGCATCTCTACCGCAACACCCGCAACGTGGCGCGGCTGCTGCGCGAGAAGATCCGCTCGCTCGCCCGGCGTTAGGGTGCTGCACTAGGCATAAAACGGCGCTTCGCTTGCCGCGCGCGCGCGCAGCAGGTGGCGGATGACCTTGCCGGACGTGGTCAACGGCAGCGCATCGACGAATTCCACCTCGCGCGGATATTCGTGCATCGAAAGGCGCGACTTCACCCAGTCGCGGATGTCGGCGGCAAGCGCCGCAGACGGCTCCCGGCCGGGCCGCAGCACGACATAGGCCTTGACGATTTCCGTGCGGACGGGATCGGGCTTGCCGACCGCCGCGGCAAGCTGCACGGCGGGATGCCCGGCAAGGCAATCCTCGATTTCGCTCGGGCCGATGCGGTAGCCGGAGGAGGTGATGACGTCGTCGTCCCGTCCGAAGAAGGTGACATAGCCTTCCTCGTCCATGTGCCCGAGGTCGCCGGTCGTCATCCAGTCGCCGATGAACTTTTCCGCCGTTGCCCTGGCATTGTTCCAGTATCCGAGAAACATCACGGGATCCGGGCGCTTGACCGCGACCTGGCCGACGGTGCCGCGCGGCACTTCCGCACCGTTCGCGTCGATGATGGCGACAACGTGCCCCGGCACGGGCTTGCCGATGGGGCCGGGCCGCGACACGCCGAGCTTGCCGATAGAGCCGAGCACGATGTTGCACTCGGTCTGGCCGTAGAACTCATTGATGGTGATGCCGAGTGTATCGCGGACCCATTCCCAGGTTTCTCGCCCGAGCGATTCGCCGGCCGAGCCGATGGTGCGCAGGTTCAAGCGGTACTTTGCGCGGGGATTGGCGACCGTCTTCATCAGCCGCAGCGCGGTCGGCGGAATGAAGGCATTGCGCACGTCCATGTCCTGCATGATGCGGTAGGCCATGTCGGGATCGAACTTCTGGCCCGGCGAGGAGACGACGGGAACGCCGAGCAGCAGCGCCGGCAACAGGACGTTCAGCAGGCCACCCGCCCAGGCCCAGTCGGCCGGCGTCCAGATGCGGTCTCCCGGCTGCGGCAGGAACTCGTGGTGCATCTGGAAGCCCGGGATGTGGCCGAGCAGGACACGATGCCCGTGCAACGCGCCCTTCGGCGGGCCCGTTGTGCCTGACGTATAGATCATCATCGCGGGGTCATCAGGACCGCTGTCGATGGCGTCGAAGGCGCCTGCGTGACGCGACAGAAGGTCGTGGAAGGGTTTTACGGTCGGGTCACCGGTGGCCTCCGTCGCGATGACCAGTTTCAGCGACGGCAGTTGGTTGCGGATGGGCTGGAGGCGCTCCAGGCCGAAAGCATTCGTGACGATGGCCCTGGCGCCGGCATTTTCCAGGCGGAAGAGCAGGGCGTCGGCACCGAAGAGTAGCGCAAGCGGCAGGGCGATGGCGCCGACCTTGTATGTCGCGAGATGGGCAATGACCGTCTCGAAGCCCTGCGGCAGCAGGATCGCGACGCGGTCGCCCTTCTCGACGCCTTCGGCGCGGAGGGCGGCCGCGAAGGCATCGGATTTTGCGGCAAGTTCGCCGTAGGTCAGCGAAAGGGGCGCGGCGTCCGGCAGGAAATGCTGGAGGCACACGCGATCGGGATCGCGTGCGGCCCATGCATCGGAAACGGCGGTGCCGATATTGAAGCGCTCGGGGATATCCCAGCGGAAATCCGCGTACAGCGCATCATAGCCAGGTCTTTCGACAAGCATCCGGCAGAACTCCCGTTTCATGCTGCATTGCAACTAGCATTCCGGGGTGCGGCCGGGCAATGGCGGCTTTTTGCGGGTCAGAGCCAGGAAAGGCGGCTGTCGACCTCGGTGACATCCTTGACGGACGCGGCGATCTCGACGGCCCGGGCACCCTCTTCCGGGGAGCCGACGCTGCCGGTCAGGATGATGCGCGTTCCCTTGCAGGTAACGGAGATGTCGGACGCATCGATGTCACCGGCTATCGAAAGCGCGTCCGCCACGGCCGTTTCCAGCCATGCCGGGTGGGGGCCTTCGAAATGTTCCGGCTGCTCGCCCTTGAAGGTGCCTTCCTTGAAAACCATGGTGCTCTCCTTTGCCGTCTGCGCGACAGAACGCCGGACAGACGCAATTGTTCGTCTTTGCCGGCGCATGGGTTCGATCATGTTGGAAGTTTGGGAGTATCAGGTGTTTTGGGTTGAGACCCAAGAGCGTGCACATCGCCCTTGGGTCCCCCTCACAACCGCATCCGGGGGTGTCTGCGGTTGCGCTCCCTAAACGAGGCCATAGAAAATTCGTTCCCGCTAAAAAAGAATTTTTTTGAGAAAAAGATGTGGCGGGCGGGATCGATCGAGCAACCGGCCTTTCCCGTTGACACTCCATGCCGCCTCGCTCTATTGGGGGAGGCATGCTCAGGCGCAAATAGCGCCGGCCGGAATCGGCGGCAAATGTGCGGGTGTGGTGAAACTGGTAGACGCGCCGGACTCAAAATCCGGTTCCGAAAGGAGTGTCGGTTCGATTCCGACCACCCGCACCATTCTTCTCAGGGACAGAATTGATTGTCATCGCCCGCGGAGTGTCTTCGTCGGGAAACGGCGAACCCGGCCCGGGTTAATTCAACGTAGCGACACGCCGGCCGATATCGAAGGCGTCCTGCAATCCCTGCTCGGCCGCTGGCTGGTCGATCGGGAGCAACAAGTCCAGGCCGATGGGCTGGATGCCGCAATACCCGAAGATGCCCTGGACGATCTGCGCCTTGATTGCGTCGAGATAGCCGCGGCGCTCGTAGGTGCCGATATCCACGCCGCCGATCGCGACGACCTGTCCTTTCAGGCGTCCCAGAAGGCCGGTCGTCTTCCTGGCGGGGTCGTCGTCGAACGCCCAGTTGCGGATAAAGACGCGATCGATCCACCCCTTCATAACCGCAGGCATGGACCACCAATAGACCGGGAACGCCAGCACCAGGACGTCGGCCCTGTCGACGCGTGCCTGTTGATCGATGACGTCGGCCGGCGTCTGCCCGCCGACATGGAAGAGGTCGTTGTCGGCAACGCCGAAAAGCGGGTCGAAGCCGCTCGATGCCAGATCCAGGATTTCATGCGTGGTGCCGGGCACGCTCTTCAGTCCGTCGACAAGCCGGGCTACCGCAGCGTGGGTGTAGGAAGCGGGATCGGGATGGGCCGTTACGATGAGGACGTGCATCAATGTCTCCGGAAAGGGATGCCGCAGGCTCTTTGAATGAGCCCGGCTCAATGCTACAATCCGTAAGTTACTATTAGTAGCTTTGGTTCAGGTCAAGAGAGATGTGTGATGTCGAAGAAACTGCCGAGACCTGAACGCCGTGCCCAACTCCTCGACGTCGCCTCCGCCATCGTGCGCGAAGAGGGCACGGACGCCTTGACGCTCGGCTCGCTGGCCGAACGTGCGGGCGTGAGCAAGCCGATCGCTTACAGCCACTTCGAGAGCCGTTCGGGGCTGATGATCGCTCTTTCCAAGGCGGCAATGGACCGGCAGGTCGCGGCTCTGGCTGCCGCCTTGGAGAACGCGCCGCAAGAGCCGGAGCAGGTCGCGCGGATCCTGTCGAGCGCCTACCTGGAATGCGCGCTGACGATCGGGCCGGAATGGCATGCGATCGATGCGGCATTGCGCGGTGATGCGACCATGGAGGCCCATCAGCGTCGGACCCGGCAAGACCACGCGGCCTTCTATGCGGCAGCCATTCAGCCGCTTTCGAAACTCGATTCAAAGGTCGTGCAGCGACGGTGCGTCGGCCTGATCGGGACGATGGAGGCGCTATCGGCCGAGGTCATGGAAGGCGGCATGCCCTTGGACGTGGCTGTCGATGACCTCGTAGCCTTGATCCGGAAATGGCTGATCGAGGGCTGAGGCTTTATACCGAAGCGAAAACGGGCTGAGGCAGCCCGTTCGCCACGCATTCAGGTCATGTATCTGCCGGCATCGACATGAATGGTTTGGCCCGTAAGATATTCGGTCTCCATGATCATCCGTGTTGCCGGCCAGAGTTCTTCCGGACGTCCCATGCGTCCCAGAGGCAGATTTTCGGTGGGGCCTGCATCGATCGCGCTGGCCATCCTGCTCTCGATCAGAGCGGGCGCTATGGCATTCGCCGTGATCCGGTGCGGGCGGAGCGCGGTCGCATAGGCGTGCATCAGGCTCTCGACGCCGCCTTTCGACGCGGCATAGGCGGCGGAAAGCCCGCCGCCGGTGCGGGCGGCGGTCGACGACATGAAGATGAGCCGGCCACCGTCCCGGATCATGTGGGGCCATGCCGCCTGCGAGACAAGAAACGCACTCGTCAGGTTGGCATGAAGCGTCTTTTGGAATAGCGCGAGATCGAGACGGTCGATCGGGCAGACCTCGCCGATACCGGCATTGTTGATCACGCAGTCGATGCGGCCGAAATGCGCGAGCGTTTCCTCGATCAGGCGCTGAACATCCTCGGCGATGCCGACATCTGCCCGAATACCGATGCCGTCCTTCAGGCGAGACAGCAGTTGATCGACCTCGGCACTCTCCGAGCGGTAATTCGCAGCCACGTAGTGACCCTCCGCAGCGGCCGCGACGGCCAGCGCGGCGCCGATGCCGCGGCCGGCGCCCGTGATCAGGATGACCTTCGCCGAAGGGTTTTTCGTGTTTTGCATGATCACTCAACCTCATTGACCGGGTTCAATCGACGTTAGCGAGGCTCGGGAAGCCTCGCAATGTCGCGCCGCCTCGATCTCGGCTTTCGATCCGCGAAACTGGCCGGGATACGCCCGTTTGCCATCAACGGGCGTTTCTCCGTCAACCCAGCCCACCGTTCGCGAACACGGTCTGAGCGTCGACCCAGGCGCCGTCCTGCGAGCAGAGAAGCGCGATGACGCCGGCGATGTCGTCCGGCAGGCCCAGGCGGCCGAGGGGGGTCTGTTCGGGAATGCCGCGGAGCGCTTCTTCGCCGTGCTGACGGAGGAGCTGCGTGTCGACGGCTCCGGGTGCCACCGCGTTGACCGAGATGTTGCGACCGGCCAGTTCCTTCGCAAGGACGCTGGAAAAGAGCACCTGGGCGCTTTTCGTGGCGGCATAGGCGCCGGTCGCCGGGGGTGGCGTCTTGATGATGCTCGAGGCCAGGCTGATGATCCGGCCGCCGTCACGCGTCCGCCGCGCCGCCTCGCGCAGCACATTGAAGCTGCCCTTGACATTGGTGGCCATCATGCGGTCGAAGGCGTCGTCCGTCATCTGGGCGAAGGGGCCGACATTCATGATGCCAGCGTTGTTGACCACCACATCGACGCCCCCGAATGCCTGATCATTGGCGTCGAAAAGGGCCTTGACGGCTGCGGGGTCGGCGACGTCCGCCTGCTGGAGGATCGCGCGCCCGCCGGCCGCCTCGATGTCGGCCACGACGCGGGCGGCGAGATCACGGTTCGTGAGGTAGTTCACGGTCACGGCAAAGCCGTCACGCGCCAGGCGTCTTGCGGTCGCCGCGCCGATGCCCCGCGACGAGCCGGTGACGACGGCCGCCTTGCCGGCGCCGGGAAGAGCGGTTGTCTGGGCTGATGCCGCGCCTCCCATGGCGAGAACGGCGGGCGTCGCTGCCGCGAGGGTCATGAAGGTGCGGCGTGAGGTATCGGCATTGGTCATCTTGATGGTTCCTTTCTGGATGCGGGTACTCTGTTGCGACAGGTGCTGCCTCGCCGGGCGGCTTTCAAAACAGCGCGGATTTGCGGCCGACCGGGAGACGGCGAGGGTCACCCCACCTCCGGCAAAGCGGCGATCCGCCGGTTTGCGATCAGCAGGGCAAGGCTGGTTTGGGCCGGTCCGGGCCGGTCTGGGCGTTTGCGATCGGGACCGGCCGGCAGCCCCAGTCGAGGCTATTGGGTGCCGGCGCAGCCGCCACCGCATCGGCGACCATGCCGACGATGACGCCAGCCCACGAAGGCCTGAGCCGATCGTCACGAGGCCGGACGCCTGCGCCTGCGTGCCTTCGTAGGCCACGGGGCGGTATCTTTTGCTTCATTGCTATTGACCGTGCGGCGGCTTCTGTCATGTTCGACGCACTCCTCGCTTGGTTCGCATCCTCAAGCTAGATGGAGTGTCTGATGATCAGAATGCCGGAAGCCTCAAAAAACTTGCCCGATCCTGCAGGCGACGATAGGTTGCCTGTTGAGGGCCGGGTGTTGCGCTGGCCTCGCAAACCTCCGGAGGTGCGTGTGCCGCCATCGCTGTTCGGAGCCGTCGACGCCTATATCGAGGCCCAGGGCGGCGGGCAGGGCGCATTCCCGACGCCGATCGACAGCTTCTATATCGTCCGTTCCTTCAAGGAGAGGATGCGGATGCAGCAGGTTTACAAGCCGTCGATCTGCATCGTGCTCCAGGGGGCGAAGGAAATCGTCGTCGGGGAGGACACGCTTCGCTACGGCGCGATGGAGTGCCTGGCGGTCGGCATGGCGCTGCCGGCGACGGGGCACATCGTCGAGGCAAGCCCTGATGCGCCCTATACCGGATTGATGCTTGCGCTGGACGTGGCGATGATCCGCGACGTGCTGGAACAGCTCGAAGCGCCGCCGGCGCCTCCCGCCGATTCCGGTCCCTGCCTGTTCGTGCGGCAGGTCGATGAACCCTTGGCCGAATGTGCCCTGCGCCTCCTGCGGATGTGCGACACGCCCAAGGCGATCCCGATCCTTTTTCCGTCCGTCATGCGGGAGATCTGCTACTGGCTCTTGAGTGGCCCGAACGGCGGCGAACTCTGCAAGCTGGTCGAGCCTGAGTCGAACGCCGCCCGGATCGCGAAAGCCCTCCACCTCATGCACGAGGACATCGCCCGGACGCTTCGTATGGAGGATCTGGCGGAAGCGGCGGGCATGAGCCTTTCGTCGTTTCATCAGCATTTCAAGGCGATGACATCGATGACGCCGCTGCAGTTCCAGAAGCAGTTGCGCCTTCTCGAGGCGCGGCGCCTGATGGTGATGGAAGATGCAAACGTGGCCGACGCTGCCTACCAGGTCGGCTACGAAAGCGTGTCGCAGTTCAGCCGCGAATATTCCCGGACGTTTGGCGGTGCTCCAAAGCGCGATGCCATCACTCAGCAGCGTCTCTACAATGAATTTGTCGGTCGCAGGATGCAGACTGCGTAGCTGCCTCGCCACGCGTCGGTGACGTTCAGTGCTCGTCTGGAAGAGCGTCATGATTCGGATCGGCGCTTCGCCCGCCCGGCGAAAGCGCCGCCCGCAGGATCGGGCAGATTTTTTGACGCTTCCGGCATTCTGATCCTTGGGCGCTCCCTTTAGCCTGATTGCTGACCGGGACCGGCGCGTTGCGGGGCAATGTCAGGCCGAACCCGGCGATTATCCAAGATTCGAGGTCGCAATGCTTACCCTCATTGAAAATGCATTCGAAAGCTTCCTGAACGACGACGACGGACAACCCGTCGTCATGTTGAATCTCCTGCGGTTTAGGGAAAATGGCGGCAGGGAGCGATATGCGGAGTATCTCGCCGTCGCCGCGCCGATCGTCGCCCGGTTCGGGGCGGAGATCGTCTATGTCGGCAATGGCCTCCCGGCGCTTTCGGCGGAGCCCGGACAGGCCTGGGACGCTGTGGCGCTCGTACGATACCCAAACCGCCGGGCGTTTGCCGATATGGCGATGGATGCCGACTACCGGGACAAGGCGGCACCGATGCGCGAGGCGGCGCTGGCCGAAGCCGTATTGCAGCCCCTCCGGACAGCTTCCTCCTGAAGGCGGCGAACGGATTTCCGGATGCGAGAATGGACGTTTCCGGACGGCAAGAATGCATCACATGTTCGTGCGGTGATTTACTTGGCGACGGCAGGTGGTAAATGTCCGCGAATACGGGATGCGGCACGCTTCTGCCGCCGTCGTCGCGTTTCCCTTGCCGGTTGACGCCGCCCGGGATCTGTCTTGAACTGGAGCATCCATGTCTTTCCAACGTGTTTCCTCGCCCGTGGTCTCCTCCGCGCTGCTCACCCTCGGCATGGTGGCGACGGTGGGCGGCGCCCTGGGCTTCGAGCATATCGGCGGCTACATCCCCTGCGCGCTCTGCCTGTTGCAGCGCGATCCCTATTATTACGGCATCCCGGTCGCTCTTGCGGCCTTGGCCTCGGCGCTTTTCGGCGGCCCGGCCTGGCTCACCCGCACGCTGCTTGCGATCGCCGGCATCATGATGCTCGTGGGCGCCGGCATGGGTGTCTATCATGCGGGCGTCGAATGGGGTTTCTGGGAGGGACCGGCAACCTGCGCGACGACGGCCCAGGGTGTCACGCAGAATGCGGGTGACCTGCTCGCCGATCTCAACAGCAAGCATGGACCGTCGTGCACGGAGGCATCCTTCCGCTTCCTCGGCCTGTCCTTTGCCGGCTGGAACGTGATTGCAAGCCTGATCCTTGCCGCGATCGCCTTTTCCGGCGTGCGGTCGGCCAGGGCATAATTCCCGCAGCCGATCAGGGCTGCAGCTCGACGTCCCAGTAGAGATAGTCCATCCAGCTTTCGTGGAGATAGTTGGGTGGAAACAGTCGCCCGTTGTTGTGCAGATCCTGAACCGTCGGCTGGTAGGGCTTCTGATGCGGGTGCATGCCCGCCTGCTTCGGCAGCTTGCTGCCTTTTCTCAAATTGCACGGGGAGCAGGCGGCGACCACATTCTGCCAGGTCGTCTCGCCGCCATGGGCGCGCGGGATGACATGGTCGAAGGTCAGGTCGTGCGGCGACCCGCAGTACTGGCATTCGAACTTGTCGCGCAGGAACACGTTGAACCGGGTAAAGGCCGGATGGCGTGACGGCTGCACGTAGGTTTTCAGGCACACGACGCTTGGCAGGCGCATCGAGAAACTCGGCGAGGACACCGAGTGTTCGTATTCGGCAATGATGTTTACGCGGTCAAGAAATACGGCCTTGATCGCGTCCTGCCATGACCAGAGCGACAAGGGGTAGTAACTCAGCGGCCTGTAGTCAGCATTCAGTACAAGAGCTGGCAGGGCCTGTGGTGAAACTGAAATCGTCAAGGGCTTCTCCTGAGCGATTCGGCATCTGCCCTTCTATATTAGGCGCGTTGTTACAGCATTGTGAAGCGGGGAATGAAAAGCGAAAACAAGCTAGTTCGCGTTTTTCAGCCTTCGAGCACCGGAGCGACCTCCCGGCGCATCTCCCGGGCATAATATGCCCAGAAAAGCCGGGCCGAAACGCCGCGCCAGGGCGACCATCGCTCAGCAATCCCATCCAGTTCCTGCGGGCTTGGCCGCACGGCGAGGCCGAGCGCATGGGCGACGGCGTTCTGCAGGGCGATGTCGCCAGACGGAAAGATATCGGGATGCCCGCCGCAAAACAGCAGGTAGACGTCCGCCGTCCAGCGGCCGATGCCCTTGATGGCGGTGAGAGTGCGGGTGGCGGCCGGTGCGTCGAGATGGCAGACGGCATCGAGGTCGAGATCGCCGCGGTCGACGGCTTCTGCCGCGCGGCGCAGCGTATCCGTCTTGGCGCGCGACAGGCCGATGGCCCGGCACTCCTCATCCGACAGCCCGAGCACATGGTGGGGCGTGATGTCTCCGGCCGCCGTCTCCAGCCGGCGCCAGATCGCATCGGCGCTCGCGCGCGACACCATCTGGGAGACGATGATGCCGGCAAGGCCGCGATAGCCGGGTTCCAGCCGCCGCAGAGGCACAGGCCCCGCCTTGTCGATGACGCTGAAAAGGCGGGCGTCGAGAAGGGCGAGGTCGACGAGACCTGCTGCGATATCCGCATCCGTCCTGATCATGTGCAGTTGCATTTTTCCAAGCGGCCTCGATCTTTGTCGGACGGGGCCTCTCTGGGCCGGTCTCGCCAGACGCCTGTAGTGACGGACAGGGGGCGTTCATGGCAGAAGACCCCATGCCAAGTGCTTTGTCAAAAAATCGTGTCTTTCGCTTCGCACCGAGCCCGAACGGGCTGCTGCATCTCGGCCACGCGGTGTCGGCGATCCTCAACCACGATCTCGCTGCCGCGAGCGGCGGCCGCTTCCTGCTGCGCGTGGAAGACATAGATCCCGCCCGCTCGCGACCCGAATTCGAAGAGGCGATCTACCGCGATCTCGCCTGGCTCGGCCTTGAATGGGAACAGCCGGTACGCCGCCAGTCCGAGCATGTAGCGTTCTACGGCGTGGCGCTGGAGCGGTTGAAGGAAATGGGCGTGCTCTATCCGGGCTTCCTGAGCCGTGGTGAAGTGAAGGCCCGGGTGGAGGCGGCGGGTGGCGACTGGCCACGCGATCCGGATGGTGCGCCGCTCTACCCGACGGAGGAGCGCTCACTCGACCGTGGACAGGCGCTCGACTGGATTGCGGCGGGACGCCAGCACGCCTGGCGTCTCGACATGGACAAGGCGCAAGCCTTGGCCCCGGCGCTGCTGGAATGGCAGGAAACCGGGGCGGGGCCGGACGGCGAGACCGGGTCCGTACCGGCTCGCCCGGAACGTTGGGGCGATGTCATGCTGTCGCGGCCGGATGCGCCGGCGAGCTATCATCTTGCCGTGGTGCTGGACGACGCGGCGCAGGGCGTGACCGATGTGGTGCGGGGGCAGGACCTTTTCCACGCAACCGCGGTGCATCGGCTGTTGCAAAATCTGCTCGATCTGCCGGCGCCGACCTACCGGCATCATGGACTGGTTCTGGGTGCCGACGGGCGAAAGCTTTCGAAGAGCAACCAGGACACCGGCATCGCCGCCTATCGGGAGAGGGGCGTCTCACCGGCCGGCATTCGCGCCCTGCTCGCGGGCTATGGCTTCGTCTTCGATTGATTCCTGCTCGGCCTGCGGCTGCTTCTTCACGCCGCGAATGCGGTCGAGAACGAGGTGCTTGACGCGATATTTCAGCAATGCGGCGTTGATTTCCGCGCCGATGATGAAGATCGCGCCGATGATGTAGAGGAAGACCAGTGCGACCATGATCGAGGCGAGGCCCGCATAGGTCGAGACATAGCTGGAGAATGTCGCGAGATAGGAGGCGAAGGCATAGGCGCCGATGCTCCAGGCGATCAGCGTGAAGAGGATGCCGGGCAGCACGTCGGCGATCTTTCGCCGCCCCGCAGGCAGCCAGAGATGGGCGATCAGCAGGCCGACGAGCAACACCAGGACCGTTCCGAAGAGCCCCCAGCTCTCTGCCCAGGAATAGATGTAGGTCAGCCAGGGCAGCCAGTCGCCGGTGGCCCGCACGGCAAGCGGTGCCGCGACGAGCACGATGCTGAGGACGGCAAGCGCGACAACGCCGGCGATCACGAAGCCCAGGCTTGCGAGGCGGGTTATGTACCAGTAGCGGGTCTCCGCCACGCGATAGGCGCGGTTGAGCGAAACCCGCAGCGCCTCCACCCCGTTCGAGGCGAAGTAGGCGGCGGCGAGTACGGAAACGGTCAGCAGGCCGCCGCGCGGAATGGTCAGCACGGCCACGACCTCGCGCGAGATGGGGGCGGCGATCGATTCCGGCCAGGTATCGAAGATGAGGTGGACGGCGGTCTCGGCGAACTGGTCCGCACCGAGGAACGAGCCGAGCGCGGTGCCGAAGATCAGGAACGGGAAGATGGCCAGCAGGGTGGAAAGGGCGACATGGCTCGCCATGGCCCAGCCATCATCTTCGGAAAAATGCCAGATCGCGTCGAAAATGACCCTGTAGGCAACGCGGATTGGGCTTGGCATCGGCAATTCCAGTTCGTTCGCGGCCGTTTCCGGCTGCCTGTCTCATTGTCTGTCAGGACATAACCCCTTAAACCGGATTTGGTTTAAGGGGTTATGTCCTATTTCAGATTCTCCGGCCAACGTGCGCGTCGCCGCGCAGGACCCTGGCCTGTGAATATGGGAAAGGGTGGCGACTTTGTACAGGAAACCGCCATGTCTTCTCAAAATGCTGCCGACCGGCCCAGCATCATCGTCACCGGCTGCTCGTCGGGAATCGGGGCCTATTGCGCGCGTGCGCTGAAGGCGGAAGGCTGGCGCGTCTTCGCCACGGTCCGGCGCGAGGAGGACCGCGTTGGCCTTGCGGCCGACGGCATCGAGGCGCTGCTGATGGACTATACGAAGCCGGACACCATCGCCGCGCTCACCGAAAACGTGCTGGCGCGCACCGGCGGGCGGCTCGATGCCCTGTTCAACAACGGTGCCTATGGGCAGGCCGGCGCCGTCGAGGATCTTTCCGTCGAGGTGCTGCGGGCGCAGTTCGAGACCAATGTCTTCGGCTGGCATGACCTGACGCGGCGGGTGATTCCGGTCATGCGCCGGCAGGGCCATGGCCGCATCGTGCAGTGCTCGTCCATCCTCGGCATCGTGCCCTATCGCTGGCGGGGTGCCTACAATGCCTCGAAATTCGCGCTGGAAGGCCTGTCGCTGACCTTGCGCATGGAGCTTGCGGGCTCCGGCATCCATGTCAGCCTCATCGAGCCCGGGCCCATCGCCTCCCGCTTCACCGCCAATGCGCTCACGCAGATCGAAAAGAACATCGACCTCGAGAACTCCGTGCATGCGGACGAGTATCGCCGGCAGCTCCAGCGCTTGCGCGGCGAATCCAAGCCGGCGCGCGGCAAGCTGGGACCTGAGGCGGTGCATGCCGTGCTGCGCCATGCGCTGACGGCGCGCTTGCCGCGCCCGCATTACATCGTGACCACGCCGGCCCGGCAGGGGGCGTTGCTCAAGAAGCTGCTGCCGGCGTCGCTGTTTTACCGTATCATCGGCCGCCTTGGCTGACGCGGCGCGGCGTCGCAGGCACGGCAACGCAAAATGCGTGCACTTTGCGCGAAATGCCCTATGTGAATGGGCTGACAGAAATCAAACCGGAACGCTGGCATGTCTTCCTTCCTCACCTTCCTGACGCTGCTCGTCATGGGTCTTGTCGCCATCGTGCTGGTGCGCGGCCTCGTCAACATGGCCAAGGGCGGCAGCGGCAACACGTCGAACAAGCTGATGCAGGCCCGCGTGCTGCTGCAGGCGATCGCCATCGTGCTCATCATGCTGACGCTGTGGGTGACGGGAGGCGGCCGCGGCTGATGGTCAAGCTCAATAAGATCTATACCCGCACGGGCGATGACGGGACGACCGGCCTCGTCGCCGGCCCTCGCCGCAAGAAGCACGACCTGCGCGTGGAATCCTATGGCGAGGTCGACGAGGCCAATTCCTGCATCGGCCTGGCGCGCCAGCACCTTGCCGATCATCCTTCGCTCGACCGCACCCTCATGCGTATCCAGAACGACCTGTTCGATCTCGGCGCGGATCTCGCGACGCCGGATACGGGCAAGAAGCCCGAATACGAGCCGCTGCGCATCGCCCAGTCGCAGGTCGACCGGCTGGAAAAGGAAATCGATGCGCTGAACGCCGATCTGGAACCGCTGCGCTCCTTCGTCCTGCCGGGCGGCACGCCCGCGGCTGCGGCCCTGCATGTGGCGCGCACCGTGGCGCGGCGGGCGGAGCGCCGCATCGTCGCCCTGCAGGATTGCGAGGGCGAAACGGTCTCTGCGGCTGCGGTCGCCTATATCAACCGGTTGTCGGATTTCCTCTTCGTCGCCGCACGCTGGGTGAACGAAAAGGGCCGTACGGACATATTGTGGGTGCCGGGGCAGAACAGGTAAGGTCCCCGCCAGGGCGAGGCCGGAAGGGGACCCATGTTCATACCGCTGCATGACGCGAATTCCCTGAAATACATCAAGGTCCAGTATGTCACGATCAGCCTGATCGCCATCAATGTCGTGGTCTGGCTGGTAACGGGCCTTGCCTCGACGCAGGCCTTTTCCGATGCGGCGGTCGTCGGGCTCGGCTATATCCCTGCCGTCGTGTTCGATTTCGCGGACCTCGAGCCGGGGCTGGTGCTCGTCCCGGAGAACGCCACCTACATCACCTACGCGTTCCTGCACGGTGATTTCATGCATCTCGCCTCCAATATGCTGTTCCTCTGGGTGTTCGGTGACAATGTCGAGGATGCGCTCGGGCATTTCCGCTTTCTGGTGTTCTATCTCGCCTGTGCGGCGGCGGGTGCGCTCGTGCACGGGCTTGTGCAGCCGTCCTCCGAAGCGCCCCTGATCGGCGCGTCGGGGGCCGTTTCCGGCGTGGTGGCGGCCTATTTCCTGCTGCATCCCAAGGTGCGCGTCTGGGTCCTGGTGTTCTTCCGTATTCCGCTGCCGCTGCCGGCGGTCATTCCGCTCGCCTTCTGGATCGCCCAGCAGTTCTACATGCTGGTGGTGGATGGTGACGGCAGCGTGTCGTGGGGTGCGCATGTCGGCGGCATCCTTGCCGGCGCATTTCTCGTGCTGGTGCTGCGCCGTCGGGGCGTTCCGCTCTTCGACCGCACCATCGTCACGCCGAAGGCCGTTCGCCATGCGGAGCAGAGCCCGGTTCCCGCTGACGACGCGGCTAAGCGCCCCTCCGTTCCCCCGACGCATTGGGGTCGGTAAAGCTGGCAACGCCGGAAATTTGACCTTGACGTAAACGTTACTTATAACCGGCCGCGTTTTCATGCGGAGAGGAGCCGTGCCGCATTGTAATTGGGGAAAAAACGCGTATCGATGTCGCCAACCGACAATCAGGGCGCCCTCGAAAGGCGCATTTTCCCCTCGCGGACATATGTAAGGAAGGAAGCCATGAAGATCCTTGTGCCAGTCAAGCGGGTCGTTGACTACAACGTGAAGATTCGCGTGAAGGCGGATGGCTCGGGTGTCGAGCTTGCGAATGTGAAGATGTCGATGAACCCGTTCGACGAGATTTCGGTCGAAGAGGCGCTTCGCCTGAAGGAGGCCGGCAAGGCTGAGGAAGTGGTGGTGGTGTCGATCGGCCCGGCGAAGGCCGAGGAGACGCTGCGCACGGCGCTCGCCATGGGCGCGGACCGGGCGGTGCTGGTCGAGACGGAGGATGCCGTCGAGCCGCTGGCGGTCGCCAAGATCCTGAAGGGCGTTGTCGAGGCCGAACAGCCCGGCCTCGTCATCGTCGGCAAGCAGGCGATCGACGACGATTCCAACCAGACCGGCCAGATGCTGTCGGCGCTGCTCGGCTGGGCGCAGGCGACGTTTGCCTCCAAGGTCGAGATCGGGTCGGGTTCGGCCCAGGTGACGCGCGAAGTCGACGGCGGTCTGCAGACCATCGAGGTCAAGCTTCCGGCCGTCGTGACGACGGACCTGCGTTTGAACGAGCCGCGCTATGCCTCGCTGCCGAACATCATGAAGGCGAAGAAGAAGCCGCTCGACAAGAAGACGCCCGGCGACTTCGGCGTCGATACCGCCCCGCGCCTGAAGGTGCTGAAGACCGAGGAACCTTCGGGCCGCAAGGCCGGCGTCAAGGTCAAGGACGTCGCCGAACTGGTGGCGAGCCTGAAGACCGCAGGCGTTCTGTAAGGAAGATCGAGGAGATCACGATATGGCCATTCTTCTTCTGGCAGACCACGACAACGCCACCCTTTCCGACCAGACCGCCAAGGCGCTGACGGCGGCTTTGCAGATCGGCTCCGACGTGCATGTGCTCGTCGCCGGCTCCGGCGCCAAGGCCGCGGCCGAGCAGGCTGCCAAGCTTGCGGGCGTCTCCAAGGTTCTCGTCGCCGACGATGCAAGCCTTGCCAATAACCTGGCCGAGCCGCTGGCCGCCCTCATCGTGTCGCTGGCCGGCAACTACGACGCCATCGTCGCGGCGGCCACCTCGGTCGGCAAGAACGTGGCGCCGCGCGTTGCGGCCCTGCTCGATGTCGCGCAGGTCTCCGAGATCATCGAGGTGGTGAGCCCCGACACGTTCAAGCGTCCGATCTATGCCGGCAACGCCATCCAGACGGTTCAGTCGACCGACGCTAAAAAGGTGATCACCGTGCGCACGGCGTCGTTTGCCGCAGCGGGCGAAGGTGGCAATGCGCCGGTCGAGACCGTGGCTGCCGCGGCAAACCCGGGCCTTTCCACCCATGTCAAGGACGCGCTGTCCTCGTCGGATCGTCCGGAGCTGACCTCGGCGAAGATCATCATCTCGGGCGGTCGTGCGCTCGGCTCGTCGGAGAAGTTCCAGGAGGTGATCCTGCCCGTCGCCGACAAGCTCGGTGCGGCCGTCGGCGCCTCGCGCGCCGCGGTGGATGCCGGCTACGCGCCCAACGACTGGCAGGTCGGCCAGACGGGCAAGGTCGTCGCGCCGCAACTCTACATTGCCTGCGGCATCTCCGGCGCCATCCAGCACCTTGCCGGCATGAAGGACTCGAAGGTCATCGTCGCCATCAACAAGGACGAGGAAGCCCCCATCTTCCAGGTCGCAGACTACGGCCTCGTCGGTGACCTCTTCGAAGTCCTGCCGCAGCTCGAAAAGGCGCTCTGAGCCGGCATCGCGCCGTCTATGCGACGATGATTTCACTGGAAATATCCGTCGCGTGCCTTTATCAATTTCACCGGGCCGGCTTGACCGGCCCGGTGTTTTTTTGCCTGCGCACTGGGCTCGGGCTGAAATGACGAGGCGATGGGCGCGATGATCAAGAACGTCGGTATTGTGGGTGCGGGCCAGATGGGATGCGGCATCGCGCATGTTGCTGCCCTTGCCGGATACAAGGTCCATATCTACGACCTCTCCGCCGAGCGGATCGAAGCCGGCCTCGCCACGATCCACGGCAATCTCGCCCGCCAGGTCTCGTCCGGCAAGATGTCCGACGAAGACCGGAAGAAGGCGCTGGCGCTCATCAAGGGCTCCACCGACGTCAACGACCTCTCGGATGCGGACCTGGTCATCGAGGCCGCGACCGAGGACGAGACCGTCAAGCGCAAGATCTACGGTCAGGTCTGTTCGGTGCTGAAGCCCGAGGCGATTCTTGCCACCAATACCTCCTCGCTCTCGATCACACGCCTTGCCTCCGCCACCGATCGGCCCGAGCGCTTCATGGGCATCCATTTCATGAACCCCGTTCCGGTCATGAAGCTGGTTGAACTCGTGCGCGGCATCGCCACGGAGGAAAGCACCTTTTCCGCCGCGAAGGAATTCGTCGCCACGCTGGACAAGACCATTACGGTGGCGGAAGATTTCCCCGCCTTCATCGTCAACCGCATCCTGCTGCCGATGATCAACGAGGCGATCTATACGCTCTATGAAGGCGTCGGCTCGGTGGAGGCCATCGACACCGCCATGAAGCTCGGCGCCAACCATCCCATGGGGCCGCTTCAACTTGCCGATTTCATCGGCCTGGACACCTGCCTCTCCATCATGCAGGTCCTGCACGATGGTCTCGCCGATTCCAAGTACCGCCCGTGCCCGCTGCTGGTGAAGTATGTCGAGGCCGGCTGGCTCGGCCGCAAATCCGGCCGCGGCTTCTACGACTACCGCGGCGAAGTGCCGGTTCCGACGCGCTAACGCGTGTGAAGCTTCGGCTTCAGTTCTTTTGAAAGAATTTGATGATATGCCGCGAAGACTGGTTTAATCAGTCTCGCGACGGTACGATGACGGACATATCTATTTCGCCGGAAAAGCTGGGTGCGCAGCGTTTCATCGGACGTGGCGCGCTTCTGTTCGTGCTGATCGTTGGGTTGTTGCCCAATCTCTTCTTTCTAGCCGTCATGCCGTTCTTCATTGCCGAACGGTTGATCACGCCCCTTCTCTATGTCATTGCCGCGATTGCTGCACTCTTCCTACCACGTTTTGCGGTCTATGCTCTTTTCTTGGCGGTAGCCGTTGTCGATCTCTGCCTTATCGTCATGGTGGCTTTTCATCTGCCTCTCGCATTGGCGATCGACTCTGTGCGGTACATGGCGACGATCGACGTTTCGGCTTCGGGTTTTTATGTCGCCGTCATAAGCATTAATCTGGCGCTCGCGCTGGTTTCCGCATGGTTGTTCGACCGCAACCGCGCGGAGATACGGTCGGCATCGCCGCTGCCAGTGCTTCTTGTCGCCTTGTCGCTCATGGCTGCGGATTTTCATTTCAACTTTCGTTATTTCACCAAGTCTATGTCGCCTTTCGACAGTGCGGTTTCCCAGAACGGGCTAAGTGCCGATGCGGTTGCCGCGCGCGGTGGAAACCTGCTCATCGTGATGGTGGAGGGGCTTGGCGCCTTTGCCGATCCGGCAGAGAAGAGAATTCTGAGCGAGAAACTGGAAAACGCCGCTTCCAGCGCTGGTTATACTTTCACCAGTGGGACCACGCCTTATTCGGGCTCCACGACGGGCGCAGCCTCCCGCGAACTGTGCGGGCGCTGGGGCGATCATCGCGATTATATCTCCGGTGTGCACACGGAAAATTGCCTGCCAAAGCTTCTGCATGCGCGCGGTTTCGAGACAGTTGCCTATCACGGTTACACGTCCGACATGTTTGAGCGGCATGTCTGGTATCCCAATATCGGCTTTTCGGAACTTCATTTTATGGAAACGATGGTGCGGGACGCACCAATGCAGGTCGCGCGTCGCTGCGGCAGCGTCTTTCTCGGGTTGTGCGACAGCGATGTGGCTGCTCTCGTTCATTCCCGTTTGCTTGAGGCAGGCGATAAACCGAAGTTTGTCTATTGGCTCACCTTGAACTCGCACGTGCCGTTTGTCGCGAAGACTGAGGGAACCATGGCTTGCCGGACCGCGGCTGCGCCGATCGCAAATGCAACGACATGCGAATTGGCGGAATTGTGGGGTGATGTCTTCGATTCTGTAGCGGCGATCGCGACTGATACTCGCCTTCCTCCGACGGATATTCTCGTCGTTGGAGATCACCATACTCCCCTATGGGAGCGCGCCGCGAAGGACCGCTTTACTCTCGGTCTTGTGGATTGGTACCTGTTGCGAAAGACATCCTGACGTCTTCTCGACGCGCTGAACGGCGGAAGAATCCGCCAAAGCCTGGTTTCGGGGAAAATTGTTTCGCCTGCTGTGAGGGCCGCGACTGGACCGTATCTCGGATGGTCGCTGGCCTGCCGGTATTGTCTACCCCAATTCTTATTGCATGGGTGTTCAGATGAAACGCATTCTCCTTCTCGGCGCGGCCCTTCTCGGTCTTGCCGCTCCGATCTCCGCGCACGCCGCCGACAAGCTTTTGAACGCCTCTTACGACGTTGCGCGCGAGCTTTTTGCTGCGGAAAACGAAGCCTTCGTGAAGCAGCATCCCGGCGTCACCATCGACCAGTCGCACGGCGGAACGTCCAAGCAGGCGCGCGCCATCGTGGAAGGCCTCGAGGCTGACGTCGTGACCTTCAACCAGGTGACGGATATCGACTTCCTCGTGAAGAACGGCTTCGTCGCCGAAGGCTGGCAGCAGAAGTTCCCGAACAATGCCTCGCCCTTCTACTCCTTCCCGTCCTTCCTCGTTCGCGCCGGCAATCCGAAGAACATCAAGGACTGGTCGGACCTCGCTCGTGACGACGTGAAGGTCATCTTCCCCAACCCGAAAACGTCGGGCAACGCGCGTTACACCTATCTGGCCGCCACCGCCTACGCCAAGGAAGCCTTCAACAACGATCCGGCCAAGGTCGAGGAATTCGTCACCAAGATCTTCGACAACGTCCCGGTCTTCGACACCGGCGGCCGCGCGGCGACGACGACCTTTGTCGAGCGCGAGATCGGCGACGTGATCATCACCTTCGAAGCCGAGACCAAGTCGATCGCCAAGCAATATGGCGAAGACAAGTTCGAAAGCGTCGTGCCGTCCGTTTCGCTGCTCGCCGAGTTCCCGGTCGCCATCGTCGACAAGGTGGCGGATGCCAGGGGCAGCCGTGACCTTGCGAAGTCCTATCTGGATTTCCTCTATGCGCCGGAGGGTCAGAAGATCGCGGCCGAGTTCGGCCATCGCGTCCATGACGAGAAGGTCGCCGCCGAATTCAAGGACCAGTTCCCGGAGATCCGCCTCGTGAATGTCGACGACGTGTTCGGCGGTTGGAAGAAGATCTCCGAAGAGCACTTCGCCGAGGGCGGCACGCTGGACAAGATCTACGGTAGCCGTTGATCCCTTCGACTATTGTTTGTAGGGCAACCGGCGGGCTAGAAGCCCGCCGGTTGTTGTCATGAGAAAGGACCATGCGCTTGAGACGGCGTGTATTGCCAGGATTGCCGCTCGCGCTCGGCATCACCCTTGTCTATGTGGCCATCATCGTCGTGCTGCCGCTGGCCGCGCTCGTCTTCAAGGCGGCGAGCCTGGGGCCCGAGGACTATTGGCGGATCATCTCTTCCGACCGTGCGGTTGCGAGCTATCGCGTGACGGTCACCTGCGCGCTTGCGGCAACGGCGTTCAATCTCGTCTTCGGCCTGGCGCTCGCCTGGGTTCTCGTGCGCTACCGCTTTCCCGGGCGTCGGCTTGTCGATGCGCTGGTGGACCTGCCCTTTGCACTGCCGACCGCTGTTGCCGGCATTGCGCTGACGACGCTCTTTGCCGCCAACGGCTGGTTCGGCGGGCCGCTGTCGCTCGTCGGCATCAAGGTCGCCTATACGCCGCTCGGCATCATGGTCGCCATGAGCTTCACGAGCATTCCCTTCATCGTGCGAACCGTGCAGCCGGTCTTGGAAGAACTCGACCCGGCCCTGGAGGAGGCGGGGCAGACGCTGGGGGCAAGCGATCTCTCGATCTTCGTGACCGTGATCCTGCCGCTGCTGACGCCGGCACTTCTGGCCGGCGTGTCGCTGTCCTTCGCGCGTAGCCTGGGCGAGTTCGGTGCCATCATCTTCATCGCCGGCAACCAGCCGTTCTCGACGGAGATCACCGCACTTCTCGCCTTCATCCGGCTTGAGGAATACGACTATCCGGCCTCTGCCGCGATTGCCTCTGTCATGCTGCTGACCGCCTTCGTCATGCTGGCGATCACCAATCTCATGCAGGCCCGTGCCCTGCGCTACACGGTAAGGGGCTGACCATGGCGCATCCTGGAAAAGGCAAGCCGCCGCGCGTGGGCGACAATCCGGTCTTTCGGCGCGTTCTCCTCACATTCGTCCTCGTTCTGGTCGGGCTGATGATCGTCGCGCCGCTCGTCGTCATCGGCGTCGAGGCGTTTTCGAAGGGGGTCGCCTATTTCGGGGCCGCCATCGCCCATCCCGATACCCGCCATGCCATCATGCTGACGGTCGTCACGGCGCTGATCGCGGTGCCGATCAACACCGCTTTCGGCGTGGCCGCGGCCTGGGCGATCACCAAGCACGATTTTCCCGGCAAGCGATTGCTGATCGTCATCATCGAGATCCCGTTCTCGGTCTCGCCGATCGTCGCCGGCGTGGCCTATCTCTTCGTCTTCGGGCTCCAGGGCCTGTTCGGCCATGCGCTGCAGGCGATGGAGATCAAGATCCTGTTTGCGCTGCCCGGCATCGTGCTGGCCAGCATGTTCGTCACCGCACCGTTCGTGGCGCGTGAACTGATCCCGCTCATGCAGGCGCAGGGCCGCGATGTGGAAGAAGCCGCGACGTCGCTTGGCGCCAGCGGCTGGCGCACCTTCTTCTCCGTCACGCTGCCCAATATCAAATGGGCGCTGCTCTATGGCGTCGTGCTCTGCAATTCGCGCGTGATGGGGGAATTCGGCGCGGTCTCGGTCGTCTCGGGCAATATCCGCGGCCAGACGAACACGCTGCCGCTGCATATCGAGCTGCTCTATCACGATTACAACGCGGCCGGCTCGTTTGCCGCCGCATCCATCCTCGCCGGCCTCGCCATCGTCACGCTCGTCGTCAAGGTGGCGCTCGAGCGGCAGGGCGCGGGCCGCATCCAGCGTCCTTCCGCTCTTGCGGGCGCCGATACCGTCACTCCGGAGGTCAAGCCGTGAAGATCCGCCTCGACAATGTGGTCAAAGAGTTCGAGACCTTTCGCGCCGTGCATGGCGTCTCGCTCGATATCGACAGCGGCGAGCTCGTCGCGCTGCTGGGCCCGTCCGGCTCCGGCAAGACGACGATCCTGCGCATGGTCGCCGGCCTCGAATATGCCGATGCCGGCGCGATCTATTTCGGCGACGAGAATGCCACTGATATCCCGGTGCGCGATCGCGGCGTCGGCTTCGTCTTCCAGCACTATGCGCTCTTCCCGCACATGACCGTCGGCGAGAACATCGCCTTCGGCATGAAGGTCTCGAAGATAAAGCGTTCGCCGCAGGCCATCGCCGCGCGTGTCAAGGAATTGCTCGACCTCGTGCAGCTGAGCGGCCTGAAGGACCGTTTCCCCGGCCAGATCTCGGGCGGCCAGCGGCAGCGCGTGGCGCTGGCGCGCGCGCTTGCCGTCGATCCGCGCGTGCTGCTGCTCGACGAGCCTTTCGGCGCGCTGGATGCGAATGTCCGGCGCGATCTTCGCCGCTGGCTGCGCAAGATCCATGACGAACTCGGCATCACCACGCTCTTCGTGACGCATGACCAGGAAGAGGCGCTCGACCTCGCCGACCGCGTCGTCATCCTCAACAAGGGCAAGATCGTGCAGGAGGGCACGCCAGAGGCGGTGTGCCGCAATCCCGCCGATGCCTTCGTGATGAATTTCCTGGGGGATGCCAACCGGCTGGAGGCTGAAATCCGCGGCGGCAAGGCCCATGTCGACGGCATCGCCTTCGAGGCTGACGGCGTTGCCGACGGCAGCGGGCAGATCCTGTTCCGCCCGGCCGATGTGAGCTGGCGCGAGGACGGGCAGGGCATCGCCGCCCGCATCGTCCGGGTCATCGACCGGCCGGATTCACGTCGCGTGCTGGCGATGACGGAGAGCGGCCAGGCGGTGGAATTCGACACCGCGCCGGAATTCACGCACCGCAGGGGCGACGCAGGCTTCCTCGATATCCGCCGGCCTCGCGTCTACGCGGCGGCCTGACGGTTCGCGCGGGCAGAGGGGGTATGCTTGGCAAGGCCTGGCTTCAACTCTTCGGAACAGCCAGCGCTGCGTTGATCAGTGCCTTGGCATCCTCGCTGTCCCAGGCAGCGGGGCCGTTCATGGCGGAGATCAGGCAGCCCTTGTCGTCCATCAGAAGCGTGACGGGCAGGCCGAAGGCGAGGCCTTCCTTCTTCAGCGTGTTGAAGACGCCCATCGAGGCATCGCGGTAATAGGCGAGCTCATGGACCTTCGTCTCGTCGAGGAAGGTCTTCGGCTTCTCGTCGTCGCCGGTGTCGATGTTGATCGCGACCACCTCGAACTTGTCGCTGCCGAGATCCTTTTCCAGCGCGTTGAGTGCCGGCATTTCCTCGCGGCAGGGCACGCACCAGGTGGCCCAGAGGTTGACGAGCAGGGTCTTGCCCGCGAAATCGGCGATGGTCTTCTTCTTGCCGTCGGGGCCGTCGAAGACGAGTTCCGGCAGCGGGCGGTGCTCGTCGACCGTGCGCATGGCGGCGACCTGGCCCTTCGAGAAGGGCGTGATGGCCTCGGCCCGGGCGGCGGCGAGCGGGCAGGCGGCGGGATCGGCCGACGCGACGGCGCCCGTGGCATTGCCAGACAGGCTCTCCTTCACGTATATCGCAGCACCACCGGCGAGAAGTCCGGCGAGCCCGGCAATGGCGATGAGCTTTCCTGCCGGCAGGCCGAGGGTCTTCTTCACTGACATTTCATTCTCCAGGACACTTTTCCAGGCAGGCACCCATGGCAGACGGCACTTCCGAGACGAAATCCTCGAACCAGATGTGGGGCGGCCGCTTCGCTTCGGGACCGGATGCGATCATGGAGGAGATAAATGCCTCCATCGGCTTCGACAAGAAGCTTTATGCCCAGGACATCCGCGGCTCAAAGGCGCATGCGGAAATGCTCGCCCATCAGGGCATTATTTCGGCGGACGATAAGGAAAAGATCGTTCACGGTCTCGACACGATCCTGTCAGAGATCGAAAGCGGCGCTTTCGAATTCTCCCGCAAGCTCGAAGACATCCATATGAACGTCGAAGCGCGGCTCGCCACGCTGATTGGCCCAGCTGCCGGCCGCCTGCACACCGCCCGTTCGCGCAACGACCAGGTGGCGCTGGATTTCCGCCTCTGGGTGAAGGAAGAGCTGCAGAAGACCGAGAAGGCGCTGACCGGCCTCATCGCCGCCTTCCTCGACCGCGCGGAAGAGCATGCCGAAACCGTCATGCCCGGCTTCACCCATCTCCAGACCGCCCAGCCGGTGACCTTCGGCCACCATTGCATGGCCTATGTCGAAATGTTCGGCCGCGACCGTCAGCGCGTGCGCCACGCCATCGAGCATCTCGACGAGAGCCCGATCGGCGCGGCAGCGCTCGCCGGTACCGGCTACAATATCGATCGCCACATGACGGCCAGGGCGCTGGGCTTCCGCGAGCCGACGCGCAATTCCATCGATACGGTTTCCGATCGCGACTTCGCGCTGGAATTCCTGTCTATTGCCGCCATCGCATCGGTGCACCTGTCGCGCCTGGCGGAGGAAATCGTCATCTGGTCGACGCCGCAGTTCGGCTTCATTCGTCTGTCGGATGCCTTCTCGACCGGATCCTCCATCATGCCGCAGAAGAAGAACCCCGATGCGGCCGAGCTGGTGCGTGCCAAGACCGGCCGCATCAACGGTTCGCTGATCGCGCTTCTCACCGTCATGAAGGGCCTGCCGCTCGCCTATTCCAAGGATATGCAGGAAGACAAGGAGCAGGTCTTCGACGCCGCCGAGAGCCTGGAGCTCGCCATTGCCGCGATGACCGGCATGGTGCGCGACATGACCATTCGCACCGACAGGATGAAGGCTGCGGCCGGTTCCGGTTACTCGACCGCAACCGACCTCGCCGACTGGCTGGTGCGCGAGGCGGGCCTGCCGTTCCGTGATGCGCATCATGTGACCGGCCGTGCCGTGGCGCTGGCGGAAAGCAAGGGCTGCGATCTCGCCGAACTTTCGCTGGAGGAGTTGCAGGCGATCCATGCGGCGATCACCGCCGACATCTTCAACGTTCTGACGGTCGAGGCGTCGGTCGCCAGCCGCAAGAGCTACGGCGGCACGGCGCCGTCGGAGGTGCGCCGGCAGATCGCCTGGTGGCGGCAGCGCAACTGATCAAGGCGCTTGCAGGACCCATCATCAGATTAAGGGTGCACAAGGGCGGGCGAATTCGCTAAGGATGTTGCCCACTCCACCCGGCAATTCCAGGGAACGTTCATGACACGCATCGACATCGGCAAGCTGGCGCTCGTGCTCTGCCTTTCTGCAGCGGTTCTGACGGCGTGCGGCCGCAAGGGCGACCTCGAACGGCCCGGCGCGCAGCCGGCCGTGACGACCGTCGACGGCAAGAAGGTCGAGCAGGTCGAAGACAAACGCTTCCTTCTCGACCCCCTTCTCTAGTTTTTCCCAACGCGATTCCGAGCCGGAATTGCCCTGAACGGACTGCAAGCGTGAACCATTTCGAGCATCGTGACGGCGTCCTCCATGCGGAGGATGTGCCGGTTCCGGAAATCGCCAGGGCGGTCGGCACGCCCTTCTACGTCTATTCGACGGCGACGCTGGAGCGGCACTTCAAGGTGTTCTCCAACGCCTTCGAAGGCGTCGATGCGCTGGTCTGCTACGCCATGAAGGCGAATTCCAACCAGGCGGTGCTGAAGACGCTCGCCCGGCTCGGCGCCGGCATCGACGTGGTTTCCGAGGGGGAGCTGCGCCGTGCGCTTGCCGCCGGCGTGCCCGCCTCGCGCATCATGTTCTCCGGCGTCGGCAAGACGCCACGTGAAATGGATCTCGCGCTCGAGGCCGGCATCTACTGCTTCAACGTCGAATCCGAGCCGGAACTCGAAGTGCTCAACGCCCGCGCCGTGAAGGCCGGCAAGGTCGCGCATGTTTCCTTCCGTATCAATCCCGATGTGGATGCCCGCACCCATGCGAAGATCTCGACGGGCAAGAAGGAAAACAAGTTCGGCATTTCCTGGGAGCGCGCACGCGCGGTCTATGCCCGTGCCGCAACGCTGCCCGGCATCAAGGTGACCGGCATCGACATGCATATCGGCAGCCAGATCACCGAGCTGCAACCCTTCGACGATGCCTTCCGGCTGCTGCGCGAACTCGTCGAGACGCTGCGCGCCGATGGCCATATGATCGATCACGTCGATGTCGGCGGTGGGCTGGGCATTCCCTACAAGACGGACAATGCGCCGCCGCCGCTGCCGGATGCCTATGCGGACATCGTCAAGAACCAGCTCAAGGGCCTCGGCTGCCGGATCGTCACGGAGCCCGGCCGCCTGATCGTCGGCAACGCCGGTATTCTCGTCACCGAGGTTCTCTATGTGAAGGACGGCGGGGAGAAGACCTTCGTCGTGGTCGATGCGGCGATGAACGACCTCATCCGTCCGACGCTTTACGAGGCGTGGCATGAAATCGAGCCGGTCGTCATCTCGGCAGCCAACGCGCCGCGTATTCGCGCGGATGTCGTCGGCCCGGTCTGCGAGACGGGCGATTATCTGGCGCTCGACCGTGAAATGGCGGTACCAAAGCCGGGCGATCTCATCGCCGTCGGTTCGGCCGGCGCCTACGGCGCGGTACAGGCCGGCACCTATAACAGCCGCCTGCTCGTTCCCGAAGTGCTGGTCAACGGGTCGGAATTCCACGTCATCCGGCCGCGTCCCACCTATGACGAGCTGATCGGTCTCGACTCGCTTCCGGCATGGCTTGCTTGACCGTCCGGCTCAAGATACCGTTCACGATTTCGCGCGCGCCCTCGTCTTCGCCACAAAGCGTGTTATCCTCGAAGACCTGACAACAGGCGACGGCGAGCGGTGAACGATGGCAATTGAAGAGCAGCGCAAGAGGGAGGCGACTGGCAATTCGCTGGGGCGCCGGCTTGCGGGCAAGCGCCTCGCTGCCAAGATCGTGCTCTATCTCGAGGCGCTGGCGCCGCGGCTTTTGCCGCTCCTCATGCTCGCGGCGGGTTTCCTGGCGCTGACCTGGTTCGGCTATTTCCGCCACGTGCCGGCATGGCTGCACATCGCAACGCTCGCTGCCTTCGCGCTCGGCGCAATCCTCCTGCTTCTGCGGCTGCGCGGCCTTGTCTGGCCGTCGGCCGATGCCGCCGACCGCATGCTGGAAGCGCGCAATGCGCTTGCTCACCAGGCCATCCGCGTTCAGGACGACCGGCCGGCGGGGGGCGATGCCTTTGCGGACGCCTTGTGGCGCGAACACCAGGCGCGCATGGCCCGCATGGTCGGCGCCCTGCGCACCGGCGCTCCGGAGCCGGACATCGCACGCCACGACCGCCATGCGCTGCGCGCGCTGCCGGTGCTGCTCGTCGCCATCGCATTTGCCTTCTCCTATTCCAACCGCGGCGGCCTTCTGGCCGATGTCGTTTCCGTTCGCGCGCCCGTCGAGGCGGCGCCGGATGTGCGCATCGATGCCTGGGTGACGCCGCCGGCGCATACGTCGCGCGCGCCCGTTTTCCTGACCGGCAACGGGCAGGGCGAGGCGGTGACGGGCGAGGTCCGCATTCCGCAGTTCAGCGAACTGACGGTTCGCGTGACGGGCGGCAGCGGCAACGAGCAGGCGACCTACCAGGCGGCGGGCGAGACCGCCGCGACGGCCATCCGCCCCGAGGAGGCCAAGCCGAAGGATGAGACGGCGGAGGCCGAAAAAACCGAAGCCACGCCACCGGTTGCGGTCGCAGACGCCGCCAGGACCATGCA
Organism: Shinella oryzae; assembly: GCF_023038235.1. Taxonomy (NCBI): domain Bacteria; kingdom Pseudomonadati; phylum Pseudomonadota; class Alphaproteobacteria; order Hyphomicrobiales; family Rhizobiaceae; genus Shinella; species Shinella oryzae. The sequence goes on along the minus strand of NZ_CP081987.1, from coordinate 2,731,453 downwards.
TTACAGCATCCAGAAGGATGGGACGCTGACGGTCGACGGCCGCTCGTGGACGTTTACCGTCATTCCCGACAGGGTGCCGGAAATTGCCTTCGACGGCATTCCGAAGGCAACCGTCACGGCGGCGCTGGATATCAGCTTCATCGCCAAGGACGACTACGGGCTCCAGGAGGCTCATGCCGAGATCGTGCCGGTCGACCAGCCCAAGGAGGCGCGGCCGCTCTATCCGCTGCCCGAATACAGGCTCGACCTGCCGCGCCGCGCGGCGCGCGAAGCCAAGGGCACGACCAGCCGCAACCTTTCCGAACATCCCCTGGCCGGAAAGCGCGTGAAGATCACGCTCGTCGCCAAGGATGCGGCGGGGCAGGAGGGGCGCAGCCAGCCCGTGGAAATGGTGCTGCCGGCGAAGGCCTTCTTCGAGCCGCTCGCCGCCGCCGTCGCCGAGCAGCGGCAGGTCTTCGCGCTCGACGCCAACCAGTTGCCCCATGCCATCGCGCTCAATGAGGCGCTGATGATCCGGCCGGAAGAGACTATTCCGAATCCGACGCATTATCTGCTTCTGCAATCGGCCAATGCCCGCATGAAGCTCGCCCGTACGGACGACCAGCTGCGCGAAGTCGCGGATTATCTCTGGGAAATCGCGCTCGGCATCGAGGACGGCAACCTGTCGCTCGCCGACCGCCGGCTGCGCGACGCTCAAAAGGCGCTTTCGGAGGCGCTGGAGCGCAATGCGCCGGACGAGGAGGTCGCAAAGCTCATGCAGGAGCTGCGCGAGGCGATGCAGGCCTATATGCAGGAGCTCGCCCGGCAGGCCGCGAAGAACGGACAGATGCGTGAGAATGCGCAGCAGCAGGGCCAGATCCTGCGCCAGCAGGATCTCCAGCGCATGATGGACCAGATCGAGAACCTGGCGCGCTCCGGCGCTCGCGACCAGGCGCAGCAGATGCTCTCCGACCTCCAGCGCATGATGAACAACCTGCAGGCCGGCCGGCCGCAGCAAGGCCAGCAGGGTCAGCAGAACGACGCCATGCGCCAGGAGATGGACAAGCTCGGCGAACTCATGCGCAAACAGCAGCAGCTGATGGAAGAGACCTTCAAGCTCGACCAGGCGCTGCGGGACCGCCAGCAGATGGGCGACCCGATGCCGGGCGAGGACGGTGAACAGCAGCAGCAGCAGGGCGACAACGGCGCCGGGCAGCAGGAGACGGACCGGATGACGGCCGAGCAGCTGCGCGATGCGCTGAAGAAGCTGAGGGAGCAGCAGGACGCGCTCGGCAAGCAACTCGGTGAGGTCGAGCAGGCCCTGAAGGGCATGGGCCTCGATCCCGGCGAAGGTTTCGGCCAGGCCGGCCGCGAGATGAAGGGCGCCTCCGAAGCGCTGGGCCAAAGCCAGGGCGAATCGGCGGTGGGCAGCCAGGGCCGCGCGCTGGAGGCGCTGCGTCAGGGTGCGCAGAGCATGATGAGCCAGATGCAGGCGATGGGTGAGGGCCAGGGGCAGGGCATGGGCGTTCCCCAGGCCGGGCGCAACGGGCGCGACCCCCTAGGCCGTGACCGCAACGTCAATGGCCGAGGTCCGGACACCGGCGGACAGACGAAGATCCCGGAAGAGATCGACATCCAGCGGGCGCGCGAAATTCTCGATGAAATCCGCCGCCGTCTCGGCACGGGTGCCGCGCCGGGCTTCGAGCGGGATTATCTGGAGCGGCTGCTCGGCATCCGTTGAACGCGGATGATCAGGCGGCCAGCGCCTGCGCCACGGCGCGCCGGATATCCGGCAGACTGAACGGCTTGCTCACGACATCGACGATCTTCGAGGCGAGGTCGTCGGCGCGTTCGCGCTGTTCGGCATAGCCGGTCATCAGCAGGATCTTGAGGGCAGGATGCGCCGCTGACGCCTTGTGCGCCAGTTCGATACCGTCCATCACAGGCATGCGGATATCGGACAGCAGGAGGTCGAAGCCGCCTTCCGTGAGGGCGTCGAGCCCTGCGGCGCCATCGGGCGCCTCCACGGTCTCATGGCCGTCCAGCCGCAATGCGCGCGCCACGAAGAGACGCAGCGAATCCTCGTCTTCCGTGATCAGGATCTTCGCCATCATATTCCCTTTCAGTCAGTCCGGCACGACAAGACCAGACTTTCCTTGTCGATCGGTAAACGAACGACGGGGGAATTAGCGTGCGGCGTGTTTTCCGGCCGTCTTAGTCAGCGTCACCCGTGACGACACCGACGAAGGGCAATTCGCGGAAAGCGTAGGCGACGTCCATGCCGTATCCGACGACGAAATGGTCCGGGCATTCGAAGCCGACATAGTCTGCTTCCAGGTCGGTCTTGCGCTTCTCGCGCTTGTCGAGCAGCACGGCGATGGTGACGTTGCGCGCGCCGCGCTCGTACATCAGCTCCTTGGCGTAGCTCAGCGTGCGGCCGGATTCCAGGATATCGTCGATGAGCAGGATATCGCGGCCATGCACGTCGCTGTCGATGTCCTTGATGACCTTCACGCCCTGCGAGACGGTGCCCGTGCCGTAGCTCGACAGCGTGATGAACTCGACTTCGGGCGCGAGGCCGGCAGCGTGCAGCGCACGGGTAAGGTCGGCCGCAAAGATGAAGGAGCCCTTCAGAACGGCGATGACGAGGAGATCCTGCGTCGGGCCGGAGGCGATCTGCGCGGCAAGCTCTTCGTTGCGCTTGGCGATCTGCCCGGCATCATAGAGCGTTTCGATCTTCTTTCCGCGGACAATCTGCATCGCGTGGCGGCTCCCTGGATGGATATGAAGGAGCCGATTAGCACAGTCAGGTGGCCGGCGCACCCTCGCGCGCGAGGGAAACCGAGACTTTTGGTACTTTTCCGCCGCTATGCGGGATGCGCAGCGCGAAGTGCTCGGCGCCACCGGGCGCAATCGTTTCGGCATCGAGCACGATCCGGCGCGTGCCGCTGCCTTCCAGCACGACGTCGAGCGGCGGCACGGCCTTCACGCTGTTGCCCGTGTTCGCCAGACGGCCATAGACGGTGAGCACTTTCATGCCATTGCGGTCGTCCACCATCGCGGCGATATCGGTCAGGTTGAGCACATCCGCCTGCGCGGCCGGCAGGATGGCCGCCTTGAGCGCCGTCAGCCCACCGGCGAAAGCGAAGACGAAAAGGAAGGCAAGTGCAACGAGCCCGGCAAAGGCGCGGCCCGGAAGACGCTGGAGCCCGGCTTCGCAAAGGCGGGCACAGGTCGCACCCAGCCGGAACAGCGGGTGGTCCGACATCGGTCGGGCGGACGTTGCGGGCCGCCTGCGGTGATTGTCGTTCGACGTCCGGGCGGCGGCGCTGCGAATCACCACGAAATCGGCGTCCACGACGTCTGTTCTTTTGGAAAACCGCTTGGCGCGGCTTGCAGCTTTCGCGCCGGGTTCGGGCGGCAGGAGATCGACCCGGCTTTTTGCTTCACGCTTGATTTTGAAGGCGTTCATCGCCACCTCCCGTCGCCGGCTTCCCGCATGGTCCAGGCGAAAAGTCGGGCATTGAATGAAATCCTTACGAAACGTAAACCATACTGGTTAATGCTTCGGAAACCTGACCGTGAAAGAGCCGCTTTCCTGTGCGACGTCGACCGCGGTACCGCTGGGTGATCGTGTCTAGAACCGGATTGACCATTGATTCATTTCGAGAATGTCGGGCTGCGCTATGGAATGGGACCGGAGATCCTCCGTGACCTGACCTTCGATATTCCGCGCCGGTCCTTCCAGTTCCTCACCGGGCCGTCAGGTGCCGGCAAGACGACGCTTCTGCGTCTGCTCTTCCTGTCGCTTCAGCCGACGCGCGGCATCATCCGCAGCTTCGACCGGGAAATCTCGACCATTCCGCGTGACGAGCTGCCCATGCTGCGCCGGCGAATCGGTATCGTCTTCCAGGATTTTCGCCTGCTCGATCACCTGACGACCTACGAGAACGTCGCGCTGCCGCTGCGCGTGCGCGGCAAGGAAGAGATCAGCTACCGCGCCGACGTGCTGGAACTCCTGAAATGGGTCGGGCTCGGTGAGCGAATCAACGTGCTGCCGCCTGTCCTGTCGGGCGGGGAAAAGCAGCGCGCGGCGATCGCGCGCGCGCTCATCGACCGGCCGGAATTGCTTCTGGCCGACGAGCCGACCGGTAACGTCGATCCGCCGATGGCGCGGCGGCTGCTCAGCCTCTTCCTCGAACTCAACCGGCTGGGGACCGCCGTGGTGATCGCCACGCACGACCTCTCTTTGATGGATCAGGTCGAGGCGCGGCGCATGATCCTCTCGCAGGGACGGCTCGACATCTATGAGTGACTTGCAGAGAGATATGCGCGACACCGCCGAGACCGAGCAGCCGGCCCGCCGGCCGGAAATGCGCGTGCGGCCTACCGCACCCATCGTGCCGCCGTCGAACGTGTCCGGCAACGCGCTGATGCTCGTCATCGCCATCATGGCCTTTCTCGCCTGCCTCACCTTCGGCGCCGTCAGCATGGTGCGGGCGACGGCGGCGAGCTGGCAGAGCGAGATTTCCCGCGAGATCACCATTCAGATCAAGCCGGACGACAATCTCGACATGGAACAGGCGCTGAGGGATGCGCGCGACCTTGCACTGACCTTCACCGGGACACGGGACGGCACGATCGTCGACAAGGCGGCGACCGCGCGCCTTCTGCAGCCCTGGCTCGGTGACGGACTTGATATCGACGAGCTGCCGGTGCCGCGCCTCGTCATCGTCACCATCGACGAGCAGAGCCCGCCGGATTTCACCGCGATGCGGGCGGCGCTGTCGCAGAAGATCCCCCAGGCATTCCTTGACGATCACCGCACCTGGGTCGATCGCCTGGTGGCCATGGCGCGCACGACCGCCTTCATTGGCACCGGCGTTCTCGTGTTGGTCTTCTCGGCCATGGTGCTGACGGTGGTGTTTGCGACGCGCGGCGCGCTGTCCGGCAACAGGCATATCGTGGAAGTGCTGCATTTCGTGGGTGCGGAAGCGGGTTTCGTCGCATCCGAATTCCAGAAGCACTTCCTGAAGATCAGCCTCAAGGGTTCGCTCGCCGGCGGATTGCTGGCCGCCCTGTTCTTCGCCGTTGCGGGTTTCTGGCAGGGACGGGCGATCGCCACGCCCCAGAGCGACCAGGCGACCGCACTGTTCGGCAGCTTCTCCATGGGGCTCACGGGCTATCTCGGCATTGCCGGAACCATCGCTGTCATCGCGCTCCTGACCACGCTGACGGCCCGCTTCACGGTGATGCGCACGATCCATGAAATCGACCAGATCCGCTCGGATCCATCCCGTACCGATCAACTGCCCGACTCATGATACGGGCGCAGTCTACCACCGTCGTGAAACGGACTAGGGCTTGCCTTAATCCGGTTCTATGGACAGAATCATGAACATGCTGGATCAGGCAAAGGCCGGCATGCCCAACGGGCTGCTGCAGGACGGACGAAGGAGGCGCAAGGGCCCCGTGCGGCTTCTCGTGCGCGCCATTCTCGCGGTGATCCTGCTTGTCGCCATCCTGGGAAGCGCAGGTTTCCTGTATTTCGCCGAAACGGTGGCAGGGCTTGAAACGCCCGATGATCCCAAGGCCGACGCCATCGTCGTGCTGACGGGCGGCTATCAGCGCATTGACCACGCCATCGACCTTCTGAAAAAAGGCGCCGGCGGGCGCTTGCTGATTTCCGGGGCCAACCCGTCGACAAGCGGCAACCAGCTGCGCAAGCTGACCCAGAGTTCCTCGACATTGTTCGAGTGCTGCGTCGACATGGGCTACGATGCCATCGACACGGTGGGCAATGCCAACGAGGCGGCGCGCTGGATCACCGATCACCAGTTCCGGCGCGTTCTCGTCGTCACCAACAACTATCACATGCCGCGCAGCCTGCTCGAGCTGAAGGCCAGCGATCCGCAGACCGAGTTCATCGCCTATCCCGTCGTCAACACGGATCTGAAGAACGGCAACTGGTTGCGCCAGCCGGGCGTTCTCAAGGCGATGCTGTCGGAATATGTGAAATACAGCCTTGCGCAGATAAGGGCATTTGCGGGTGCGCGCAGCTGGTCGGGTCTTCGGGGCGACATCGAAGGCGGCTGACATCGATCAGGCGGGAGTTTCCCCGTCCGGCAATATCGTGTAGGGCGAAAGCATCTTCCGTTCACAGGCCGCCCGATGATCGCTTTCCGCTCCGTGCTTTTCAACGCCGTCTTCTATCTCAATCTCATCGTGCAGATGATCATCTTCACGCCGGTCTACTTCCTGCTGCCGCGCAAGAAGGCCTATTTCGTCCCCAAGTTCTGGGTGCGCAGCAACCATTGGCTTTTCAAGGTCATCGTCGGTACGACATTCGAGATCGAGGGGCTGGAGAACATTCCGGCGGGCGGCTACATCTTCGCGCCGAAGCATCAGTCCTTCTGGGACGCCTATGCCCTGCTGCCCTGGCTCAGCGACCCGTTCTACATTCTCAAGCGCGAGCTGACCTGGATCCCGCTGTTCGGCTGGTACATCAAGAAGCAGCGCATGGTGCCGGTGAACCGCGGCGCACGCGGCAAGGTGATGACCGCGGTCATGGAGCGCACCAAGGCGGAAATGAATGCCGGGCGCCAGCTGATCATCTATCCGGAAGGCACGCGCCGCCCACCGGGTGCGCCGCCGGAATACAAGTACGGCATCGCGCGGCTCTACCGTGATCTGCAGGTGCCGGTCGTGCCCGTGGTGATGCATCCGGGCCTTTTCTGGCCGCGCCGCAAGTTCATCCGCCAGCCGGGCCATTTCAAGGTACAGATCCTGCCGGCCATCGCGCCGGGCATGGATCCCGATGCGTTCCTTGCCCATCTCGTCGACGTCATGGAGACGGCCAGCGACAAGCTGCTCGTCGAGACCGTCGAGGCCAATCCGCATCTCATGCTGCCGCCGACAGCCGTCAAGCGGCTGGCGGAACTGAAGGCTGGAACGCCCGGTCAGGCGGAGATGCGCGCGTAAAGGCCTTCCGCCGTCCGACCGACATCCTCCAGCCAATGGTCGCGGATGCCCATTTCGCGCAGATGCGACAGCGTGTTGCGCACGTAATCCATATTGTGACCTGATTTACCGACCGCGGTGCTGATGGTCCGCGCCGCCTCATCGACGGAGAGCGATCCGGCAAACTGGTGATGGGCGCGGTCGCAGATATAGGTGAGCGTGGAAACGCGGCGCCCGTCGCCGAGCGTGGCAGGGAGCGTGCGCTCCTTGTAGACGTGGGTCACGAGTTCGCGCTCGCGCAGATAATCCACCACGGCATCCCGGGCCTGCGGCGCCACGCGGAACGCCACGCCGCGGCAGGACCCGCCCCGGTCGAGGCCGAGCACCAGGCCGGGTTTTTCCTCGGTGCCGCGATGGACCCAGGAGCGCACGCAGAGCGAACGGCGGAAGCCGAAAAGGTGGGCCGGTTGCCGCTCCTCGTACTCGAAACCCGGATTCCACATCAGCGATCCGTAGCCAAACACCCAGAATTCGTTCATATCCACTGTCACCGGGACCATCTCTCTAAAAGCCGCCGCAATTGCCGGCTTTGACGCGCATTCGGACACGTCGCGTCCGCTACCATTGGAGAACAGTATGGCATCGTCAAGCCGCGCCGACACATCCGGGGTTACGCGCAAGCTGATCCTGCTCGCCGTTGCCATCGTCATCGCTGTCGCGCTCTATACGGGCGGATGGTTTTATGCCGCAAGCCAATTGAAAGAGCGTTTGGCACAGGAGCTTGCCGCGTCGCAACAGGGCATGCATGCGGCGTCCTGCACGGACCTGTCGGTACGGGGCTATCCGTTCCGTATCGGCGTCTTCTGTGATTCGGTCGGCCTCGACGACCGTCCCGCGGGGCTTTCGGCCAGCTTCGGCGCGCTGCGTTCGGCGGCCCAGGTCTACCGGCCGGGGCATGGGATCATCGAACTCGACGGGCCCGCGCAGGTCCGTGTGACGCCCGATCTCGCCTTTGACGCCAATTGGGACCTGATGCGCGCAAGCGTCGTCGCCTGGACGACCGGCCTCGACCGAGCCTCCATCGCCTATGACGGCCTGAAGGGTCGGCTGAACGCGCCGTCACAGGGTGTTTCCGTGGGCGTGTCGGTGACGCATGGCGAAAAACACGTGCGGCAGTCGGGCGATGCGCTCGATGTCGCGGCGTCGCTGGACGGGCTTTCGCTCGATCTCGGCAACAAGACGCTTCCGCCGTTCAACATGGCCGTCGACATGACCATCGCCAATGCCGCCAGTTGGCTTTCGAAGGAAGGTCCGCCGGCCGGAGTGCCGCTCGGGACGACTGCGGAGCTTCGTGCCCTGACATTCGATCTCGGCGAGGGCCGCACGATGACGCTTTCGGGGCCGGTTTCCATCGGGGATGACGGTTACGTCTCCGGCACGGTCGATCTCACCATCGAGGGCATCGACCTGTGGCGTGACCGGATCTCCGAGACGTTTCCGGAAGCGGCCAAGACAGTGCAGCGTGTGGCGAGCGGGCTGCGTGCTCTGTCGGGCGGGCAGGACCGGGCCGTGGTCAAGCTCAACGTGCAGCAGGGCACCGTCTATCTCGGGCCGTTCGCCGTCGCGGAAATTCCGCCGCTCTGATCAGGCCTTCTCGTCGGGAACCGGGCGTCCGAAGTTCGGTGCCGACGTATCCTGGCCCGCGTCGATGATCGAGCGGCGGATGGCGCGGGTGCGGGTGAAGAGATCGAAGAGCTTCTCTCCGTCGCCCCAGCGGATGGCGCGCTGCAGATAGGCCAGGTCCTCCGAGAAACGGGCGAGCATTTCGAGGATCGCATCCTTGTTGTGCAGGCACACGTCGCGCCACATGGTGGGGTCGGAAGCGGCAAGGCGCGTGAAATCGCGAAAGCCTGATGCGGAATATTTGATGACCTCCGATTCCGTGACCGTCTCCAGGTCATCGGCGGTGCCCACGATATTGTAGGCGATGATGTGCGGCAGGTGCGACACGATGGCGAGCACCTTGTCGTGGTGCTCCATGTCCATCTCGTCCACCTTCGAGCCGAGCGCCTCCCAGAAGGCGGCGAGCTTGCGCTTGGCCTCCTTGTCGGTGCCATGCACGGGGGTGAGGATGCACCAGCGGCCCTGGAACAGCTCGGCAAAGCCGGCATCGGGACCGGAATGCTCCGTACCTGCCAGCGGGTGGCCGGGAATGAAATGCACGCCCTTTGGGATATGCGGCAACATCTGCGCCACGACGGAGGCCTTGGTGGAGCCGACATCGGTGACGATGGCGCCCGGCTTCAGGTGCGGTGCGATCGCCTCGGCGACCTTGCCGGATGCGCCGACGGGAACCGAGACGATGACGAGATCGGCATCCTCGACGGCCTCGCCGGCGTCGAGCACGTAGTCGGTGCCGAGGTCAAGCGCCCGGGCGCGGTCCAGCGTCTCCTGACTGCGGCTGGAGATGACGACGGACTTGGCGAGGCCCTTGAGCTTGACGGCGCGAGCGATGGACGAGCCGATGAGGCCGATGCCGATCAGTGCGATCTTGTCGAAATGTCCGTCCGTCATGGTGTCTCGCCCTTTAGCTCTTTCCCGCCCGCTCTAACGGGCAGGCCCGCTTTTGTCGAGAGGATCAGCGCGGCAAGCGATCGCGTGTCGTCGGCACGCCTTGGGGTGCGAGAACGGGAACGAAGACGCGGCGCGATGCGCGGGCGGCGACCGGCAGGCCCTGGTAAAGCCGCTTCTGGGCCTCCACCACGATGACGCCGGAAAACATCGGCCACAGCATGCGGCCCACCCGCTCGAAGGCGCCGCGCAGCTTCTGCACGCTGCGCAGCTTGGACGGCGGGAAGAACAGCGCTTCTGCGGATGCGCCGGGGGTGAAATTGGTTTCGCGCAGAAGCGCCGTCAGCTGGCCGCGCGAATAGGGGCGCCCGGAGCCGAAAGGCGTGTGCTCCATGCGGGCCCACACGCCACGCCGGTTGGGCACCACGATGACGAGCCGTCCGCCGGGCGACAGGACGCGCCACAGCTCCTTCATGGTCTCGCGGGGGTTTTCGGCGAATTCCAGCGAATGCACCATCAGGATCCGGTCGACGGAGGAATCCGGCAGGGGCAGCTCCTCGTCGAAGACGAGCGCGGTGGCCGACATCTCTCCCGCGGGCCAGTTCACGGCACCCTGGCCGGCAGGCATGAAGGCGAAGGTGCGTTCGGTATCGGCACGGAACCGGTCGAGATAGGGCACGGCATAGCCGAGGCCGACCAGTCGCTCGTCCGGCAGGCGCGCCCAGAGCGAGGCGAGCGCCATGGAAATGGAATGGTCGGCGAGGCGGCCAAGCGACGAATGGTAGAACTCACGGAGGTCGACGATATCTGCATGCATGGCAAGGATGTTAGCGATGGTCCGGTAGACTTCAAGGGCGATTGTCTTACATTCGCCTCGACCGACGCCGCGTGAATGACCCCGTGAATGAAAAGGACTGCGCCAATGACCCCGCTCGAAATCGAACTCTTCGCCTGCCGCAGCGACAATTTCGGCGTGCTGCTGCACGATCCGGCGACGGGGGAAACGGCAAGCATCGATGCGCCGGAGGAGCAGGCGATCCTCGATGCGCTGGCCCGGCGCGGCTGGACGCTGAGCCACATCTTCACGACCCATCATCACCAGGATCATGTGGAGGCGAACGCGGCGCTCAAGGCGCGTTTCGGCGTAACGATCATCGGCCCGGCGCATGAAGCCATACCGGGCCTCGATCGCAAGGTGGATGGCGGCGACAGCTTCACCTTTGCCGGCCGGCCGGTCGACGTCATCCTGACGCCCGGCCACACGCTCGGGCATATCTGCTTCCACCTTCCGCAGGACAAGCTGCTGTTTGCGGCCGATACGCTCTTTGCGCTCGGCTGCGGCCGGCTCTTCGAGGGAACGCCGGCGCAGATGTGGGATTCGCTCTCCAAGCTCGCCGCGCTGCCGGATGAAACGGTGGTCTATTTCGGTCACGAATACACGCTGTCCAATGCGCGTTTTGCCCTGACGGTCGATCCTGACAATGCCGCCTTGCGGGCCAGAGCCGAAGAGATCGAGGCCCTGCGGGCGAGGGGGGCCTTCACGGCGCCGACGACGATTGGCCTGGAGAAGGCGACGAACCCCTTCCTGCGCGCTTCCGATCCCGCCATCCGGCAGCATCTCGGCATGAAGACAGCGAGCGACGCGGAGGTCTTCGCCGAAATCCGCGCGCGCAAGGACCGGTTCTGAGATCAGGCCGGGCTGGCGGCTGCCTTGCGGAAGATCATGTCCTTGGCGGCGAGCATCGCGCCGCCTGTCACCAGCAGGCAGGCTATGCCGATGCCGAGCGATGGTTCGGCAAAGCCGGACAGGATGAGCACCAGCGTGGAGAGAAGCGGCGCGCTGTAGCTCGCCGCGCCGAGGATCTGGATATCGCCGTTCTTCACGCTGAAATCCCAGGCATAGAAGGCGGCACCCACGGGCAGCAGGCCGAGGCCGGCGACGGCCAGCCATTCGGACCCGCTCTGCGGCCAGACCGTCGTTTCGAGTGCCAGATGGCACAACAGGGAGAGCATGGAGGTCGCGATGCAGAAGCCGGTCACCACATCGGTCGAGACCGCCTCGAAACGGCGGGTGGCGAGCGAATAGCCCGCCCAGGTGAAGGCGCAGAGGAAGGCGGCGCCGTAGCCGACGAGATAGGCGCTGTCGAAGGAAACGCCGTTGCGCCCGACGATGAGCGCCGTGCCGCCCAGCCCGAGCAGCGTACCGAGGATATGGTTCCACTTCAGCCGCTCGCTCGGCAGCAGCGCGGAGCCGGTGACGATGAGGAGCGGCCAGAGATAGGCGATCAGGCTTGCCTCGACGGCCGGCGCGTTGCGCAGGGCGGTGAAATAGAGGAAATGATAGCCGAACAGGCCGAGGATGCCCGTGATCCACACCTTCGCCGGCTGCCTGAGCAGGCGCATGCGCTCCGGCCGGACCAGCAGGACGACGATGCCGGGCAGGCTGCCGATCAGGAAGCAGATCGCCGAAAGCTGGAAAGGCGGCATCGTGCCGGATGCGGCGGTGAACAGCGCCAGCAGCGCCCACATCAGGATCGCGGTGAAGCCGATCAGGGTTGCGCGCGTCTTCAAGGCCGATGTCTCCGGTCTGCCGAGCGGGGCGCGGCCGACCGAAGGCTCAATCGCCGAAGCGCGTGGCCGATACGGTGACGGGACCGAGCTTGGTCGGGATCTTCACATAAACGGGAGCATATACATTCGCCGCCTCGGCCTTGGCAAACCAGATTTCCATCGTGCTTAGCCGGCGCAGATACTCCACGTCCTCGCGGCCTTTCCTGTAGCCGGATTTCGGGATGAAGCGAATGCCGCAGACCGTGACCTCACCCGCGAAGCCCTTGGTGGTATAGGACCGGGTGCCCTTGGAGGTCAGACGCAGGTCGAGACGCGATTCGCCGTCGAAGATCGGCAGGGTCTTGGGGCAAATGCGGTTGCCTGCGGGAATGATGAGCCCGGAAATCGGATCGAGCACGGAACGCATGTCGGCGGTGGAAACCGGCACCCAGTTGTCCGGCTTCTTGCGCGGGGGCACCATGCTGGCATTGACGACATTGCCGTTGCGGAAGGTGACGTCGATGGCCCGGCCGCGCTTTCCGCTCTGGTAGTTCACCGAATAGGACGTGGCACGCAGCCTGTCGCGGCTGACGATGCCCGAGACCGTGGTCGTGCCCTTCGTCCTGGCAAAGATATCGGCCAGACCGGCGGAGCTCATGCTGCCGGAAATGGAATAGCGCCGTCCGTCGAAGGCGGAACGGAAGCTCGCCGTCGCCACCGGAAGGCCGGAAAGGCGGATGCTGTACTCCGTGCGATGCAGGATTTCTTCCGCCGAAACGGGTGCCGCGCCCGCCATCAAGGCAAGCGACGCGGCCGTACCGGCAATCCAACCCTGCTTGTTCATCTGGCGCTCCCGTTCAAACGCTTCGCCTAGCCCGCCATTGCGGCGATTATACGCCGTGTAGACTTTCAGCGTGTTCTGCTATTCCCGCGAATCGGGTGGCTTGGCAACTGATTTCCAGCCTGTGCGCAGGTTTGGCTTGACGTCGCCGGTCAGTGTGACTATAGAACCGCAACTTTCCAAAAAGGCCAGACGGACTGCGGCCGGTTTCGCTGCCGGAAACGTGTTGTCCTGAACAAGAACAAATAGGTGTACCATGTCCCGTAGTTGCGAATTGACCGGCAAGGGCGTCCAGTCGGGCAACAATGTGAGCCACGCAAACAATAAGACGAAGCGCAAGTTCCTGCCGAACCTGTGCAATGTCACGCTGATTTCCGACGCCCTCGGCCAGCGTTTCCGTCTTCGCGTTTCGGCTGCTGCCCTGCGCTCCGTCGAGCACCGCGGTGGCCTCGATGCCTTCCTTCTGAAGGCTGAAGAGAACGAACTGTCGATGCGCGCTCGTCTGCTGCGCCGCCAGATCGCCAAGAAGACCGCTGCTGCTGCCTGATTTCAGGCACTGAGCCAATGCATTCTCATTGAGGCTTGACCGGTCATCGGGCAGGCCTCAATGCGTTGGGCAAATCATTATCAATCCAACTGGTGGCATCACCCAGGATAAAAAAATGCTAGCGAACCGCATTACCCTTATCTATGTCCTCCTGATGACCGCCGTGGTCGTCGCCTCCAACGTGCTGGTGCAATACCCGCTGTCGGGAGAGCTGTTCGGCATCGCGCTTGGCGATCTTCTGACCTACGGCGCGTTCACCTATCCCGTCGCGTTTCTCATCACGGACCTGACCAACCGGCAGTTCGGCCCGCGCGTTGCGCGCCGGGTCGTCGCGGCGGGTTTTGTGGTGGCGGTGGCCTTCTCCTTTGCCGTGTCGATGCCGCGCATCGCGATTGCCTCCGGCTCGGCGTTCCTGGCCGGCCAGCTGCTCGATATCGCGGTCTTCAACCGGTTGCGCCGGCAGAGCTGGTGGCGCGCGCCGCTGATCGCCTCGCTGATCGGCTCGGTTCTGGACACGGTGATCTTCTTTTCCTTCGCCTTTGCGCCGGTCTTCTCGATCTTCGGGCCGAACGACGATTTCGCCATCGCCTGGGCGCCGATCCTCGGCATCTTCCAGGCCGAGGCGCCGCGCTGGATTTCATGGGCCATGGGCGACTTCTCGGTGAAGGTGCTCGTCGGCGTGGTCATGCTGCTGCCCTATGGCGCGCTGATGACCAAGCTGAAGCCGATGCCCAGCCTCGAAAAAGTCGCCTGAGAACATTCTTTCGCTACCGGATGACAGCCGCCCGCCGAAAGCGGGCGGCTTTTTCAATCGGGAAGCAGCCGGAATTCCAGCATCAGGTTGCGCTGGAGAATGGAGTGGTTGTCGTCGGAAACGACGATGATCCGGATATCGTCCGGCCCCATCACCACCACGTCCAGCCCTTCCATATTGTCGATCTGCTGGCTGAGATCGGCGTCGATCAGCACCTCGCCATCAACGACCGCGCCGGGCCGGATCGTATCGCCGTCGATGCGGCGGATACGCATGCCCATGCCGTCCGCCAGGCGGAACCGCCGCTCCAGGAGGACCAGGTCGCCGTTCGGCAGGAAAGCGCCGTCGGTGATGTCCCAGGGGTCGTTGCGCCTGACGAAGAAGATGCCGGCGCGTGGTCCGGAGAGCACGGCGGCGAAGACGTTGCCGTCGGGATCGAGGCTGCGTTCGGTGACGGTGACGAGCGCGCCACCCAGCGGCCCCGCCGCCGGCGACAGGGCAAGCGTCTCCATGCCGCGGTTGAAGCGCAACTCCTTCGGGTCGATCAGGAAGGGGATGCGGCGCTTCGGCCGCGCCTCCATGAAGCCGGGATCGGGATAGGCGTCGATGCGGTGATAGACCTCGAAGGAAACCAGTGCCTCTCCATCGACGAATGCGAGGCCTTCGGCATCCATCCTGTTCTTGACGCGCTCGTCCTGGCCGTTGCGGTCGAACATGGAGCGCGTTTTCACGTCGGTGATGCCGCTCAATCGTCCCTCGGCATCCCGTTCGATGCGGCCGGTCAGCCAGTGACCGGTATCGAGCACGGTGACGAAATGTTCGCGATCCCCGCGGAAACGGATAGCCGAGATGGAGCCGAGCAGGTTGGTGCTCGAGGTGTAGCTGATGCCGCCGAGGAATTCGAGCTTGCCGAAGACGCGCTTGTCCGACCCGAGCATGAACTGCGAGAAGGCGCGGTTGACGACGGGGACATCGATGACGTCGGCTGCGGCCGGACGCGCGGCGGGCAGGCAAAGGGCGGCGCAGAGCGCCGCACCTGCAAGCCGTTGCAGCAGGGATTGCCGGGCGGGCGCCGGACTAGCCCGCACGGCGGCGGGCCGGACGACTGCTTGTCGCCTCGTCGGCGAAGAGGGAAGCAAGCTGCTCCGTCATGGCACCGGCCAGTTCGTCGGCATCGACAATCGTGACGGCGCGGCGGTAGTAGCGCGTGACGTCATGGCCGATGCCGATAGCCAGAAGCTCGACCGGTGAACGGGTCTCGATCTGTTCGATGACGGCGCGCAGGTGTCGCTCGAGATAATTGCCGGGGTTCACCGAAAGCGTCGAATCATCGACCGGCGCGCCGTCGGAAATCATCATCAGGATGCGGCGCTGCTCGGGCCGTGCCAGAAGACGATCATGCGCCCAGATCAGCGCCTCGCCGTCGATGTTTTCCTTGAGCAGGCCCTCGCGCATCATCAGGCCGAGATTGCGGCGCGCGCGCCGCCAAGGCGCATCGGCAGCCTTGTAGACGATGTGGCGCAGGTCGTTGAGGCGGCCGGGCGATTGCGGCTTGCCACTGCCGAGCCACTTCTCGCGCGACTGGCCGCCCTTCCACGCCTTGGTGGTGAAGCCGAGGATCTCGACCTTCACGCCGCACCGCTCCAGCGTGCGCGCGAGGATATCGGCGCAGGTGGCGGCAACGGTGATCGGCCGGCCGCGCATGGAGCCGGAATTGTCGATGAGCAGCGTTACGACCGTATCGCGGAAGGTCGTGTCCTTCTCGCGCTTGAAGGATAGCGGCTGCATCGGGTCGATGATGATGCGCTGCAGGCGGGCGCTGTCGAGATAGCCTTCTTCAAGATCGAATTCCCAGGCGCGGTTCTGCTGCGCCATCAGGCGGCGTTGCAGGCGGTTGGCGAGGCGGCCAACAGCGCCCTGGAGATGGGCGAGCTGCTTGTCCAGGAAAGCGCGCAGGCGGTCGAGCTCCGCTTCGTCGCAGAGCTCTTCCGCGGTGATCGTCTCGTCGAATTCCTGCGTGAAGACCGTGTAGTCGACCTTCTCGTTGAAATCGGAGAACGGCTGGTTCGGGCGGCGGACTTCGCCGGGTTTGTCCGTCTCGTCGCCGTCGTCGTCGGCGAGGTCGTCGTCGGAGATTTCCGCGCCTTCCATCTCGCCTTCTTCCATCTGCTCGTCGGACGTTTCGTTTTCGTCGGCAGGGGCGCTGTCGTCGCCAGCCTCTTCTTGGCTGTCGCTGTCGTCCTGTTCGTCGCTGCGCGGCTGGTTCTCGTCCTCGGGCGTCTGGCTGTCGTCCGGCTCGGTCTCGTCGTCGCCGTACTGTTCGGCAACGTTCATCGACGCGAGCATGTTGCGCACGACGCGGGAAAAGGCCTGCTGGTCGTTGATGGCGGCCGACAGGCCGTCCATATCCTTGCCGGCCTTGTCCGTGATGAAATCGCGCCAGAGATCGACCACCTGGCCGGCGGATGCCGGCGGGGCCTGCCCCGTCAGCTTCTCGCGCACCAGAAGCGCCACGGCCTCCTCGAGCGGCGCATCGGCCTGACGGGTGATCGCCCCGAAATTGGCCTTGGCGTATTTTTCTGACAGCACGACGTTCAGGTTCTGCGCCATGCCCTGCATGCGGTTGGAACCGATGGCCTCGACACGCGCCTGCTCGACGGCATCGAAGATGGCGCGGGCATCCGCTCCCTGCGGCGACATGGTGGCGTGCACGCGGGCGTCATGGCAGGCCTTGCGCAACGCCATGGAATCGCCGAGGCCGCGGGTGAGCGCGACTTCGGCCGGCGAGGGCCGCTTGCTCAGTTCCGGCAGGCGGATGCGCTCGCCCGTCATGCCTGGACGCTCGTTGGCGAAGGTGACCTCCACCTCCGCATCGCCGGAGACGGCGCGGACACAGCCCGTCACCGCGCGACGGAACGGTTCCATGTCGACCACGCCGCCGGGCCTCGGCTTCGAATTGTCTCCGCGAGCTGCCATGCGCTTCTACCGGGCCTTAGGCCGTGGCCTCCAGCACGATATTGGCCGCACTTTCCTTCAGCTCGATGCCGAAGGCGCGCTGGTAGAGTTCGGCAACCAGCGTGCGTTCAAGCTCATCACACTTGTTGAGGAAGGTGACGCGGAAGGCGAAGGCGATATCACCGAAGATTTCGGCATTTTCTGCCCAGGTGATGACGGTACGCGGGCTCATGACCGTCGACAGGTCGCCGTTGATGAACGCGGCGCGGGTGAGATCGGCCACGCGCACCATGCGCGAGATCGTCTCGCGGCCGTCCTTGCCGGCGGCAAGACGCTTCACCTTGGCGGCGACGATGTTCACTTCGTTGTCGTGCGGCAGATAGTTCAGCGTGGTGACGATCGACCAGCGGTCCATCTGCGCCTGGTTGATCTGCTGGGTGCCGTGATAGAGGCCCGTTGTGTCGCCAAGGCCGACCGTGTTGGCGGTGGCGAACAGGCGGAAAGCGGGGTGCGGGCGGATGACGCGGCTCTGGTCGAGCAGCGTCAGGCGGCCCGACGATTCCAGAACGCGCTGAATGACGAACATGACGTCCGGGCGGCCTGCGTCGTATTCGTCGAAGACGAGCGCGACATTGTGCTGGTAGGCCCAGGGCAGGATGCCGTCCTTGAACTCGGTGACCTGAAGGCCGTCCTTGACGACGATGGCATCCTTACCGACGAGGTCGATACGGCTGACATGGCTGTCGAGGTTGACGCGCACGCATGGCCAGTTGAGGCGGGCTGCGACCTGCTCGATATGGGTCGACTTGCCGGTGCCGTGATAGCCGGAAACCATAACGCGGCGGTTATGGGCAAAGCCTGCGAGGATCGCCAGCGTGGTTTCGCGGTCGAACAGGTAGTCCGGATCGAGATCCGGCACATAGGCGTCCGCCTTGGAGTAGGCCGGGACCCGCAGGTCCGTATCAATGCCGAAAACCTCCCGTACGGAAACCGTGGTGTCCGGGAGGTTGGAAATATCGATATCCATCTTGCTCATCACGTCTCCGCGGGCGGCGGGCTCTCCTCCACCCAAATGTCTGTTGCCGGCGATGCTCGTCTGTTTCGACCGCATTCATGCGATGCCCGGCGGGAATCCGCCCGACTGCAAAATGCTCTAGCAGAAGCCGGCCTGCTTTAACAATTGATATGCTTGGATGACCGCGCGAAAACGCTCTTCCGAGCCTCTATCACCGCCATTTGCATCCGGGTGGTGCTTTTTGACAAGAGATTTGTATGCCGACTTGATGTCGTCGCTTGTCGCATTCGCCGAGAGGCCTAGCGTATCGAAAGCCTTCGCCTCCAGAGTCTTCAGCTTTCTTGCGCGGGGCTCCATCTGCGGGCGGCGGCCCTTGCTCTCGTTGAAGAAGCCGAAGGGGTCGCGTATGCGCTGATTTGCCCCGGCCGAGCCCGAGCGGGCCGTGCCTTGGGTGGGGCCGTTCTTGGACGCCTTGTTGACGCCTATGGTCCAGGTCGGGCGATGGCCGGTAATGGCTTCCTTCTGGTAACGCGCGATCTCGCCGTCGGAGAGGCCGGAGAAGTAGTTGTAGCCCTTGTTGTATTCCTTCACATGCTCGAAGCAGAACATGAAATACTGGCCTTCGGCATTGCGGCCCACGGGCGCGCGATGCACGGCATTCTCTTCGCAGCCGTCCCACTGACAGATCGGCGCGGAACGTTCGGGACGCTCCACGCGCCGCTTCGTGCGAATGCGGTCGAAGTATTTGGAATCGAGTTTCATGGCGCTCATTATGGGGTTGCGGCGAGCCCGCAACAAGAATTGACAAAGCGGTTTGTTGCTGGCTTTGTGAAACTATTTTGTTGCGTTGCGACAAGCCGTTTTTCCAACGCAAAGGTTTTTCAATGCCCGTGAAATCCAGCATCGCCGAGAAGCTTGAAGCAGCCTTTTCGCCCGAACGTCTCGAGGTCATCAACGAGAGCCATCTGCACGCCGGCCATCATGGCCATGACGGCGCGGGCGAGACGCATCTGCGTGTGCGAATCGTCTCGGCCGCCTTCGCCGGCATGGGCCGCGTGGCGCGCCACAGGGCAATCAACGATCTCGTGACGGCGGAATTCGATGCGGGATTGCACGCGCTCGCCGTCGAGGCTGCGGCTCCGGGCGAGTCAACGCGCTGGTAGGTCAGGCTGCGGGCTGTTCCGGCTCGATAGGGCGGATGCGCAGACGCGTGACGCGGTTCTTCACCCGTTTCATCACGATGAAGCGCTTGCCGTAGAAGGTGAAGGCTTGTCGTTCCTTCGGAATGGACTTCGATTCGTGGATGACGAGACCGGCAATCGTCGTTGCTTCCTCATCCGGCAGGTTCCAGTCGAAGGCACGGTTCAGGTCTCGGATCGGGACGCTGCCATCGACGACCAACGAGCCATCGGCTTCGCGCCGCACGCCCTGGACATCGACATCCTTTTCATCGGACAAATCTCCGACGATGACCTTCAGGATGTCCTGGAGCGTGACGAGACCCTGCACCTCGCCATATTCATCCACCACGGTGGCGAAATGCTCTTTGCGGCGCAGGAAAGCCGTGAGCTGTTCCTTCAGCGTCGTCGTGTCGGGCACGAACCACGGTTTCTGCGCGACCTTGGTGATATCGAGGTTATTCGGCTCGACACCGGGCTCGGTGAGAGCACGCAGGAGGTCCTTGGCGTGCACGACGCCCACGATGTTGTCGACCGAACCTGACCAGAGCGGCATGCGCGTGTATGGGCTTTCCAGCACTGCCCTGACGACCTCTTCCGGCGGATCGCCGGCATCGAGCCCGCGCATGGTCGTGCGGTGGATCATGATGTCGGACACTTCGAGCGCATCAAGATCGAGCGCGCTCAGGAGCTTTTCCCGGTCGGGTCTTGCCGACGCGCCGTCGCTCTGGCGGCGTTCGCCCTCGGCGTCGCGCGCACTCTGATGATTGCGCCACCGGAACAGCAGGATGACGAGAAGGATCAGGCCGAGGACAAGGACGATCACCGGCCAGGAGAAGGGAGCGAGCGCGGCGGGCGTTTCGCTGTTCATGTCGGCAGCTTTTCCTTGAGGAAGGCGATGACTTCGGATTGCGGCACGTCATCGGCGACGAAGGACTGGCCGACGCCGCGCGTGAGGATGAAGGTGAGCTTGCCGGCCTTGACCTTCTTGTCCTGCGCGATGGCGTCCATGAGAACCTCCGCCGGCGGCAGGCTTCCCGGAATTTCGCCCATGGTGGTGGGAAGGCCGACCGCGCGCAGATGCGCCTCGACGCGCTTGCCGTCGTCGGGGCTGCACAGGTTCATGCGGGCGGAAAACTGGTGCGCCAGCACCATGCCGATGGAAACACCTTCACCATGGACGAGGCGAGCGCTGTCGTAGTGCGTCGCCGCCTCCAGCGCGTGGCCGAAGGTGTGGCCGAGATTGAGCAGCGCGCGCTGGCCGTTTTCCCGTTCGTCGGCCGCGACCACGTCGGCTTTCGCCTGGCAGCTCGTGGCGATCGCCTCGATGCGGGCTTCGCCGCCGGCAAAGACGGCCTGCCAGTTCTTCTCCAGCCAGGCGAAGAAGTCCGGCTTGTCGATGAGGCCGTATTTGGCGACTTCGGCATAGCCGGCGCGGAATTCGCGGGGCGAGAGCGTATCGAGCACGTCGGTATCGGCGAGCACGAGGTCGGGCTGATGGAAGACGCCGATCAGGTTCTTGCCGTGCGGGGAGTTGATGCCGGTCTTGCCGCCGACGGAGGAATCGACCTGTGCCAGAAGCGATGTCGGGACCTGGATGAAGCGCGAGCCGCGGCGCACGATGCCGGCCGCAAAGCCGGTGAGGTCGCCGATCACGCCGCCGCCGAGCGCCACGACCGCGTCGTTGCGCTCGATGCGGGCGGCCAGCACGCTGTCGCAGACGCTGACGAGATGTTCGAAGCTCTTGGTCTTCTCGCCGGCGGGCAGCACCAGCGAGACGGCGTCGATGCCTTCGGCCTTGAGGGCCGCCATGAAGCCGTCGAGATAGAGCGGGGCGACGTGTTCGTCGGTGATGACGGCGATCTTGCGGCCCTTCAGGCGAAGCGCGATCTCGCGTCCCGCGGCGGCGATCAGTCCGGGGCCGATGAGAATATCGTAGGAGCGGTCGCCGAGGTCGACCCGCACGGTACGGCGCGCGGTGGCTGAAACGGTCATGGCAATCTCGTCATATCTTGCGGGTGGCGGCGATCGCGGCAAGCACCTCGTCCACCATGGTTTCTTTTCTCACATCCCGCGAAATGACCGTAACCTCGGCTTCCGCATAGATCGGATAGCGGGCGTTCATGAGGTTTTCGAGCGTCTGGCGCGGGTTTTCCGTCTTCAGCAGCGGGCGGGTGTCGCGCTTGCTGACCCGCTCCCACAGCACGTCGAGATCGGCCTTCAACCACACGGTCAGCCCGCCGCGCTTGATGTGCCGGCGCGTGTTCTCGTTGATATAGGCCCCGCCGCCGGTGGAGACGACGCGCGGTCCCGAGCGCAGGAGCCGCTTGATGACGCGGGTCTCGAGCGCGCGGAACTCGGCTTCGCCATAGGTGGCGAACAGATCGGGGATCGACATGCGCGAGACGCGCTCGATCTCGTGGTCGGAATCGACGAAGGGAATACCGAGCGCCTGCGAGCTCATGCGCCCGATCGCCGACTTGCCGGCGCCCATAAGGCCGATCAGCACGAGGTTGCGTTTGCCGAGGGCGGCACGGGCCTCTGCGGCAAGCGTAAGGGGGGGCTGTTCGATCAGCTCGGTCATTGCGTTTTCCGGGTTTTCGTCCCTTTCCGTATCGACAAAGCGCCGGAAGCGTCAAGCCTGCGTGACCATCCATCCCTTGCACTGGCGGCAGGGCGGGGCGATATAGAGGGCGTTGCCCCGGAGACCGCCATGCCCACCCTGTTCCGATTCCTGTTCATCTGCGCCGTGATCGCCGGATCGATCTACGGGATCATGGTGGCGCTGGTGACCTTCGTCGAGCCCAGTGAGCGCGAGGTCACGATCCGGATTCCGTCCGAACGGGTCAATCCACCGCAATGAGGGATCTGTCAGCGCTTCAGGTCGAATCCTTCCTCGAAATGATGAGCGCCGAGCGCGGGGCCGCGACGAACACGCTGCAATCCTACGAGCGCGATCTGGAAGACGTGAAATCGTTCCTCAACGCGCGCGGCGTGCGCCTGACGGAGGCGGCGCCGGACGATCTGCGCGCCTATCTCGGCCATCTCGCCAAGCAGGGCTTTGCAGCGTCGTCGCAGGCGCGGCGGCTTTCGGCGCTGCGGCAGTTCTTCAAGTTTCTCTACGGCGAGGGGCTGCGCGGCGACGATCCCACCGCCATCCTCGATGCGCCGAAGAAGGCGCGCTCGCTGCCCAAGACGCTGTCCGTCGACGATGTCACGCGTCTCATCACCCGGGCCGAGACGGAAGCGGGGGAGCCGGGCGGCAATCTTCTCCTGAAACGGCGCATGCATCTGCTCGTCGAACTGCTCTATGCCACGGGCATGCGTGTCAGCGAGCTCGTCTCGCTGCCGGGCAGTGTGCTGGCGCAAACCGGACGGTTCCTCGTGGTGAAGGGCAAGGGCAACAAGGAGCGGCTGGTTCCGCTGTCGCGCGCCGCGGTCACCGCGATGGAGGCCTATGGCGAGGCGCTGGCGGCCGAGATCGGCGACGATCCGGCGACGGGCGATTTCCTGTTTCCGGCGCAGAGCAAGGAGGGGCATTTGCCCCGGCAGGTCTTCGCGCGCGATCTGAAGGCGCTGGCCGGACGGGCGGGAATACGGGCTGCGACCCTGTCGCCTCATGTGCTTCGCCATGCTTTTGCCAGCCATCTGCTTCAGAACGGCGCGGACCTGCGCGCCGTACAGGAACTGCTGGGCCATCAGGACATTTCGACGACACAAATCTATACGCATGTGCTGGAAGAACGGCTGCACGCGCTCGTTCAAAACCATCACCCTCTTGCCAAACAGGCGAAAAAAACGGATTAGGACCCCCATCGCTGGCGACTGGCCCTCTGGCCGACGGCAGCCTGGCGCGGTTTGAGCAAACGATCGGAAACGCATCTCATGCACAATTACCTCGATTTCGAAAAGCCCATCTCGGATCTCGAAGGCAAGATCCACGAGCTGCGCAAGCTCGCCGAAGAAGATGAGAGCATCGACACGAGCGACGAAATCGGTCGGCTGGAAATCCGCGCCCGCGAGGCCATGGCCGATATCTACGCCAAGCTGACGCCTTGGCAGAAGACGCAGGTCGCGCGCCACCCGCAGCGTCCGCATTTCGTCGATTATGCCGCCCAGCTGTTCGAAGAGTTCACTCCGCTTGCCGGCGACCGCAAGTTCGCCGAAGACGAGGCGATCCTGGCGGGCCTCGGCCGCTTTCGCGGCGAGGCCGTCGCCGTCATCGGCCAGGAAAAGGGCAACGACACCAAGTCGCGCCTGAAGCACAATTTCGGCAGCGCGCGCCCGGAAGGCTACCGCAAGGCCATCCGCGTCATGGAAATGGCTGATCGTTTCGGCCTGCCGGTCATCACGCTGATCGACACCGCCGGCGCCTATCCGGGCATCGGCGCGGAAGAGCGCGGCCAGGCGGAAGCCATCGCCCGCTCGACGGAGATGTGCCTCAACGTCCGCGTGCCGATCGTCTCGGTCGTGCTGGGCGAGGGCGGTTCGGGCGGCGCCATCGCGATCGCCACGGGCGACCGCGTCTACATGCTGGAGCATGCGATCTACAGCGTCATTTCGCCGGAAGGTGCGGCATCGATCCTCTGGCGCGATTCGACCCGCGCTAAGGAAGCGGCAAGCAACATGAAAATTACGGCCGAAGACCTGAAAGGCTTCGGAATCATCGATGGTATCATCCCCGAGCCGATGGGCGGCGCCCACCGCGACCCGCAGGCTGTCATCGCGCGTACGGGCGATGTCATCGCTTCGTCGCTGAAGGAGCTTTCGGCCAAGCCGGGCGACCAGCTGCGCAAGGACCGCCGCCAGCGTTACCTCAATATCGGCCGTCAGCTCTGATCGGGGCGGCGCCCGCGCCGCCTTTGCCGCATCTCGGCCATATTCCTTGTGTCTGAAACGGTAGCAGCCGGCGTTCGGCTGCGCGAAGGAATTCCCGGTTAAGCATTTATGAAGTATAAGCCGGTTACGACAGCCTGTTCCGCCCTGCCGGTACGACGGCTCGCGATCTGACGATAGCTCACGGACCCCTGCATGCGCCTGTCTGTTCTTGCCGCTGTTTCGCTTCTCGCCGTGGCTGCCGCGGGATGCACCAACGAGACCCTCGATTCCTTCGACAAGGTCGATGTGGACATCTCCAAGGTCTCGTCCAAGACCAGCTACCAGCTGTCGCCGTCCATCGTGAGCAAGCTCGCGTCGATGAAGATCGACCGTTCCTCGCCCATCATGCTGCGCATCTTCAAGGAAGAGGGCCGGCTCGAACTTTGGAAGGCCGACCGCACCAACCGTTTCCAGCTGGTGCGCAACTACAAGATCTGCGCCTGGTCCGGCAAGCTCGGCCCGAAGATGAAGGAGGGCGACCGCCAGGCGCCGGAAGGATTCTACCCGCTCTCACGCGCGAACATGAATCCGAATTCGAGCTATTTCCTGGCGATCAACACCGGCTTCCCCAATACCTATGACCGCGCCAACAAGGCGAGCGGCACCAACCTCATGATCCATGGCGCATGCTCTTCGTCGGGCTGCTACTCGATGACCGACGAGCAGATGCTGGAGATTTTCGCCTTCGCGCGCGATGCCTTCGACGGCGGACAGAAGTCCGTTCAGCTCCAGGCGTTTCCGTTCCGCATGACGGCCGAGAACATGGCGCGCCATCGCGACAATCCCAATATCGAATTCTGGAAGATGCTGAAGGTCGGCTACGACCATTTCGAAGTGACGAAGCGTCCGCCCGAAGTGAATGTCTGCGAAGGCAAGTATGTCTTCAACCAGCAGGCCGAAAAGCCCTTCTCGCCGACCGGTTCCTGCCCTGCGATGAGCACGCCCGGTGCGCTCCAAACGGCACTTGCGAGCTACAACAAGACCTATGCGACCGCCTATGCCAGGGCGATGAGCAAATATGCCGGCACCGTCTGGATCGAGCCGTCGGAGGCCCAGCGCAAGGCCATTGTGGCCGATCAGCGCAAGGGCCGCGAACTGGCCTATGCGCCGACCGGAAATTCTCTCGATGCCGGCAAGCTGATGACCGAACGCGAGATCGCCGAACAAAAGCGCAAGGCTGAAGAGGCCGAGCGGCGCAAGGTCGAGGCCGCCGAACGTGCGGTGCGCGAAGCCGAGGAAGCCAAGAACAAGGCGGCTGCCGATTTCGCCGCCGACGTCGCCGCCACCAAGGCGGAAAAGCAGGCGAGGGGCGTGGGCTACCTGCCGGTGCCGGAACACAATCCGGGGGTCGCCTCTGCCGTCGAGAAGAAGGAAAAGAAGCCCTTCTGGAAGCTCTTCAGCCAGGACAGCGAGCCGCGCGAAGCCCAGCAGGTCCAGCCGGTCGTCAACGAAAGCGCTGCTCTTCAGGCCGATCAGGGCTCTGGAGAGGCCGCCACGCCTGCCGGCAAGACCGCAAGGACCGCGGCTGTCGCACAAGAGACGGATGCGGTCGCCACCCTTCCCGTCGCCGGCGGCGAAGCGGGCCAGCAGGTCGTCGAGCAGACGCAGAAAAAGCCGTTCTGGAAGTTCTGGCAGAAATGACCGACACCGCGGCGCAGGACGAGGCCGAGGTCTATGACCTGCGCGGCCTGAAATGCCCGCTTCCGGTCATGAAGGCCCGCAAGCGGCTGTCGACCATGCGCGGCGGTGCTGCACTCTGGGTCGAGACGACGGATCCGCTCGCCGCAATCGACATTCCGCATTTCTGCCACGAGGACGGCCATGCGCTCGAGGCAAGCGAGCGCGTCGAGAACGGCCACCGTTTCCTGATCCGAAAGAAGACCTGAGCCCTGGCGCGCTTGGATTATCCTTCCGTCCGGGTTATAGGGTGACCGTCTCGTGAGAAGGAGATTGATGCACAGAAACGAGAATTGAACCGCTTTGTCGCGGTGCTTTGAGCGCCTGCGGGCGCTGTTTTGTGCACTCCAATCTACGGACATATCATGAAAAACGTGGACCTTTATATCCGCGCCTATGACCAGGCGTTGGATCTCCTGAAACTGTCTGCCATCTGGTTCGATGCCTCGATGGCCGCGCATGCGTTCATCGGCGAGGCCCGCCTGCGCGAGCAGCGTGTCGCGATCGAAACGATCTACCTGCCGCAGGCGGAAACCTGGATTGCCTGCCATGCCGGCGAGCCTGTCGGCTTCATCAGCCTTCTGGATGCCTTCATCGGCGGCTTGTTCGTGGCGCCGGGCCGGCAGGGGCTTGGCATCGGCCGGGCACTCGTTCGCCATGCGCTCGATCTGAAGGGCGAACTGAGCCTAGAGGTCTACACGGCCAACCGGCAAGCCTACGGCTTCTACAGGAGCCTCGGCTTCCAAGAGCTGTCACGCCGGGCAACCGACAGCGAAGGGCTGCCTTTCGAGAATGCCATGATGCGCTTGAAAGCCTAGAGCACCGGCAGGGCGGCTTGGCCGCCCTGTTCGGTCCACGAGACTGCCGCTAAAGCTTCAGGCCGGGAATGGCGAGCGGGTTGTCGGCAAGGGCGGCGCGGTCCGGGCGGTCGATCTTCGGCGTGCCGGTGAAGGCGTCGAAGAGGTCGCGCACGAAGGCCTCCGGCAGGTCCTTCGTGATCAGCACCAGGCGTGTGCGGCGCTCGGCGCCCTCCGGCCAGGCGGGCAGCCGCTCGGGCGGGTGGAACACGCTCTGCACGCCATGCAGCACCAGCGGCCGCTCCGGGCTGTTTTCCATCAGCACGATGCCCTTCATGCGCAGCAGCTTTTCGCCATGGGCCGAGCGCAGGAGATCGATGAACATTTCCAGTGCAATCGGATCGATCGGGCGGTCGTGCACGATGCTGAACGAGCGGATCGTCGCGTCATGGCGCGTGACGTCATGGGCGTGCTGATGGCCGTGATCGTGGTGGTGCCCATGATCGCAACCGTGGTCGCAATGCTCATGGTGGTGATGGTCATGTCCATGCGCATGATGGTGGTCGTCGTGCGCCTCTTCGTGCAGCCAGCGGCGGACGTCCGGGATCTTGCTGCCGGGGTCGTAGAGGCCATTGGCCAGCAGGTCGGGACTGGCCAGGCCGGGAGCATCGACATCGGATACGGCGGCGCGCGGATTGAGCGCGGCGATTTCCCGGCGCACGGCGTCGAGCGTCGCCGTGTCGGCAAGCGAGGCCTTGCTGATCAGCACGCGATCGGCCACGGCCACCTGCTTGACGGCTTCCGGATGGTTGGCAAGCGTCGAAAGGCCGTTGACGGCATCGACGACGGTGATCACGCCATCGAGGCTGAAGGACTGCGAGAGGACAGGATTGCCCATCACGGCCTGCAGCACCGGTGCGGGGTCCGCGAGGCCCGTCGTCTCGATCACGACCCGTTTCAGCGGCTGGATCTTGCCCGTCTGCATGCGATCCATCAGATCGGCCAGCGTATCGACCAGCTCGCCGCGGATGGTGCAGCACAGGCATCCGTCCGAAAGCTCGATAATGCCGTCGCCCGATTGTTCGACCAGCAGATGGTCGATGCCGACCTCGCCGAACTCGTTGATGATGACGGCCGTATCGGTGAGCGCGGGATCCTTCAGCAGGCGGTTGAGCAGGGTCGTCTTGCCGGCGCCCAGGAAGCCGGTCAGCACGGAAACCGGCACACGCCGTTCAGCGATGGTCATGGTCGCTCCAGTTCAGAAATTATAGCCAATCAGAAAGTGGGGCGCGGGATGGGAACGGGGACATTGGCGATATCGCCCACGCCATTGGACGCGACCGTCTCGACACCGTCTGGCTTGGCCGTATCGCCGCCGCCCAAGAGGCCGGCGAAAACGAACCGCAGGGGCCGGTCCAGCTCGTGAATGTAGGGCGAAGCCAGTTTCTGGCGTCCGGCCTCATCGCGGCCTTCGCTGCGGACCTTGGCGGCATGCTTGGAGCAGATTTCCTGCGAGATGTCGGCGACGATGTCGCGCGTCTCGCCGTAAGGCCTCAGCTGGCCGAGCGTGGGAACATTGCCGGGGCGCCCCGTCAGGCCCTTCTGCAGCATGCCCGCGGAAATGTCGGCGCGCGCGCCAAGGCTTTCGGAGCCGAGCACGACGGAAACGACGCTGCGGCCATTACGCGTGGCGGACGAGACCTGGTTGAAGCCCGAGGCGCAGATGAAGCCGGTCTTCATGCCATCCGCGCCGTCGAAGCGGCCGATCAGCATATTGAAGTTCGGATACTGCTTCTTGCCCGTCGTGAAGCCTTCCAGCGCGAAATAGGAGGCGTATTGCGGGAATTCCCGCTTCAGTGTGACGGCAAGAACCGCGAGGTCGCGAGCGGTCGTATACTGGCCCTTGCCGGGCAGGCCGTTCGGATTGATGAAGCGCGAGGAACTCATGCCGATGCGTTTGGCCTCGGCGTTCATGCGCTCGACGAAGGCCGGTTCGGACCCGGAAATCGATTCGGCGATGGCGACGGACACGTCATTGGCGGACTTGACGAGGATGATCTTCAGCGCACTGTCCAGCGTCATCCGTTGGCCCGGCTTGAAATACATCTTGCTCGGCGGTTCGGCGGCGGCGTGCTTGCTCATCGTGACCGGGCTGTCCAGCGTGATCTCGCCGGCCTTGACGGCGCGGAAAACGGTATAGGCGGTCATCAGCTTGGTGAGCGAGGCTGGATACCAGCGCTGGAAGGCATCCTCGTGTTCGATGACTTGGAGCGTGTTGACATCCACCAGCATGCGCGGGCCGGCCATGGTCGCCGTTGCGGAGAAGGTGGCTGCAAGCAACAGGGCGGAGCCCAGAAGGCGCGCGCCCATGCGCGTCGTACGTCCGTTCATCTGCAAAGATCTGTCCTCGAAATCGGGAGTTGTCTCGAACCGTCGCCATATTTAACCTATATGGCACCGTGATGGCAAAGCCATCGAGAGCTGATGGCCGAATTTCGGGCCGAAATGACAGGACGTGTTGCATGCCGATTCTGAACCGCGCCGCAGAAATGCAGGATGAAATCGCCGGATGGCGCCGGCACCTGCACCGGGAACCGGAACTGCTCTTCGCGGTGGAGAAGACGGCGGCCTTCGTGGCCGAAAAGCTGCGCGAATTCGGCGTCGATGAGGTCGTGACCGGCATCGGCCGGACGGGCGTCGTCGGCATCATCCGCGGTAAGGGCACGCCTGCCGGCGCGGGGCGCACAATCGGCCTTCGCGCCGATATGGACGCGCTGCCCATCGAGGAGGCGACCGGCAAGCCCTGGGCCTCGACCGTCAGGGGCAAGATGCATGCCTGCGGTCATGACGGCCACACCGCCATGCTGCTGGGGGCGGCCAAATATCTCGCCGAGACGCGAAACTTCACCGGCAGCGTCGCGGTGATCTTCCAGCCGGCGGAAGAGGGTGGCGGCGGCGGCAACGAAATGGTCAAGGACGGCATGATGGAGCGCTTCGGCATCGCCGAGGTCTACGGCATGCACAACCTGCCCGGCATGCCGGTCGGCGCCTTCGGGACGCGCCCGGGCCCCATCATGGCGGCGACCGACGAGTTCACCATCGCGGTGAAGGGACGCGGCGGCCATGCGGCCTTGCCGCACAAGACCGTCGATCCCATCGTCATCGGCGCGCAGGTCGTGACGGCGCTGCAGACCATCGTGTCGCGCGTCGCCGACCCCGTCGATTCGCTCGTCGTGTCCGTGACGAAGTTCAATGCGGGCTTTGCCCACAACGTGATCCCTGAAACCGCGCAGCTCGCCGGCACCGTTCGGACGCTGAGCCCCGATATGCGCGAGGGGGCCGAAGCCCGTATCCGGCAGATCTGCGCCGGCCTTGCGGCTGCCCACGGCGCCGAGATCGTCGTGAATTACCACCGTAACTATCCGGTTACGGTCAATCATGCGGAGGAGGCCGGCTATGCGGTGGCCGTGGCGCGCGAGATCGCCGGCGACGCGTCGGTCGAACCCGCGATCGCCCCGATGATGGGCGGCGAGGATTTCTCCTACATGCTGCTGTCCCGCCCCGGCGCCTTCATCTTCGTCGGCAACGGCGATACGGCCGGACTGCACCACCCCGCCTACGACTTCAACGACGACGCCATCCCCCATGGCGTGACCTACTGGGTCAAGCTCGCGGAAAGCCGTCTCGCCGCCTGACGAAAGGGATGCGTCCTCGATCCACCGAAAATCGCTTGGCTTCACGCCAAGGCTTTTGTATGGGTGCAGTCAGTGGTCCCGTAGCTCAGCAGGATAGAGCACCAGATTCCTAATCTGGGGGTCCCGCGTTCGAATCGCGGCGGGATCACCATTTCCGGAAAGATCAGACGTCTTCCTTTTCACGCTCCGGCGTGACGACGCGTGGCTTGGGGCGTATGGCGGGCACGATGGAGGGTTTGGCGATGACCGTCTTCGGCTGCGGGGCCTTGATGCCGAGCATGTTGCGGATGCGGTCGGAGACCAGCGGACGGAATCGGCTGGCGCGGAAGGGCATGTCGACGGCGCCGTAGCCCTCCGGGCCATCATCCTTGCCGCGATACAGTTCCATCAGCTTGATGCCGTAGAAGTCGCCATCGACATAGTGCCTGTAGTGGCCGGCCCAGCGCACCGTATAGACCTGCCCCTTGCGGATGCCCTGATCGATCGAGACGTTCTTGAAGCGGTCGTTGATGCAGACGACTTTCTGTCCGACCTGGAACGTGGGCATGGCGCTCTTCCTTTCCGTGCCGTCAGCCGGTCTTGCGGCAGATGACGCCGGGGGCGTTTTCGCCCTTCGTCAGGTCGTAGAGCGTCGCTTCGTCGCCCTTCGTCCACCATTCGAACTGGCCGCCGGCATATTTCGCGCCCGACGCCGCCATCACGTTGGATGCGATGAACGTTTCCTCGCCGCGGCGGATCACGGCCAGCGAATTGTCGCCGACATTGATATATTCCACGACGATCCGCAGTTCGTCGTCACACTGGTAGCTGATGGTCTCGCGCGCCACGCTCTGCTCGGGGCCGGGCAGGCGGATGACGATGTCGGTGTTGTTCTTCATGGCAGCGAGGCGAATCGCCGGCGCGCCTTCCTTGGCCGTGAGGTGCAGGATGCCGTTTTCGAGCTTCCACGACGTGACGGTGCCGAGCGCGTCGA
Source organism: Shinella oryzae (assembly GCF_023038235.1). Lineage (NCBI taxonomy): Bacteria > Pseudomonadati > Pseudomonadota > Alphaproteobacteria > Hyphomicrobiales > Rhizobiaceae > Shinella > Shinella oryzae. Next base: position 2,700,083 of record NZ_CP081987.1, on the reverse strand, counting down.
AGAACTTCTGCTCCTGATCCATGATGGCGGGCGCGCACATCTTGCGGGTGGCTGCGGCCGGCGCGAAGGCGATGTTGCCGTTCTGCACCTTCAACTTGCCGCGATAGGTGTTGCAGCCTCCATTGCCGCCGTAGGATCCGTCCGGCTTTATCTCCAGCGTCGTCTGGAGATTGTCGATCACGCCGTTGCCGGCGATGTCCTCGGCGAGCCACGTTCCACCGAGACCACCGGGGACCGGCTCGTCGGCACAGGCCGGAGCTGCCGCCAGAATGGCAAGGCAAGCGAGGGTCCATACTCTCAGGCGTCGGTGCACAGGTTTCTCCAATCGCGTCCAGGGCGGCAGACCGTTTGCGGGGACGTTATGGCCGTCCGGGCGAAAAGGTCAAGCGGCGGGTGTCATAAGTCCGCCCAAGCCTTTGCTTTACAGCATTTCCATGACTTGTTGCAGGCGTCTTTCGCCTGTAGAGCCTCTTCTGACAAGAAGAAAACTGCGGACCCCCCTCATGGCTCTCGACGCGCGGCAAAAGCGACGCATCACCATTCTCGGCTCGACCGGCTCGATTGGCACCAGCACGCTGGACGTGCTACGGCAGCTCGGCGGCCGCGACCGTTTCGACGTTCTGGCCGTCACCGGCAACGGCAATGTCGACCTGCTTGCCACGCAGGCCAGGGAGTGCGGGGCGCAACTGGCCGTGACGGCCGACGAGAACCGCTACGGCGCGCTCAAGGATGCGCTTGCCGGCACCGGGATCGCGGTGGCGGCCGGGCGCGCGGCGCTTCTGGAAGCGGCATCCGGCGATGCGGACTGGGTGATGGCGGCGATCGTTGGCACGGCGGGCCTCGCACCGACGCTTGCTGCGGCAAAGCGCGGCGCCGATATCGCGCTTGCCAACAAGGAGTGCCTTGTTTCGGCGGGCGATCTCTTTGTTGGTGCGGTCGCGGAAGGCGGCGGGCGGCTCATCCCCGTCGACAGCGAACACAGCGCGATCTTCCAGGCGCTGGAGGACGACCAGCGCCATGCGGTGGAGCGCATCGTGCTGACCGCCTCCGGCGGCCCGTTCCGCACCTGGAGTCGCGAGCAGATGGCGGGTGTCACCGCCGATATCGCGCGTGCCCATCCCAACTGGTCCATGGGCTTGAAGATTTCCATCGGCAGCGCGTCCATGTTCAACAAGGCGCTGGAGATGATCGAGGCGAAACATCTCTTCGATGTGCGGCCGGACCAGATCGAGGTGGTGGTGCATCCACAATCGATCATTCATTCGATGGTGGGTTATGTCGACGGCTCGGTGCTGGCGCAGCTCGGTGCGCCCGACATGCGCACGGCGATCGGATATGCGCTGACCTATCCGCAGCGCGCGCCGCTCGATGTCGAGCGGCTGGATTTCGCCAGGCTGTCCCGCCTCGATTTCGAAGCGCCTGACGAGACGCGGTTTCCGGCGCTCCGGCTGGCGCGCACGGCGCTCACGCGCGGCGGGCTTCAGGGCGCGATCATGAATGCGGCGGAGGAGGTGGCGTTCCACGCCTTCGTCGGCGGGCGCATCGGCTTCCTGTCGATGGCCGACATCGCCGAGCAGGTGATGGACAAGCTGGCGCATCTTCCGCCGGCTTCGTCCATGGACGATGTCTTCGCCGCAGACGAAGAAGCCCGGCAGGTGGCTGCCGGGCTCATCCGATAAACCTGCGTCGTCTTTATCAGGCGACGGCGCGGGCCAGCGCGCAACGCGACCACAGCGAATGCAGCGCGCCAACGAGGTGCTCGATATCGGCATCCGTGTGCAGCGGCGTCGGCGTGATGCGCAGGCGCTCGGTCTTGCGCGGCACGGTCGGGTAGTTGATCGGCTGGACATAGATGCCGAAATTGTCGAGCAGCAGGTCCGAAATCCATTTGCACTTGGATGCGTCGCCGACCATCACGGGCACGATATGGCTCGGATTCGGCATGTGCGGAATGCCGGCGCGATCGAGCGCGGCGCGCAGCTTGCGAACGCGGTCCTGATGGCCGAAACGTTCGATCTGGCTTTCCTTGAGGTGGCGGATCGAGGCGAGCGCACCGGCGGCGAGTGACGGCGGCAGCGACGTGGTGAAGATGAAGCCGGACGCGAAGGAGCGTACGAAATCGCACAATGCGGTCGAGGCGGCGATATAGCCGCCCATCACGCCGAAGGCCTTGGCAAGCGTACCCTCGATGACGGTGAGGCGATCCATCAGGCCGTCGCGTTCGGCAATGCCGCCGCCGCGCGGGCCGTACATGCCGACGGCATGCACTTCGTCGAGATAGGTCATCGCGCCGTATTTGTCGGCGAGGTCGCAGATTTCCTTAATGGGCGCGATGTCGCCATCCATCGAGTAGACGGATTCGAAGGCGATCAGCTTCGGCGCCTTCGGGTCGGCCGCCGCAAGCTTGGCTTCGAGGTCCTTCAGGTCATTGTGCTTCCAGATCACGCGCTCGCACTTGGAGTGGCGAATGCCCTCGATCATCGACGCGTGGTTCCCGGCATCGGAAAAACAGATGAGGCCCGGGATCTTGGAACAGAGCGTGCCGAGGGCGGCCCAGTTGGACACGTAACCCGAGGTGAAGAGCAGGGCCGCTTCCTTGCCATGCAGGTCGGCGAGTTCCTGTTCGAGCAGCACATGGTAGTGGTTGGTGCCGGAGATGTTGCGGGTGCCGCCGGCACCGGCGCCACACTGGTCGATGGCGAGCTTCATCGCCTCGGTCACCTTCGGGTGCTGGCCCATGCCGAGATAATCGTTGGAACACCAGACCGTGACATCCGTCGGGCCTTCGGCCGTATAGCGGGTCGCCTTGGGGAAGCTGCCCTTCTGGCGCTCGAGGTCGGCGAAGACGCGGTAGCGGCCTTCCTGATGCAGGCTGTCCAGCTCGTTCTTGAAGAAAGTCTCGAAGTCCATCCAGAGTCTCCGGCCGGGCATCGTCCCGGGCATTATCGTCATTGACGGTCGTTCATCCGGCTATACCAGGCGCCCCTACGCTGCAACGCATTCCGCTGCGGCAAATCGGCGCCACCTTTGAACCATTCCAATGTATGTTAGGTCCCCAAAGGCCACTTCCTGTTGATGCATGTCAAGTCTGCACGAAAAAAGGAACGGGCTGAACCCTTCGTTTCATCGAACCAGTTTCAGCTTTTTCGTCGCAATGCGGCGGTAACCGAACGAGGGCGTAATAAACGGAATCGCAGGCATATTTATTCGGAGTCTAAAAAAATAGTTCGCCACCATAGACTTCCCCGTTTCGCGGTATATTTTCGTCTCTGAACAGACATGCCCGTCGTGAGGCGGGCGCGTATGTTGGCTCAACAGAAGGGGATAGTTCGGACCTGGAAAACCGGGACGCAACTCAACTTTGGAGAACACCTTCATGAAGAAAGTCATTGCGCTCGTCCTGGTCGGCCTTGCTGTCGCCAGCTGCACGCAGACGGAAAAGGGTGCGGGTATCGGCGCCGTCTCCGGCGCGATCATCGGTGGCGCCGTCACCGGTAACGTCCGCGGTGCTGCCGTTGGCGCGGCCATCGGTGGCGTTTCCGGCGCTGTCATCGGCAGCGTGTCCGAGCAGCCCGGTCAGTGCTACTACCGTGACCGTTACGGCCGCCGTTACATCGACCGTTGCCCGTCCGGTTACTGATATCAGACAGATGCAACTTTTGCGAAGCCCCGGGCATCCCCCGGGGCTTTTGCATTGTCCGGAAAAGGCACAAAATTACGTTCTGCGCTTCAAATCCGCGGCGCCTGCGTGTAGAACCGGCGTTAACATTACGGAAAACCTAACGCGTTAGGGTCTTTTCTTGCCTAAATGCTCCGAATGAATCGGAGCGCGCCTGGTCTGTGTCGGAAGCTGATGCGCATGCCGCACTTCGAGGAAAAGGCGACGGATAGCTGCGGATGCGGGATAAAGTGAACCGGCCGGAAAAGAGTTTTGCGTTTCTGAAGGCTGGCACCGCACTCGCGGTCGCTGCGGCGCTGGCCTGTGCGCCCGTCTCCGTCCGTCCCGCCATGGCGTTCAAGCTTTTCGGGATGAAGTTCTTCGAAAGTGACGAAGAGGCTACGGCCGTCATCGATCCCGTCAATTATACGCTGACGCTCGATCCGGGCACGGATGACAGCGATCTCAAGGAAGCCATCGAGAACACGACGCGCCTCAAGCAGGACGAGGGCCAGCCGGTATCCGGCGATCTCGGCCTCGTCATCAAGGCGCGCGACGACCGTGACCGCATCTTGGCGGCCCTCTACGAGAACGCCCGCTATGGCGGCGTGGTGACTGTCACCGTCAACGGGCAGGATCTCGATTCGCTGCCGCCCAACCCTGAGTTCAACGACCGCGCCGCCATTCCGGTAACGATCCGTGTCGATCCAGGGCCCGTCTTCACATTCGGCGATGTCGCCTTTTCCGGCGATGCCGACAGGTTCAATCCGGCGGATTACGGCCTCGTGGCCGGTGCGCGCGCGGATTCCACCATCATCCTGAAGGCCGGCGAGAAGGTCGTCGTCGATCTCAAGGCTGAGGGCCGGCCGCTGGCCAAGCTTGTCGAGCGCAATGCGACCGCCGACCACAAGACGCGCACGGTGGATGTTGTCATTGCAGCAGAGGGCGGCCCAGTCGCCCCGGTCGGCGAGGTCGGCGTAACGGGCACGAAGACGGTCGATGCGGGCTTCGTGCAGCGCTATTCGCGCATCAATGCCGGCCAGCCCTATTCGCCCGAGGCGCTCAACAAGGCTGCGGAGCGGCTGCGCACGCTCGGTGTTTTCTCCAGCGTAACGATCCGCGAGGCCAGCCAGCTCGCGCCGGATGGTTCGCTGCCGATGACCATCGAGGTCTCCGAAGGCAAGCACCGCTATTTCGGCGTCGGTGCGCAATATTCCAATACGGACGGTTTCGGCCTGCAGGGGTATTGGGGGCATCGCAACCTGTTCGGCCAGGCGGAATCGCTGCGTATCGAGGGTTCGGTCAACCGCATCGGCGAGTCCGACATCGGCGATCTCGACTACTCGACGGCTATCCTCTTTTCCAAGCCCGGGGCCTTCGGCCCGGCAACGACCTTCAACGCCAGCCTCAAGGCGTCGATCGTCGATCCCGACGCCTACAAGGCCTTCACCACGACGGCGGCGGCAGGGGTGAGCGTCGAGCTTTCGGACCGTGATACGGTGAGCGCCGGCGGCGAGGTGGCGTGGAGCAATATCGAGGACGTGTTCGGCAAGAACAAGTATCTGACGGTGAGCCTGCCGATCGAGTATGTGCGCGATACCCGCAACGACAAACTGAACCCGACGGAAGGCTACCGCTTCCTGATCAATGCGAAGCCGAGCTACGAGACGTATAACAGCACTTTCTTCTCCAGTTTCGAAGGCGCCATTACCGGCTATCAGGCGCTGGGCGCGGAGGAGCGCTTCGTGCTGGCCGGCAAGCTTTCTGCTGGTACGATCATCGGCGGCGACGAGCTTGCGGATATCCCGGCGACGCGCCGCTTCTTCCTGGGCGGTGGCGGCACGGTGCGCGGCTATGGCTATCAGGAGATTTCGCCGCGCAATGCCGACAACAAGCTGCTCGGCGGGCGCTCCTATGTGGCGGGCTCGGCGGAGGTGCGCATCGGTGTCACCGAAACCATCGGCGTCGTGCCGTTCATCGATGTCGGCACCGTCTCGACGGACGAGGTGCCCGATTTCAAGGATATCCGTGCCGGTGCCGGTATCGGCCTGCGCTACGCGACGCCGTTCGGGCCGCTCCGGCTCGACGTCGCGGTGCCGCTCAAGAAATATGAGGGCGGAACGTCCTTCGGGGTCTACGCCGGCATCGGCCAGTCGTTCTGACTGGCGCCGCAATTTTCCGCTAGGCTCTTGATCATCCGTGCGATTGAGATTCTAGACGGTAGGGAGCGATTCTGTGCTCCCGCGCACGTGAAATGGATGAAGCATGACGAGGTTGTCTCGAATTCTCCGCGCCATTCTCCGCTATGCCGGCTACGGCCTTGCGGTGCTGCTTGTCATTCTGGTCGCGGTTCTGGGCTTCGTCGGCTTCACGGATGCGGGCGCCCGCATGGCCGTTTCCTATGTGGAGAAGCTTGCCGCCGCAAGCGGGCAGGTCATTTCCATCAGCGAGCCGTCCGGGCTCCTGACGGGCCGGCTGCGCGTAGGTTCCGTCACCCTTGGCGACGACAAGGGCACCTATGCGGAAATCCGCGACCTCGCCGTCGATTGGTCGCCGCTGGAGCTCTTGTTCTTCAGCTTCGATGCATCTCGTGTCTCGGCGTCCTCGATCTCGCTGCTGCGCCTGCCGGAATCCAAGGCGGATGCACAGCCTTCCGATACGCCGTTCAAGCTGCCCGTCGAAGTCCATGTCGATTCGCTGGCGATCCCGGAACTCTTCGTCTCGGGCTCCGTGGCCGGCCGTGATCAGCGCATCGTCGTCTCCGGCCGTGGCGATGCGACCGCGGAGAGTGTGGCCATCAAGCTTTCCGCCAACGAAGTGGAGCGCCCGGACGCACGACTGGCTGCCGATATCGTCTTCAATCCGGCCGAGAACGTGCTGCGCCTTGAAACCGATGTCGCCGAACCGAAGGGCGGCCTGCTCGCCAATCTGCTCAAACTGCCGAACGAGCCCGCCGTCTCCATCCGCCTGACGGGTGACGGGCCGTTGTCGCAGTGGAAGGGCCGTCTTTCCGCCGCGCTCGACGGTACGGAGATGCTGCGTGTCGATGGCCGCCACGATCTTTCCGCCAATGGGCTGCATACCCTGTCGGTCAAGGGCGGCGGCACGTTCGATGCGTTGATGCCGCCGCAGTTGCGACCGCTTTTCGCCGGCGAGACGAACATCGACCTCGTCGCTGCCTTCGACGGTTCCGACATGGTGCGCATCGAGAAGGGCAACATCGCGACAGGTGCGATGACGCTTGCCGCCTCCGGCGCCGTGAGCGCGACGGGGTCCAACGATTTCAATGTGAAGCTCGACGGGCGCGATGGCCCGATCGATTTCCGCTGGCCGCTCGCCGGTGGCGATGCCCGCATCCTGATCGACGGCGCCGACATTTCGCTCACCGGCGCGGCGAACGCCGCAGCCTTGCGGGCAGATGTCGCCGTGGTATCCGCGGCGCTGCCGGCGGGTCGGGTCGAGAACATCCGCCTTTCCGCCCGTAGCGATGCGTTCAACGTGTCCAGCCAGTCCGGCCGGGTCGATGTGACGGTCGAGACCGGCGACATGGCTTTCGCCAATGCGGATATCGACCGCATGGTGAAGGGGCCGGCCAAGGTCGTCGCAACCCTGAACGTATCGCCGACAGAGATCGCCTTCGATCCCGCAACACTGGAAAGCGCCAGCATCGGCGGAACGCTTTCGGGCCGCTACGGGCTCGAAAGCCGCGAGGCCGACGTCAATTTCCGTCTTTTCGCGCTGCCCGCTGTCCTGCCGCCGGCCTTGTCCGGCAAGTTCGATACGACGATTGCGATGGAAGGGCGTGTTCAGCTGGCCGGCAACGGTGCGCTGCAACTCACCGGTCTGCAGCTCAAGTCGGGGACAGCCGAGGCGGCCGGTGATGTCGCGCTCGCCGAGGGCAATCTCGATGCGACGCTTGCCGGCAAGGTCTTGAACCTCGGCAAGCTGCTGGGCGATGCCTCCGGCGAGGCGGCCTTCGATGTTTCGGCGAAGGGGCCGGTCGATGGGCTCGACGTTGCGGCCAAGGTCACATCCAGTGGCGCGACACTTTCGGGGCGCACGCTGAGCGATCTCGTCGTCACGCTCAACGGGAAGGCCGTTGCGGACAGGCCCTCCGGGGAGCTGACGGCGACGGGTGCGCTTGATGGACAGGCGATCAACGTGCGTTCCAGCATCACCTCGGAAGGCAGGCGCATCTCGGTGCCGGTGCTGGAAGCGGAGATCGGCGCGAACACGCTGAAGGGCTCGCTGGCGCTGACGCCGGATTTCATGCCTGACGGCACGGTCCGCTTCAACTTTCCCGATCTCGGACTGCTTGCGGCCATGGCCGGCCAAAAGGCAGCCGGCGATCTCTCCGGACAGGTGGAGATCGCGACGACCAACGGCAGGACGTCGGCAATCGTTCAGGCGAGCGGTTCCGGTATAAGCCGCGATGCGATCAGCATTTCCAAGCCGACCGTGGACCTCACCATTACCGATCTCGCCACACTTGCGATCAACGGCACGGTTCGGGCCGAGCGCATCGTTTCGGGCGGGAACCGCGTCGATGCCCTCAGCCTTGATTTCTCGCGGGAAGGGCAGGCGACCCGGTTCGATCTCGGTGGTCGTCTCGACAATGCGCCGCTGGTCGCGAAGGGGCAGGTCGTCCAACGTGCCGGCGGTTTGGACGTCGCCTTGCAGACGTTCGAAGGCGCGCCGCGCGGCATCGCCCTGAAGCTCGCAAGTCCGTCCACGATCGCTGTCGATAACGGCGTTGCGGTTCTCGACAAGCTCACCATCCAGGCCGGAACCGGGTCGGTTGCGGTATCGGGTCGGGCCGGCGAGACGCTGGACCTGTCGCTCGGTCTCAATGCCGTGCCGGCGGCGCTCATCAACAATTTCGCGCCAGGCCTCGGTGCGGAAGGTGCGATCGGCGGCACTGTGACGGTCAAGGGCAGGGCGGCCGCGCCTGTCGTCAACTACGCGCTCGACTGGAAGGGCGCCGTCACCAGCCAGACGCGTGGCGCGGGCATCGGCGCCGTCGATATCAACGCCAAGGGCGAATTCGCCAACAATCAGGTCCGGCTCGACACGGTGCTTTCGGGCGCAGGCGGGCTTTCCTTCCGGGGCGGTGGCACGGTCGGGATCGGCGGCGCGACGCCGCTTGGCCTGAAGTTCAATGGCACGGTGCCGTTTGGATTGTTGCAGGGCCAGCTTTCGTCGCAGGGCTTCGTGTTGACCGGCAATGCCAATGCCGATGTCTCGATAGGCGGCACGGCGGCAGCGCCTTCGGTGACCGGCAGCATAACGGCCGGCGGTGCGCGTCTGGTCGATGTCCGGCGCAATCTCGCCGTGGATGACCTGACGGTGCGCATCACCATGGACGGCCGGCAGGCCGTCATCGAGACGCTGTCCGGCAGGCTCGCGAGCGGCGGGCAGCTTTCGGCCACCGGCCGTATCGGCATCGATCCGGCGAGCGGCTTCCCGGTCGACGTGGCGATCAAGCTGGGCGATGTCACCTATGTCGACGGCACGCTGGTCACCGCCAATGTGACCGGCGACCTCACCGTCAAGGGGCCGTTGGCCGATATCGTGCTGGCTGGCCGGGTGCGCATCAACAAGGCGAACATCACCATTCCGCAAAAACTGCCGGCTTCGCTGTCGGAGATCGATATCAAGCATCGCAATGCACCGGCCGACGTTAAGCGCATGAATGCCGACGTGCAGCGCGACCAAGGCGCGAGCGGCGCCTCACGCGGCATCGGCCTCAACCTCACCATCGAGGCGCCGGGCCAGCTTTTCGTGCGTGGCCGCGGCATCAATGCGGAGCTGGGCGGCAGCCTCACCGTGACGGGAACGTCGTCGTCGCCTGTCGTGTCGGGCGGTTTCGAGCTTGAGCGCGGCCGCATGGAAATCCTGGCGCGCCGGCTCGATTTCTCCAGCGCGCATATCGGCTTTACAGGAGGCCTGGTGCCGACCGTCAACCTCGTCGCGGGAAGCACGGCCGGCACGACGGAAATCACCGTGACCGTGGCCGGCGTCGCCAGCAACCCGACGGTGACCTTCGCCTCCTCGCCTGCGCTGCCGCAGGATGAGATCCTGGCGCAGCTCATCTTCAACCGCTCCATGTCGAACCTCTCGGCGGTGCAGATCGCGCAGCTTGCCGCTGCCGCAAGCCAGCTGGCCGGCGGCAGTTCGACCGGCCTTCTCGACAGCCTGCGAAGCAAGCTCGGCGTCGACGATCTCGATATCACGACGGATGCGGAGGGCCGCGCGGCCGTTTCGGCCGGCAAGTATCTCAACGATCGCACCTATATCGAGCTGAAGCAGGATCCGGAGACGAACGGCGCCAAGGCCGTCATCAATCTGGATGTCGGCCGCGGCGTCAAGCTGCGCGGGGAAGCCGGCAGCGGCGGCAGTGCGGGCGCCGGTATCTTCTACGAAAAGGAATACTGAGCCCGCCGCTCAGGCGAAGGCATTCTTCGTCGTCTTGAGGAGGATGTTGGTTTCGGTGCCGTTGATGCCGTCGATCAGACGGATACGATGCAGTGTTTCGTCGAAAGTGCCGAGATCGCGATCTTCGAGTTCGGCGATGAAATCCCAGCGGCCATTGGTCGAGTGAAGCGCGCGGACCTGCGGCAGGCCGCGGAGCTGCGCTGCAACGCGGTCGGCCATCTTGCCATGGACCTCGATCATCACGATGGCGCGCACGCCGCTGCCCGTCAGCTCCGCACCGGTCTTGATGGTGAAGGCGGCGATCGTGCCGGAGGAAACGAGCCGTTCGATCCGTGCGGCAACCGTTGCACGCGAGGCGCCGGTCATCGCGGCGAGCGAGGAGACCGGTGTGCGCGCATTGTGGCGCAAGGCGCTGATCAGGGCGTGGTCGAGATCATCGAGACTTATCATTGTGTCGATCCATACTTGGCAAAATGCTGATCCAACGGTTCTATTTGTCAGTTTTCCCTCTTTTTGCCAACAGCGTGACCGGTGATAATCACTCAAAACCGGGGCAAACCGGCTTCACGCATTCGCGGGGAAATCATGGCTGACAACAACACGCATATCGCGCTGATCGGCGCGCCTCTTGAAGAAGGTTCCGGCCGGCGCGGCGCGTCCATGGGCCCGACGGCCCTGCGCATCGCGGGCGTCGATTCGACCCTGCGCGACCTCGGGCATACGGTCACCGACGAGGGCGACCTGCGGCCCGTTCCGGCGCGCGACCTCGCAAACCATCCGAAGGCCAACAACCTGCAGGTCGTCGCCGCCTTCGCGCGCGCGCTCGATACCGCCGTCTACGATGCCGCGCATAACGGCCGGTTTCCGCTGATCCTCGGCGGCGACCATGCGCTGTCCATGGGGTCCGTCTCCGGCATGGCCCGTCACGCCGCCGATCTCGGCCGTCCGCTGTTCGTGCTCTGGCTGGATGCCCATGCCGACTTCAATTCGCCGGCGAGCTCGCCCTCCGGCAACATGCACGGCATGCCGGTTGCCTTCTTCTGCGGTGAGGCGGAGTTTGCGCCCATCCTCGAGGCGGGACGCCCCCTGGTCGATCCGAAGAATGTCTTTCAGGTCGGTATCCGCTCCGTCGATGCGCGCGAGCGCGAGGAAATCTCCGAGCATGGCGTCAATGTCTTCGACATGCGGGCGGTCGACGAGATCGGCATGGCGCATATCATGCACGACATCATCGCCCGCATCCGCGCGGCAAACGGCCTCTTGCATGTGAGCCTCGACGTCGATTTTCTCGATCCGGATCTCGCGCCCGGCGTCGGCACGACGGTGCCCGGTGGCGCGACTTTCCGCGAGGCCCATCTGATCATGGAGATGCTCTGCGACAGCGGGCTCGTCTCCTCGCTCGATCTCGTCGAGCTCAACCCTTTCCTCGACGACCGCGGCAAGAGCGCCCGCATTCTCGTCGAACTGACCGCAAGTCTTTTCGGCCGCCGGATTCTCGACCGGCCGACCCGTAGCGCCTGAAACCGGAGGGATACAATGTCACCGTCGACCGCCAGCCTGATCGAAACCGAACATCGCCTCGGCGCCCATAACTACAAGCCGCTCGACGTGGTGCTGTCGCGGGGCGAGGGCGTGCATGTCTGGGATGTCGACGGCAATCGGTATATGGATTGCCTTTCGGCCTATTCGGCTGTCAACCAGGGGCATTGCCACCCGAAGATCCTGGCGGCGATGGTGGAGCAGGCGCAGAAGCTCACCCTGACCTCCCGCGCCTTCCGCAACGACCAGCTTGCGCATTTCTACGAAGAGATCGCCGCGCTCACCGGTTCGCACAAGGTGCTGCCGATGAATTCCGGTGCGGAAGCGGTCGAGACCGCCGTCAAGGCGGTGCGCAAATGGGGCTATGAGGTGAAGGGCGTGCCGGAGGGCCAGGCCGAGATCATCGTCTGCGCCAACAACTTCCACGGTCGCACCATGGGCATTGTCGGCTTCTCCACGGATCCGGACGCGCGCATCGGCTTCGGCCCCTTCGCGCCGGGCTTCCGCCACGTGCCCTTCGGCGATATTGATGCCTTCCGCAACGCGATCACCGAAAACACGGTGGCCTTCCTCATCGAGCCCATCCAGGGCGAGGCGGGCGTGCTGATCCCGCCGGCCGGCTATTTCACGTCGGTCCGTGAGCTTTGCACGCAGCACGGCATCACGCTCATCCTGGACGAGATCCAGACGGGGCTCGGCCGCACCGGCAAGCTGCTGGCAGAAGAGCATGAGGGCATCGAGGCGGATGTCACGCTGGTCGGCAAGGCGCTGTCCGGCGGTTTCTATCCGGTCTCGGCGGTGCTTTCGAACAGCGAGGTGCTGGGTGTGCTCAAGCCCGGGCAGCACGGCTCGACCTTCGGCGGCAATCCACTCGCCTGCGCCATCGCACGCGCGGCTTTGAAGGTGCTTGTCGAGGAAGATATGATCGGCAATTCCGCGCGCATGGGCGAACGCTTCCAGGCCGGGCTCAAGGGCATCCGCTCCAATATCATCAGGGAGGTGCGCGGCCGCGGCCTGATGCTGGCGGTCGAGCTCGATCCCGCGGCCGGCGGCGCGCGCAAATATTGCGAGGCACTGAAGGAGCGCGGCATTCTTGCCAAGGATACGCATGGCGACACCATCCGCATTGCCCCGCCGCTCGTCATCACCGGCGATCAGGTCGATTGGGCGCTGGAGCAGTTCGAGGCCGTGCTGCGCACCTGAGCACCCAGTCCGATAGACGAAAGAAAGGCCCTGCGACGCGGGGCCTTTTTTCTGGTCGCGACGGATGTTGGAAAGATTTTAACCAGGGTGTGCATAGGATCGGTCAATTCGTCGCTCCAACTGGGAAGATCCCGATGACCTCCATCAAGACGACCGGCTTTACCGGCGATACGCTCGAAATCATCGCATTCCGTCTGCATGACCAGGAATTCTGCGTGAAGACGACCACGATCCGCGAAATCCGCGGCTGGGCGCCGTCCACGCCGATCCCGCATTCGCCGCCGGATGTCATCGGCGTGATGAACCTGCGCGGCACGGTGATCCCGATCATCGATCTCGCCCACAAGCTCGGCATGAAGAGCACGGAAGCCAATGAGCGCAGCGCGATCGTCGTTGCCGAAGTGCACAATATGGTCGTCGGCCTCGTCGTCGACCGTGTCTCCGATATCCTCACCATTCGCAGCGAGCAGATCCAGCCGGTGCCGGAAGTGACGACCTCCTTCGACAAGGTCTATGCGGAAGGCATCATCGCCCATGAGAACGGCATGATCTGCTTCCTGAACCTTGCGCGCATGTTCAAGGAACGTGACATGGATGATATGGCAGCCTGACCGGCCGCACATCCCCACAATCGGGAAGGCCGTCACACCCCGGTGTGGCGGTCTTTTTTATGCTTCGCCAATGCAACCTATGAGATAGTTCCGCATTGGCGGCGGCGACGTCTGCTTACGTAACGTCAGTCAGCGCTTATGATTTCTTGATTAAGTCACTGTAATATATGGCCCCAAAAAACAGTCATTTTCATTTTTATCAATTTTTAATGAAGCGACTCTATCTTTGATTGTGCAGTCTTTGCTTGCGATGGGGGTTTTCTGCGAGGACTGCGTTCAGGGAGGCCAATGCATGGCGGAGATCATGCCACCACTCCCGCAACCGACGATCGCCACGCGGCAATCACCAAAGGCCGTGGCCGTCACATATGGGGACAGGTCATGATTTCTTTCACAAGGTTTACGGATTCGAGCCATATCATCGACGCCCTGTCGCGTTCGCAGGCCGTGATACAGTTCGATCTCGCCGGCAATGTTCTGACTGCCAACGAAAACTTCTGCACGGCGCTCGGCTACGATCTGGCAGAGATCGTCGGTCAGCATCACCGGATGTTCTGCGACGCCGCGCATACGGCCAGCGACGACTACCGGCAGTTCTGGATGCGCCTTGGGCGTGGAGAGTATGATTCCGGCAGCTACAAGCGTCTGCGCAAGGACGGCAGCGAGATCTGGATCCAGGCGTCGTACAATCCGGTCTTTCGGGGCGGCAAGCCCTACAAGGTGGTCAAGTTCGCGACGGATATCACGCTTGCAAAAATCCGTGCTGCGGAGGACGCGAGCAAGCTCGATGCGATCTCGCGCTCCCAGGCGGTCATCGAATTCACGCCCACCGGCGAAATCCTGCATGCCAACGAGAACTTCTGTGCCGGGCTGGGTTATGATCTGGCGGAGATCGTCGGGAAACACCATCGCATGTTCTGCGACCCCGCCTATGCGCAGACGCCTGCCTATGCCGATTTTTGGAAGAGCCTCGCGGCGGGAAATTTCATCTCCAGCGAGTTCGTGCGTTACGGCAAGGGCGGCAAGGAGATCTGGATCCAGGCGGCCTATAACCCGATCCGGGATCTGAACGGCCGGGTCTACAAGGTCGTCAAGTTCGCAACCGACGTCACGGAGCGCATGTCGGCGATCAATGCGCTTGGCGGCGCGCTCAAGGCGCTCGCGGAAGGCGACCTTACGCAGCATCTCGCCATGCCCTTCGTTCCCTCGATGGAAAAGGTGCGCAGCGACTTCAACGCGGCCGTTGCCGGTCTTCATGCGGCAATGCGGACGGTTGAAACCAATGCGAACGCCATCGCCTCGGGCGCGCAGCAGATCCGTTCGGCAGCGGACGACCTGGCCAGGCGCACGGAACGACAGGCGGCTTCCGTCGAGGAAACCGCTGCCGCGCTCGACCAGATCACGACGACGGTCAGCGATTCGAGCCGGCGGGCCGATGAAGCCGGCAGCCTGGTCGGGCAGACCCGGGCGGGTGCCGAAAAATCCGGCGAGGTCGTCAAGCGCGCGATCGACGCCATGGGCCAGATCGAGCAGTCCTCGCGCGAGATTTCCAGCATCATCGGCGTCATCGACGATATCGCCTTCCAGACCAACCTGCTGGCGCTCAATGCCGGGGTGGAGGCGGCGCGGGCAGGCGAGGCCGGCAAGGGCTTTGCCGTCGTCGCACAGGAAGTGCGTGAGCTCGCGCAGCGTTCGGCCAGTGCCGCAAAGGACATCAAGGCACTGATCACGACGTCGGGCGAGCAGGTGAAGAACGGTGTGTCACTCGTCGACGAGACGGGGCGGACCCTGCGCGAGATCCTGGCACAGGTGCTCGAGGTCCACACGAATGTCGTTGCCATCGTGGAAGCATCGCGCGAGCAGTCGACGGGGCTTCGCGAGATCAATCAGGCCGTCAACGCGATGGACCAGGCGACGCAGCAGAACGCGGCGATGGTGGAGGAGAGCACGGCCGCCAGCCACGCCATGGCGCGTGAGGCGGATGCGCTTCATGGCCTCATCCGCCGCTTCCGCCTGGCGGAAACCGTAAGCCAGGCGCAACGCACGTCATTGCCGGCGCCTGTCGCTCAGCTTCATGCCGTGGCGCGCACGATGCGGGCATCACAGAGCTCGGCGGTTCAGGCGGCCGCCGATTGGGAAGAGTTCTGATCGCTGTGCAGGGGACGCCCGGCCGAGGCGCCGGGCGTTGCGCTCGATATCAGGGCGCTGCCGGTGCCGCGGCCTGCGCGGGCGGCACTTCAGCCGGCGGGGGGCGACGGATCAGCGGCGCGGCCTCCAGCACGAGGCTGTCGAGGCCTCCACCGCCATGGTTGTCGATGAGGTCGAAGAGCTGCCGGCGCATGCGCGGTTCCCAGAACTTGTTGATGTGGTTCGCCACGCCGTTCGGGCCTTCGCTTGCCGGCTGGGAGTGGAAGAAGGTGGCGATCTGGTTCGCCATGCGCACGATCTTGTTGCCTTCCGACATGGTCCGTCTCCTAGCCATTGCCCAGGCGCCGCTCGGCGCCGGTACCGATGCGGTCCGCACCGGTAAAAATCTCGAATTCGTCGCCGCGCACCAATGCGATCAGCGTCATGCCCGCGTCCTCCGCCGTGCGGATGGCGAGCGCCGTCGGTGCGGAGATGGCGATGATGAAGGGGCTGCCGATGATCGCCGTCTTCTGTACCATCTCCACGGAGACGCGGCTCGTCACGACCACCGCGCCCGCATGTCCGGCATGGCCCGCCCGTCGCGCCGCGCCGACCAGCTTGTCGAGCGCGTTGTGACGGCCGACATCCTCCCTAACGGCGATGAGCCCTTTACCCGGCACATAAAAGCCTGCGCCGTGAACGGCGCGCGTCGCCATGTGCAGCGGTTGCTGGCCGTTGAGCAGCCGCACGGCCTCCACCACGTCGTCTTCCGAAAGTGTAAGCGTAGACGCACGCACGGACGGCGTCGTGCGGACGGCCTGTTCGATCGATTCGATGCCGCAGAGGCCGCAACCCACGGGCCCCGCCATGTGCCGGCGGCGGGCGACGAGCGCGTCGTTCTGTTCGTCCGAAAGACGGATCTGCAGGTCGATGCCTTTGTCTTCGGCCTCCACGTCGATCGTCTCGATTTCCGCCGGGTCGGTGATGATGCCTTCGGTCAGGCTGAAGCCGACGGCAAAATCCTCCAGGTCCGCCGGGGTCGCCATCATGACGGCGTGGGTCGAGCCGGCATAGGAGAAGGCGATCGGCGTCTCCTCGGGAACGAAACGTTCGCCGTCAGAGAGCCGCCCGTTGCGCCGGGCGGTCTCGCGGACCTTCGTGGTGGTTGGGAACTCGGGCACGCTCGATCCTATTCCGCCGCCTCCAGCTTGCCCTTGATGCGGCGCGACCGGCGGGCGAGCTCGTCATATTCGACCTGCCAGTCGGACGGTCCGTTCGACGGCGAGATCTGCACGGCCGTCACCTTATACTCGGGGCAGTTCGTCGCCCAGTCCGAGAAATCGGTGGTGATGACGTTTGCCTGCGTCGTCGGGTGGTGGAAGGTCGTGTAGACGACGCCCGGTGCGACGCGATCGGTGATGAGTGCGCGAAGCGTCGTGTCGCCGGCGCGGCTGGAGAGCCGCACCCAGTCACCCTCGCGGATGCCGCGGTTCTCGGCATCGTGCGGATGGATCTCCAGCCGGTCCTCCTCATGCCAGGTGACGTTGTCGGTGCGTCGTGTCTGGGCGCCGACATTGTACTGGCTGAGAATGCGGCCGGTGGTGAGCAGCAGCGGGAAGCGCGGACCGGTCTTCTCATCGGTGGCGACATATTCCGTGCGGATGAACTTACCCTTGCCGCGGACGAAGCCGTTGGTATGCATGATCGGCGAGCCGAGCGGGTTCTTCTCGTTGCAGGGCCACTGCACGGAGCCTACCTTGTCGAGATAATCATAGGACACCAGCGCGAAGCTCGGCGTCGTTGCGGCGATCTCGTCCATGATCTCGGAAGGATGCGTGTAGGTCCAGTCGAGGCCCATGGCCTTGGCGAGGTTCTGCGTGACCTCCCAGTCGGCATAGCCGTTCTTCGGCGTCATGACGCGGCGCACGCGGTTGATGCGGCGCTCCGCATTGGTGAAGGTGCCGTCCTTTTCCAGGAAGGTGGAACCCGGCAGGAAGACATGGGCGTAGTTCGCGGTCTCGTTGAGGAACAGGTCCTGCACGACGACGCATTCCATCGCAGCCAGCCCGGCAGCGACGTGCTTGGTGTCCGGGTCGGACTGGAGGATATCCTCGCCCTGAATGTAGATGCCCTTGAACGTGCCCTCGACGGCGGCATCCAGCATGTTGGGAATGCGCAGGCCCGGCTCGTTGTTGAGCTTCACGCCCCACAGCTTCTCGAAGATATCGCGAGTCGCGTCGTCGGAGATGTGGCGATAGCCGGGCAGTTCGTGCGGGAACGAGCCCATGTCGCACGAGCCCTGCACGTTGTTCTGGCCGCGCAGCGGGTTCACGCCCACGCCGGGACGGCCGATATTGCCGGTCGCCATGGCGAGGTTGGCGATGGCCATGACCGTGGTCGAGCCCTGGCTGTGTTCGGTAACGCCGAGACCGTAATAGATCGAGCCGTTGCCGCCGGTGGCGAAGAGGCGGGCTGCGCCGCGCAGCGCTTCGGCCGGAACGCCGGTGAAGGCTTCCGTTTCCTCGGGGCTGTGGCGCGGTTCGGCGACGAAGGACGCCCAGTCCTCGAATTCCGACCAGTCGCACCGCTCGCGGATGAACGCCTCGTCGCACAGGCCCTCCGTCACGATGACATGGGCGAGCGCGGTGACGACGGCAACGTTCGTGCCGGGCTTCAGCGGCAGGTGGTAGGATGCCTTGATATGCGGCGACGACACGAGCTCCGTGCGGCGCGGATCGATGACGATGAGCTTGGCGCCTTTGCGCAGGCGCTTTTTGAGGCGCGAGCCGAAGACGGGGTGGGCATCTGTGGGGTTGGCGCCGATGACGATGACGACGTCGGTGAATTCGACGCTGTCGAAGTTCTGCGTGCCGGCAGACGTGCCGAAGGCTTGGCCGAGGCCATAGCCCGTGGGCGAATGGCAGACGCGGGCGCAGGTATCAACGTTGTTGTTGCCGAAGCCGGCGCGGATGAGCTTCTGGACGAGGAAGGTTTCCTCGTTCGTGCAGCGCGACGAGGTGATGCCGCCGATGGAATCACGGCCGTACTGGTACTGGATGCGGCGGAACTCGGAGGCGACATGTGCGTAGGCCTCTTCCCAGGTCACTTCGCGCCAGGGATCGGAGATCTTCTCGCGGATCATCGGGTTGAGGATGCGCTCGCGGTGGGTCGAGTAGCCATAGGCGAAGCGGCCCTTGACGCAGGAATGGCCGCGATTGGCCTGTCCGTCCTTCCACGGCACCATGCGCACGAGTTCTTCGCCGCGCATTTCCGCCTTGAAGGAACAGCCGACGCCGCAATAGGCGCAGGTCGTCACGACGGAATGCTCCGGCTGGCCGATCTCGATCACCGACTTTTCGGTCAGCGTCGCCGTCGGGCACGCCTGCACGCAGGCGCCGCAGGAAACGCATTCGGATTCGAGGAAATGCTCGTGCATGCCGGGCGAAACGCGGCTGTCGAAACCGCGGCCTTCGATGGTCAGCGCAAAGGTGCCCTGGACCTCCTCGCAGGCGCGCACGCAGCGCGAACAGACGATGCACTTGGACGGGTCGTAGGTGAAATAGGGGTTGGATTCGTCCTTCGGCATCCAGCGGGCGTTTGCTTCGCCATTGTTGCGCGCCTTGACGTGGTTGTCGCCCTCATAACCGTAGCGCACGTCGCGCAGGCCCACGGCGCCGGCCATGTCCTGCAATTCGCAGTCGCCGTTGGCCGCACAGGTGAGACAGTCGAGCGGGTGATCGGAGATATAGAGCTCCATCACGCCCTTGCGGATGTCCTTCAGGCGGCCGGTCTGGGTGTGGACGACGAGGCCGGGTGCGACCGGCGTCGTGCAGGAGGCCGGCGTGCCGTTGCGGCCTTCGATTTCGACAAGACAGAGCCGGCAGGAGCCGAAGGCATCCACCATGTCGGTGGCGCAGAGTTTCGGCACCTGGATGCCGGCCTCCATCGAGGCGCGCATGATGGACGTGCCTTCGGGGACGGTGATTTCGTTGCCGTCGATGGTGAGCGTCACCATCTTTTCCGAGCGGGAGGCGGGGGTGCCGTAATCGATTTCGGGAACGAGAGGCATGGGCTTACTCCGCTGCTTCGGCGATCGGCGCCGGCGAAAAGTCTTCCGGAAAATGGTTCATGGCACTGAGCACGGGGTAGGGCGTGAACCCGCCGAGCGCGCAGAGCGAACCGAACTTCATCGTGTTGCAGAGATCGGCCAGCAGTTCGCGGTTCTTCTGGGCCTCGATGCCCTGTGCGATCTTGTCGGCCGTCTCGACGCCGCGCGTCGAGCCGATGCGACAGGGTGTGCACTTGCCGCAGCTTTCCACGGCGCAGAACTCCATGGCGAAGCGTGCCTGCTTCAGCATGTCGACGGTGTCGTCGAAGACGGTGATGCCGGCATGGCCGATGAGGCCGTCCCTGGCCGCGAAGGCTTCGTAGTCGAAGGGCGTATCGAACAGCGCGCGCGGGAAATAGGCGCCGAGCGGGCCGCCCACCTGCACGGCGCGGACCGGCCGGCCGGAAGCGGTGCCGCCGCCGATATCGTCGACGATCTCGCCGAGCGTCAGGCCGAAGGCCGTCTCGAAGAGGCCGCCATACTTGATATTGCCCGCGATCTGGATCGGGATCGTGCCGCGCGAGCGGCCCATGCCGAAATCACGATAGAACGCGGCGCCGCGATCCATGATCACAGGCACGGAGGCGAGCGAGATGACGTTGTTGACGACGGTGGGACGGCCGAGGAAGCCTTGCAGGGCGGGCAGCGGCGGCTTGGCGCGCACGATGCCGCGCTTGCCTTCGAGGCTGTTGAGCAGCGCGGTTTCCTCGCCGCAGACATAGGCGCCAGCGCCGACGCGCACCTCCATGTCGAAGGCCTTGCCGGAGCCCAGCACCGACGGTCCGAGGATGCCGGCCTTACGGGCGATCTCGACGGCAGCGGTCATGGTCTCGATGGCGTGGGGATATTCCGAACGGGTGTAGATGAAGCCCTTCGTCGCGCCGGTTGCCAGGCCGGCGATCGCCATGCCCTCGATCAGAACGAAGGGGTCGCCTTCCATGATCATACGGTCGGCGAAGGTGCCGCTATCGCCCTCGTCGGCGTTGCAGACGATGTATTTCTGCGCGCCCGGCGCCTCGAGAACCGTCTTCCATTTGATGCCGGTCGGAAAGCCTGCGCCGCCGCGCCCGCGCAGGCCCGAATCGGTGACCTGCTGGACGATGTCGGCCGGCTGCATGCTCACGGCCTTCTCCAGGCCCTTCATGCCTTGATAATGCCGGTATTCCTCGAGCGAGAGCGGATCGGTGACGCCGCAGCGGGCGAAGGTCAACCTTGTCTGGCGGGCGAGGAACGGTATCTCCTTCGTCCGCCCGCGACAGAGCGGATGATCGGCCCCTTGCAGGAAGCCCGCCTCGAAAAGCGACGGCACGTCCGAAGGTTTGACCGGTCCGTAGGCGATGCGCCCTTTCTCCGTGCGCACCTCGACCAGCGGCTCCAGCCAGTGCATGCCGCGGGAGCCGTTGCGCACGATGCGGGCATCGAGGCCGCGGGTTTCGATTTCGCGCGCGATTGCCGTGGCGACACGGTCTGCGCCCAGCGCCAGGGCAGCGGCATCCCGCGGTACGAAGATGGTGATGGTCATCGGCGTGCCTCCGCGACAAGTTCCCTGGCAAGCTCGGCGTCGACCCTTCCATGCACCTCGCCGTCAAGCATGGCGGCGGGTGCGCAGGAACAGAGCCCGAGACAGTAGACCGGTTCAAGCGTCACTGCGCCATCCAGCGTCGTCTGGTGGAAATCGATGCCGAGCAGCGACTTGACGCGCTCGGCGAGCGCGTCACCGCCCATCGACTGACAGGCCTCGGCGCGACAGAGCTTCAGCACGTGCCTGCCGGTGGGGTGGTCGCGATAATCGTGATAGAAGGTGACGACGCCGTGCACCTCGGCGCGCGAAAGGTTCAGTTCGCGGGCGATGACCGGCAGGCTTTCCTGCGGGACGTAGCCGAACTCCGCCTGGATCTCATGCAGGATGGGGAGAAGCGGCCCCTCAAGCCCCTTCAGGTCGCCGACGATAGCCAGCGTTCTTGTTTCGACATCGCTGCCGAGGACATGCACATTCATGGTCAGGCCTCCCAACCGACACGAATGAACCACGGGAGATATGGGGTTCCTGCGCGCCGATGCTCTTGAAACTGCTCGACGAGAACCGGAACCCTGTCGATTCCCGTGGACTATTCCGACAGCTTCTCAGCCGTGACGCGAGTGGTCAATAAAGCAAAGCCGTTGAACGATAGGAAATTTCTATCAATCCATGCCATTCTCGGCCAGCGTGCGCGCTTCGTGGAGCAGGGCGGAGACGAGCGGCGTGAACGGCTCGCGATGCGTGGCCACCAGGCCGATCGTGTGGTGCGGATCAGGGTTGGTAAGGGAAACTATACTGATTTCGTCAGGAAATCCAAACGATTTCGCGACATTTCGCGGCATGATGCTCGACCATCGGCCGGTGCGCACATGGGAGAACAGCACGATCATCGAATTCGCCTCAAGGGACGGTTCGACCGCAACCCCCGCTTCAGCGAAGTGACGGTTGATAATGCGGCGGTTCTGCATGTCCGCGGTCAATAGGCAAAGCCTAACGCTCCCGGCCTCCTGCCAGGTCACAGTTTCGCGATCCGAGAAGGGATTGCCCTTGGCCGTGATGAGGCAATAGTGCTCGTGCAGCAGCGGCACACTCGTCACGCGACCCAGCGGCTCGTTCTCAAGATAGGTGAGGCCGGCGTCGATCTCGAGATTTTCCAGGAGCCCGAGGATCTTGATCGAGGTGGTCGAGACGATGGAGAAGGTGACGTCGGGATGTTTCTCCTGAAAGGGCGCCGTGATGCGCGGCACCATCGACAGTGTCGTGGGAATGGCGGCAAGGCGGATATGGCCGGAGAGGCCCTTTCGCGCCGCGCGCATTTCCTCGCGCATGGTGCGGGTATCGCCGACGATGCGACGCGCCCATTCTAGCACCCGCTGCCCCTCGGGCGTCAGGCCCTGGAAACGCGAGCCGCGCACGACGAGCATCACGCCAAGCTGATCCTCCAGCTGGCGGATCGCGGCCGAAAGCGTCGGCTGCGAGATGCCGATTTCTTCGGCAGCCCGGGCAAAGTGCCGTTCGCGCGCCAGCGCTATGAAATATTCGAGCTTGTCGATCATGTCCGAACGGCGCCTCCCGCCCCTTGATACAAAAGAACAGTGGCGGCACCAATGCCCTGCGTCCTATATCTCGATGACGCACCGAACAGGAGGAGCATGCGATGACGTTTCAGGCACTGTTGGTAGAGAAGGCCGGTGACGGCGCGGTCACCGCCTCGATCCAGGAGCTCGACGATTCGCGGCTTCCCGACGGTGACGTGACCGTCGCGGTGGAATATTCGACGCTCAATTACAAGGACGGCCTGTGCATCAACGGCAAGGGCGGGCTTGTGCGCACCTTCCCGCATGTGCCGGGCGTGGATTTTGCCGGGACGGTCGAGACGTCCGACGATCCGCGCTACCGGCCGGGCGACCGGGTCGTGCTGACCGGCTGGCGGGTCGGTGAGGTCTGGTGGGGCGGCTATGCGACGCGGGCGCGGGTGAAGGCCGACTGGCTGGTGCCGCTGCCGGACGCGCTTTCGACACGGCAGGCCATGGCGATCGGCACGGCGGGACTGACGTCCATGCTGTCCGTCATCGCGCTGGAAAAGGCGGGCGTCTCGCCATTAAAGGGCGAAGTTCTCGTCACTGGCGCTGCCGGCGGGGTCGGCTCGGTCGGCGTCGCGCTGCTGGCGAGGCTCGGTTACTCGGTCGCCGCCGTCACCGGCCGGCCCGAAACGGCGGGTTATCTGAAATCGCTCGGCGCGGAAACCATCGTCGAACGGGCGGAGCTTGCTGAGGCAAACGGCAAGCCGCTCGAATCGGAGCGCTGGGCCGGCGCCATCGACGCCGTGGGCGGGGACATGCTGGCGCGCGTCCTCAAGCAAATGAAATATGACGGTGCCGTCGCCGCGGTCGGTCTGGCGGCTGGTGCCGGCGTGCCCTCCTTCACCGTCATTCCGTTCCTGCTGCGCGGGGTCAGCCTGCTCGGCATCGATTCCGTCATGCGCCCCTATGACCAGCGGGTCGAGGCCTGGAACCGCATCGCCACTGACCTGCCGATGGAGATGCTGGAAGCGATGGTCGTCGAGCGAAGGCTTTCCGACCTGCCGGACCTGGCAAACCAGATACTCGACGGCAAGGTGAAGGGCCGCGTTGTCATCGACGTCAACGCGTGATCGCCGTCGCGGTCAGCAGATGAGCTGGCCGCCGTTCACCTCCAGCACCTGGCCGGTGACGTAGCCCGAAAGGGCGTTGGACGCCAGGAAGAGGTAGGCGGGCGCGCAATCTTCCGGCGTGCCGAGCCGCTGCAAGGGGATCGTCTTGCGCGTCGCCTCCAGCTTCTCGGTGGACGAGTAGCGCGAATGGAAGTCGGTGGTGATGGTGCCCGGCGAGACGCAATTGACGCGGATACCGTCGGGCGCAAGCTCGCGGGCCAGGGCCTTGGAATAGGTGGAGACGAAAGCCTTGGTGGCGGAATAGATCGCCGAACCCGGGCTGCCGCCGGTCAGCGCTGAAATGGACACCGTGTTGACGATTGCGGCATGCTGCGCGCGGCGCAGCGAGCGCAGGAGTGCGCGGGTCACTTCGACAACCGAGGTCTGGTTGAGGCGCACGACGGTTTCGTATTGCTCATCGGTGAGGTCGGCGGCGGGGAAGCGGCCCACCATCGTACCGGCATTGTTGATCAGCACATCGATGTGGGGAAACAGGCTGTCGGCTCGCTCCAGAAGGGCACCGATGCCGCCTTCCTCCAGGAAATCCGCATAGACGATATGGGCGCGTGCTTCCGCAACGGCATTTTCCAGGAAATCGGGCAGCGGACCGGCGGCGGCCCGGCCGCCATGCAGCAGCACGCGCGCGCCGCAGTCGAGGAACTGCCGGGCGATCTCCAGCCCGATGCCACGGCCCGCGCCGGTAACGACGACATTGGCGCCCTTGAACAAGGCTGGATGAAACATGCGCTTTCCTCCCGATATCACGCGTGCCGGCAGTATCACAAAAAGCGACGCGCGGACCAAGAAGGCATTGCGGGTCAATTGATGTGGGTTCGTTTTTGCATATGATGAAAGAAAACGAAAGCATCGGGAGGAGCATCATGTTTCTGACAGGGCGACAGGCGGAGATCGTGGATCTCGCCAAGGCCGAGGGTCGTGTGCTCGTGGAGGATCTGGCCGCGCGCTTTTCGGTGACGCCGCAGACGATCCGCAAGGACCTCAACGACCTGTGCGACGACAAGGTGCTGACGCGCATTCACGGCGGCGCGCTGTTTCCCAGCGGCAACGAGAATGTGAAATACGAGGCGCGCCGTTCCATCGCCGCGCCGGAAAAGCAGGCGATCGGCCGTGCGGCCGCGGCGATGATCCCGGACAATTCCTCGCTGTTCATCAATATCGGCACCACGACGGAAGCCGTTGGCGAGGCCTTGCTCGACCACAAGGAATTGATGGTCATCACCAACAACATCAATGTCGCCAACCGCTTGCGCGTCTATCCCTCGATCGAGGTGGTGATCGCCGGCGGCGTCGTGCGCGGCGCGGATGGCGGCATCGTCGGGGAGGCGGCGGTCGATTTCATCCGCCAGTTCAAGGTGGATTATGCCGTCATCGGCGCCTCGGCAATCGACCAGGACGGGGCGCTGCTGGACTTCGACTATCGCGAGGTCAAGGTCGCGCAGGCGATCATCGCCAATGCCCGCCATGTCATCCTCGTTTCGGACGCGACGAAGTTCGAACGAACGGCGCCGGTGAGGATCGGCCATCTTTCGCAGGTCAACACCTTCATCACCGACAGCTGTCCCTTCGAGGACATCCGGGTAATCTGCCAGGAAAACGACGTGCGCCTCATCGAGACATCCGCCGTGGAGTGACGGCGGCCAGCGATTTCAGTCCGCATTCGTTTGACATTCGAAATATTTTCGTTTCTACTCTTCATGCTTTCGCAGATGCGCAAATTTGTGCAATGCGAAATGGGAGGGTGTTTTGCAGGGCGACGTGATCCACGATATTTTCGTTATCGGCGGCGGTATCAACGGCTGCGGCATCGCGCGCGATGCCGCCGGCCGCGGCTACTCGGTCGTGCTCGCGGAGATGAAGGATTTTGCGTCGGGCACGTCTTCGGCCTCCACCAAGCTCATTCATGGCGGGCTGCGGTATCTCGAGCATTATGAATTCCGCCTGGTGCGCGAGGCGCTCATGGAGCGTGAGGTGCTGTGGGCCATGGCGCCGCACGTCATCTGGCCCATGCGCTTCGTGCTGCCGTTCCAGAAGGGCGGCCTGCGTCCGGCCTGGCTCATCCGCCTCGGCCTTTTCCTCTATGACTATATCGGCGGCCGCAAGCTGCTGCCGGCCACGCGCACGCTTGATCTCGCCAAGGATCCGGCCGGCCGGCCGCTGAAGACGCTTTTCCGCAAGGCTTTCGAATATTCCGACGGCTGGGTGGACGATGCCCGTCTCGTCGTGCTGAACGCCCGCGACGCCGCCGATCGTGGCGCCGATATCCGCACGGCCACCGCGGTGGTCAATGCGCGGCGGGAAAACGGGCACTGGGTCGTCGAGACGGAGAATGCCGAGACGGGCGCGCGCGAGACGATGCAGGCGCGCATGCTGGTCAATGCCGCCGGGCCCTGGGTGGACCGGGTCCTGTCCTCTGCCGTCGGCCGCAACGACGTGCACAATGTCCGCCTCGTCCAGGGCAGCCACATCGTCGTGAAGAAGAAATTCTCCGATCCCCGCGCCTACTTCTTCCAGAACCCGGATGGGCGTATCATGTTCGCCATCCCCTATCAGGAAGAGTTCACCCTGATCGGGACGACGGACCGGGATTACCAGGGCGACCCGCGCGATGTGCGCATCGCGGACGAGGAGATCGATTACCTCTGCGCCTCGGCAAGCGAGTATTTCGCCGAACCGGTGGTGCGCGACGATATCGTGTGGACCTATTCGGGTGTTCGCCCGCTCTTCGACGACGGCGCGAACAAGGCGCAGGAGGCGACCCGCGACTATGTGCTGAAGGTGGAGGGCGCGGACGGACAGGCGCCGTTGCTCAATATCTTCGGCGGAAAGCTTACCACATACCGCCGGCTTGCGGAGGCCGCGCTGGACAAGATCGGTGAGGCCATCGGCGTCAAGGGGGCACGCTGGACCGCGCATTCGCGCCTGCCCGGCGGCGACTTCAACGTCGATGGTTTCGAGGCCGAGGTGAAGACGCTTTCCGCGCGCTTTCCGTTCCTGCAACCTGCCCATGCGCGCCGGCTGGTGCGGTTGTATGGTACGCGCGCATCGGCTCTGCTTGGCGATGCGCGGACGACGGAGGACATGGGGCGGCATTTCGGCAGCGATCTCTACGAGGCCGAAGTGCGCTGGTTGATGCAGGAGGAATGGGCACGCCACGCCGAGGACGTGCTGTGGCGCCGAACGAAGAGAGGCTTGCATATTTCGGCCGCCGAGGCGGCCGTGCTGGAGGACTATATGCAAGGGCGGTAACGCCCGGCGATAGCGCCTAATCCGGTGTCTGGGAAGAGCTACGGAGACAGGAATGCTTGAACTGAAAAACATCACGAAGATTGTGGGAGGGGAGACGCACATCCACCCGACCGATCTCGTGCTCGAACGCGGCTCTTTGAACGTGCTGCTGGGCCCGACCTTGTCGGGCAAGACGTCTCTGATGCGGCTGATGGCCGGGCTCGACAAGCCGACGGCGGGCTCGGTGTGGTTCGACGGCAAGGATGTCACGGGCGTGCGCGTGCAGGATCGTGGCGTCGCCATGGTCTACCAGCAGTTCATCAACTATCCGGCGCTGACCGTCTACGAGAACATCGCCTCGCCGATGCGCATCAAGGGTGCCGACAAGGCGACCATCGATCGCGAGGTGCGCAAGGCGGCCGAACTCTTGAAGCTCACACCCTATCTCGACCGCACGCCGCTCAACCTGTCGGGCGGCCAGCAGCAGCGCACGGCGCTGGCGCGCGCCATCGTCAAGAATGCCAGCCTCGTTCTGCTCGACGAACCGCTCGCCAATCTCGACTACAAGCTGCGCGAGGAGCTTCGCCTGGAGCTGCCGAAGATCTTCGCCGCCTCTGGCGCGATCTTCGTCTATGCAACGACGGAACCCTCCGAGGCGCTGCTGCTCGGGGGAAACACCGCGACGCTGTCCGAAGGTCGCATCACGCAATTCGGCCGCACCATCGACGTCTATCGCCGGCCGAACGATCTCCTGACAGCCCGCACCTTCGCCGACCCGCCGCTCAACACGATGCAGGTCATAAAGAAGGCCGGGCAGTTCGAGGTCGGCGGCAAGCCGGCACTGCCGGTGCCGGCGCATCTGTCCGCGTTGCCCGACGGTCCCTGCACCATCGCGTTCCATCCGCACCACCTTGCGCTCACCAGCCAGAACCCGGCGTCGGCCAGCCTGCAGGCGCGCACGGCGATCTCCGAGATCGCCGGTTCCGAGAGCTTCATCTACGTCCAGTTCGAGGGCAGCCATTGGGTCATGCTCTCACCGGGCATCCACGATATCGAGCCGGATACGCTGATCACCGTCCATGTCGATACGCGCCATCTGATGGCTTTCGGCGCGGATGGCGGGGCGATCGCCGAGCCCGTGGCCGCGGCGGCCTGAGGAGGACACGATGGCACGTATCACGCTCGATCATATCCGCCACGCCTACGGCGAAAAGCCGAAGTCGGAGGCGGACTATTCGCTGAAGGAAGTGCATCACGAGTGGAACGACGGCGGCGCCTATGCGTTGCTTGGTCCCTCCGGCTGCGGCAAGACCACGCTGCTCAACATCATCTCGGGGCTGTTGCAGCCTTCCGAAGGCCGCATCCTGTTCGATGGGAAGGATGTCACGCATCTGTCGACGCAGCAGCGCAATATCGCGCAGGTCTTCCAGTTTCCCGTCATCTACGACACGATGACGGTCTACGACAATCTGGCGTTCCCGCTGCGCAATCGCGGCGTGGCCGAGCCGGAAGTCGACCGCCGGGTGCGTGAGATCCTCGAGATGATCGATCTCGCCAGCTGGGCGAAGAAGAAGGCGCGCGGCCTGACGGCCGACCAGAAGCAGAAGATCTCGCTCGGCCGCGGCCTCGTACGCAACGATGTGAACGCGATCCTGTTCGACGAGCCGCTGACGGTCATCGACCCGCATATGAAGTGGCAGCTGCGCTCGCAGCTCAAGAAGCTGCACCGCCAGTTCGGCTTCACCATGGTCTATGTGACCCACGACCAGACCGAGGCACTGACCTTCGCCGACAAGGTCGTCGTCATGTATGACGGCCAGATCGTGCAGATCGGCACGCCGGCGGAACTGTTCGAGAAGCCGAAACATACCTTCGTCGGCTATTTCATCGGCTCGCCCGGCATGAACGTGCTGCCGGCCGCCATTGACGGAAGCAGCGTGACTGTCGGCGGGCAAGTGCTGACGCTGGATTACAGGCCGGCGGTCGCCGCCGGCGCAAGAACCGAACTCGGCATCCGCCCGGAATTCATTGCGCTTTCGCGTGACGGTATGCCGGTCTCGATCAGCAAGGTCGAGGATATCGGCCGCCAGAAGATCGTGCGTGCCGAGTTCGCCGGCAAGCCGATTGCCATCGTCGTGCCGGAGGATGGCGAAATCCCCGCCGAGCCGCGCGTGACCTTCGATCCCGCCGCCATCAACATCTACGCCGACAGCTGGCGTGTCGGCAGGGAGGGCTGACCATGAACAAGACCTGGAACAACAAGGCCTGGTTCATGGTGCTGCCGGTGCTGCTGCTGGTCGCGTTTTCGGCGGTCATTCCGCTGATGACGGTCGTGAACTATTCGGTGCAGGATACGTTCGGCAACAACCAGTTCTTCTGGAACGGCGTGGGCTGGTTTTCCGATGTGATGGCATCGGATCGCTTCTGGCAGGCGCTTGGGCGCAACCTGCTGTTCTCCGTCATCATTCTGTCGATCGAAATCCCGCTCGGCATCCTGATTGCGCTCAACATGCCGAAGAAGGGCCTGGGCGTGCCCGTCTGCCTCGTCCTGATGGCGCTGCCGCTGCTCATTCCGTGGAATGTCGTGGGCACGATCTGGCAGGTCTTCGGCCGCGTCGATATCGGGCTGCTTGGTCATGCGCTGGTGTCGCTCGGTATCAGCTACAATTACGTCAACAACATCTTCGATGCCTGGATGACGCTCATCATCATGGATGTCTGGCACTGGACGAGCCTTGTCGTTCTCTTGTGCTATGCGGGCCTCGTCTCCATTCCCGAAGCCTATTACCAGGCCGCCAAGATCGACGGCGCCTCGCGCTGGGCGGTGTTCCGCTACATCCAGCTGCCGAAGATGAAGCGCGTGCTGCTGATCGCATTCCTGCTGCGCTTCATGGACAGTTTCATGATCTACACCGAGCCCTTTGTCGTGACGGGCGGCGGTCCGGGCAACTCCACCACGTTCCTGTCGATCGACCTCGTCAAGATGGCGATCGGCCAGTTCGACCTCGGCCCGGCTGCGGCCATGTCCATCATCTACTTCCTGATCATCCTGCTTCTGTCGTGGATCTTCTACACGGTCATGACCAGCAGCGATGAACAGGCGTGAGGGAGGAAACCATGACCTCACAGGCAACCACCGCAACCGCCCTTCAGGCAACCTCCAGCGATACGCATGTCAGGGCGGGCGTGCGCACCCGACGCAGCCTCTCGTGGCTTGTCCCGACATTTTACATCGTGTTCCTGCTTTTGCCGATCTACTGGCTGGTGAACATGAGCTTCAAGACGAACACGGAGATCATGACGTCGGTATCGTTGTGGCCGGCGAACCCGACGCTCAGGAACTATGCGGTGATCTTCACCGATCCGGCGTGGTATTCGGGTTATGTCAACTCGATCATCTACGTTGTGCTCAACACGGTGATCTCGGTTTCGGTGGCGCTGCCGGCGGCCTATGCCTTCTCGCGCTACCGGTTTTTGGGCGACAAGCACCTGTTCTTCTGGCTGCTCACCAACCGCATGGCGCCGCCGGCGGTGTTCGCGCTGCCGTTCTTCCAGCTCTATTCCGCTTTCGGCCTGATCGATACCCATATCGCGGTGGCCATCGCGCATTGCCTGTTCAACGTGCCGCTGGCGGTGTGGATCCTGGAAGGCTTCATGTCGGGCGTGCCCAAGGAGATCGACGAGACCGCCTATATCGACGGCTATTCGTTCCCGCGCTTCTTCGCCAGGATCTTCGTGCCGCTGATCGCCTCCGGCATCGGGGTGGCGGCCTTCTTCTGCTTCATGTTCTCGTGGGTGGAGCTTCTGATCGCCCGCACGCTGACGACGACGGACGCCAAGCCGATCGCCGCCACGATGACGCGCACGGTCTCGGCGTCCGGCATGGACTGGGGCGTGCTGGCGGCCGCCGGCGTGCTGACGATCATTCCCGGCGCGCTCGTCATCTACTTCGTGCGCAACTACATCGCCAAGGGCTTTGCCCTTGGCCGGGTCTGAAGGGGAGGGGTCCGATGGTCGCCGTCGCCAACCGCAACACACGCTGGCCGGTCGCACTCGCCGCCGTGCTCGTCATCTATGCCGTCATCGCCGGGCTTCTCGTCGCCGCACTGCCCGTCAAGGACGGCGCGCGCGACTGGTTCGCCTCGCTCATCCCCGGCGGCTGGATGGCCTGGTCGTTCCCGACGGCCATGTTCTTCCTGACCATCTTCCTTCTGATCGCGCTGATGGCGGTCTGGGAATATGCGCGGCCCGGGGGCGCGCCGCGCGTCGGCATCCTGCGCTTCGAGACGACCCGCGGCGACCGGCTGTTCGTGTCGCTGCTCGGCTCGGCGTTCATCCATCTCGCATGGCTGGGGCTTGTCGGTCCCAACCTGTGGTGGGCTCTTGCCTTGTCCGTGGTCTACGCCATCGGCGTGTTCCGCTTCGTGTGAGGCAAAGGAAATGGGGGCCTCGGGGAGATTGGGGCTTCCGCACATGCAGTCGCAATCGCAAAACCTTAAGGGAGGATACCATGCGAACGCAACTTCTGACGACGACGGCAGCGATCTTGCTGGCGCTCACCGGCTCCGCCTTCGCGGACATGGACGCGGCCAAGAAGTTCCTGGATGCGGAGATCGGCGACCAGTCGGCGCTCGACCGCGCCGGCCAGGAAGCCGAGATGCAATGGTTCATCGATGCCGCCAAGCCGTTCGCCGGCATGGACATCAAGGTGGTCTCGGAAACCATCACGACGCATGAATACGAATCCAAGGTGCTGGCGCCGGCCTTCACCGCCATCACC
Source organism: Shinella oryzae (assembly GCF_023038235.1). Lineage (NCBI taxonomy): Bacteria > Pseudomonadati > Pseudomonadota > Alphaproteobacteria > Hyphomicrobiales > Rhizobiaceae > Shinella > Shinella oryzae. The sequence continues at coordinate 2,668,165 of NZ_CP081987.1, read as the reverse complement.
GGCATCAAGATCACGCACGACCTGATCGGCGAGGGCGACGTCATCGAGAAGCTGCAGACGCAGATGCAGTCGGGCGAGAACATCTACGACGCCTATGTCAACGATTCGGACCTCATCGGCACCCACTGGCGCTACCAGCAGGCCCGTTCGCTGACCGACTTCATGGCCAACGAGGGCAAGGACGTCACCAATCCGGGCCTCGACATCGACGACTTCATCGGCAAGTCCTTCACGACGGCGCCGGACGGCAAGCTCTACCAGCTGCCCGACCAGCAGTTCGCCAACCTCTACTGGTTCCGCTACGACTGGTTCAACGACGAGAAGAACAAGGCCGACTTCAAGGCGAAGTACGGCTATGACCTCGGCGTGCCCGTCAACTGGTCGGCCTATGAGGACATCGCCGAGTTCTTCACCGGCCGCGAGATCGACGGCAAGAAGGTCTATGGCCACATGGACTATGGCAAGAAGGACCCCTCGCTCGGCTGGCGCTTCACCGACGCCTGGCTGTCGATGGCCGGCAACGGCGACAAGGGCATTCCCAACGGCCTGCCGGTCGACGAATGGGGCATCAAGGTCAACGAGAAGTCGCAGCCGGTCGGCTCGTGCGTGGCGCGCGGCGGCGACACCAACGGCCCGGCGGCGGTCTACTCGATCGAGAAGTATCTGGAATGGCTGAAGGCCTATGCGCCGGCCGCCGCCGCCGGCATGACCTTCTCCGAATCCGGCCCGGTTCCTGCGCAGGGCGAGATCGCCCAGCAGATGTTCACCTACACGGCGTTCACCGCCGACTTCGTCAAGGAAGGCCTGCCGGTCGTCAACGCGGACGGCACGCCGAAGTGGCGCTTCGCCCCGTCCCCGCATGGCGTCTACTGGAAGGACGGCATGAAGCTCGGCTACCAGGACGCCGGCTCCTGGACGCTGATGAAGTCGACGCCCGACGACCGCGCCAAGGCCGCCTGGCTCTATGCGCAGTTCGTGACCTCCAAGACGGTCGACGTGAAGAAGAGCCATGTCGGCCTGACCTTCATCCGCCAGTCGACGCTCGACCACCAGTCGTTCACCGACCGCGCGCCTAAGCTCGGCGGCCTCGTGGAGTTCTACCGTTCGCCGGCCCGCCTGCAATGGTCGCCGACCGGCACGAACATCCCCGACTATCCGAAGCTCGCCCAGCTGTGGTGGCAGGCGATCGGCGATGCCTCGTCGGGTGCCAAGACCGCGCAGGAAGCGATGGATTCGCTGTGCGCCGAGCAGGAGAAGGTGCTCGAACGCCTCGAACGCGCCGGCGTCCAGGGCGACATGGGCCCCAAGCTCGCCGAAGAGCACGATCTCGAATACTGGAACAAGGACGCCGTCGCAAAGGGCAACCTCGCTCCACAGCTCAAGATCGAAAACGAAAAGGAAAAACCCCTCACCGTCAACTATGACGAACTCGTCAAATCCTGGCAGAAGTAAATGACGGGGCTGCGGGCGGTTTTTCGCCCGCAGCCGCTTCCATCGATCCCTCTTGCCCGCGCGCCCCCAAGGTGTGCGGGCTTTTTATTGCTTGCCTGGATCGGTGCTACGCTACGGCCTCGCTCCCCGACGCCCTGTGACCCGTGCCGACACCTTTCATATTCCTGTGCTTGTCGCACCCACACGCACCCGCCGGAGCGCCTTTCCGCCGCACCGTACCCATTGGTACAGTTTGCGCATTGCACAGCGTCGGGTCTTCGGCTAAGAGACGCCGCGGTTTCTCCCGCGCGCCCGCGCGCACATATGGAATAGCGGTACATACCCATGGCACGCATCGTGATGAAATTCGGCGGGACCTCCGTCGCGGACCTCGACCGTATCCACAATGTGGCCCGTCATGTGAAACGTGAAGTCGATGCCGGCCACGAGGTGGCGGTCGTCGTTTCGGCCATGTCCGGCAAGACGAACGAACTGGTGGCCTGGGTGCAGAACATGCCGAAGGTGACGGGTGCAAACTCGCCCTTCTACGATGCGCGCGAATATGACGCCATCGTTGCCTCGGGCGAGCTCGTCACTGCCGGCCTTCTCGCCATCGCGCTGCAATCGATGGGAGTCGACGCCCGCTCCTGGCAGGGCTGGCAGATCCCGATCCGTACGGACAACGCGCACGGCGCGGCCCGTATCCTCGATATCGACGGCGCGGAAATGATCCGCCGCATGGGCGCCGGACAGGTCGCCGTGGTGGCCGGTTTCCAGGGGCTCGGCCCCGACAACCGCGTGGCGACGCTTGGCCGTGGCGGCTCGGATACCTCGGCCGTCGCCATCGCCGCGGCCGTCAAGGCCGACCGTTGCGATATCTATACGGACGTGGACGGCGTCTATACGACCGATCCGCGCATCGAGCCCAAGGCACGCCGCCTGAAGAAGATCGCCTTCGAGGAAATGCTCGAAATGGCCTCGCTCGGCGCCAAGGTGCTGCAGGTGCGCTCCGTCGAGCTCGCCATGGTGCACAAGGTGCGCACCTTCGTTCGTTCCTCCTTCGAGGACCCCGATGCGCCGGGCATGGGCGATCTTCTGAACCCGCCCGGTACGCTGATTTGTGATGAGGATGAGATCGTGGAACAGGAAGTCGTAACCGGCATCGCCTATGCCAAGGATGAAGCGCAGATCTCGCTCCGCCGCGTCGCGGACCGGCCGGGCGTTTCTGCCGCGATCTTCGGCCCGCTGGCCGAAGCGCATATCAATGTCGACATGATCGTCCAGAACATTTCCGAGGACGGCTCCAAGACCGACATGACCTTCACCGTCCCGTTCGGCGACGTCGAGAAGGCGCTCAAGGTTCTCGAGGCTGCCAAGGAACAGGTCGGTTTCGACGTGATCCAGCACGAAACGGGCCTGGTGAAAGTGTCCGTCATCGGCATCGGCATGCGCAGCCATGCGGGCGTCGCCGCCTCGGCCTTCCGCGCGCTGGCCGAGAAGGGCATCAACATCAAGGCGATCACGACCTCCGAGATCAAGATCTCCATCCTGATCGACGGTCCCTATGCCGAACTTGCCGTTCGGACTTTGCATTCCGTCTACGGTCTCGATAAGAAGTAAGCACCGGCTGACTCGGCGTCGATCTCAGGATCGCCGGCGTGGCCATGCGCCGGTGGAGTAACGTCATTTTCGGGAGACGCCACGCGATGAGAGACCTCTCCGCGGGTCCGCGCGTTCTTCTCAAGCGGCTTCGCGAAATTATGGCGGAGCCGCTAGAGCCGCAGGAACGCCTTGACCAGATCGTGCGCCAGATCGCGCAGAACATGGTCGCGGAAGTATGTTCCGTCTACGTGCTGCGTTCCGACGGCGTTCTGGAGCTTTATGCCACCGAAGGCCTCAATCCCGGCGCCGTCCACCTTGCCCAGCTGAAGATGGGCCAGGGTCTCGTCGGCACCATCGCCGCATCCGCGCGGCCCTTGAACCTTTCCGACGCGCAATCGCACCCAGCCTTCACCTATCTCCCGGAAACGGGCGAAGAGATCTACCATTCGTTCCTCGGCGTCCCCATCTTGCGCACGGGCAGGGCGCTCGGCGTGCTTGTTGTACAGAACAAGGCAAGCCGCACCTATCGCGAGGACGAGGTGGAGGCTCTTGAAACGACGGCGATGGTGATCGCCGAAATGGTGGCGACCGGCGAGCTGAAGAAGCTCACCAAGCCCGGCCTGGAACTCGACCTGTCCCGGCCCGTATCGATCGAGGGCGCGAGCTTCGGCGAGGGCATCGGCCTCGGCTATGTCGTGCTGCACGAGCCGCGCATCGTCGTCACCAACCTGCTCAACGAGGATTCCGAGCACGAACTCGGCCGTCTGGCCGAAGCGCTCGGGTCCCTGCGCATCTCCATCGACGACATGCTGTCGCGCCGCGAGGTGTCGATGGAGGGCGAGCACCGCGAGGTGCTGGAAACCTACCGCATGTTCGCCCATGACCGCGGCTGGGTCAGGAAGCTCGAAGAGGCGATCCGCAACGGTCTCACCGCCGAGGCTGCCGTCGAGCGCGTTCAGAGCGAGACCAAAGCGCGCATGATCCGCCTGACGGACCCGTATCTGCGCGAGCGCATGCACGATTTCGACGACCTGGCCAACCGGCTGCTGCGCCAGCTCACCGGCTACGGCGCGAAGCTTTCGGCAAGCAACTTCCCGAACGATGCGATCGTCGTTGCGCGCGCCATGGGTGCGGCCGAGCTGCTCGATTACCCGCGCGAGAACGTGCGTGGCCTCGTCCTGGAGGACGGCGCGGTCACCAGCCATGTCGTCATCGTGGCGCGTGCGATGGGTATTCCCGTCGTCGGGCAGGCCGCCGGGGTGGTTGCGCTGGCGGAAAACGGCGACGCGATCATCATCGACGGCGATGACGGGCGCGTGCACCTGCGCCCGCTGCCCGATCTCCAGCGTTCCTACGAGGAGAAGGTGCGTTTCCGCGCCCGCCGGCAGGAACAGTACCGCGCGCTGCGCGCCGTCGAGCCGGTCACGAAGGACGGACGGGAGATCAATCTCCAGATGAATGCCGGCCTGCTGGTCGACCTGCCGCATCTCAACGAGTCCGGCGCGTCCGGCATCGGCCTTTTCCGCACCGAATTGCAGTTCATGATCGCCTCGACGATGCCGAAGGCGGAGGAACAGGAAGCCTTTTACCGCAATGTTCTGAAGCACGCCGCCGGACGCCCGGTGACGTTCCGCACGCTCGATATCGGCGGCGACAAGGTCGTGCCGTATTTCCGCGCGGCGGAGGAAGAAAACCCGGCGCTCGGCTGGCGGGCCATCCGCCTGTCGCTCGACCGGCCCGGCCTGCTGCGCACGCAGCTTCGCGCCATGCTGCGCGCTGCTGCCGGCGCTGATCTGCGGCTGATGCTGCCGATGGTAACGGAGGTCTCCGAGCTGCGCGAGGTTCGCGGCCTCCTGCAAAAGGAAATCCAGCGGCAGTCGAAGATCGGCGAACAACTGCCGAAGAAGCTGCAATTCGGCGCCATGCTCGAAGTACCGGCGCTGCTCTGGCAGCTCGATGAACTGATGGCGGAGGTCGACTTCGTCTCGGTCGGCTCGAACGACCTCTTCCAGTTCGCCATGGCGGTCGACCGGGGCAATGCGCGTGTCTCCGATCGTTTCGATACGCTCGGGCGCCCGTTCCTGCGCATCCTGCGCGATATCGTGCGCGCCGGCGAGCGCAACGAGACCTCGGTGACGCTTTGTGGCGAGATGGCGAGCAAGCCGATTTCGGCCATGGCGCTGCTGGGCATCGGCTTCCGCTCGGTCTCGATGTCACCAGCGGCGATCGGGCCAGTCAAGTCGATGTTGCTGTCGCTGGATGTGGCCAAGCTGGAATCGGTGCTGATTCCAGCGCTCGACGATGTGCGGCCGACGGCCTCCATCCGCCAGATCCTCGCCGATTTCGCGGCCGAGAACGGTATTCCGCTTTAAAGAAATGATGGGAGTCTGAACGGTGGCGAAGCTTCCCGTTGAAAAGATGCGCGAACTCGAACGCCGTTTCGGCGAGATCGAGGCGCGCATGTCGGCGGGTCCGGATTCGGAGACCTATGTCCGCCTCGCCTCCGAGTATTCCGAGCTTCAGCCGGTCGTGACCAAGGTGCGCGAATACGAAAAGGTCGCGGGCGAGATCGCCGATCTCGAGGCGCTGCTGGCGGATAAGACGACCGACCGCGAGATGCGCGACCTCGCGGACATGGAGCTGCCGGACCTCAAGCAGCGGCTCGAGGCGCTTGAACAGGAGATGCAGATCCTGCTTCTCCCGAAGGATGCCGCCGACGAGAAGAGTGCGATCCTGGAAATCCGCGCGGGCACGGGCGGCTCGGAGGCGGCGCTGTTTGCCGGCGATCTCTTCCGCATGTATGAGCGCTATGCCGCTGCCAATGGCTGGAAGGTGGAGGTCATCTCGTCGAGCGAGGGCGAAGCCGGCGGCTTCAAGGAAATCATTGCGACGATCACCGGCCGCGGCGTCTTCGCCAAGCTTAAGTTCGAATCGGGTGTGCACCGCGTCCAGCGTGTGCCGGAAACCGAAGCAAGCGGGCGCATCCACACGTCGGCGGCGACGGTCGCCGTCCTGCCCGAGGCAGAGGAAATCGACGTCGAGGTGCGGCCCGAGGATATCCGCATCGATACGATGCGCTCATCCGGCGCCGGCGGGCAGCACGTCAACACGACGGACTCGGCCGTGCGCATCACGCATCTTCCGACGGGCATCGTGGTGACGAGCTCGGAGAAGTCGCAGCATCAGAACCGCGCCAAGGCCATGCAGATCCTGCGCTCGCGGCTCTACGACATGGAGCGCCAGCGCGCCGACAGCGAACGATCCGCCGACCGCAAGAGCCAGGTCGGCTCCGGTGACCGTTCCGAGCGCATCCGGACCTACAATTTCCCGCAGGGACGCGTGACCGACCACCGCATCAACCTCACCCTCTACAAGCTCGACCGCATGATGATGGGCGAGATCGACGAGGTGGTGGACGCGCTGCTGGCGGATTATCAGGCGGGCCTTCTGGCGCAGCTCGGCGAACAGGGCCGGGCATGAGCACGACGCTTGCCGAGGCGCTTGCCGCGGCGCGGCGCCGCCTGGAAGATGCGGGCATTGCGGATGCCGCGCGCGACGCGCGGACCTTGCTCGACGGCCTTCTGCATCTGTCGTCCACGGCCTTCCTTGTCGATGGGGACCGCCCGTTGACAGGCGAACAGATGACAATGATTGAAGGTGCAATCGCGCGTCGCGTGGCGCGCGAACCGGTGCATCGCATTCTCGGCCGCCGCGCGTTCTCGCGGCTCGACCTGATGCTTTCTCCTGATACACTCGAACCGCGGCCGGACACCGAGATCCTCGTGGACACGCTCGTGCCCCATGCGCGCCGGTTCGTGTCGGATCGGGGCGCCTGCCGCATTCTCGACCTTGGAACCGGCACGGGCGCGATCTGTCTTGCTTTGCTCGACCTGGTGCCGGGCGCAACCGGCGTCGGCGCGGATGTTTCCATGGGCGCCCTTGAAACGGCCATGCGCAATGCCGATATGAATGGTCTCGCGGGTCGCTTCGACGTGGTCGAAAGCGACTGGTTTGCGGCGGTGACCGGGGTGTTCGACATCATCGTGTCAAATCCGCCCTATATCGCGCATTCCGTGGTCGAGACGCTGGACGAAGAGGTCCGGCTGCATGATCCGATCCTGGCGCTGGATGGCGGTGACGACGGCCTTGATGCCTACCGCGCCATTGCGGCCGGAGCTGCCGATCACCTCGCACAGGACGGCCTGGTGGCTTACGAGATCGGTTACGACCAAAAAGCATCCGTTACCGGGATCATGCGCGAAAAAGGTTTTGCGCGAATCGCAGCGGTAGAGGATCTTGGCGGCAATGATCGTGTCCTCGTCTTTTCGAAGCCAGTCTCTTTGTAGGTATGCTGCCGCAGCGCAGCAAATTCCGCAGTCGCAAAGAAAAAGCTTGGAATTGTGAAGGAAGCGGGATAGGTTGCGGCCACGCACTGGGCAAGAGGTCATGGCGCAGCGATTTGTGCCGCGTGACCCGATCGTGAGGATTGCTCTCTCGAAGAGTTGCTAGGGTTGAAGACTTCCCTGTGCGGGTACCTGTTAATTTGACGTCTTACGGCGACAGGACCACCGGCCGGCGTGGTTTGCCCGCGGGTAAGGATGCTTGATCTGGCGTGTCCCGATCAGGCTGCAGATACATGAATCATCGATACATGGATACGTTAGGTGAGTGACATATGAGGCCAGGACAGCAAAACAAGCGCGGCCGCGGGCGTAATAACAACAACAATAATAATAACAATAACAACAACAACCACCGCAAGGGCGGTAATCCGTTGACGCGAACTTATGACAGTTCTGGTCCGGATGTGAAAATCAGGGGCACGGCCCAGCATATTGCAGAAAAATATGCAGCCCTGGCCCGCGACGCCCAGAGCGCCGGTGACCGCGTCATCGCGGAAAACTACCTCCAGCATGCCGAGCACTATAACCGCATCATCGCTGCCGCACAGGCGCAGATGCAGGAGCGCGCTCCGCGTGAAGACCGCCACGATGGTGGGGATCGCAACGATTACAATGATCGCGATGGTTTCGACCGGGATCACGAAGACGAAGTCGGACATGGCGAAGAGCAGCAGGCTCCGGTTGCCGTCGCTGCCGCCGTTGAAGAACCCGTCGTCGATGGCTCCGGCCCGCAGCCGGTCATCGAGGGAACGCCCGCGGAAGTGGCGCTCGAAGAAGAAGGCGCTGCGCCGGCCGCCGGCCGTGCACCGCGTCGCCGCACTGCCGCCCGTCCGCGCCGCCCGCGTCGCGGTGAGGCCCAGGCTGCCGGTGGCGAGGACGGCCAGTCCGGCGGCGACGATGCGCCCGCCCTTGAGACCGCCTCCGAATAGGTGGACCTGCCTTTACGCATTGCAGAACCCGGCCTTCGTGCCGGGTTCTTGCGTTTCGGCAAGTGCCGGAAAAATCTGCGACGACGGGGCCTTCGCTCCTTTAATTCCGAAAAATTCGCCACCATATTCCTCACAGGCGATTGACCGGCAGCAAAGCCGGCTCAGCGCATCTATGAGAGGCTTGCCTTTGAGGGAGCCTTATCCTGAATCATCGACCGGTGCCTGAAGGGCCGGCCGAGTTATGGAGGCCTATATGAATATCGAGAAATACTCCGAACGCGTTCGCGGTTTCCTGCAATCCGCCCAGACCAAGGCGCTTGCCGACGGAAATCCGCAGTTCACCCCCGAACATGTGCTGAAAGTGCTGCTCGACGACGAACAGGGCATGGCGACCTCGCTCATCGAGCGGGCCGGAGGCAATGCGCGCGATGCGCGGATCGCCAACGATGCCGCCCTTGCCAAGCTGCCGAAGGTTTCCGGCGGCAACGGACAGGTCTACCTGTCGCAGCCGCTGGCCAAAGTCTTCACCACGGCCGAGGATGCCGCCAGCAAGGCCGGCGACAGCTTCGTTACCGTCGAGCGCCTGCTGCTGGCGCTGACCATCGAGAAATCCGCCGCGACGTCCGACATTCTGGCGAAGGCCGGTGTGACGGCCGCAAAGCTCAACCAGGTCATCAACGACATCCGCAAGGGCCGTACCGCCGATACGGCGAGCGCCGAGCAGGGTTTCGATTCGCTGAAGAAGTTCGCCCGCGACCTGACTGCCGATGCGCGCGAAGGCCGTCTCGATCCCGTCATCGGCCGCGACGACGAGATCCGCCGCACGATCCAGGTCCTGTCGCGCCGCACCAAAAACAACCCCGTGCTCATCGGTGAACCCGGCGTCGGTAAGACCGCAATCGCCGAAGGCCTTGCGCTGCGCATCGTCAACGGCGACGTGCCGGAAAGCCTCAAGGACAAGAAGCTGATGGCGCTCGATATGGGCGCGCTGATCGCCGGTGCGAAATACCGCGGTGAATTCGAGGAGCGCCTGAAGGCCGTTCTTGCCGAAGTGCAGGCGGAAGACGGCGAGATCATCCTGTTCATCGACGAGATGCACACGCTGGTCGGCGCCGGCAAGGCGGATGGCGCCATGGACGCGTCCAACCTGCTGAAGCCCGCGCTTGCCCGCGGCGAGCTGCACTGCGTCGGCGCCACCACGCTTGACGAGTACCGCAAGCATGTCGAGAAGGATGCGGCCCTTGCCCGCCGGTTCCAGCCCGTCATGGTGGACGAGCCGACCGTCGAGGACACGATCTCGATCCTGCGCGGCTTGAAGGAGAAGTACGAGCAGCACCACAAGGTCCGGATCTCCGATTCGGCTCTCGTTGCCGCCGCGACGCTTTCCAACCGCTATATCACGGATCGCTTCCTGCCGGACAAAGCCATCGACCTGATGGACGAAGCCGCCTCGCGGCTGCGCATGCAGGTGGATTCCAAGCCTGAAGAACTCGACGAGCTCGACCGCCGCATCATCCAGCTCAAGATCGAGCGCGAGGCCCTGAAGAAGGAAACCGACCGCGCATCGCAGGATCGTCTGGAAAAGCTTGAAGTCGACCTTGCTGCGATCGAGGAGGAAGCCTCTGCGCTGACGGCGCGCTGGCAGGCGGAAAAGTCCAAGCTCGGCCGCGCCGCCGATCTCAAGCGTCAGCTCGACGAGTTGCGCAACGAACTCGCCATTTCGCAGCGAAAGGGTGAATTCCAGCGTGCGGGCGAACTCGCCTACGGCATCATTCCCAAGCTCGAAAAGGAGCTGGAGGAAGCCGAAGGCAGCGATGCCGGCGATGTCGATCCGATGGTGCAGGAGGTCGTGACCGCAGACAACATCGCGCATGTGGTTTCCCGGTGGACGGGCATCCCCGTGGACAAGATGCTGGAAGGCGAACGCGACAAGCTGCTGCGGATGGAAGACGAGCTGGCCAAGTGGGTCGTCGGTCAGGGCGATGCCGTGCAGGCGGTTTCGCGTGCCGTGCGCCGCGCCCGCGCCGGCTTGCAGGATCCGAACCGGCCGATCGGCTCGTTCATCTTCCTCGGCCCGACCGGTGTCGGCAAGACGGAGCTGACCAAGGCGCTTGCGCGCTTCCTCTTCGACGATGAGACGGCGATCCAGCGCATGGATATGTCGGAATACATGGAGAAGCACTCTGTGGCCCGGCTGATCGGTGCGCCTCCCGGCTATGTCGGTTATGAGGAAGGTGGTGCGCTCACCGAATCCGTCCGCCGCCGGCCCTACCAGGTCGTGCTGTTCGACGAGATCGAGAAGGCGCATCCCGACGTCTTCAACGTGCTGCTGCAGGTTCTCGACGATGGCCGCCTGACCGATGGCCAGGGCCGCACCGTCGACTTCCGCAACACGATGATCATCATGACCTCGAACCTTGGTGCCGAATACCTGACGGCTCTCGGCGAGAACGAGGACAGCGACACGGTTCGCGACCAGGTGATGGATGTCGTAAAGACGGCATTCCGCCCGGAATTCCTGAACCGCGTCGACGAGATCATCCTGTTCCACCGCCTGCGGCGGTCGGAAATGGGTGCGATCGTCGATATCCAGCTGGCCCGCCTGCGCCGGCTTCTGGAAGATCGCAAGATCGTTCTCGAGCTGGACGAGGAGGCCGTGCACTGGCTTGCCGAGAAGGGCTACGATCCGGTCTATGGCGCACGTCCGCTGAAGCGGGCGATCCAGAAGCACCTTCAGGATCCGCTCGCCGAGAAGATCCTGGCCGGCGACATCCCCGACGGATCGATCGTCAAGGTCACGGCCGGCTCCGATCGCCTGCTGTTTGCGCCGCGCGGTGCGGCGGTCAGCAAGGCGGCCTAACAGCCGTCAATGCGTGAACAACAAAAGCGCGGGTGAAAGCCCGCGCTTTTTGCTGACCTGGCCAAGCGATGATCAGTGCGTCTCGGCCAGCTCGGTCGCGCTCTCGCCGCTGCCGAGCAGATCGTCGATGCGCTTGCGTTCGCTTTCGAACTTCGCGAGCGCCTTGCCCTCAAGCGACTTGCCGCCGGGCAGTCGGATTTTCAGGGCGTCCACCTTGTTGCCATTGACGATCAGCTCGTAATGCAGGTGAGGCCCGGTCGAAAGCCCGGTCGAACCGACATAGCCGATGACCTGGCCCTGCCTTACCTTGACGCCCGGCTTGATGCCCTTGGCGATGGCGTTCTGGTGATTGTAGGAGGAGACGTATCCGTTGGCGTGGCGGATCAGCGTCTGGTTTCCGTAGCCGCCGGAATCCCAGCCGGCCTTTTCCACGACGCCGTTGCCGGCCGCGATGATCGGCGTGCCGCGCGGCGCTGCCCAGTCCACGCCGGTATGCATGCGCGAAAAGCCGAGGATCGGATGGCGCCGCATGCCGAAGCCGGATCGGAACACGCCGTTGGGAACCGGGTTGCGCAGCAGGAACTGCCGGATGCTCTTGCCGTCGCGATCGTAATAATCGACGGAATCGTCTTCCGGGTTCTGGAAGCGGTAGACCCGCGTTTCGGTATCGCCGAACTTCGCGTCGAGCAGCAGGATCTCGGAGCCCTCGGCGGCGGTGCCGTTCTGATCGGTGACGGAGAAGAATGCTTCGAGGGAATCCGTCGGCCGCAGCTGCGCCTGGAAATCGACGTTGCTGGCGAGGATACGGATCATCTCGGCCGTCATATCCTGGCCCATGCCATAGGACAGTGCGGCTCGATAGATACCGTCATAGACGCGCGGCAGGTCGCGGCCGGCAATGATCGTCGGGCGATCGTCGTCGTCGAAGGCCGTCGCCACGGCATCGAGCACCGGCGGCTCGGCGCCCTTGACGAAGCGGCCCTTGTCGTCGAGCGCCGCCGTCATGACATGGCGGCCGCCGGAATAGATGGTCGCGCGAACGATGCTCGCCTCGTTGCGCTGCTGGGAGACGCAGATGCGCAGCACGTCACCCTCGGAAAGTTCTTTGCTGCCGAGTTCCTCGGCGAAATAGTCCGAGAGGTCCTCGGCCTGGGCCTTGCTGTAGCCTGCGGCCGTCATGAGCTCGTCGATATCGGCCGCGCGCCGCACGGGGATGACGTCGTCGGCATATTCCGTGTCATCGGGCGTCAGCGTGTCGAAACTCGAAACGCTCATGTTCTCTTCCACCACGCGGGCGGTCAGGCCCTGCAGGAGGTCGAGATCGGAGGATTCGGAGGCGAAGCGCTGAGGATCGACGTAATAGAGCGAGGCGACCTGCGTGCTGCCGTCGGTGAGAACCGAGCCGTTGGTGCGCACATTCTCCTCGACCTCCTCGATCGACATCTGGTCCGCATAGTCGAGGTTGGCATCGCCATTCGGGAAGGCGTCGGTTTGAAGCGCCACTTCCGATTCGACATCCGACCCATAGATCGTGCCCATGCGCGAGGCGGGTGCGGCGTCCTTGCCGTTCGTGGAGAAGATCGCGAGCGGATCGAAGCGCGGGTAATCTTCCGTCGTCGCATGATTGGCGGCGAGTGCCATCTTCACATGCGCGAAGGGCTGCCGCCGCACGACTTCCTTCTGCCCGTCATGGATCATGGTGGAGATCTCCATGATCTTCTTGTCGGACGGTTTCGTCACGATCGCGGGTTCGAGAACACGCTGACCGCGCTTCGCCGTCTCGCCGTTCTTGCTCGTCTGGTTCGGTGCGCCGAGAGAGGCGTAGGCCTCGGCGGGAATGGCGAGCTGCTGGCGCCCGTCAAGCGCCGCAAACAGCGCCACGCCCATGAGTATCGAAGAGGTGATGCCGGTCAGGAACGTGCCGGAGAGCCAGCGCAGCG